>JARVGJ010000019.1 GCA_029762595.1 Methanolobus sp. | reverse complement strand
TCATCCATGATACTTAATTTATTTGCCTATTATTTATATTTTAGTGTAATGTTGACTGGGTTTGTCGAAATTCTCTATAAACTCTCCTATAAATGTCTATATGATCATTGTTCTTTCTTTCATGGAAATAAAACCACTACAGGAAATACAACGATAAATATCAATATAATTAAAATGTATTTCTTTTCTTAAGTATATATAATTATCTGAAGGAATGAGCTTTTAGAATATGATTCTGTCTGCAGTTTGGTTTTAAAAGAAATATATATTAAAAACAATACTTTTTTAAAAGAATGTTAGAAGGATAGTATATTATCCTTTGATTGATGTATTTTTCCTGTAACCAACAGATCATTGCTTGCAAAGATGCAAGTTTCTTTCTGGTTATTTCTATTCAATGTTAAGTGATCCCTTCAATTCAAAGTTGATTCTCTGTTTTTAGCGATTATATCGTTCCATTTGTTCACGAATTCTCCAAATGTTTTTAATGTGATTGGCTTTGGGATACAGTCATTCATTCCAGCTTCAATGAATAGTTCCCTGTCACCTTGTATTGCATGTGCAGTTAATGCAATTATTGGTATGTTCCTGTTGAGTACCCTGGAGTCTCTGGACCCCTTATCTGCCTTGTAGCTTCAATACCATCCATTTCAGGCATTTGTATATCCATCAGCACCAGGTCATAGGGAAATGTTTCAAGAGCTTTTATTGCTTCGATACCATTGTTAACAGCATTGACATTGAATCCAAGTTTTTTCAGCATTTCCTGGGCTACTTTCTGATTGTACAGGTCATCCTCGACCAGCAGGAAGTTCAATATACGATCATTCATTTGAAGTGCATCTGCATGTCCTGGATTTTCTTTCCATTCTGCTTGGGACTGTTTGTCCAGCTTCACGGTGAACCAAAATTCAGATCCCTTTCCAACTTCACTGACCACACCGATCTTCCCGCCCATCATCTTGACCAGTTGTCTGGATATTGCCAGGCCCAGACCACTGCCACCGAATCTACGGCTGTTCGAGGCGTCTGCCTGGGTGAACTTTTCAAAAATCAGGTCAATCTTCTCATCAGGAATGCCAATGCCTGTATCATTCACTGCAAAGCGTAGTGTTACAGTTTCATTCTGCTGTGATTCAATTGAAACGTGAATTGACACTTCCCCTTCTGTAGTGAATTTGATAGCATTGCCTGCAAGGTTTGTCAGGATCTGGGCCAAACGTCCCGGATCCCCTTGAAGCAATAAGGGAACATCTTCTTCAAGGTTGCAGGACAGTTGCACTCCCTTGCTATGAGCGCGCAAACTCATGGTGTCAACGAAACCTCTTAGAAGATTCCGAAGGTCAAAGTCCAGTATCTCCAGCTCCATTTTACCAGCATCTATCTTAGAGATATCTAAAACATCCTCTATGAGATCAAGAAGCGAGTTGCCACTTCTTTGCACTATTTCAGCATAGTGTTTTTGTACATCGTTCAATTCTGTTTCTGTAAGCAGATCTGTAAAACCTATTATCGCATTCATGGGTGTACGGATCTCATGGCTCATGTTGGCAAGGAATTCAGACTTGGCTATGCTGGCAGCTTCTGCGGCTTCTTTGGCTTTTAATAGCTCATCTTCTGTTCTTTTCCTATCAGTAATAACCTCTGTATAAACGATGATGCCACCAATTGACTCGTCTGCTTCGTACCAAGGCCTGCATTCCCATCGTGTCCATTCTAGCGTACCATCGTCTCGTAAATAAGTATCGTTTTCCGCATTTAGAGTCTCACCAGCAAGTGCCTTCTGATGGACATCCCTCCATTTCTGAGGCAGATCCGGGAAAACTTCATAATGATGCTTTCCAATAACATCGTCTTTTTTGACCTTATATTCATCCAGGTAACGCTGGCTGACGTATATATAATTCAGGTTCCGGTCATGAACAGCAACAGCACTTCTTGTGTGTTCGATAATATAACTTAATAGATTATATGAATGTTTCAGTGCTTCTTCTGCTCGCTTACGTTCAGTGATGTCCTGTAGCTGTTCTACTATGAATCGGATCTCTCCATCGTCATCAAGTATTGGATTGCTTGTCGCCCTTATGTACTTACCAAGTTCAGGTACATATCGATCTGCAGTTTCGATTCTTTTGCTCTTCAGGGCTTTTTTTGTTTGACAATCTTTGCATTCTTCTTCACGTCCAATTAACTCATAACATTTCTTACCTGCTACATCTTCTGGTGAGATGTTCAGTAATTCGTAGCCAGCTTTATTGTAACGCATTATTGTAAGATCTGGATTCTGGAATGCTACTGCATCCTGTAATTGATCCAGCATTGCTTCCAGGATATTGGATGTTTCGCTAAGTTCTTTCTCAGTCTTCTTGCGATCTGTTATGTCCCACAAAATACCCTGAAGGAGGAAGGGCTCACCATTTTCGTCTCTTCGGATCCATGTTCTATCATCGACCCAATGTATGCCGCCTTTTTTATCGATCAGCCGATATTCCTGTCTGTATTCCGCTATACCCGCAGCCAGATTATCCTGGACCTCTTGGATCACCCTGGACAGATCATCCGGATGAATGATATCGGCAAACAGGAAACTTCCTGATGTGAAATCATTCGATTCATAACCAAAAAGATCAAATACATTTTCTGACACATAGCTGACAGGCCATTTATCTTTCATTTCCCATACAAAGGCACAAGCAGGCGAGCGGTTGAATATAAAGCTCAATTCCTCATACTTTTGGAAAGACTCTTTCAATTCTCTTTCCACGCTCTTACGCTCTTCCTCTCTGCCAATTGCCGAGGCTATGATCCCCAGGATTTGTTTGTCGGCCTCACTGGGATCTACATCGTCCTGATAGACGACACATAGCGAACCTACGGTTTCATTGCAACAAATAACCGGATGCCCGATATAGGTCTTCAGGCCATATGCTCTCAGATTTGGATCTGTTTCAGCATAAGTCGTTTCATCCAGGTGACGAAGCATAAAAGGTTCCGATGTCCCGAGTTTTATTACGTCATGGCAAATGTGTCCCTGGGGTCTATCCTCTGATACGTAGCCTGAAGGTGTATGCCACTGGCCAACTGAACATAGCATGTCCCCATTAAGTCGGTTGTATATTGCACAAGTACCACCCAGAAGTTGACCACCAAGAGCTGTCAGAACATCCATATTAGTCTCATAATCAGTACTGAGAGTGATCAGGCAATCATTGATCTTTGAAAGTCTTTCACCACTTATTCTCAGCATGTCCTCTGTTTTTTTGTGCTCTGTGATGTCCTGTAAAACGGTGACAACAGTATCCTCATCTATCCTGTATGCATCGATGAGGAAATGTTTCATTAAGGATGTTAGGTATTGTTCAAACCTTGCAGGTTCACCAGTAAGCGCAACTTTTCCTAAAGTTTCTATTAAAGGTGTATCATTAATGTCCGGGATTACTTCAGTGATCTTACTTCCTGCAATATCAGCAATTCTTGATCCCATATGTTTTGCAAAGGCTTCGTTTACCTCAAGGAATACAGAGTCTACTGCTCTTCCCTTTTCATCCACGATTAATCTATGGATTGCCATATCCATAAGAGCATTTTCAAAAGCACTAAGGTACTTGTTATTCCCCATCTTTATGTACTCCCTTTTTTGTGCGACCGATGTACTACTTTTGAGTATAATATGGAATCATGTTATAATTAATAGCTTTTATATGAGTATAACGTTAAATTATATAATAATTGACGCATTGACTTGTCTATGTTGAATGCTGAATCATCCAGATCCCACGCTGGTCAGGTTATTGTCTATGGTCCTCAGATCCCGGTCAATTACCAGGTCCATGTTGATCTGATATGTTATGTGCACATCAGCTCATGAAAAATAAAAAATAGTACTTATTTTTTATGATGAAAAAAGAGTTAGCCCTGTTCAAGGCTTGCAATATCTTTTTCATCGCTGAAAAGGTATTCTTTTAACTCTTTGGCAAAATCCTCGTCATTCTGCCTGATCCATTCAATGATCATGGCTGCATGCTCTTTTTCTTCATTTGCGTTGTGTATCAATATCTTCTTTAAGTTCTCATCAGTGCAAGCATCTGCCCTCTGGTTGTACCAGTCAACAGCTTCAAGCTCTTCTTTTAGAGAATCGATTGCTCTTTTGAGGTCTAAAGTCTTCTCTGATAGTTTACTTCTTTCTTCATGTATCATAGTACTCAAAGCATGTATTAATATTATTATTACATATAACTTATGGAAATTATCTGACTCTTCAATTCATTGATGATGAGCTTCATACATTCACTTATATCAGCGTTTATCAGCGTTACCTGCTAAACGGAGGTTTAGCAGGCACTCAACTCTGTAAGAGGTGAGTGTATCTGCGGTTCACAAATCATTAATTATAATTTTTATTCAGATACATATTCGACTATGTAAAAATGCTCTTTTTGAAAAGAGGAATAAAATTGGCATATCTGCACAATGAGTTTTATCATTGAAGACAGGCAATGTATGAAATATAAACAATGATAGTATTTTTTTGATAAATCATTATTATTGTATCCATCCCATGCAGAATCATAAGGTATAAATAACGTCATTCTCATATTTTTATTTAGTATGGGGGTAAATAAATGTCGAATACTGAAATGTTATCAGTGGAAACTATAAAGAGAGATCCGATAAAGGATGAAAGCGGTAATGAAATAGGTACCTTCATTGACTTTATGATCGACATACATAGGAATGGTATTCCTTATGTAATAATTTCTTTAAAGGATAGGGATGGATACGTTGGGGTGCCCTGGGAGATATTCAATAAAGGGGATGGTCATTACTTCATTCCTGATATAGAGATCTCAAAATTAAAAGATGCACCAGGTTTTCCGGAAGATGATTGGCCAGATATGAAAAACCGTGAATTTGCAAAAAGTGTATATGAGCACTTTGAATGTACGCTTTACTGGTAATTAAAAAATAGATTTTCGCGGATTGATTTTTAACATGTGGATATGTTGTTAGTTTGCTTGCATTCGATTCAGATGCAAAGCAAACTAACAACACATATATTTTTCTTCATGCTTGATATAACCGATATGTTATACTATATACTTCATCCGATAGGGCATGGAGTTTGAGGTCTTATTTCCGGCGATAGCTTTATGTGATCTTTACTTTCTAATTATCCTGTTCATTTGATGCCTTCTTGTCAGCATTATTGTTTGAATCCATCATCTTTGCAAGAGCTTCTGTTTCCTTGAAGCTTTCTAATACAATTTTTATAGACATTGTCAGGGGAATGGATATCAAAAAGCCAACTGGACCTAATACATAGACCCAATAGACAATAGATAGCAAAACAACAGAAGGAGCTAGTTTCAGTTCTCTTCCTGCCAAGGAGGGGAATAATATATTGTCTGCCAATATGTTTACGACAATAATGGCGGCGATGACGGCCAGAGCTCCAACAGGTCCATACTGTAACAGTGCAAGAAATATAGGTGGTATTGATGCTAAAAACAGGCCAATATAGGGGATATAACTGAATATGAAAACAACGATACCCCAGAATATGGCGAATTCGATGCGTCCGATTAGCAGAAACGCAGCAACCCCTGCGCCTGTGATCAAGCTGGCTTTTGTCCTTACCATGAAATAATCCATAACAACTTTGCTTAGATCACGCAGCTTTGCCATCAATACGAACTCCTCTTCAAGCTCTTTCTGCACTTTTGCTGGTATTCTGGTTGAATCCAGCAGTAGGAATGCTGTTATGATAACAATAAGCATTACTGTTGTAGCAGAATTTACTATTCCATTAAGGATTCTCACAGAAAAGCTCACAAGAGATGAACCAGCTTCACGAAGGACTACATTAAGGGATATCTCTTCAGCGGCAGGAACATACTGTGCAAGACTTTCCATATAAGATGTTAACTCCTTCTCGTATGCTGGTATCTGATCATTTAATTGCATGGCAGTAAATGTGGTTATAAATCCAAGGATTATGATAAGCAGAATAAAGACAAAGATAACCACGCCTACACCCATTATAGCAGGAACTCCTTTTTTTTGGAGCCAGCTTACAAGAGGAGCAAATATGAGTGCTGCAAAGAAAGAAAAAAAGAAGGTGATAAGTATTGATGATATCTCTTGCATCCCTATTGTGATGACTACAAATCCGATACTTAAAAGAAAGAGCTTCAATGGAGTTGAAATCTTATTATTTTGATGCATTCTCTTCACTTTTGGGTTTATATATAAAAGTTCTTATTTTGAAACATTGTCTTTCCTTAATGATAAAACCCTTCGTTATAAAGTGTTTCTGGCATACAGATTAATCTGATCATATAAGTAAAGATAAGCTTTGCAAATATACAGACAATATACAGACAAGAACATACGGTTCTTTAGAAAACCTATTATCAATAATTTCTGAACCGTAGATACACTCATCTCTTACAGAGTTGAGTGCCTGCTAAACATCCCTTTAGCAGGTAACGCTGATGCATGCAGATACTTCTAAAAGGCCTTGATCATAAACTCCCTTACTTTAAAGTCAAACACTATTATTTGTAGTCAAAATAACAAGTATGTAATCAAATCGCATATAATCAAACGATTTCTGATTACTAAATGGATAATAAATTTAATTTGGATATGTCTTTTCAAGAATCAGCATCAATAGAAATGATTGTTCATTGATTGTACGGGCAAACGTATCACTTTGTGTTCAATTCTGGTTTTTGGTTTATGTCCAGGGTGATTATAATATTTAAATATATAATATCAATTGTAAAGCATCGCATTCTTTATGAAAAGTTATATATACATTATGTATAGTATACTTTACATAGTGATTTAAATGCAAACCAAAGATATAGGAATGTTAGTTATAGGGTTTTTTATAACCTTAATCGGAATCGGAATTCATATTATTGAACCAGAATGGATTATAAATACAAGTGGAACTGGTGGAGCATTCGTAGGTGCAGGTATTGTACTGATCTTGATAAGTCTGCGTAGCATCCGACTTAAGAGTAAAGGAACCATAGTGGAAGATGAAAGAATATTTCATATTGCTGAGAAGGCCAGTCATAAAACTTTGACGATACTTATAATCCTCCAGGGTATCTTTGTGGCCTTTCTTGGAGTTACGGCATTCGATATTCAGGCATATCCTGTTGTGTCTCTACTGTTTGCAATAACAGGTTTGACATATGTGGGATTTTACTATTGGTACAATAGGCAAATTTAATTCTGGGACGGATGATGAATGAAAAATAATCTAAAAGTCTGGAGAGCAAAGAAAGATATTACTCAGGAACATCTGGCCAATGAGATGGAGGTGACAAGACAAACCATCAATGCTATAGAACGTGGAAAATATGATCCAAGTATAGCATTGGCGTTTAAAATGGCACGATTCTTCGAATGCTCAATTGAAGACATTTTTCTTTATGATGGATGATGTTAACATTTATGTTAATATCAAATCCACTTTTTTATACAATTTTGTATGATCAACAATCTGATACAGTTCTTAAAAGAGCACTTGATTACAAACAGCCTTACTTTATGGTCAACCTCCTTCTAAAACAAAGGTTCTGCAGAAAACCTATTCTCAATGATTTGTGAACCGCAGATACACTCACCTCTTACAGAGTTGAGTGCCTGCTAAACATTCGTTTAGCAGGTCACGCTGATGAACGCAGATATTTTTCATATGTGGTTTATTAATAAAGAAGGGATTTCTACAGAGCCAAAATAAAATATAAATATAATTGGTCCCGAACTAATGTTATGCCTGGCATACCGAAACTATTGAGCTACATCGGACGTTTCTCATTGCTTCACGTGATTATTTACAGTTTATTTGCCTACCTTTTTTTAAGCATCCTAAACATATTCCCTGAAGCCTGGAAGATAGCCCTTGAATTTTTCGAACCTTATAGATACCCTGCTCCCTTGGTGATATTATCCCAATTTATTCGGGGGATACTGATAGCCATAATAATATATCCTTTTTACGAAACCATTGTTAAAGGTAAACATGGCCTGGTTGTTCTCTTTGCAACTTTGTGGGGGCTTGGACTACTGGCTTCAGTGGAGCCGATGCCAGGATCTATAGAAGGGATGATCTATACACAGGCCAGTTTCATCGAACATCTCACCGTACTTATTGTAGTCGCAATTCAGTCACTGATGTTTTGTATAATTTTCCTTCATTGGGAGAGAAGCGGCAACATCAGAGAAAGTGTACATATACAGGGCTTACAACTAAAAGACGCACTGAAACGGGGTTATATAAAGCGTTTCACTCTTATCCATATTATTACTTACTGGATCATCGGGATGGCCTTCTATCAATTACAAGGGTATGAGGAAGCCTTAGCTACCATGGAAGTATTTGAACTATATCGTCCCCTGGAAAGTTTCTTCATGGTTGCGGTAGTGTTCTTCGGGCAGATTGTGCGTGGTATTATCCTTGCACTGCTGATCTATCCTTTCTACATAACCCTTAGAGAACAACAGCATGGTTGGCTGCTATTATTTGGATTGTTATGGTTCATCACTGGTATAGGGTCAGTGTTCTTTACACCAGAGTTATTAGGGTCAATAATTACAGGAGAAGGACTTGGAGAATTATTGCATGAACTGAGGATAGGAGTTCCCGAGATCACCGCACAGATGCTGCTATTTTCATGGGTGTTCTGCAAATACGACAGAAGGAACTCATAGGATAGAGAACCAGGTGATTGTTTCAGCTTCCTCATCACCATCCACTGAACCCTCATAGTCATCCCCTCTCTTGAAGGTGTACATAGCTCTAGGTCCGTCTGGGTTCTCAATGCGGTTGATCTTGGTCATCACATTGGCTACATCTGCTGCTGCAGCTTTTAGTGTCTTCACGTACTTTGAGAACTCAATGTATGAACCGTATGGTATCTTAAGTTCGTACACCTTTTCAGAATCCTCGTGTTCAATCGGTAGGGCCAGTAAGAGCTTCATTTCACGGTCTAATTCTCACCTTCAAGGATATGGCTGGTCTTTGAGTCCCGGGTTATGCAGGCGGCTTTAATTTCTCTGATTAGCCTATTGTTTCTATTTTTAAAGAATAGGTGAAACCTATTGAATTTTATTAGAACAATGGATTTTCTACATAACCTTGATTTTATTTTTATACGCTGGAATATTCACAAGATGTTAGCTTAAAAGCGAACATATATAGCTATGCAATGCTAATTACAACTGAGTCTAGTTTAGCAGAGTATATAATATGGTAGAACACGATGACATTTTTGACATAGTAATACGTTTTGTCACTTACTCTGTCCTGTATATTCTTTTAATAGCAATAATTGTGGGATTGCTGAATATTTTGATAAACGTAGCAATAATCATATATGAGTTACTTGGTGGCAATTTTATTCATGTAAGTTTTATAGATGTGGTTGTTAGCGTCCTCACAATATTTGTTCTGATCGACCTTTTCAAGACATTTATTGATTATCGTGAACATAAAAGAATAAGACTTACATATATTACCGATGCTACGATTTTAATCGTCTTGCGTGAGATCGCAGCTGGAGTTTATACCCATCACATCGAATACGAATTCATTATAAGTATATCGGTATTGCTAGTTGCATTAGGTTTTATACGCCTTATAGCTACCAAATATTCCCCCGACTAATTTTACATATTTCCACCTTACTCTTAAAAGAATAGTTTCAACGGCTTGTAGCGCGTTAAAATGCAGGTATTTGACAGAATTGTACCACAAAAGGAAACTGGTTGAAATCATCTTATCTGTTCTGAAAAGGAAATATGGCTAAGAAAGTGCAAAAGACATTGAACCAGGTAAAAGGGCTTACATTCAAGCTATGTACACAAGCTGGACATACATCTCAGGGTTATACTTGTTATCAATATGAGGATTTCAGCAGAGCCCGCAAATCAAACCATTATTCATCACGGTTCAACTAAGCCTGTCGTGATTCAAATAGAGGTGGTTTAAGAAGAAAATAAACTCTGGCAATCCTAAAACATAGTGTCCATTGATACTATGCCATACGCAAAATAAGTCTTAAGTCGCGGCACTGTACCCTTGCGAGCAAAAAAATAGAAAGAATGACGCTAAGGTGCGTCATTAGAACCTGACGTTCAGGTCGGAAATCATCTGTTGGCTTGAAGCATCTATTACTTTGACGTTAACGATGTCACCACTTGATGCAATGTTTTCTGGGTCACCTGTTGTGTTTTTGTATGTGTCAACATAATACTTATCATCAGTTTCATCCCAGAACACATACATTAAGTTACCAGCGTTGTATGTTGAATTAGTTTCAGTAGCTACAATTACAGCTGCTGTTCCGTCAACAAATACTCTTGTATTGGCAGACTTTAGGACAATCTCATCTCCTCCCTGGTGTTCTAATTTAACCACGGAGAATGTGTCTGTACCATCGGTAAACGTATCAGCACCTGCCCTCAGTGATGCCTGCGGTGCCTGTTCAGGTGGTCCCATGCCGAATACGAATGCTGCAATGACTGCAGCGAGGATGACAGTGATAGCGACCATCAGGATTACGCCGATGACCGGAGATACTGCATCCTCTTCATCTAAGAATTGGTTTGCTTTGCTCATAATTCGTTCCTCTCTTGTTCAAAAAACTATACTTTATTCTGTTTCTTTTTCTGGACTACTTTTTCAAGCTTCTTTGTCCACATTTGATCATCGATGTCAGTGTACTGACACTCGAGATAATGTTGCACGGCCATACTCAGGGCTTCTTTTGTTGACGACTCGTTACATTTCTTTTTCAAAGCCGCCAGTTCATCTTCCGTGAGTACGGTTTGTGCGTGTACAATTTTTACCATTGTATCTCCTGATTGTTTGAATCATCTGATGAACTTAGCCGTTCAAACCATCATCATAATAATTATAATGAAAATTCTATATAAACTTTGTTGCCTTAAGCACCATAGACTTTGAGTGCTTTATTAGTTTCGCCATTTTTATTATATAATTATATCAATATTTTCTAACAAAGGCACATATTAGTATTATCATACATCATTATGTTCATTTGCCTGTTTCATCATACATTATCTACTGGTGGTGCAGGCATATTCATCAGACTGGGATCCTGTATTATCCCGGTCTTAAAGATTCTATCAAGGACACATATACTTTTTCCATTGGCATGCATGCAGATACTAAACACTTACATTTTTCATTTCATTTTTTGATTCGATATTTTCATTCGATCTTATCACTTACAGCTTATCATAGGCAAAGTCAAAATAGCATCTCATCCATTAAGCTACCATAAGTCCATAAGTTACCTGAGGTCAGTGCCATAAGCACTATGCAAAAAATCAGTTAGTTCCTATGCCTGACCTGCATAAACGTTTCAATGAAGGAAGCTCCATGTCATCCAGTCGTTTTATAATAACTGTTATCGGTATAGACAAAGTTGGTATAGTTGCGGGTATAACCCAGATAATGGCACAATACAGTGTCAATATCGTAGATATCACCCAGACCATCATGGACGAACTGTTCACCATGATAATGCTGGCTGAGATAAAAGAAGAGAACTTCGATCTTGCAGCTTTCCAGCAGGCCATGTCCATGAAAGGCCAGGAACTTGGGGTCGAGGTCAAGGTCCAGCACGAAGACGCTTTCCGATTCATGCACAGGATATGAGGTGTATACATGCTTATCCACCCGGAAGAGATCCTTGAAACGATCAAAATGGTGAGCAACGAGAACTTTGACATAAGGACCGTCACCATGGGCATCAACCTGCGCGGCTGCAGTCATCCTGATCTGGATACCTTCAATGAGAACGTCTACAACAGGATAATGTACTATGCAAAGGACCTTGTAAAAACCACCAACGAAATACAGAATCTGTACGGCATTCCCATCATCAATAAAAGGATATCTGTGACTCCCATCTCCATTGTTGCCGAAAGCTGCGTGGCCACAGATCTGAGCTCTGTAGCACAGACCCTTGACAGGGCAGCAGAGGATGCAGGGGTTGACTTTATCGGTGGTTTCAGCGCCCTGGTGCAAAAAGGCATGACCCCCGGGGACCTGAATCTCATCAACTCCATCCCCCGGGCACTTGCCAGTACCAGAAAGGTCTGCTCATCCGTAAATGTCGCAACCACCAGGGCAGGCATAAACATGGATGCCGTCTCCCTGATGGGCAAGATCATCAAGGAAACCGCAGAGATGACCCGGGACAGTTCAGGCATCGGTTGTGCCAAGCTTGTGGTCTTTGCAAACGCTCCCGATGACAACCCCTTCATGGCAGGCGCATTTCACGGCATCGGCGAGCCGGACTGTGTTATAAATGTCGGTGTCAGCGGTCCGGGTGTGGTCAACTCCGCCGTGCGTGCCCTCAAAGACCCTAGCCTGGGTGACATCTCTGAATGCATTAAAAAGACCTCGTTTAAGATCACAAGGATGGGTGAGATGGTAGGCAGGGAAGTTGCCCGCAGGCTCCACGTACAGTTCGGTGTGCTTGACCTATCCCTTGCTCCAACCCCTGCCATAGGGGACAGTGTGGCAGCCATCCTTGAGGCCATGGGCCTGGAAAGCTGTGGCACCCACGGCACCACTGCCGCACTTGCACTTCTCAATGACGCCGTCAAGAAAGGCGGGGCAATGGCCTCATCCTCAGTGGGCGGACTTAGCGGTGCCTTCATCCCTGTAAGCGAGGACCAGGGCATGATACGCGCAGTGCAGCGAGGCTCCCTGTCACTGGATAAGCTTGAGGCCATGACCAGCGTATGTTCGGTTGGCCTTGACATGATAGCAGTCCCTGGTGACACACCTGCATCAACCATATCAGCCATAATCGCCGATGAGATGGCCATAGGCATGATCAATAAGAAGACCACTGCAGTAAGATTGATACCTGCACCTGGCACAAAAGTAGGGGATATGGTGGAATTCGGAGGGCTGCTTGGAACCGCTCCGGTGATGCCGGTGCACAAATTCAGTTCGGAAACGTTCATCTCCCGGGGTGGCAGGATACCTGCACCCATACAATCCCTCACAAACTAAGGGCATGCTGCAATGGAGAAGGAGATCCCCATGACAATAACATTGATAGGCATGCCGGGTGCCGGGAAAAGCTCTGTTGGCAAAGCGCTTGCAAAGCGACTTGGAAAACCCTTCATCGACACAGATGACCTTATAGTGGATGCAAGTAGCGCCCCTCTTCAGGATATAGTTGATCAGCATGGTGATCTGGCACTCATGGATATAGAAGAGCAGTGCATCCTCAGGATAGTGCCCGGGCAGGACTGTATCATATCAACAGGTGGCAGCGTTGTATACTCAAAAAAGGCAATGGACTTCCTAAGGGAAATATCCACTATCGTTTTTCTTGATGTTCCTTTTCAGCTCATATCACGCAGGCTTTCTAACATAGACACACGGGGGGTAGTTGGCCTTAAGGATAAAGACCTCAATGAGCTATATCAGGAGAGATCAGGAATATACAGGAACTATGCTGATATTATCATCCAGGTCGATGAAAAGGACAGGGTGGAGGATGTGCTTAACAGTATAGTTGTACAGCTCCATGATGCAATGTCCTGAACCTGCACATCTGCTATCATACCAGTTTCTCAGGACCATTCACAGACCACCATATCCGTACCCTTGTGGAGCGTGCATCATAGATATAGTTGCCATTCTCAAAATGCATTTTTTCCTTGAGGTATTGCCTGAGTATTTCCCTTTGCTGTTCCGTCTCAATGGCAAAATGGCTTTCCTGTTCATTCACTGCATCATCCAGTGTTGAATAGGTCTCATTCCTTCCAATAATAAATGGCTCCATATGAGGATATATTCCTATCTGGTAGAGCACATTGAACAGTATGTCAGATTTAGGTGATGGATGGTATTCACTTCCATGCAGTGTGGGCCAGATGCTGGTGGAATGCTCATCCCATGAAGTGTTACCGGCAAACCAGTAGAGGTATATGTGGCCTGAACATACTGCCTGCATGTCCTCAATGGCCCTGCGGATATCAGGCATTCCCAGTGAGAAAGATGCTATGACCACATCATAGGGTCCTTCAAGGTCCTCAATGTCTATGACCTCCCATCTTTTCCTGACAACAGATATATTATCCCTTTTGTACTCCAAGATCTTCTCATCAAGGACCTCCAGCATACCCTTTGAAGGTTCAACGGCCGTCACATGTGCAACCTTTTGTGAGATGGGAATTGCCAGTGTTCCGGGTCCTGCCCCAATATCAAGGACCCTGGAGCCGGGCGTTATATGAAGGTCTTTGATGGTCTCTTTTGCCCTTTTCTGCCCATCTCTCTGTGACATGTCCCAGAATCTTTTTGCACTCTCCCTGTCTTCCCATATAGAGGAGCATTCCTTCCTGTTCTTGCTCCTCTGGCTTCTTTGCATCTGTTCGGTCCAGACAGCGTTCCAGTCTATATTATATACATCATTCATCCTTTTGTCCACGCTTTTAGCCATTTTTTACCCATGTTATTCTTTGCTGTTCGATACTTTCCCTTCATGGCTCTGTCATACTGGTATCACTACAGCTACATTATGGTAGTTCTGTATGGTGACAGGTACTCCATATACTTCTTCTATTATCTGCGGGGATATATCTGCTATACTCCCTGCTGCAAATATGGTACCATTTTTCAGGAAAAGGAACTTATCAGCGTATCTGAAGGCAAGGTTCAGGTCATGCATGGTCATAATGGCAGAAACATCCTCATTTTTAACAACATCCCTGACTATATCAAGTATATCGAGCTGATTCCGCAGATCAAGGCTGCTTGTTGGTTCATCCAGCAGCAGGAGCTTTGGGTTTTGTGCAAGGGCCCTTGCAATCCCTACCTTCTGTAGCTCTCCGCCGCTAAGCTCGTCTATATATCTAAGTGCAAGATCCTCAAGCTTTAATCTCTTGATAACATCCTCCACAAGCATCACATCTTCTGCACTTATGTTCCATTTTATATGCGGCATCCTGCCCAGGAGGATGGCATCAAATGCCGTCAGCCTTGCAGGCTCGCAGCGCTGTGGCACATACCCCAGGCGGCGTGCTATCTCGATCTGCTCAAGCTTAAGCACATCCTGCTCTTCTATCATTATAGTCCCACTCTTTGGCTTGAGTATAGAGTTCATGCATTTGAGCAGGGTGGTCTTACCCACTCCGTTTGGTCCCAGTATGGCAAGTATCTCGTTCTTCTTCAGATGGAATTTGATGTTACTCAGGACCTCTTTACTGCGGTAGTTAAATTCCACTCCATTTACATCTAATATCATATTCTTCTCCCCTTCAGTACAAGATATATAAACGTGGGAGCTCCCAGAAATGAAGTAAGTACAGCTACAGGGAGCTGATATGGTTGTATCATCGCCCTGGCAACTGTATCCGCGCACAGCAGCAGCAGTGCTCCCATCACAACGCTGCCCGCGATAAGGAAGCGATGGTCATCTCCTATAAGCCGGCGTGCCATGTGGGGACATATCAGGCCAATAAAGCCGATAACCCCAAGAAAGGCAACAGTGATGGCAGTAACAAATGAGGCCCATATCATTCCCCAAAGTCTCACTCTATCAACGTCCACGCCAAGTCCCTTTGCGGTCTCATCCCCTGCATCTATGGCATTGTATTTCCATCGGTTCAGGGTGAAATACACAAAGGCAATGAAAACTATCACCGTTATCAGTCCAAGCTCTTCCCAGCTTGCCCTTGAAGTATCTCCAAATGTCCAGAATACCATTGAAGCAAGCTGTACATCATCTGCAAAGTACTGCAGGAACATGGTGCCTGCTGTGAACAGGGATCCCAGGGCCACACCTATCAGGATCATTACCTCAGGAGTTGTTCCTCTTAGCTTTGCGAACATCAGTATGACGGCAGTGGCTATCATTGCAAAAACAAATGCTGCAATGGTTGTGGTATAGGGGTTGTTTATTGTAACTGCAGTTCCAACGTTGCTGCTTGTACTGCCAGCTCCCAGCACGATTATCGATAAAGCTGCTCCAAAGGCTGCAGCATTTGATATTCCAAGGGTGAAAGGTGATCCCAGGGGGTTTCGGAGTATGGACTGCATCACAACTCCTGATATGGCAAGTCCTGTACCTGCAACAATAGCCGTAAGCACCTGCGGCAGGCGAATGCTCCATATTATACTGTCCCATGTAGGTGAGATACTTTGTCCTGCAAGTGTCCTGATGACATCAAGTGGCGGTATATCCACAGATCCGGTGGATATTGAGTACACAGCCACCAAAAACATCATGAAGATACCTGCAAGTATGTAGCTGACCTTCCTGGCGGTGTGTTCCTTGTACCTGCGTACAATATCCCCTGCTTCACTGCTCATTTGATTTCCCTATCTTCCTCTTCTTTATAGTCTCATCATGCTCTTTATTTTCCTTATTCTGACAGGTTCAGCTTTGTGAAAGCAGGGATGGTAAAGGCATGTTTCATTGTATCGTAGACTTGTTCCCCTACTTGTTCATCTCCCATTCCAACAAGGAATGTGTAGATATCAGCTCCTTTATCATCGATATCTATATCCTCAAACCTGTCCGGATACAGCAGTTTTCCTGTATAATATGAGTTTACAAGCACTGATCCATAATTCTGCGCATACCAGTTATAAGGCAGGACTGTGTAGACCTCTGATGACCTTACAGCACTAAGTTGCCTGTAAGCGCTGTCTGTCTGGAGCTGGTACACAGCACTGGATCTGTCCTCGGATTGTGTGGTTGACAGATCTACAAAAAGGATCTGCGGGTCCCATCCAAGCAGGCTCTCCTTTGAGACTTCCGCACTGCTAAGTCCTATTGGGTCATATGCCACATTCCTGGCGTTTATGAACAGGAAGGGTGGGTATGTAGGTTCTGTGGACTGGAATCCATGAGGGCCCCGGCGGGCAATGCCACCCACATAGCACGTTGTCTTCGCTTCTTCAGGTACATCTCCTGTACGCTCATTGAGGTCTGCAATGGTCTGATCAAAGAATGTTATGAGCTCTCCTGCGCGCTCCTCTTTATCCATCACTTCTCCCATTATTCTTAAGGAGTTGTACATGTCTTTTCTGTAGGTGACCATGTCCCCGTAGTTGAGCACAACGACGGGAATGCCAGTTCTTCGCTGGAGTTCAACAGGGTCATATCCATCTGCAGAATATGTCTTGAATATGACCTGTGGCCGTGGTTCAAGCATCAGTATCTTTTCAGGGTCATCATTACCTCTGAATTCCCCAAATACCGGATAATCCTTAAACTGCGAATTTGCAATAGCATAAGGCCTGGCATCGAACTGTGATAGGCGGGTTTCGATACTGTCCACCCCAACTATCCTGTCCTGTGCCTCAAGATATGTAAGGTATCTGAGAGCACCCGGGCCGGAACAAATAACATGGTCCGGGGATCTTGGCACATCTACATTTCTCCCAAGGGCATCTGTAATGGTTATGATTTCAATTTCATGTGCTAAGCTGTCCTGGGAAGTTGATGAATTGTCCATACAACCTGAAACTAAAGTTGAAATGACCATTATTAATATCAAAATGATCAATGGAATTATCTTGCTTTTTTCCATTTTGTATACCTTTGTTCATTTTATTCACTTTTAATCATAACAATATAGTTAAACAATGTATCATGTATTAAAATCTAGCGATTTAGTAGCATTAATGATTATGTAGTTTCCTCTAAATATTACTAAAGCAATTGTTGCAAAGCTGTGTCAATATGCTAAATGCTGCTTATTTTGCTCTGTAGAAATCCTTTCTTTTTTCATAAAGCACAGATGAAAAATATCTGCGTGCATCAGCGTGACCTGCTAAACGAAGGTTTAGCAGGCACTCAACTCTGTAAGAGGTGAGTGTATCTGCGGCTCATAAATTATTGATAACAGGTTTTCTACAGAGCCGAAATATGCATAAGATTTATTATTCTTATTTTAACATGTGATTCTATAATATGTCATGACCATGACCAATGCTAATTTGTTTTTCATAAATAATAAATAACATTAGCCATTTTACAAAATGAGCCAAACGGCCAATGTAAAAAAAGGAGATTGAAATAAATGCTATGGGGATTTTCCGTACTTAAAGATGAGCAGATAAAAGCCATCAATGAATTAGAATCGCAAATGAACATTACTTTACTTGCATTCTCTGGTCTTAACATCAGCAATGCAGAGCTCACAAAAGATGACCTTGCAAAGATCCAGGAACTGGAGGCTAAGCTGGGTCTTTCACTTGTTGCAGTGAATGTAGAATAAGTTCAGTAATAACCTGTTGAAATAAGAGTGGGATGCATTTCCCTACTCTTTACCAGCCTCTGGTGTATTCCTCGTAACACGGGATGCAGACGTATTCTCCATTCTTGACCCTGGTGCGGGACTCTGCCATCATTTCGCCACATTTGACACATTTGACAGAATTGAATATCCTGGCTTTGTGTGGTATATCCACATCAACGAATTTCACATCAAAGATTTCCTCTACAGGCGTTTCTCTCATGGTCACAGATATGCCGTCCATGCGTTTTCTGAATTCCTGTGCTTCGTCTTCTGTAGCAGTGCCTGACATTACCTTCGGCCGCAGCTTGTTAACCTCTGGGTCAATAGCATCGATATTGAAGCTCGCTTTCAGGGCAACCCTGACTGCCTTGCCGCTGTTCCTGCATATGAATGTGAATACCTGTTTTGCGTGATCTTTGTAAATGAGATTGCCTTTGCCGATTGTGCACCCGGTAAGTACCTGTACAGCGTCCACTCCGCAGGCATCGTTCTCTACGATGGTGACAAGTTCCTCATCTATGTCACGCTCGGTTTCAAGTTTTTCGATGGCTGCTTTTGAGGCAATGTAACCAATGGTAAGTCCGGGGCAGACGTGTCCGTGGAATCTGGCGGCTTCTTCAAAGGTAGGTATTTGTATCTGTGTGTTTTCGTTTGAGTGGTTTGATGTCATGATAATCACGGAGTTTAACAAGGTAATACTTTTAATAACTTTCGTGCTATCATTCTCCTTTTGTGTGAATTCCCTCTCTGTGGAATACCAATTTAATTCAATTTAATTTGCTTAGTATCAAATGTTCTTTTGTTTATATGTAAATATGGCTCTGTAGAAAACGTATTATCAATAATTCATGAACCACAGATAAACGCTGATGCACGCAGATGTTTTTCATCTGTGTTACCTGCTAAACGACTGTTTAGCAGGCACTCAACTCCGTAGGAGGTGAGTGTATGCGTATTTATCTGTGGTTTATTAATAAAGAAAGGATTTCTACAGAGCCGTAAATATGATGTATATACGCATATATTTCTACATGGTTATTTTGTTCTATTTAGAGTTGAAAAAGTAATTATAGCACTACAGCTTGTTTTGTGATTCGGGCCCAGGTGTTTTTATATGTTTATTGTTCTCCTGCCAATTCGGGAATGTTGAATAGGGCTTTGTACTGGATGTTTTTTCAAATCAGATAAAGATCCGTTGTTTTATAAAAAGTAATAAGTCCTTGTAATAAGTCCTTATTACTTTCTCCTCTTTTCATGTCTTTGATTTGATGATGTTGTCCGGTGGTACATGAAAGGATGGTATCTGAGGTCTGGTTACAGGTTCTAAAAAATATATCCTGTTTGCTCTAAGAAATTGAACTGAACTTGACCGAACCAGCACATGAGCCATTAATGGAATGGATAGGTTTTTATAGCCATTCTTCAAATTGATTTATGGTGTATCAATGTGTTATCTTATGGCTGCATATTAAAGAATAACAATGCCGGTGTTCCTCTGACCTATGTTGTAATATCGTCATTTTTTGCACTGCTAATTGTGATATTGACAATTGTTGCGGCATCCGGGATGGTGTATATTCCCGGTCTGACCGACCTTATGGGGACGGATAAAGCTATAGACCTTGGTGTGGAGGTAGATCCGGTTATTTTCGATGGACTTGTTCAGGAGCAGGGTATTAACCTTGCAGATCCTGCATCTGCATATACCCTGACCAGTGATATAATCTACTCTGATGCAGCACCTATGGAGATAAGTCTTTCAAGCTCACAGCTTAGCTCATATCTTCAAGCCACTAACAATGAAGGGCCTATGAAAGATATACAAGTTCGTCTGGGTAGTAATAACCAGGCAGAGATGTCTGCTTACATCGATCTAAAAGAGTTCGGTTATGATTTCAAAGGTCCGGTATATGCCCAGGGTACATTCGCAAAAGCAAGCGATAATTCTATACGGGTGGATGTCTCCAGCGCAAAAGTTGGCATTTTGCCAGTTCCGGAAGGAACTGCTAAAAAAGGACAGCAGGAATTGGAGGCCCTGATCAATTCTCATCTTTCTAAGATGGGTGGACTAAATATAGGGAGCCTGGAGGTTGAAGATGGCAACCTGAACTTCAAAGGAGACTTCCCCAGGACATTTGAAGTTGCAGATGCTTGGTAATTGTCCTCTATTTGTCCTCTATAGTTGTCATTGGAACTGGGCTCTTAGTGAAGCTCTTTGTCAGGGCTAAAATACACCTTTTGTAACGTGGTGTTCCTAACATAGATGTTCTAATGGTGCCTTGCCAGGCTCAAAAAGAAGTACATTTTGATTATAGGACCAATCAGGACTAATGGTTTTAGGTGTGTGTACTGGAAACACCTCGCATGATGGGGAATAATGCAGCATGGATTTTAAATGCCCTTATTTTTTTTAAAAAAACAATCACTTAAAAAATAGTAAAGTGCTCCGATGGGGATTCGAACCCCAGTCGCAGGAGTGAGAGTCCTGCATGATTGGCCGTGCTACACTATCGGAGCAATTTGAATTGCTTATCAGCACCCTTGAAAGTCACTCATGGCATATTAATCTTTCGTCTGGGTAAAAGTGAGTATGTTTGTGGTTTAAACAAACATACTATAAGGTGTGTTTGATTCTTCTTCCTCGGAAACTACCTTTTCATAGGCATCCATCATGTCCTTCATGGTGATATGCTCTCCACGCCTTCTCAGGACGAACATTCCGGCTTCTTTTGTAATAACCTTCATATCGGCACCGCTAAGGCCTTCTGTCATCCTTGCCAGCTTCTCAAAGTCCACATCGTCTGCCAGGTTCATATTGCGCGAGTGGATCTTGAATATCTCTGTGCGCCCCTTTTCATCGGGGAGGGGAATCTCTATAACACGGTCAAAACGTCCGGGGCGAAGCAGTGCAGGGTCCAGCAGGTCTATCCTGTTGGTTGCGGCAATTACTTTCACATTCTTGGTTGCATCAAAGCCGTCCATTTCCGCAAGTAACTGGAGCATGGTACGATTCACTTCTGCAGAACCGGTGGTGCCGTCGTGGGTGCGCATACCGCCCACTGCATCTATCTCATCAATGAAAAGGATCGAAGGGGACTTGTCACGTGCCATCTGGAAGACATCCTTTACAAGACGGGCACCTTCTCCTACAAACTTTTGCACAAGGTCTGAGCCTGACATGCGTATGAATGTGGCATGTGCCCTTGATGCAACTGCCTTTGCGATCAGGGTCTTTCCAGTTCCGGGTGCACCGTACATAAGCACGCCAGTGGGTGGTTCAATCCCGATCTTATCAAATAGTTCCGGCTCAACAAGTGGCAGTTCCACGGACTCGATGACCTCTTTTAGTACGTCATCCAGGCCACCTATCATATCGTAGTCAATCCCCGGGGAATTGATAAGTTCCATGATCTGGGCGCGCACGTCTGCAGCTCTGGATATTATGGATATTATGGAGAATGCAGCATTCACACAAACTCTCATGCCCGCTTCAACTTTTAAGTGCTGCGGGACCTTTATCAGGACTTCCTGGTTGTTCCCGTGTTGCCGGACGATTGCAGTATTGTTGTCGACCTCCATGACTGTGGCAATGAAGAGGGGAGGGGATGTAAGCTGTTCTATCTGCCTTTTGAGTTTGTTTGTTTCTTCAAGATAATTATTAGCAAGCATGCTGGCTTCAAGGAGTTTAGCGCGCATGCTCTCATTGTTGATTTTGAGTAATTCGATCTCATGAAGTAATGACTCTACGTCTTTTTCATCAAGGTTGTCAGATTCTATCTGCGCCCTGATCTTTGAACTAATGGTGTCAATCGGTGATTCTGCACTACTATTTGACATAGGGCCATACTATGGGTATCATTGGATATAAATCCCACTGCATTGTTGAACGATGTATCTGTTTACAGGAGCCTTTTTTTAATGGCACCATTATTTCTGGGATATTGCGGATATCTGGTGTTTATTATATGGGTTTATTATATGATTGGCCTTAATACAAAAAACAACAATTGTTCCTTTAAAATCCTTTATATCAATAAATAATGTCTTAATATGCTTTATTTATTAAAATAAGTTTTAAAATCTGTCTTTATTGTATGGATACAAATATTAAATCTCATTTTGGTTAATAAACGAAATATTTATGTATTATCAATGCAGTTCTCTAATTGTAGGCATGTTTCACAATATGCTTTGACTGTATTAATTGTTTTAATTTCAAAAATAAGCTCTATTAAGTCTTTTTTTTGTGTTAAAACATTTGCAGACTAATATTAGAGCAAATATTTATATATTATTAAAACCATGTAAGTAATTGTGAGTCACATAGTAACAGTGTGTTCCTGATGTGTTCACAAAATCACGGATCAAGATTAAAAGAGCAACACCATTGTCTGAGGGGATAAATGGTTTGTGAATCCATCAATATCTGAGGGGATGAATGGATCCGCAAAGAGGCAAAAAAGGATGAAGGTTCGGCTTGAGATCATCGATGACGATGGCACTGAAAGCACAAGTGTCGAATTTGCCGGAGGCAACTGGAAAAGGCGCCTTATGGCATTCCTGGATACATTCCAGGACGAGACTGATATTGTCTCCGAACCTTCGTCCTATTCATCTAACTCCAATATTAATTCTAATGTTTATGTTGCCGGGAATGGTACGGGCCAAGATGTGACGGGTCAGCAACAGTCACCACAAACAACTCCTCCATTCCTGCAACAACAATTCCTGCCTGGTCCTCCACAGCAGTTCCATCAGCAGGGTTACCCATCCGGTATACAACATTATCCTAATCAACAGATTCAACAGCCGATTCAACAGCCTGTTATGCCGCCTGTTATGCCAATTCTGCCGGTGCAGCAACAGCCCGTACCTGCATATCAGCCACAACAGGCCACAATACCAAATTATCAGCAACCGCAATATATGCAGCCCAACCAACCTCCTGCTGGGTTGCAGCAATACGACTCCAGGCAGCCGGTACGATCAATGACTCCTGTGATCCACTCGCCTGTAACATCTCACCAGCAGGTGTCTCCGGCTGTCTCGCATTTTAATCAAGCTGTTAATCAACCTGTCCGTCGCAGAACACCTGTTTTCCAGGAAAGGATGAACGACATGTCGCTGACTATAAATGAGCGCCTTGAACTCTTCCTGAAATATGAATATCCAAGGGTATGGTTCTCTTCACAGGATGTGCAGCAGCATTATGAGAGGATATATGGTCCGATCAAGCAAAGTACTGTTTCAACATACCTTTCCCGCATGTATCGCAAGAACCTTCTTGAGCGCAGGGGCAACAGGACCCAGCGCGAGTATCGCTACATAGCTGACGAACCTGAATCAGCATACAGGACTGAGGAAATGCCGGAAGTTCCTGTGTATCACAGGCTGCAGTACTGATATCTCTGCGGTTCTGGCAGGGTTTTAATATCCTTTTGTTCATACCTGTTCACATGCGTTTAAAGGATATCTTCAATTTAGGGTCCGTACTGGTTATTCTGGGCTTTATACTTTTTTTTGCAGGGGTGCTTTTATCCTCGTTCAGGGGAGCCGGTGAATTTGGCGGTCTTATTCTCATAGGTCCGATTCCTATTGCATTCGGCTCATCGCCTGATATTACCACCGCAATGCTCTGGGCAGGTGTTGCGATTGCCATCATTTATCTGTTCCTGAGGAGGGGTCTGTAATTACAGCTTCCCTTCTTTTGTTCACAGGTATTTTGATGATTATCTGTGGCTTTGTACTAATTATGATAGCAAGCTTTTTAGACGCTTTAAATTCAAAACAAAGTGATGAATACAGTCAGAATACATCATTTCATCCTTCCTTATCTTCAGACGGGCATTCGGATGATGGGTATGTATCCCGGAAAACCGATGTGAAGGGCGGTGGGATTATCATGCTTGGTCCTATACCTGTCATCTTTGGTTCTGACCGCAAAAGCATAAAAACACTTATCTTACTTGCAATTGTGCTTATGCTACTCTACTTTTTGATATTCATGTGATCTGTGGTGAAATGGTGATGATGTGAAGTTGTAATCAGCCACTATTATAATGTGAATACGTATGCATCTGCTCTGTGAATATGTTTATAGGTATTCGGTCCAATAAAGTATTGATGCGTTCTTTCAAGTTAGTTTCAGAGTACAGTCCAAAAGGTGACCAGCCAAAAGCAATATCCCGGCTTACAGAAGGTCTGCTTTCAGGAAAAAAGCATCAGACCCTGCTTGGTGTCACAGGCTCAGGTAAGACTTTCACAGTGGCCAATGTAATACAGAACGTACAAAAGCCAACTCTTGTGATAGCTCATAACAAGACCCTTGCAGCTCAGTTGTTCTCGGAGTTCCGCGAGTTCTTCCCTGACAATGCCGTGGAGTATTTTGTAAGTTATTATGACTACTATCAGCCAGAGGCTTACCTGCCCACCACAGACACCTATATCGAGAAGGATGCATCAATTAATGAAGAGATAGATCGCCTTCGGCTCTCAGCTACAAAATCACTGCTTGAGCGCAGGGACGTTATAGTCGTTGCCAGCGTTTCATGTATTTACAACCTGGGTTCTCCTGATGAATGGAGGGCAATGTCTTTGATGCTCACACCGGGTGCCGAAATCGACCGTTCATCTTTCCTGGGATCGCTCATCAATATACAATATGAAAGAAATGATGTTGACTTCACTCAGGGCACCTTCCGTCTGAGGGGTGACACTATCGAGATATTCCCTGCCCAGGAAAATAATGGTATCAGGATAGAGCTCTTTGGTGATGAGATCGACAGGATAGCCTACTTTGATCCACTGACTGGCAAAACCCTGGAAAAAGTACTTCCCGGTGAAAGCATCGGTATTTACCCTGCAAAGCATTTCGTAATGCCTGAAGAATATATTGAGAAGGCACTTGTTACCATAGATGCCGAACTTCATGACAGGCTGGCGCTGTTAAGGTCTGAGGCCCAGCTTCTTGAGGCCCAGCGTCTTGAGCAGAGGACAAAGTTTGATATGGAAATGATAAAAGAGCTTGGATACTGCAGCGGTATTGAGAATTACTCGCGGCATTTTGACGGCCGCCGTCCCGGCGAACCTCCGTCCTCATTGTTAGAGTTCTTTCCGGATGATTATCTTGTTGTGATAGATGAATCCCATGTAACCATCCCTCAGATAAGAGGGATGCACAACGGTGACAGGGCAAGGAAAGAGTCTCTTGTGAACTATGGCTTCCGCCTGCCATCTGCTTTTGACAACCGTCCCCTGCGTTACGATGAGTTTGAAAGTCAGCTCAATGATGTTATATATGTTTCTGCAACTCCGGCTGAATATGAGCTTGGCAAAAGCAGATCTGTTGTAGAGCAGATAATTCGGCCCACAGGTCTTGTTGATCCTGAAGTTACTGTCAGGCCCGTGGGGAATCAGGTGGATGATCTCATTGCTGAGGTCCGCAAAGTGACAGCTGAGGGTTTCAGGACCCTTGTGACCACTCTCACAAAAAGAATGTCCGAAGATCTCACAGAATACTTGCTGGAAATGGGCGTAAGGGTGAGGTACATGCACTCCGACATAGATACACTTGAGCGGGCAGATATAGTGCGAAATCTGAGAAAAGGGGAGTTCGATGTGCTTGTAGGCATCAACCTGCTGCGTGAGGGACTGGATATTCCGGAGGTTGCCTTTGTTGCCATTCTGGATGCTGACAAGGAAGGTTTCCTGCGCTCCGAACGCTCCCTTATACAGACCATAGGGCGAGCTTCCAGGAATTCAAAAGGTCGCGTTATTCTCTATGCTGACAATATCACAGGCTCTATGGAACGCGCAATCAATGAAACCAATAGGCGCCGCAAGATCCAGGAACAATTCAATAAGGAGCATGGCATAACTCCTACAACTATCCGCAAGGCTCTGCAGAAGGAGCTTGTGGAGGTAGAGAAATATCATCCTGCTTCCGGTATCATGGCAATAGCAGAGGATGCGTCGGTACGGGAGGTCGCAGATATTATCATTGACCTTGAGGCTGACATGCACCTGGCTGCCAAGAACCTTGAATTTGAGAGGGCCGCAGAACTCAGGGACAGGATAAAAGAGCTTCGTGAGCAGTATTCTCTTTGATCGCTCGCTTTGTTTATTTTTCCTTCTTCATCATGTGCCGGATGCCACGTCTGCTTTTGCTATTATCTGGGCCTGTGTAGCGAATATTCTTTCCAGTGTGGTGCAGGAAGACATCATCAAGAGTTGGTTTGCGCAGGCTTACAGATTCGATACGAAGGCCTAGTTCAGCGGTCATCTGGAGCAGTTCCGGGATAGCTCTTTCACCGTCTGTTGATGTTATGCGGACAGTGGTGCCTGAGCTTGTCATTTCCTTAAAATCCGGATTCCCATTATATTTTTCTGCCATCTTTGCAGCGTCTTCTTCTCCCGGAAACTTAAGGGTTATTATATCGCCTCCAAGTTCTGACTTCAGTTCTCCGGGTGTTCCAAGGGCGATTATCTCCCCATGGTCAATTATGGCTATGCGGTTGCAGAGCATGTCTGCCTCTTCCATGTAGTGGGTGGTGAGGACCATTGTTATGTTCTTTTCCCGGTTGAGCTTTCGTATGTAGTCCCATATGTGATTCCTTGTCTGTGGGTCAAGTCCAAGTGTTGGTTCGTCAAGAAAGAGTACTTTAGGATGGTGCATCATTCCCCGTGCGATTTCAAGCCTGCGTATCATACCCCCTGAATATTTCTGTACGACCTCATCGGCCCAGTTTGTCAGCTCCACAAGTCTGAGTACTTCTTCGATCCTTTCATTGCGCTCTTTTCTTCCCATTCCGTAAAGTCTGCCGTGCAGGTCCAGATTCTGGCGTCCGGTTAGTTTTCTGTCTACTGTGGTTCCCTGGAAAACAACTCCTATTGACATACGCACCTTTGTGGACTGTGAACGTATGTCATGTCCCCAGACATGTGCGTTTCCCCCAGTTGGCCGAAGCATTGTGGAAAGCATGCCTATTAGTGTGGACTTGCCTGCCCCGTTTGGTCCGAGCAGGCCGAAAAGCTCACCTTTCTGTACTGTGATGCTGATATCCTTAACAGCCGTGACCTGTTCGTATCTTTTGTTGATGTTTTCTGTCAGGATGGCTATATCTGCGGTTTCCTGGTTCATTTGATAATATTGAATGTCTTTGGGATTTAAATATGATTCCTCGCTACATTCATTATCAGGCGAAAACGTTATATCTTAAAAAACACTGTATTGGATGTCCAGACTGCGCTGATGGTCTAGTGGCTATGACTGAGGCCTTCCAAGCCTTAAACCCGGGTTCGAATCCCGGTCGGCGCACTTTTCTTTTAATTAAATGTTTTGTCATGGAATGTGGACATATCGTAAAAAAGATTGCAAGGCGCTGATACTCCACTCCATCACCCAGCGCCTTACGGATTATAGACCCCCGCACATATTAGTTAATTAATCCGTATAATCAGTAGTTTTGTTTCTTAACTTATATAGAACTATAAGAAACAATGTTTCATAACATTGTTTTCTATCTGTTTTGTTGCTTTCTATCATTCGTTCTATCCTTTATTTTTCCTCTATCCTTACATCTCCATATTTCTCCAACTCTCTCCTTACATTTGCTGTAGCAGTCAGCTGTTCTGCCATTTCCTGCATCTTAGCTAAGCGTTTTCTGTATGTTTCATCATTCATCAGGAGCCTGATGTATTCAAGTATCTCCCCGGGAGATGTGGAATAGTCAATTTTCTTACCGAGCCCGTCTTCTTCTATCACTGAGGCGTTGTTCTGTTGCTCGTTGTGATTGAGGTCAGGCACGGTTATCATGGGAATGCCAAAGCTTAGTGATTCCATCATGGTGCTATGGCCACCGGGAGCGATGACCACGTCGGAGGCTTTCAGGTATGGGAACTGGTCATCAATGAACCTGAGGATCTGTACATTTTCGGTTATCGTTCCAAAAACGGAGGGGTCAACACTTGGGCCACATAGAAGAGTGTAGTTAATAGTACTATCCATTGCAGCGGCATCTATGACTTTTCTGAAAATGGGTTCCCGGTATCCGAATCCCCCAACTGTACAAAGCACATGCGGGCTGCTCAAGGGCTTTGCTTCTGTCTTTTCAAAGGACGTGCCTGCAAGGGGCCCGCAGTAAAGAACTTTCTTCAGGGTATTACTCCCAAATTCCAGATTCTTCCTGCAAACTGTATGCGGAGGTGGATAGTCTGGTATTATGACCTTATCAACCAGCCTGAACATGCCCATGTAGAATTTTTTCACTATCTCTGCGACTATTTTGCTTGAAATTCCTTTTCCCTTAAAGAACTCCTCCATGTTCGACTGGTTCAGGATAAGATAAGACGGAACGCTTCGTGACCTTGCGCTTAGTATACCCATATAATAACTGTCGGATATGATTATGTCAGGCCTGATTCTCCTGAGGAGCCTGTGAAGCCTGATAAGTCCAAGGAACTGTCCTCTCTTAAAGCTGGCAAGGATTGACTTTTTCAGATTCAGGGTGCCTGCCTTGCCCACAAGGGTAATCTCCGAAGGTATTTCATGTGCAATGAACTCTTTTCTTTCGATAAGTTCTTTTGAATATCCGTAAGCTCCAAAGTGAACACAATGTCCTGCAGCCTTTAGTTCCTTGCCTATGGAGATACACCTGCTGGTATGTCCCAGTCCCTCGCCGCAAACGAATATCATTATTATCAAGACAACACCACAAAATCCGGTTGCACAATTCAAATATATTGCTCATAAGGTCTTAAAGTGCTAAAATAAATATCTCAACATGAGGTCCTGTAACATTGAAAGTTAATGGTATTCGTGTTTAAAACAATAATCAGGGCCGGGTAACTGAAATTTGATCGTTTTCTATTTTCTCAGCCATCGTCATTTAGCCATTTATTATTTGCCCTATCCTTGAGACCTGCGGCTGCTTTGATAACATGTATAAAAATACAGGTAATCCTGAACCGGATATCTGTTGGGCAAGGTACATCGTAGTATTATTGACCCGGGGATGTTTTCCAAGTCTCTCTTTTCCTACAAGGCTGATTACTTTATCGAGTGTCTTCAGGCCTGTGGAATAATCAGTATCCTTTGACGTTTCACTTTCCATATTGAATACAAGTTCTATCCACGAGTTAAGCTCACGACTGATGTGTAACCATATAGGTTCATCAATCACCATGTAAGATCTGCCTTTCTCGATGTTCCTGAAATATTCCCTGAAATTATCTCCGTTTGCCAGAGTATGGACCCTGCCAATTCTGCCAGTGTGACTGTCTGTAGTCACTGCCATTCCTTTTCTGTAACGCTGGGCCAGTACCATGGAGAAGAAGTTCTTCTGTTTCAGGTCCTGCATGTTGTATTCTATCACAGGGAAATGTTTTGCAAGTTCGCTCACAGCAAATATGTTCGGTTTCTCTCCTGGCTTGAACCAGAACGGGTGGTTGTACATGTGCAGAATGTCATTGCTTTTAAGATAATCAAGAAGATTGTATATGTTCTGCTCCTTTTGCAAGAGCGTCTCTATTTCCATGTAATGGCTTTTGTCAAAGTCAAAAGCATTGATATGGACAGTGTGCCCCACATTTTCCATATCCTTGATCGATATTTCCACACCGGTTGTCAGCTTTTCCCTGTCCCATCCCGCTATATCGTAGGCTCTGACAGTATCATGGTCGGTAAAAGTTACAAAGTCCATCCCGTCATTAATTGCCTTTCTCATAAGGTTCTTTGGAATTGTGCGCTTGCCGGGAGGCACATCATATGAACAGGATGTGTGCACATGCAGATCAGCTTTACACCATCCTTTTTCCAGAAGTTCTTCTGCTTTGTCGGACCGAATTATCCTTTGTGCTTTATCCTGTCTGAACAACTTACTGCACCTTCGTGTTTTTGTTTTATATGCTTATATGGGTATATAATGCAGCCAAAAATAAATATTTTATCTACATCAAATATAGATGTCTCTATTATCTATAGTCATAAATCATATATAGTATATTTATAAAATAGTCATTATGTTTCAGCTCTTATACCGCTCCTGGTCAGGTAAAAGTGAAATCATGGAGATTGCATGAAATTCCTTATTTTTACATGCGGGGAAGGTCTTGGCCATACTGGCAGGTGTATCTCGCTTGCATGTGAACTGTTGGCTGCAGGACATGATGTATGCATAGGTGCGTATGGTTATTCCAGAGAGCTGATAGAGAGATCCGGTTTCAATGCAAGTGAGATACCCCGGGAACTTAAACTTGAGGGAGATAATGGTTCACTGGACCTGAAAAGTTCCGTTACTTCTACTGTAAAAAGCATCTCTGTTAAAAACATGAAGCGAGTACTGGTTCTTATTGAGGGGAACAAACCTGACGTTGTCATTTCGGATGGTTACTACCTGGGTATTCTTGCTGCCAGGTGGAAGAAAGTATGCACCTGTATGATAGTGAACCAGTCCCAGATGCAGGATTTTTTTAAAGATAAAGGTCCTGTCATGAGGTATGTTGGTGTGGCTGTAAAGAAATTCTATACATGGATCTATAATGGTGTAGACATCATCTTTGTTCCGGATTTTCCTTCCCCGTTTACAATATGTGGCTCAAATCTGGCATTTTCTGAAAAAATAATGGACAAGGTGGAATTCAGTGGACCTCTGCTAAGGAAAAGGTTCTGTGAAGTGGTCCCTAAGGAAAACGTAAGACGGCCTCATGTGCTTTGCAGCATAGGTGGTTTCGGATATCGCCTGCATATCTTCAGGATCATAATTGCAGCAGCAAGAATGGATGATAGCATCAGTTATACTTTAATAGGTGGCCCGGATCTTGATTATGATCTGCTGGGTGATGTGCCTGAAAATGTAGATGTTTGCAGGTTCGTGGCAGATCCGTTCCCTTACTACAAATCCAGTGATGCTGTTATCTGCACCGGCGGTCATGGAACACTCGCAGAGTCCTTAAGTTTTGGCCTGCCAGTGATATCTTTCCCGGATAGGTCCCATAATGAGCAGGAGAATAACGCCCGGAGTGTGGAAGCAAACGGATACGGTATGGGCTTTTCCTATTCAGTATCTCCTGATGGGTTATTGAAGGCTGTCAGGTGCATTATATCTGAAGAAAGGTTCAGGTTGAAGGTGTGCGTATTACGGGATATGGCAAGTTCACTGGATGGGCCGGTTTACATCAGGAAAAGGCTGGAAGGATATTCTGCCCTATGTTCTCATTAATAGTTTCATAAGTCTGAATAACTCTCCATGGTTATCAAGGACAATGTCAGCATGCCTGAGTTCCTTCCTGTCAAGATAAGTGGGCAGCCCTATGGTGAATATGCCTGCATTTTTTGCAGACATCACTCCAAGCATTGCATTTTCGATAACTATGCATTCCTTTTTGTCTGTTTGCAGCATTTCAACGGCTTTATTATAGGGGTCAGGTTCAGGCTTTCCATTGATGGTATCATCGCCGCTGACAGCCACATCAAAGGTCCCGGGAAAATATCTTTGTAACATCATTTCCACTATCTTTTTGTCAGAACCGGAGACAACAGCAAGCTTGTATCTTTTTTTCAATAACTGAAGACAAGTGTCCATATCTTTGAATATGGTAACACTATCTCTGTCAAAGATCTCGTGCTTTCTGGCAGGAACTGACATAAATAGCTCTTCCTGCATACAGCAGCCCTTTTTTGTCCCTTTAAGGATGTTTCTTACAATCCCTGTATCATTCTCGCCTTCAAGTCCGAATATCTCTCTTTGGTCAATGGTTATCCCTGCTTCAAAGAAAGCAGTTTTCCAGGCTTTTGCGTGCAGGTGCATTGAATCTATGAGCACTCCGTCCATATCAAAAATCAGGGCTTTGATCACATGGGGGAAAATGCCGTGTGTACATATTAACCTAATCTATGGTTCTTATGTTCCTTTCATGGACTATTGAATCTATATATTATTTTTGGACTATACTGTTTTCTCTCTGACCATAAAGCACATTTAAGTTCCGGAACAATCTGTTATAATGGACAAAGCGGACTTGTCTTTGCTTTGCTGATGTGACCATTTTCATGAAGTGATCATAAGTTGATAGGTGGGGTGTATCGTCGCGGGGGTGTATTATTCAATGACTGCAGAACACATAGACTATGAAGTAATTGATGAACTGGCTGTTGGTGTGGAAATACGCAGGTATGGGGAGATGACTGTGGTGTCCACAGTTGCAGATGGACAGAATGCGGCCTTTTCTGTGCTTGCACGCTATATTTCAGGTAGCAATAAGGCTAATATGAAGATGAACATGACCTCTCCTGTCATTTCAATAAAGGATGATTCATCTGTCAGTCTGTCTTTTGTATTGCCCGAAGGTTATGATGCTGAAAATGCCCCACTTCCGGATAAAAGTGGTGTTGTCATTAGTACGGTCCCTCCCAGGAAGCTTGCAGTAATAACATTTTCCGGATATGCCAATGATGATGCTTTTGAAGATCATCGCTCCCTTCTCAGCTCACAACTTGAAGAGCAAGGGATAGTTACAAAAGGGGATTTTTTCCTTATGCGTTACAATCCTCCATGGGTCCCTTCTTCCCTGATGCGCAATGAAGTGGCTGTTGAGGTAAAATAATGACCAAAGAATACAGACGTTCTCTTTTCATTTTCAGGCGGGACCTGCGTGTGGATGATAACACAGCTTTGAACCAGGCCCTTGAGTTGTCTGAAGAGGTGATTCCTTGTTTTATATTCGATCCCCGGCTTGCAGATGAAAAAAGAAAGCATTTCAATCACAATGCTTTCCAGTTCCTGCTTAAGTGCCTGGGGGATCTTAAAACACAGGTGGAGGCCAGAGGTGGTTATCTGTTCCTTTTCTTTGGTCTCCCGGAAAAGATCATCGCTGGGATTAAGGAGGAAACAGGTATTGATGCTGTTTTTTTCAACCGGGACTATACACCCTTCAGTAGGAAAAGGGACAATCAGATAAGCAAAACATGTTCTGCAATGGATATTGATGTTGCATGCTATCATGATGCTCTCCTGCATGAACCCGGGACCATGCTGACCGGGGAAGGAAAACCTTATGTTGTCTTCACTCCTTTCTTCAGGAAAGCCTCTAAAGCAGAAGTACAGCTCCCTGCCACGCAGGAGGGTGGTAGGTTCTATTGCGCAAATACAGGGCTTGGGCAGATTGATATCTCCGCTTTCTCCTCATGGGACAAAAATGCGCTCTTGTTCACAAAAGGGGCTAGAGGCCATGCATTGTCTGTTCTGCAGGAAGTTGAAGATTTCAAGAGATATGACAATGAACGTGATCATCCATCTATCAAAGGTACAACCGGGCTTTCTGCACAGAACAAGCTTGGTACTGTCTCTATAAGGGAATTCTATCATTACGTTAAAGAAGGACTTGGGCCGGGTCACACTCTTATCAGTGAGCTGTACTGGCGTGACTTTTTTACCAATATTGCCATATCTTTCCCTTATGTTTTCGGTAATGCTTTTAAAAGTAAATTTGATAATCTGTCATGGTCTGATGATGAGGGGCTTTTCAATGCCTGGTGCAAAGGACAGACCGGTTTTCCAATAGTTGATGCAGGGATGCGGGAGCTGAACAGTACCGGATATATGCACAATCGTGTGAGGATGATCGTAGCATCTTTTCTTGTGAAGGACCTGCACCTGGACTGGAAGTGGGGTGAGAGGTATTTTGCCAGTAAACTCGTGGATTATGATCCATGTGTCAATAATGGCAACTGGCAATGGGCCGCATCCACTGGAGCAGATTCGCAGCCATATTTCCGTATATTCAATCCGTGGACACAGCAGAGGAAATTCGATAAGGAGTGTCTTTATATTAAAAAGTGGGTTCCAGAGCTTAAGGACCTTGATCCAAAGCTCATACATGCCCTGGAGAAGAATGCTCCTCCTGCTAGTACAGGCTATCCTGTTCGTATACTTGACCATAAGGTGGAGAGGAAAAGGGCACTGGATATATTCGGTTCAGTGTGAGGGCTTTTGAGGTCAGGCTTAAATATCTGCCAATACTTAGGTGGTCTCTGATTAAAATACAGGAGATGTCCGGATGGTAAGTGAGGAAGAGATGTTGTCAGATAGCATATGGTCTCTTTTTCGTAAATTCACTTTTCCTGCTGTTGCCGGGATACTTGTTGCAGGTGTCCAGACCATAATTGATGGTTTTTTCATTGGCAATGGTGTTGGGAGTCAGGGACTTGCAGGTGTGACACTTGCTTTTCCATTTGTGATGTTCATTGTGGCTGTTGGGATGATGATAGGTATCGGTTCTGCAAGCCTTATAGCCCTTGAGCTTGGACGTTCCAGCAGGGCAAATGCCATGAAATTAATGTCAAATGTCTTTCCAATTGTCTTTCTTTCAGGGCTTTTGATCACTGTTTGCGGGCTTGTTCTGTCAGGGCATCTAATGGGAATGTTTGAGGCAAGTGAGCAGGTACGATCAATGGCTATTGATTATATGAACATTATATTTCTGGGCTCTGTGTTCATCCTGCTTGCGCTTACCCTGGACCCGCTTGTCAGGAATGACGGTTTTCCCTTACTTGCCATGAAAGCCATGATAATTGGTGTGCTGCTTAACATTGTACTTGATTATATCTTCGTTATGAGGATGGATCTGCAACTCTTTGGTGCGGCTCTTGCCACAGTGATATCCTTTGCTCTGAGTGCCTTGATCCTATCTGCTCATTTCTTTAGCAGCAGGACAGGTCTTCGGGTCCGCCCGGGTACAATGGCATTTAATGCTCGGGAAGTACTTAGAATTGTGGAGAGTGGCCTTCCCTCCTTCGCCATGCAATTCTCTGTGGCAATACTGTTCATGGCACACAATTTCGTCATTTTGCAGTATGGTGATGAGGGAACGGTTTCTGCATATGGTATCATAGGCTATTCATTTGCTGTCTTCTATATGCTCTTTGAAGGTATCGCGGTTGGTGTCCAGCCTATCGTTGGCTATAACTATGGTGCAGGCAGGTATGACCGGGTATGTGCTACACTGAAACTTGCCATGGCATCCTGTGTTGCCATTGGTTCTGTTGCTGTTATCATAGTATACCTTGTACCGGAGTCTATTGCAGGCATCTTCAACCCGGATACTGAATTCATCCTTGAGACCACCGTTGCCGGTATGCAGATAATAGTTCTATCCCTTCTTGTGCAGGGTATAGTGGTTGTGAATGCCACATACTACCAGTCCATAAACAGGGTAAACTATGCCCTTTTCATTCATCTTGGCAAGATATTCGTGTTCATGCTCCCCCTGCTCTTTGCACTACCCATGTTCTTTGGACTTCGGGGAATCTGGTTTGCAACCCCTCTTGCAGACTACCTTATGTTTGCAATAGTGATGCTCATGCTCTATGAAGAGCTCAAGGTCCTTAAAGGTGAAAAATGCAGGGTCCTGTAGATCTTGCTATCTATTGCTAACTAATATCATACATATCCGTTCTCTTCCCGCAATATTAATATACAGAGTATCTGATTAGATGTTGCACTTTTTGCGCGGGGGTTGCCCAGCCTGGCCAAAGGCGCAGGGCTTAGGACCCTGTCTCGTAGGAGTTCGTGCGTTCGAATCGCACCTCCCGCACTATTTCTCGTTGTGGTATATGAATTATTAGTAGTAAACATGCCCGAGGCTTGAAAACTTGTGGTTTAAATCCCCATTCTTCATTTTTTTATTTTACAAGTTTTGCTCTTTTAATTAAGGATTTTGTCATCAGTTATCTATATATTTTCAATGAAACAATCAAATTCCTATGGCAAAAAGTTATACATACAAAATAAATATCTCACCGATATGGATAATTTTTATCCTTTTAGTTTAACTATAATCATTATTGCAACAAATGTATGATAATTATAATAATCAATAAATTCGGGTTCTTGCCATTTTATGATTATTCATTAAGGAGGGGTTTTATTGAATGTACTTGAAGAATTTTTGCTGATTATATTTGTTTTATCTATATTATCAATGAGTGATTACATCTTAGTGAAAATGATATATTTTCTCAAATATGTGTTCACAAAAATGGGAATTATCAAGTCATTTTCGACTGGGAACTCTTTCAAAGACAGTGCTACCTCTCCTTACGGTTTTTATTTTCCAAATGAAGACTCGCAGAATTCGGTTTATACTGGCAATATTTATACTTATAATACAACAGCTTTCAATCATTCTAAAACCAATCAAGTAAGATCTAAAAATGTAAGCACAATAGAACATTGTGATGATTGGGTTATGGAACTGACTTTATCTCAGAAAAAGCCATTTTATTGGCGAATAGATTTTGAAAATAATATTGACATCAGAAGAAAATTCAAAAAATGGAGCCCTGAAAAAGTTAGTTCAGATGTGTTATATGAACTAAATCTATATATGTCACATGGAAATTGGCAATATCTTGCTAATAATGTGGAAAAACTATACAAAGGCGCTGAAATAGAAGGTCTTGGTAGCTTTCTTTATAATATGAATCCGAATACTTCATTTGCTCAACTCTCGAGTCATTTAGGTGCTATATTCACAACCTCAGGTGTATGGGAATGCGATAAATCAGAAGGAAGAATGAAGTTTAGATTAGTCGATGGTAACTGGAACGATACAATAAGAGAATACTATGAAAAAAAGAAAAGTAATTAAATTTTAGCAAGAGTTACCATCTTTCAGTGAGTCAAGTATTGAAGGCAGCTTAACACTCAGTACTTCCAGATCCGATCCAAAGAGAGTGAAGTTCTCCCATTTGTTCATTTTCTTGCTAAACTTGGAGAACTGGAGCCATTTGACTGTTGAACCATCGTCCTTTTTCTTTTCAGATATTGTAACTGCTGTATTTGCCAGGTGGATCTTTTCGCCTATCTGTCTAATTCCATATTCGTTATATTCATTTGACACTTTAAATACCTCAATTAAACATTGAAATACCGATACAAGAGCTTATAGAATTTAAATAAAAAAAGGGCGCATTAACAATATGAAAACAATACTGTTTTTAAATGCAGATGCATTATGACTGGAAAATTGCCTGTTTTTTGAAGGAGGAGGATGTTCCTCACTTGCGCACGCAGTGTTCGTCACATCATTTAAAGAGGGTGGAGTTGGTATTTGCCAGATTAGATTAATGGAAAACTCTGTTCATATAGATGGATGGTCCTTAAGTGCGCCATTAGATACAATGCCCTATCTTCCTACCTTTTGTCATTCAAACTAATCGTAAATTGCTATATATCCTATATATTTAATAGTGAAATACATTGTAAAATATTATATGTCAATTGCTTCAATTCATAAAACACATTATCAACGTAGGGGGTAGACCTTGGCATTAAATGTAATGAAGCAGCCTGATCAATCAAAAATGACAGATGGAGAAAAAAGAATTGCAAACAAAATTGTGCAATTGTACAAAGATGTAACTCGGAACGCTTATCTTTATTATGAGCCTTGGATCAAAAATCGGAATCCTGATTTTGTGCTGATCGATGAATATAAAGGGGTTTCAATAATTGAAGTTAAGGACTGGAGATGGAAAGACATAGATGAATTAGACCAGAAGGCTGCTATTATCAATGAAAGTCCAAGAGAAAATCCAATTAATAGAGCAAATGACTATTTCTATGCAGCTAAGAATAAGTTACAGAGCCAGGGAACCTTGGTAGATGAAAAATACAAATTAAAATATGGACTCTATTCTAATTTGGTACTAACTAACCTTAAGTCTAATGAACTACAGAAACTTGATAAGTGTTTTTACCAACCGCCTTCAAAGTGTATAACTTCTGAGAAAATATCAGACTTAACAATTAATGACCTTTTTAGTGAAAAGCTCCAACAAATCAATGAAAATGATTTGTCGTTAATTAGAAGCATTTTCTTCCCTGAAATAAAGGTCAAGTTGTTGCAGAAGGAGATATGGGAATATAGCAGAAAGAAATCTGTGGAGAACAGTATAATCAAAACTCTTGATGTAGAACAGGAAAAGTTCGCTAGAAGAGTTCCGCATGGACATTACATGGTTTCAGGAATCCCGGGAAGTGGTAAAACTGTCATTCTTTTGGCCAGAGCAATTTGTCTCGCTAGGGAACACCCTGATTGGAAAATCAAGATACTGACCTATACGAATTCACTAAATTCTAAACTATCAAGTAAAATCGAATCTCTTCGTGATGATCTTGAAAGCATGGGTGTTGATTACCAGAAAATAGAGGTTTCAACTTTTCACAGTTTAGCTAAATACGTTGCAGATATTGGTAATGTTCCCGACCCTGTACCGAAGAATTACTGGGAGGAAATAGTTCCAGCTATGGCACTGATGAAAGCCCAAGAGATATACGATGCAATTTTAATAGATGAATACCAGGATTTTCTTGATAATTGGATGCAGCTTTGTTTGAAAGTATGTAAAGAGCATGAATATAATGGTCAGAGGAGCAAGAATGTATTCTTAGCGGGAGACAGGCTTCAGAGCATCTACAAACCATCGACACATAATTGGAAAAGTCTTGGAATCAATATTTCTGGTCGCTCTAAGATTCTAAAGAACTCATATCGTTCTGGAAGCACGCATATAAATCTGGCTTTAGACTATTTGATGATAGATGCTTCAAGCAAAAAGGAAGTGGAAATCTTCTATGAAGGTCGAGATGGACTATGTTATAATTTCAATGGTGATGATAGTGTCGAATTTGTGACCGGAAATTTCAAAGTGATTAATTCTTTGTTAAATGATTTGCTGGAGAATGAAAATTACAATCCTGAAGACATTTTTATTTTGCTTCCAAGTGGCTGGCTTCGGGACAAAATGTATGAGTATTTGAATGAAAAGGTGAAAATCAATGCCGTGGCTTCAAAGGATCTGGTAGAAGATAAGATAAACTTGGTTACATACCATTCGGCTAAGGGTATTGAAACTAAAGTTTGTATCCTCATGGATGTTGATAAGGTCAAAAATAGAAAGCTTCTGTATGTGGGAATGACCCGAGCTTCTGAAAAGTTAATAATCCATTCTCCTGATGAGGAAGGTGGACCTACATTTCAAGAAATAAAGCTATGCTACGAGTATATCACTGAGGATGTAAACAAAAAAGAGCTACCTTCAAACGATGAAGCAAGCTACAAGAAAAGCTTTTCACTTGAAAAGGCTAAAGAGAAGCATTCAAACGCTTATGAATCATGGAGCAGAACTGATGAATTGAGGCTAATTAATGATTATTCTGGTGGCATGAAGATTAGTGACTTAGCTAAAAAGTACGGAAGAAGCTATGGAGCAATAAAAAAACGGCTTGAAAAGCTTGGTTTCGGCAAATGATAACTCATCAATAAATGCTGGTTGTATCCCATGACCTGACAGCCCTGCAGCTGGAGCACTCTTTTCGCAATACGATTATATACAGCATGACCTTTGGCCTTCTGAGCATGGTCACGGGAATAATAATCTCCGGGATAATGGATGTCGCAGCAGCAGGAGTTATTGTTTTTACAGGGATCCTCATGTTCCTGATGGTGACAAGCTATAAACGCCTGAATAAAGCATGATATCTCTATAAAATATATTGGCTACCTATGGCATTGTGTGGTTAAGTTACTATATTTTTTAATCCTGCACCCAATAGTATCAGGTTTATGTCCTGCTCAGTATATGTTCATGTCCAGGGTAATCGAATCCACAGTCTCCGTATTTTCACTTTTAAGTGTCAGCTTTATCGTGTATTCTCCGGGGGACACGTTCTCAAGTTGATTGGAGTAGTTTATGCCTCTGGGAACATTTTTGTATGGGTTTATAATGATATCTGTTCTATGAGCAAAGGCTTCAAGTGTTTCTCCTGTATCTCTATTGATAACACTACTAATGACTGTATATTCTTTCTGTGTTGATGTTGGATTTGAGATCGTATAATATACGGACATACGGTCATTGGAAGTAAGTGCTCTTTGTGTGCTGATGTCATGTTTTTTGACGATGTCATATCCTTTTTCGTTTCTGCCGTCAAAGCGAAGTAATCCAATGTCTGTGGGGTCGTTGCGGTTTGTAAAACTGAGGCAACTGAATCCGTAATTGCTGTGATCGGTAATGTAAATGGATCCCTCCGGTCCTGTGGGGGGTGCATCATGGAGTATTTCTATGGTGAAGGCCATGTTCGAAGGTTTTATGTTTTTAACAAGTTTTTCGTTGAACTCATCCCAGCTAACAGGTACTGCAACATATCTTCCTTTGATCTGCAAGAGGTCTTCTGTTATTGCTCCGCTGGGGTCGCTAAGGTAGATGTGCTCTTTGTCATACCCTACTGCAATAATTGCGTGAGCTTGCCTGGTGCTGTCTGTGTCTTCATACTGGAATGCCATAAGGACCGGCTGACCGCGATCAATGTTATCTTTTATCAGTTCATTGAACTTATCGGTGTCAAAATCCCTTACATTAAATCCCCATATAGTTCTTTTGATCTTTAGTGAGCTGTATTGTTCTATGTATCTTTCAAGTGAATGATCAAAAATATTGTATTGATTTTTGAATGTTTCGTGATGGCCCGAATTGAAATGACTTGCTATTTCCCATGGTTGGATCCTGATGTTATTGTAGCTTAACATCATGCTGAGGGAGTAATAAATACACCAGCTCGTATCGCCTTGATTGTAGTATGGTATTGGCAGGATTTTGCCTTCTAAGGCCTGTTGATCAATGTGCTTGTATTTTGCAAGCTCGTTGTCGGTACTTATTTTTTCTTCTGTCGATGCAACATTGAATGTGAGGATAATAATGGCACAGACTGCCAGAGCGAGTGTTTTAGTTGCGACTGGTATTATTTTTTTTTTAATGACTCAGGACCCCCCGATCCGCTCATAATCCATATTCCCAATAAAAATCCCTGTACGGTTTCATGCACCATCTTATGGGCTGCATGCATCCGGATATGGAATTAATATGGTATTCATTTTACGTATTATTTACAATTTTTATTGTTTTTTGTGTTATTATATATACGTAACCATGCATAGAAATATGCTAATTGTAATGATGATGATGTATGATTTTTTTGTATCCTGGCGTGTGTTCTCGGTATAAAAATAGTTGTGTTTCTTTTGTTTTTCTTCCCTGCCATAGTATAGCCATAGCATAGTTAATTTTTTTAATTTGGTAATTTATTTTGTAGTGCTGATTGTTCTCGCTCTTCTTCCCGCAATGCTTTTATACAAAGCCTGTTATGTAGGGGTGCTCGCGATGAGCCAAATGATGCGGTCTGCGCATCAGTTTATTTGTCTGTCGTGCAGTCATTTGATGAAGTACTTATTAATTTCATCTGTTAAGTGCCTCAAAGGCATATCTTCGCCTTCGAACCCTCCGGTTCGAAAGCTATATATACGATAGCTGCCTTTGAAGGAGTC
>JARVGJ010000018.1 GCA_029762595.1 Methanolobus sp. | reverse complement strand
GGGCAAAAAAAGGTGGTAAATCTCATTTCGGTTACAAGCTCCATACAATAATTGATAAGGATTATGAACTAATCAGAAGATTCGAAACAACAACTGCATCGGTACATGATTCACAGGTAGATCTATCAGAAGTAGGTGAAGTAGTCTACCGTGACAAAGGATACTTTGGAGCGGTTGCAAAGGGTTTTGCAGCAACAATGCAAAGAGCGGTAAGAGGACATCCATTGGAAATAGCGGATATTCTCAGAAATGAACGAATAAGTGTGCAGCGAGTTCCATGTGAAAGAGTCTATGCAGTAGCAAAGGAAGTGTTCAAAGCAGGAAAAGTACTTGTCACAACTGTGGAAAGAGTGAATGTGAAGATGTTAATGACAGTTTTTTCCTTTAATCTTCATCAATTGAGGACACTGAAAAGGAAGGGGACAATCTAGGATAGCGTAAGCTATCCTAAAATTAAGGTGAAAAGGAACAAAAACATAAAATATGGGATCAAAAGGACGAGTTACAACTTGAATTTATCAGATACTTAAATAAAGGAGGGTTAATCTGAATCCTCTAAAGAAAATCTCATTTTTTCTTTTTTGCTTCTGCCTTATAGTTCTCAACTGCATCTTCAACAGCACTTTTACAGAATTTGTCCCAATCCAGATTTGTTGCGCCTTTAAATTCCCTTCCAAGGGTCATTACTTCACCTATAAAGGGCTTCTCGATCAAAACGCTATGTACATATGAACCTGGCAATGCCGGCAAGATCCCGACAAAATTTTCATATTTACCTAGTTCATATCCAATATCTGCGGTCTCATCGTCCGATATCAATATGTCTCCTTTTGCCACTGGAAGATAAGATGAATCGGTTACTGCATGAAAACAAATCCCTCCCTTACGCCCCTCTGTGGTTTTTACTTCAGTGACTACATAACCGATAATAGGATCTTTAATGTGTGTATATTTTGTAACCATTTTTGACACTCCTGTTCATAACACCTTTACAATAATTTGCTAACAGTTAATGGTGCCTATTACATATATACGTTCCTTATCACGCATACTAAAAGTTTCGCATCGCATTTTTGTTTTACAATCTCTTAGTTCCCACTTGCACCTTGTTTGGCCTAATCAGATTAACCTATGGAGCAAACATGATACTATGGACCCGTTAAATCATGAAAAATACATATAGAGGTGTGCGAAAGGAGGAAATGGGGTGGTAAAATTAGAACGCACACCATATATAAGTCATGTTAACACCGTTAACATATAAACACTTCGCCATATATTAATCAAATAGTAACACAATATATCTTCCACAATATTTTGATCATCTATCTTCAGTGTTATGGTTGCACTTCTACACAATTAAATGCCCATATTCTACAGATATAAACTGTCGTTTCCACTTACCACTGTATATACAACAACTTTAAATATATTCCAAACATCCTCATAATTTACTAGCTAAACTTTATAAGGTTAGATATATGAAAATAAGAGTAGTAAGTTCAAAAGATGAAGTAGAAACACTTGTTCCGAATGAGCAAATAGTCCACCTTGCATTCAGACCTTCAAACACGGATATCTTTGCACTTGTTCAAAAATGCCCCACCTTAAAAGCTCTTCACATGCCCAACTCCTACAAGAGAACCATTTCTAATTCTGCAAAGATGTACCTGGGGATGCAGGGAATCGAGCTTTTAGAAGGAGACGTATGTGGACACAGAAAAGACATAAACGAATACTCTGAAGTTTCACAGAGCGTTTATGACCGTATTGCACAGTACAAGCAGGAAGGTTTTTCAGACAAGGAAGATGAAGAAAAGATGATATGGGAAACCAGACTGAGTCCGGACTTTGTCAGGTTCCTTGTGAAAGGATAAACAGTTCCCGCTTTTATATTTAATTCGTTTCAGCAGCCTTAACTCAAGTAGGTAAAGCCCTGCAATTCAGCCCTCCAGCAGATCCATCTCATCCCGGCTTAACAGGATGCCATACTGCCGTTTTCTGTCCGCAACCCATTCCCAAAACCCGTTCTGAAAGAGTCTTCTTTGCATGTTCTTAAGCTCCTGGTTTCAATCAAAAAAGACTCCAATAACATAGAATATAATAGCTACCTATTGACTGCCTGTGTGTTGGTTGGCAAGTTATATATATTTTAAAGAGTAAATATTAGTAGGGGTTAGATCACCGACTCTTTGGTGCTATAATGAGCTTTAACTATAATGATGCATCGAACTCAACTTCTTTAACCCCCTAAAAGACAGGCAGGCAACCTGTGGAGCTCTCTGAACCATAGTTTTTTAACGTGAACTCCGCAGTGCTCTGACCTATTTTTGCAAAAACACAGAATACAGCTACCAGATGAGCCTGACTCCTGTTTCTGTCATCCCGGCAAAAATTTAACTCTACACTTTGCTTGTATATCTGGTTGATTAAAGCTTACATAAAAATCACATTCACATAAGAAATGATCGTACCTCAAGTGATTAATATTAATATATTTATGCACTTCTAGGTGAATAAACTATTTATGCATATCCTGCATAATTACTTTAGTGGGTAACAGGGTTATTCATATTTTTTTAAATAAATATTAATGGAGTGGAAAAATATGGCAACATTGCCAATAATGAATAGTTTATACGCTATGTTAGACAGCATAATAGCTTTCATTCCTACTTTGATAGCAATAATAGTATTGCTTATTGTAGGAAAAATTGCAGGCAAGGCATTGGGCAAGATAGGTTCAAAAATACTTGACAGGATGGGCGTTGATAATCTACTGGATAAGACAGCCATTGGTCACATGATAGAGAGATCACAGATAACAACCGTTCAGTTTTTTGATGCTGCTATCAGATGGTTTGTGTATTTAATATTTGCAGTTATAATAATAGATCTATTACAGATTCAGATAGTTGCTGACTTTATCACAAGTATAATACTCTATATCCCGATAATACTCTCTGCACTAGTGGTCCTGATTATCGGTTTGCTTGTTGTTGATTTTGTTGCAAATCTTATAAAAAATGTACTGATAGCAACGGGAGTTGATGACCGTGTATCCAGTCTAAGTATTGGAAATGCTATGAAGGCAAGTGGGCTGACAGCATCAGCTACTATTGCTGGCATCGTACAGGTGTTTGGTTATCTGCTTTTCATAATGGCAGCATTGAACATCCTTAAATTGGATATTATTGCAGGAGTAGTACAATCAATCATTGCATACATACCACATCTCTTTGTCGGAGCCTTAATACTTCTGATAGGTCTGTTGGCTATTGACCTGTTTGCGGGTTATATAGGCAGCATCTTAGAAAACATGAATGTAGGAGGTATTGGAATATGGATACCTGCACTTAGAGGATTCCTTGCATTCATCGTTATTCTTCTGGCACTGGATGCACTGCTTATCGATACAAGTATCTTCTATGCTTTCATTGGTCCGCTAGCATGGGGTATAGCTGTGGTGGTCGCATTTAAGTGGGGCATTAAGGAAGCACTTGTGGAATATGCAAAGGCCAGGAAATAAACAGCTTACCATAAAATATAACGACATGTTGCTGGCACTTTGTGCCAGTCCTGTTTTTTTTGCAAGACCCTGTTCTATTCTTTGAATAATAGCTCTTAAGATGCGCAAATATTTATCAATACAATTCTTATACCAAAGAGATATCCCTTTCCTCGCCCCTCCTGCAAAGAGCAAAAACACCAGGATCTTATAGGTCTTGTTCATGAACAGAACATTGATTCCATTCATGAAAGCGGGATTTAAGATTACAATGGCGTTATAATTCAGTACCCTATGATTTATTTCAAGGAATTAAGTATATATCGTTAGAACTTCATTATGATGCTGGGAATTAAAATCCCGCACAAATATACCTTGGAGATAAAAATCGGGGGGTTTCAAACCAGGTATAAATAAGAGGTAGATAAGACCCAATCCTGGGAGTGGATTCACTATAAGGCTTGTGGAGAGCCTTATATAAAGAAGGGTGGTGCTGTCCAGATAGGCTCACCACCCCTTATCCATTTTCAATTACTTGAAGATAAGAACAAATGAAGACCGGATCAAAGCATTACTGTACATATTGTGGCATTCATTGGAACAGAAAAAACTGAGAACTGAGTGACGATTATATTATCAATCATTATACGCTATTTGGTTTCATGACACAGATGTCTTTGCGGGCAGACTGGGAGGCAGCAAAACTGGCAATCGGGTGAGACGAAGTCGAAAAATCCGATTACTGTTTACAAAGTTAATCAAAATTTTAACATAGCCTGCAATTTGTCCTGTCTGATATTACGATAGTAACAATGTTCCTTATTCATTAACATAATTCTTAATATTCACTATTTTCTCAAATATAGATCTCTTTAGTATTTGTTTACTGAAATTGTTGTTTTTGATCCTGTAAGAAAAAATACTACTGGTGCATTTTCAGTTAAGATCTTGTTAAATCATCTGACACGATAGCCTAAAGCGGAGCTTCGTGCAGGAGTATAGCTATAAAGAAGTGTATATTGGCAGAAAGACCATTTTTAGGACTTTAGTTTATGATAGATATGTCGTGAGAAAAAGGTCATCATTCCAATTAAGGACCCAATGATTATAGTGAAAAATATAATCATTCCAATGAAATAGAATACGAAAGAATCATAGCTTTCTATTGTAAATATTTTATAGGTAAAGTGCATTGCTAAAAAAGAGGCAGGGTAGATAATAATCGAGATCATGGTCTCAAAAATAAATCTTAACCTGGTTGGAGAAGCCATAAATGCAAGTATCATTAAAAATAAGATAAGAGCTGGGTAGCTTATTGCTCCCAGTATACTATATTGAAACCACTCCGGTTTTGATTTAAACCATATTTTAAAATTCATATTGGATACAATTATAGGTGACTATATATGTTTTTGACTATAATACTCACTGCTTAGGTTCAACACCCTCTTCTAACAAGACTTTAGCCGTCCATTTGGCCGCGTTTCCTGTTATACTTGGACATTTATCAACATGTGCCCCGGCTTTTTCAAAAGCTTCAAATTCTTTCGGGTCCCATAGATCATAGGAATTCCCAAACACTTCTTTTTGAATATCGTTGCATATGATACTGCCATATTCATCAATGAATTCTTGTTTGATTCTTTTTGATAATTTAGACGACTCCATCCAATCAAAGATCTCTCCTTCGCCAAACTGATCTCTTTTTCTACCAAAAAAGGCACTTATAGCCATCATAGCTCCACTATATCCACCACAGGTTCCGTCACCATCAAGTGATCCCCCGCCAGCAAGTGAGTGTGAAGCCTGGATCACTTCATCATTTATCTCACCAAAGATATCCTGAATTGCTGAAAGAACCGCTTGAGCACAGTATCCATATTTTTGCTCGTATTCAAAACCTTTATCATAGGCTTTATTTAATATCTCTTGCTCATTTTTAACCATAATATCCCCTTTTGGCTCTATAGAAAAACTGCTTTACATTTCATTTAACATAATAAATTAAACAGGATAAATCCCATGAATATTACTTATCACAAGAAAACACAAAGAGGATGGTTGTGTTTATTCCATATTAAAAATCTGGCACCACTCTTAGATCTTTGATTTAACGGCTTGTGTGATAAGTAATTAAAGTTTGGGCTTTGTAGAAATCCTCTTGCATTTTCTGTTTATTTATTCCATTTTATTTCTATTTCAATCTCTTTTTGCCCACCCTCGATTTTAAAACCATACTCAACATCCATATTGCTATCAGGTATCTTTACTTGTTCCTCTCCAATCTTTATTTCTCCGGAATCAATTTCATTTTTTAGATTGTCAAGGAATTTAATAAGTTGCTGTTTATCGTATGAATAGTTCTTTTCAATTTCTTTCTCTGGTTCAGTCACTTTATCGCCCCCAATAATAAGTGATAATAGGACATATATGGCTTTTTCGATTGAAGAGAATAGTTCTTTTGAGTTATGCCCAAATAAGAATATTAATAATGTATCATGCATATATTTTTATCTTTTAGTATTTATAAAAAACAAATCCTACTCAGACATCTGTAATTGCTGTAGAATTTTTTAAGTAATGATCAAAGAGTTCTTTTCCCCATTTTAGTGATTCAGAATTAGAGCACAATATATGTTTGTTATCATATTCTCCGTTATCCATTAAAAGATCTAGGAGAATATATTTGTCATTAAATGCAAATGACAGAAAACCATCTATGTGCTGACAGACAAAGGCATGAAATAAACTGTTTTTGATAAGTCCTTCAAAAACGGCACGGTGATGCAATAGTAAGTCATTAAGTAATTCTTCAGTGATAATAACATATATGTTTACATTATTACTGATAAGTTCATAAAACAGCTTATTAAAATGTGGATGGAAAAAGGTAGTAACACCATAGAGAGACATTGAATTGTAAGAGGATAATTGAAACTCTTGCAAAAGTTCGTAAGCTTCTATCAGAGGTGGTGTTATAATCTTGCATTTTCCAAGCTCATTTATTCTTTTCAAAAGATATGGTGGAATAAAATCAATTCTATGTTTTCCCCAGTAATCAATATCATCATCAAAGACAAGCAAAGTATTTAGTAAAGGAAACATTTTGTTAACTATTACTTTTCCGATAGTTGTTAGTTCGTAGGTATCATTATAGTGAGTTGTCAGATGATAATCTTCCAGAATCCTTACTTGTGGAAGTAGAGCCTGTCTTGTAGTACTAAGGGAATCAAGAAGAAACTCCATTTCCTTTGCCCCATCTTGTAACAATAGGAGAACATTTTTTCTCTTTTCAGACATAAACAGAACATCAGTTAACGGTTTTTTCATGTAATCCACCTTCTTTAATGCATATGATCTCATTTAACTCCACATACATATTTTAGTTTAGGATCAGTATTAGTTATAGATATTTAATTATACAGCCAATATTAATATGATTTCTTAGCAAAGTGAACTTTTAAAACCTAACGGGCTTCCTTCCTACATCTCAAATCTTAAGTGTAAATGGCTTGTAAACTTCATAATTCTTCTTAAAATAACGGAGAGTGCTTCTAGAGAATATCATCATATTCCATAGTTGATCTTACAGGCAACAATATTTGTCTTTGAACCGGATTATGGAGTGCTTTTAGGCGACTAGCTTCACGATTCTGATTATAAGTATACATGATGATTAAAAAGATACATAACATCTATTGAAAAAATATATTTATTTATCGGCTGAACCTCTAATTATTGATTATAGAGCGATATTCTGTAGAAATAAAAAGATATTCTGTAAAAATAAAAAGGTAGATTTTTAAGGTTTGCATATGTATTTTAAGTCCACTAATGAAAAAGATATCATAGATTTACATAAGTAAAATTATAGTATCAGGAGATTTACGGGGACATTTATTGATGAAAGATCTGCATATGTATAGAATTAATCCGCATGTATTTTATTTTTCTGCAATTATCGTATTGCTCTTTGTTATAATGGGAGTTTTGTTCACTGATAGGATGTCTTCTATATTTAGTACTATTCAGGATCTTATAGTTACAAATTTTGGATGGTTCTATGTACTGGTTGTTGCTTTTTTTCTTATATTTGTCATAGGACTTTATGTTAGTAAATACGGACAGATAAGACTTGGTAAGGATTCTGACAGACCTGAATACAAGAATAGTACATGGTTTGCAATGCTCTTTAGTGCAGGTATGGGAATAGGTCTTTTATTCTACAGTGTCGCAGAGCCAATCCTTCATTTCTCACAACCAAAAGAAGCATCCCCGGAAACCATAAGCGCTGCAATTGAAGCTATGAACCTGACTTTTTTCCACTGGGGGCTTCATGCATGGGCAATATACATAGTAGTCGGTTTATCACTTGCATATTTTTCATACAGGCATGATCTCCCGTTAACAATCCGTTCAACATTGTATCCAATTTTAGGAGAAAAGGTATATGGGATCCGTGGAGATATTGTTGAAGTAATCGCAATCTTTGGAACTCTGTTTGGTGTTGCTACATCCCTGGGATTAGGAGTTATGCAGATCAATGCGGGTATAGATTATATTGGATTGTTTTCCTATTCTCTCAATAACCAGATTCTGCTAATCGCTGTGATTACCGTACTTGCCACCATATCAGTTGCATCGGGACTTGATAGGGGAATTAAAATTCTTAGCCAGTTTAACATAATACTGGGCATATTGCTGGTCATTTTTGTTTTGATCGTGGGCCCTTCTATATTTTTGCTAAGTTCCTATGTTCAGAGTATTGGATTTTATGTGCAGAATATAGTCTATTTGACCTTCCAGACTGATGCTTTCATAGGTCTTGAATGGCAAAAATCATGGACTATGTTTTACTGGGGATGGTGGATATCATGGTCTCCTTTTGTAGGTATGTTCATAGCAAGAATATCAAAAGGGCGAACTATCCGTGAATTTATACAGGGTGTTCTGCTAGTTCCTACTCTGGTTACATTTCTCTGGATCGTTGTATTTGGAAATACAGCAATTCATATGGAGTTATTTGGTTTGGGAGGAATTATAGAAGCAGTTCAGGAAAGTGTACCAACTTCGCTGTACGTACTCCTTGATCAGTTACCAGGAGCTGGTATCACAACCCTTATAGCCACCATAGTGATAGTCACATTTTTTGTTACATCTTCGGATTCAGGTTCTTTGGTTATCTCCATACTTTCATCTGGTGGAAATCCTCATCCACCAATGGTCCTTAGAGTTTTCTGGTCTCTTCTTCAGGGAGCAGTTGCAGCAATACTTCTTATAACAGGCGGACTGGCCAGTCTTGAAACCGCAGCACTCACAACGGCCCTGCCGTTCAGTTTTGTGATGGTGCTTATGTGCTATAGTCTCTATAAAGGACTGAAGACAGAAAAGCTTGGATATAATGTCATTGATGCAGACATATCGCTTCCACCAGAAAGTACATCAGAGGTGAAAACAAAGAAATTAATAAAAGATTTGCTAGGAAGAGGTGAACAATGAGCTGGTGGAAAGAGCAACTTCAGAGTATTATTCAAAAGAGTTCAATATCAGAGAATAATAAGCATCCAGAGAAGGTAAATGTTAAATTCGCGCAATATAAATTAAGAAAAGTATTTAAAGATATTGTAATTCCTGCACTTGATGAACTTAAAGAGGAAATTGAAAAATATGGTCGAAAAGTAGTGATTAAGGTTGATGATACAGGTTTAAACTCTGCTACAATTATTGTGTACACTTGCTCAGAAGAAGATAGGCACAAAGAAATAGAAGAATTCTATTTCCAAATAAAGGGCAGAGCATATCATAAAGCAGGATTTGCATTTCCTGCACATGCAGAAGAGGGAGAACCAAGGATAACAAAGATTGAAATGTTGCTCAGGAACGGAACCCTTACGGAGTATGATGTGGAAGAAATTAATAAGGACCATATAATAGAAGCCTTTGTTGAAGAATATTCCAAATGGATCAACTACTGAATAAAAATATGCAAACATTCCAATCAGATATCATTCCATTACATGATATGCATTATAAAACATGTCAGCAATTGTGACTGCAAAAATAGCGGACGATACTTAATGCAAATTTGTGCTCAATTTTGAGAGTGTTTAGAATAAATGGCTTCTCAGCTTCAGAGTTCTTTTTCATGTAATTGAGAGTGCCTTCGGGAAATCCATATCCCTGATTTCATATTGTATTTTCATATCTTTAAGTGTCTTTTTTATCCATATTCATTTTTCCTTATGTTTGCTCTGAAACACTTGAGAAAATTGGATGAAATAGAATGTTTGCGGAAAATACGAATCTTCTTAATGTTTAAGCATAAAATGATCAGACTTCGTAAATTGGCACTGAAAATCCCAAATAATAATTGAACAGCTCTTGTCCCCAATGTTGTGAGCTGGGACCACAGCAGAATATTTGTGTGTTATCATACCGGTTGTCGTTGTTTAATAGCCGAAGAGCTAAACAAACATCACTGACTGATAACGAAACTAGTTTGAGAGGTTCCTGAAATAAAAATAATTTCACTTTTCCACTGCCAATAAAGGCATTAGTTTCATCATGCCACTCAGCCTTTAGTTTTTCAAGTAATTCTTTTGTGACTATTATTTTTGTATCAATGTCATTTTCTATGAATTGTGATATAAGGGGAGCAAAACTTGGATGCATAAATGTGAATATAAAGAATAATGATTTTGAATGATCAGATCTTTCAATAAAATCCTTGTTCACTTCATATAAATCAGCCAAACAGGGCTTTATTATTTTGCAACATTTGAGATCACTTAATCTTTCCAGGAGAAAAGGTGGAATAAAATCGATTTTATGATTTCCCCAATAATTAGTATCATGCTCAAAAACTTCAATAATATCTATTAAAGGCATCATATCTTCAACAATAATTTTCCCGAGAGTTGTTAATTCATAGATATCATCATAATGGAACACAAGATGGTGTTCCTCTAAGATCTTCGTTTGAGGAAGTAAGGCCTGTCTTGTTGTATCCAGTGACTTGAGAAGGGAATCCATTTCTTTATGTCCATCCTGCAACAACAAGAGAACTTTTTTTCTTTTTTCAGAATTAAAAACAACATCCAACAATGGTTTACTCATTTCTTTTCTCTCCATTCCGACTGTTGTAATTTAACAGGACATCAAATTTTTATATTTCTCTTTAACATCGTGTGGTTTATTTCAACAATAATATCTCATTTATCTACTGGAGAATGAGTAATTCTCCGGATTCTAAATGCAAGTTGATAGTTCAAACCCATATCATGAGATAACATATCAGCTTATATTCAGGATATAGCCAGTATATTTGGACAGGTACTTAAATTAATCCCTTGCAAATTTGCCCGAACAATCAAGAGGAGATTCATTTTTATCTGCAATTAATGTTATTGATGTTATATCTTCGTTGTGGATAATTTACTGCGGCCAGAATTGCTGCTATGGGATTATTGGTTCTATTCATTTCAATTTCAGGTCCCTTCGAAATGCCTTCTCGCGGTGTACTGCTTATAATGCTGCTAGCTATTTAAACGCCTTGTAAAAAGATATAAGAAAGATTACATATTGAGGTTCCCATAATGGAAACCCTGGATGTCAAAGACAACTATGTGATGAACAAGACACAAAAATCCCATTGTTGTCCCGTATGGATCACACCTATTGGTATTCTGTACATATGCAGGCTGGAACCCGGGATGCTGTCAAAGAGTATGACAAATCAGGTGGTGGTAATGACCATCGAGTTTAAGGAAAACTAACCTGTTCGCAGACGAAAGTTCTTGCACACAGAAGTGCTTAAATTTGACAGTGATTACTCTTCTAAAAACGTGTAGAATTCAATTCCCGGACAAAAAGAACATGAAGAAGACCAAAAAGTGGTTTTCGGAATTGTACCGGAACACAGTTGAATCTAATCTCTGCTTCAGAGTCGCCTAGTATTTATACTTACCAAACAAACAACAAAATAAAAGATGATAATTTCAGGGGGAATTCGATGGACTCTAACACATCAGATAAAAAAGATGAAAATGGTTATGAGGACAGAATTAGTTGGGTATTGGACATAAGAGAGTTACCTGAGAAAGTAAGAGAGAAAAGTCCTGTTATTTCCTTTCTCTGGAAGGCAGAAGACAGTTGCGATGAAAAATGGCCGGTAGAATATGTTTTGGGCAATGTGGACCTTCTGGGTTACACTGCCGAGGATTTCACATCCGGACACCTTGATTATGCTGACATTGTTCATCCGGATGATCTGGGGAAGGTGCAGGATGCTCTTACACAGTGTTGTAAAGAAGGGATTGATTTCTTTGATCATGAATATAGAATAATCCTTAAATCCGGTGATGTGCGCTGGGTGGATGAGAGAACTTATATTCTGCGTGATAAGGACGGTAATGTCACACATTATCGGGGTACGATATTTGATATAACAGAACAGAAAAAGCGTATCATGGATCTTAAAGAATCTATGAGGAAACTGGAACTTCTGGAAGAGATCATAAACCGCAGTCCTGTAATGGCCTTTCTCTGGAGGGCAGAGGAATTCTGGCCCGCAGAGTACGCAACTGAGAACGTTTTTAAGCTTGGATATTCAGCAGAGGATTTCATGCATGGCAGGATTGTCTATAGTGATCTGATATATCCGCAAGATTATGGGCTGGTTAAAGAAACACTTGCAAAGAAATGTGAAGAGGGAAGCGACAATTATGCTCAGGAATATCGTGTGATTGCCAGGGGAGGAGACTTATTGTGGGTACGGGAAAATACTTTTATTAAAAGGGATGAACATGGAAATGCTATTTATTTCCAGGGAATAATCCAGGATATCACGGAGCAGAAAGAAAATGAGATCGCACTTAAAAGATCCCTTGAGAAGCAGGCTGAACTACTGGAGAGAAAGCAGGCCCTTGAGACAATTATCAATAACAGCCCGTTGATTGCTTTTCTTTGGAAGGCAGATCCTGAGAGTGAAGAAGAGTTATGGCCTGTTGAGTTCGTTTCAGATAATATAAGCAAGTTTGGATACTCCGTGGATGATTTTCTCTCGGGAGCAATCCTCTATGGCGAAATAATCCATCCTGATGATCTTCGTTATGTGCAGATAGAACTTTCAGAGGTTACCAAGGAGGGTGGGAAAGACTTTGTCACTGAGTACAGGATAAGGACAAAGTCCGCAGAAGAAAGATGGGTGAAGGAGCAAACCTTCATCAAGCGCAATGAAGAGATGGTTGTTACCCATTACATGGGCGTGATTGAGGATATCACAGACCAGAAGCAAAAGTAAATAAAGACTAGTTACTATGAATTATAAAGACAAGTTCGGGTCCGTGGATATGTAGGATATTAATCAAAAGCTATTCAACCGCAAGCTGTTTATATCATCAGTTAGATACATATAATTTGGTCACAAGTAAATAGGCTAAAAATGAAGCAACGTTAAGGACGGATTAAAGCTCAACCTTGGAACAATAAACTTCATTGATGCGTAGTCAAAATTAAGCAACTTTCAGGGCGGATTAAACCCCGATTCTGTAACACTATACTTTATTGGTGCGTAGTCAAAATGGAGTTGCGTACAAGGTGAATTGAAGCCTGATCCAATAATAATATACTTCATTGATCTGTAGCCAAAATGAAGGGACATTCAGGGCGGAGTAGAACCCGACCCCGTAACAAACTTCATTTTCTTGTGACCACCTTATTAGCTTTTTTAACGTTTTTAAAACTACAATGTCTCTTATTTATCAAAGATACAGTTAATTATTCAACTCTATTTATTTTTTTCAAGTCGAATATTTTAAGCAATGTGCAAAGAGTTCTTTTCCCCATTCCAATGCTTCTTTATCGTTACAGAGGATATATTTGGTGTCATATTCACCATTACTTTTTAACAGTCTCATCATAAAGTAATAATCGTTACATGCAAAGCCCACAAAACTCATATTTCCATTGTATACTGAAAAATGAAAAAACTCATTTTGCATAAGCTTTTCAAATTCTGCGGAGTGTTCAGTTCTAAATCCCTCCATAACAGATTGAGATACTATCATATGTACATTTACATTGTTTGATATCATTTTTGATAAAAACTGAGGAAACAAAGGATGGTAAAATGTCACAATTCCATAATGATATTTTGAAATTGGGGATGTTTCCAGAATTTCGTCATTGAGCTTATATATATCTTTAAAAGATGGAGTAATAACCTTGCATTCTCTAAGTTTACCTATACTTTTTAAAAGATGGGGAGGAACAAAACCAAGGTCATGAGTTCCCCAGTAATCAATATCCTGGTCCAGGACATCGATGCTTTCCAATAAAGGAAGCATCTCCTTTACTATCAATTGTCCTATATTAGTCAATTCATAAGTATCATTATGACGATTTACCAGATAGTGATCTTCCAGTAATCTTATCTGCGGGAGCAGTGAATTCCTTGAAGTTTCCAGTAAGTTGAAAAGAGTATTCATTTCCTTTGCTCCATCCAGCAACAATAGGAGCACATTCTTTCTCTTCTCAGATGCAAATATTATATCCAGCAGTTTTTTACTCATTTTAAGCACATCTTACCCGCAAATCATATACAATCCAATAATACAAATTATGTATAGATATTATTTAAAGTAAAGCAAATATAGTCAATTGTAATCGATTATTCCATAAAATTGCTTCATGCCGACATCAGGGAGTTTCAAAATATTTTGATGAAGTTACGAGGATAGTACATAATTTTAAATAATATAAGATAAGTACAAAGATGCTGTATTACAAGTATTTAAGGATTAGCGCTTTAATTAGATAATCAGGTCAGCCATCTACCCTCAGCCTCCACAAAAACGATAATGAGGAGTTAATTAAAAAGCGATAAAGTGAACTAACATAACATTTAAGGAGTCATGCTAATGAAATTACCCCCATCTTTAAAGCATGCTTTTTTAGAGGCAATGATCCTGCAGTATACTGAGAATAATCCGTCTCTCCGGATCCGCGATAATCCTCTTACTTTTAAGGTTCCAATAGCAGGGATCCTGACAGATGCAAAAGGATTTGGAATCACAGACTCTGACATACTGTATACAGTTACTGAGAACCGCAACTCACTATCCCTTTGCGAAGATGGTGATGCCATGCAATTCATTGCTCCGTTCACCAGAACATGCAACCTTTACGGCACTGTTCTTGATGATATCATGGAAAATACATCAAGGGATCAAAAATTCACCATGTCTTTTGAACCTGCTTTAAAAGAAGGCCTCATCTACCATTTCTTCACAGGTTCCATTGTCCTGTTAGTTCCGGATGGCATGACCAGTCTGTCCCAGCTAAGATTCTCTCTCATGGATGGAGGAAGCAAGCTCCGTGCTGTCATGGATAGCACAGGCGGCGGCTGGGTATACGTTTTTCCGGAATATATCATGGATTATATGGAATGTGGAAAAATGCCAGCCAGGGATACCAATGTTCAACAGGTGCTTGCAAGTTACCTTGAGGCCATGTTTCCAGGAAAAAACGAATGATCGGTTGTAAATTCATTTTAATAAGAAATATAATAACAGCATCGATTAGTTTAATTCATGGGATACAGGAGCAGGTAGAGCAACAACTCTAAGGAACATCTATATATAGTATATTTACCCTAAGGAAAGTGCTTTTAGAGTTTGAAACTGATTTGAGACATAATAGGTTTAGATGGTATTACTTTTATTGTATCTACTGTTTTTCACACCTTTGACCAAATGGTTGTATTTCTTTTTAAGCTAATTAATTAGGACGTGAAATATTTGTTTAGTAACATGAATTCAACTGCTCCGGTAGAAGCCGGAAAGAACTATGAAGTAACAATTGAAGATATTGCAAGAGAAGGCGATGGAATTGCAAGAGTAAGCGGATTTGTAGTCTTTGTCCCAAACACTGAAGTTGGCGATGAAGTCACTATAAAGGTCAATAAAGTATTAAGTAAATTTGCCTTTGGAGAACTTGCTTAATTATTTTTCTGGTTTGATCAGACCATCTGTTCAAACAACTACTGGAAGGCCAGAATACTGTTCTTCCATTCTATTTTTCTGTTCGTGTGCATGTTCTTACTTATATATATGTGCAAGACAACTATGATCATACTGCTCATTTATATTATAATAGCCATTCTAACAATCTGATTTTTGTTTGTTGAAGGGATATTTTGTTAGATACTCATTTCCCAGCCTATAAATCCAAGTATGGGTTAAAAATTCAAATGTTAATTCAGCAATTCAATATATGCCGTCATATTTATGGGCAATATGGCGTGCCTTAGAATCGGAGATAATAAAATGATATGGGATGAGCAGTTTTCACTGCCTGCTTTATTCCCCTTTGTCAAATATCATCTCATCGCCACTATGTCCCAGACTGAGAACAAGCCGGTCGTTTTCCAGTGAGAAGTTTGTCACATTACTCAGCATGGAGAGATATAGCATGTCCATGGAATCCGGACCACAGTATGCCCTTGTAAGGGCTGGTGTTGAAAATGTAAGGTTGTTCCCTTCAATTGAATATTGTCCATTTCCGACATTGCAGTCTGCTTTGATAGAGTATCGCTTATCGGCCTGGAATATGATATTATAGTTTTCCGGCTCAGCAACGGCAGTCTGGCTGATAGCACCTTCGGTGGCTTCAACAATTCCGGTCCACTGCCATTCAATATCCTGGATGTCCTCTGCAGAGGCAGGACTTTCTTTAACGAATATCATCTGCTTGCCCTCTTCTTCAAAGCTAAGGACCAGTTTCTCATCTACCATTGAAAAACCTGTGACATCATGCAGAAGGGAAAGATACTGGGTATCAAGTGATTCCGGCCCGCAGTATGCAAGAGTCGTAAATCCGGGCTCTATTGTGAGTTTATCTCCCACATGAGCATATTCACCGCCTCCTACATTACAGTCTGCTCTTACACCGTATGTCCCATCCTTTGAGAACTGTATTGTGTATCTCTGCGGATCAGGGATAGCTGACAGATTGCCGGCATCATCTCCGGTCAATGCTGACCAATGCCATTTAATGTCAGTGATATCATCCATGGATACAGCTTCAGAATCTGGCTGTGTATCTGATAGTCCGTTGCTTGTCTCTTCGGTAACATCTGTAGTGTCAGCGCACCCGGATACTAGAAGTGCGGCACTTACCAGAGCACATATGAAAAGTAATGTCAGTATTTTTTGTGTGTTTAACATATTTATTCCTCCGTGTACCTGAGTAGTAACTATGATTATTTAGTCATTACTTTGACTTCGAATCAATTTGAAGTTACAGCAAGCTGTTTTTACATTATAGGGAATAGACAGATATCAACGAATATCAACACAATTATCAACAAATAAAACATCAAACAAAAACACATCATCTACATTCATGATCTTCCTGGATTTGCGGATTTCTAAATCAGAGAGCTGAACTATTTAAACTCATTCGCTTTCATAGTTAAACTGCCATCCAATCCCGAACTTATCGGTCACAAAACCGTACAGTTTGCTCCAGAACGTTTCCTGAAGCTCCATGCCAACAGTGCCCTCGGTTTTAATTTGATCAAACATTGACCTTATCTTATCCATGTCGTTACTTATGATCATAAGACTGATATTGTTCCCGGCAATAAGGGGCATATCAGGTGGGACATCTGAGAACATCACCGTGCTTCCCTCTATATCAAGAGAGGTATGCATTACCAGGTCTGTTGTTTCATCAGTGACTGGAAAATCCTCCCCAGGTGGTAAATCCCTGTATAACATGATCTGAGGCTTTTCAGTTCCAAATACCCTTGCATAGTATTCCACTGCTTCCCGGCAGTTACCACTAAAATTTATGTATGCCTGTACAGACATTTTTATCACTCACATATTCAGTTCTTAATAATACAGGATGGTACATGCTCCAATAAATAGCTTATCAGTTTGTAAAAGAAGCAAGAAGCATTTAAACGTTTATGGTTATATTACTTTTATATTCACAATAATTCCACGCACAATCCCTAAATATCCCTGAATATAACATTAGTTAAACAAAACCCGGAGATAAACAAAGTGCTTTCACCTACTATCGTCCTGATATTCTGTCTGCTGGCATTTGCCGTCATTCACAGTATTCTGGCCAGCCTGCGTTTTAAGCGCATGATCAGCAATGCCCTTGGATCCAAAATAGACAGTTTATACATGCCATTGTACAGTATCATTGCAGTAATAACACTTGCACCACTGGTCTATCTGCTCTATATGAATCCTGGCGAGATATTGTATGTGATGCCATCTCCATGGTTCTGGTTCATGGCAGGCGGGCAGGCAATTGCTGCGCTGGTGGCCCCCCGGGCTTTGCTGGATGCACCACACAGGTTCAGGTTACGTTCTCAATTATCAGTACCACAAACACCAGATGCCGGTAAACTGGATGTCCGGGGAATATACCGCTGGGTAAGGGATCCTTTCCTGCTCTCGGGCCTGGTGATTATATGGCTCACACCCTTCATGACAGTTAATCTGCTGGTATTATACATATTGGCTACAATATACCTTGTACTTGGGTCACTGCACTGGGAAAGCAGGCTGGTGGCACAGTTTGGGGACGAGTACCGTGAGTACCAGCAAAAGGTTCACAGGATAATCCCCCGATTAAAGGGATATGATGGGAAATAAAAAAAGAAATTGGATCTACTTATATTGGATCTATCTATTAGACTTTATTTGATTCCAGATAATTGAAAACGATATTATTGAACTTATCATGACATTCTATGGAACACACATGTCCGCAATCGTCAATAACTTCTACAAGTGAGTTCTTTATTCTCTTGCTATATTTTTGAGTATCCGTTAAAAAGAGATAGTCCTCACTTCCTGAAATATATAAGACACTTATCTTATCATCCATTTCATCCAGCCAGTTAAGACTATTAAGTGTCTGGGGTATGACATCCATCCATCTGCAAAACTCATCATGGCCCAGTTTCTTTGCTTCGTCCACAAAAATGCTTCTTGATCTTTCATGCTTCTTTCGGGGCATGATGATATACGCAAAGAACTTATAAAGAATCATGTAATTGGCGGTTTTTTTGAATGTAATTGCAAGGTAAAGCAGTACCTTTGTCTTCAGATTGAATTTGAGGATTCCGCCACCCATGACCAGGGACTTTACCTTCTCAGGATAAAGTATTGCAAATCGCAGGCATATAAGTGAACTGAAAGAGAAGCTCAGTATATGAGCCTTCTCTATTCCGTAGTGATCCAGGGTATTCTTAATTAGCCTGCAAATTTCATCAAGGTCCAGCCTATTATTTGATTGAAGCTTGTGCATTTCCAGCACAAGCAAGTTATAATGTTCTGAAAAGAATCCTATCTGCTTTTTCCATGTTCTTGCACTGCCACCGAAGCCATGGACAAGGATCATCCAGTCCGCAGAGTCATTTTCATAGTATTTCCGGGCGCTAAATATTCTTTCTTCTGCCATCAGTAATTCCTTTCTTGAAAGCAAAATACCTCAAAAATCGTGGGAAATTGCGCTGTACGTATTCAGGCATCCTTTTAAACAATTCCTCTGATTTCTCTTCCCACTCCTTTGCCCTCTCAAAACTTTTCCCGGCAAGTGCTTCAGCGGATTCCGGGCTGGCCAGATGAGTGGACCTTGCTCCGCCGGCATTGACCACATCGATGATAGCCTGCGGATTATCTATCAAGGGGCAGGGTCTCAATGGATTGTTTGAGAAAGGCTGGGCATTCCTGAAGGTGGTGAAGAATTTTGATCTGAGGGCATCAGCAAGCGATACCTCGTAGATGTTAGAATCGGAATAATGGCAGAAAGCACAAGGCTCAACATCACCCCTGGCATTTATATGAACAAAACCGACACCTGCACCTATACAGCCAAAAGATAGATGGCCGTTGTTCCAGAAATCTATGATCACATAGTCATGTTTTATACAGTAATCCCTGATCCTTTCCTGCACGTATGCCCGCTGCTTAGCATTACATACAAGAGAAATATCCGCATCATTTCCAACAGGAATGTACTGGAACAGCCAACCGAACCAGGCTCCTTTTTCACGCATATGGTCCAGAAATTCTTCACTGGCTATGGTCTTGTAGTTCTTTGAATGATAGCATGCCGAAAAAGCAAATGCTATACCTCTGGACTTTAAGATATCCATAGCTCTTATCGCTTTGTCATAAACACCCGCGCCTCTCCTGAAGTCTGTTTCTTCCTTTGTCCCTTCTATACTTATAAATACATTGAAATTACCCAGTTCGACCATTTCATCGGCAAGTGCTTCATCGATCAGGGTTGCATTGGTAAAAGCCCCAAAGGTCATTTTGTTGTGTTTTCTGCACAATCTAATGATATCTTCTTTTCGGAGTAAGGGTTCGCCGCCGGTCATTAAACATTCCATGATACCTAAACTTTCAGCCTGGTCCAGTATATCATCAAGTTTCTCATATGGGATGTTATGCCCGCTTTTATAATCCTGCGACCAGCATCCCTTGCATTTCAAGTTACAATCGCTTGTGGGGTCAAGCAAGAGATCTCTTGGAATAGAACACTTGTTCCTGACTCCCTGGTATAGCTCTTTCAGAGTAACATAATTTGTCATGGTAAAGTGTGTGGTCATTCCTTTGGCAAAAAAGAATTGTTTGCACTGGTAAACGTAAGCCTTATGGTGTGGGAAAGGGGGTATTTCCTCTCTTTTCCCGTTAATCACTAAATACCTCAATTGCAAAACCTCATACCTATTTTTTAGTTACGGACACTTTTTGTGGAATAACCCCATCAAAAACGAATTCACCATCTGAATTAGAACTCAAACTCTTTATTTCAAGCCCCGGGACAACTGTATAGATCCGTGGGAAATACTCTTCCATTACACTTACACTATCTTCTTCCAGGTATTTATCCGGAAGTGAGACCGGCCCAAGAGTAAACTTTTCAGGGTCTCCACTCAATTGATTGTTTGTAACACTTACATGGCCTTTGCTATAGATGTTCAGGCTATCCGGAAGTGGAAAAGGAACATCGTCTGCAACATCAGAATACAGGTCTGTCTTCAGTCTCTTTATATCTGCTTTACTTGATCCTTCCATCGTTCCGTCAGGAAGGACTTTGACCTGCAGGTCATTGAACCACCAGAAGCCAGGGGCAAGCTCGTTCAATAATGCCGTTGCCTCTTCGTTGGATAAAGTGAATTGCTTTCTTTCATAGTCAGCGAACTCAAAATCATAGTCATGGATGGATTTTTTTTCTACGTTCTTCTTGTGTTCTTCCAGTTCATCTCCGGTCAAACCTTCATATTCTACCAGAATCCCGGTTTTTTCCAGAGCGCTTTGATAGTCCTCATATGTGTATCGAACTCCAAGGTCCTTTGGTCCCAATAATGAAAAACTTGCATAGGTCCAGAAAAGACTACCTATGACTAACACAGTCACAGCCAAAAAAACATACTTGAATTTCCCTTTGTTTTCACTCAACGTATCACCAGCTATAATTCTTTTATAATTATCCTTGTTTTGTAATCATATTAATAATAATCTAACCTCTATTTAAATTAATATTTCAAATATTTAAATAGGTATCCCGCCCGATTTGTTTAAACCTTTGTGGGCTAGCCCGTTTTTTCAATGGAAAATAAGAACGAATTATGATCCTCTGACATACTCCAAATGGGGATATATGTTTTTGTGCCAGTCTATAAACAATACTCAAAAATCATATGTAATAATAGTCGTGAACATTTTTGAAAATGAAAATTACAAGTAAAATTCCATGCCTGGTTTTAAAGCAAAACTCTCTTGTATTATGATAGGATGCTTTTAAAAGAATAATCTTCAAACAATAAACCGAGATGTGAAAATGATAGACATAGCTCTTCCTAAAGGCAGTTTAGAAGAACAGACTTTCCTTTTGTTCAAGCAGGCGGACCTGGAGATAAAAAAGACAGACAGGGGATACAATCCGAAGATCAATGATCCAAGGATAGGTAAAATCAAGATTCTGAGGCCACAGGAAATTCCGGGCTATATTTCGGAGGGTTATTTTGACCTTGGTATCTCAGGCCTTGACTGGGTCAGTGAATCTGGTGCTGATGTAGTGGAAGTTGCTGACCTGCCATATAGCAAACAGGGTGCTGGCAATGTGAAAATAGTCATAGCAGTGCCAAAGGAATCCCCTATTGAGAGTGCAAGGGATGTTAAGCCAAACAGTAGGGTGACCACTGAATACCCCCGGATGACAAAAAGGTTCTTTGATGAGCGTGACATTCCTGTGGACATTCATTTCTCCTACGGCGCTACCGAAGCCAAGGTGCCTGACCTCATGGATGTTGTAGTGGATTTGACCGAAACCGGTTCGACACTTCGCAAGAACGGTCTTAAGATAGTGGATATTATCATGGAGTCATCCTCCAAGCTCATTGCCAACAAGAAGAGTTGGGAAGACCCCGAAAAAAGACAGGATATAGAAGAGATCAAGACTCTTTTGCTTTCCGTTATCGAAGCACGAGGGAAAGTACTCCTTGATATGAATGTACCTGCAGACAAGCTGGATAAAGTCATCGAGGCCCTGCCTTCTATGAAAAGGCCTACAGTTTCACAGTTGTACAAGTCCGAGTATTACGCCGTTGAGACCGTGGTCAACAAAAATGAGGTAAATCTCCTGATACCAAAACTTAAGGCATTGGGAGCAGAGGACATCCTTGAGATGGATATATTAAAAATAGTCTACTAATCGGTTCAGAAAAACTTTAACCGCTGTTAATATTTTGGTAGCCCGGCACGGATTCGAACCGAGGTTGCGGGATCCAGAGTCCTGCATGATTGACCACTACACTACCGGGCTACGGTGAATGCATTCCCTTAATTGTAAAGGTTAGATATTAAGATATCGGTTGAATCAACTTAGAAAACGTTAATCAAGACTTTCCGGGTTTTCATTGAGGACTGCAGTCCACCACCATCTGGCCATATCCACAAGGTCTTTACTGAACTGTCCCGATAACCGATATTCTTTGTTTTTGTGCGTGAGCATGCCAGCGCCTAATAGTTTGTTTCTCATTGCATAGAAAGATGCGCGTCCTATATCAAGTTCTTTAAGCAGGCTTTCCCATTCATTTGTCTTGATCGGGTTGCCGCTTTTCTGCCGGTCTTCAACCATCATAAGGAATTTCTGCCCACGTACAGCTGTTGCTTCTTCCTGGAACAGTCGTCGCATTAAGTTATAATAGGGATCCCTGGAATGTGTTATCCTGGAATTCGCATCTGAACGCACAACTAATGTAGTAGAACTACGCGGAGCGTTTTTTACAATAGACATTTGCAATCTAACCTGACAGGATAAAACTTCAGCAGCTTGATGAAGATGGTTTTGATTCCAGTGCAGACCTTATAAGGTCTTCATATTCTTCTTTTAGAGAATATACTATGGGAGTCTTGTAAGACTCTTTGTAGGACCTAAGCACACCTAATTTTGAATAGATGTAACCTACCATTGATGCTACTGCACTGCGCGAGATCTCATATTTCTGGGTTATATTTGCATGTAACTCATCTACAGTTGTCTCTTTGACTTTAAGGAATAGCGATAATATATGACTACGAAGTCCGTTTACATCAAGTTCCACGAACTTTTGAAGTCTTCGTTTTATTTTTGCGCGAATTGAGTCCATAGCTTCACCTCATATATAGCACAAATTTTTATATGTACTTCAATCTATATATAGGTTTTTAAATTGTTATAAGGTAAATCTAATAATAAGACAAAGATAATACTAAAATTATGCCAAAATGACTAATAATATGATTGTCTAAAATGTAATCTCTATGATATACCCCATATGGTAGAATAAAATCTACTCTCAGTTTTTGGTGACTACATGGTTATTAGATATGATATTGAAAAGAATGTGTTGCAGATAGATGGCAATGATCTGTATCCCCAAAGCCTTGATGAGAATTTCATTGGCCTTTGCAACAATTGTAATGCAGATGTGGCCAGTCTTAGTTATCACTCAAATGCTGAAAATACGATAGTGGTCGCAAAATGTGGTTCATGCAAGACCATCTACTCTATTGTATATGATAAGGACTGGAACTGGCAGGGTGAAGAAGCCATCACTCAGTTCTTTAAGTTGAAGGACAGTAATGATCTTAGGATCTTGGATAGTATCGATAAAAAGAAGCTTGCTACTGTTTTCACCCCGGCCGAGACAACAGCCATGTATGCTAAAGCGCGTGGAGAAAAGTATGTCCGACAATATCTTTACAGGGCCAGGAAAAAATATACTGACTTTAAAGAGCTATTTGACGTCCAGCTAAACATTTGAATAAATTATTTGACTTCAGATATTTTTGTAAAAAATTCGGAAAATAGAATTTAAAGCATGTCATGTGAAATAAGAGTTGGAAGTTATGGTTAGCGCATCTTTAATATTGCTCTATTATTATATAATATATTTTACATTGATTTGTCTATAGGTTTTATGTCATAAATGTTATGAAAAACATAGCCTATAAATGTATAAAAATTAAAATGCATGGCATTAAAAATTAAAGGAAACTAATAACATTATAAGTTATGATTACAAAAAAATTAAAAAAGCACTAATTGATTTTAAATTAAAAAAATATTATCTTTATTCATATAAAATCAAATAAGATGATGTAACATAAATCAGTTACTTTTTACAATTGTCATTAGATACTAAAGTATACAATTAAAAGTAACTATATTCTGTGACTTATAACTTTTAAAAAGTAATAATACAAATTTATATATTGCTTTAATTATAAATACGTATTTATTTAAACGTTACATTTGAATATAGTTTTGGAATTACTATACTAAATTGAGATATATACAAGCCACTTAACAATACACAATATTATTAATAAAAGTACTCCCACTTATTACTTGAAATAATATTAGCTTGAATTACTATTGATGTTCTCAGTTTCTGCAAAATATAAATATGCATATATTTATATAAATGTTTTACAGGCATTTAGTGATAGGTAAAAGCCATAAAAATACATAATAATACTAGAGCAAATCATGCATATTTTACATAAAGTATATTACCATCAATAAAATTTATTTTAGGATGATGTTTTTAACTTTCCAAAAATGAGTTTTTATTTTTAGATTCCAACTCCTTACAAATCATGTATATTTTCATTCTTATAGTATATGTGTTTGGAGAGTACCGTCCTTTGAAATTACAAAAAAAGGTATGTTTTACTGAAGAAGGCAATTACATAGTCTATATGAATATGCTGATTATGACCTACTACCTCACCATGATCTGCACAAAAATATAGATAAACAACATACCTCTACAAAAAACAGTTGTATTCTTATACTATATGTAATTAATAGTAATCGAATGTTTCCAGGAATTATGTATGAATTTTGAAAAGGAAAGTAATCTTTAATAGATACAACGATAAGTGTATAAAAAAATTAATTGGTCTGAGCACAATCACAATTTAATTAAATTATTAACTTTATTTATAAATAATGTTATGTTACAAGTAAAAAACACACTACTGTATTTTTTACTTTGTTTTAATATAAGTATATATTTATATATTACTTTTAGTTCTTTTTAGTCTATACTAAAACACAAGAAAACACATATATAATAATAGGCTTATATTTTTTGCTAAATAGAAAAAATATAAGATTAGCAACAATAAATTTATGTAAATTATATATTATTTTATTAAATTCGTGATTTTATAAACAAGTACTATATGACTATTTTAAAGTACATAATATAGTATATACTTTATGTTTATCTTCTAGCGTTGATCTAACACTGAAATCCAAAAATCAATACTATATACTATAGTATATGCTTTTCCATAAATCCTGCATTATTTTGACTTAAATTAATATATTAACATTTTATTCATCATTCAGATCATAGTGTTATTATCAATAATACCAATTATTACTGATAATAGCTTCTAAAACTAAATAGAATGGCTACATAATTGATTATTCTGTAAAGGTGGAAATAATGGATAAAAACCGGTTTTTAATCTATTGCACTGTGTTCCTCATAATGGGACTATCTAATTCGGTCATCCCGGTTTTGCCAGAAATAGCTTCTTTTGATTCCCAATCTGTCGGAACACTTACATATACATTGCTATTTTCAGGGTACTTCATAGGGGCTTTGCTGACAATGATCCCGTTTGGATTTGTGGCAGATATTTATAGTTATTTAAGGTTGGTAGTTTTTTCAATATTCCTCACTTTCTTTGCAGGAACTATACTTCTATTTTCTGAAAATATCCATTTACTCATCATTGCCAGGTTCATAGAAGGTGTTGCATGTGGGGCTTTTTTCCCTGCAGCATATGCGATGTTATCTGAATTTCAGGAAAAGAAGCGCTATATAGGTGAATTCAACTTCCTGCTGAATGCCGGACTTGCTCTGGGGGTTGCATCTGCTGGTTTTCTTGCTCCCTGGTCTATAAAAGGTTCAATTCTCCTTTTCACAATCCTTTCCTTCTTCATACTGATATATAGTATTTATTTGATAATGACCAATAAAACTGAAAAAGCGGGAATTATCAAAAAAGTTCGTTTCCCTGATGTTGAACTGGTTAAAAACAAAATAATTAATACTGACTTTCTTCGCATATGGATCATTGCTTTCCTTTTATTCGGCATCTCGGGATTGATGCTTGCATTTTACCCTGAATATGCCAGGAATATTTTAACTAAACCGGAGCTTGGTATTGCCATTGCTACCCTTTACATCAGTTCCATGATCACTAATATACTGGTCGGGAGAATGTCCCTGCAATTCAGAACAATGATCTATTCAGGGATACTGATCGCTGCTACCGGTATTTTGATATCTGTCAAATTTCCGTTCCTTGGTTTTGCACTGGTAGGCATAGGTTCTGGAACCGGGATGATAGGATTACCCGTTGCAGTATCCAACATGCCTTTTGACAGGGGTCTTGCAATGGGTATCTTAAATACATACACATATGCAGGCCTTGCATTTATGCCAATGATTGCCGGAATGTTCATAGGTTTTGGTTATCCCACAATGGTTACTCTAGCTGCCCTTGTAATGATTCTCTCCCTACTCTTGAAAGATGGGATAAAAAGTGAGAGTTGAATGTTGCAATGCATATAATGGTAAAACAAAATCGAAACTTTATTATGTATTGAACATTTCCCACAAATAGATGACAGCTGTAAAAAAGTTCCCATTACTTTTAATCCTGATATTGTTCACCTTTTCGACCTGTGCTGCAACGGAGATCATAGAGATCGATAATGTGAACACCCCACAAGGTGCCGTCATCTTCATCGCTGACGGTTTGAGCTCCTGTTATGTATACCCGGAATACACACCATATGCTATTGACGGCAATATGCTTGACAAAGCCGACATGGATAAAATGAATTATATATTTGACCAGAGTTGCAGGGTTTTGGATGTAACAGCACCCCAAACATATACCGAAGGCGGGCATTCGGTGCTTGCAACAGGTTATTCTAAAGCAGACGGAATACTCGTCGGTTCTTCCGGGACCACTATCTATGATATAGCCCATGATTATGGATACATGACCTTTGGAGTCATGCAAAAAGGTGATTCATCAGGCATGCGCAGCAAACAGCACGTAATAATCCATGACATCAGTAATTCAGTAAATAAACCTGTAATGGTAACGGAAATGAACATGATCTCAGATTCCGATAAGAGTATTTCCTTTGCGGTTGCAGAACTGATGCAGGATCATTTTACTACATTGCAGCCACTTCTTAACAAACACCCGGAAGGTTCCCAGCACAGATACGATATATACAACATATGGGCTATAGAGGCCGGAATAGGCATTATTGATCTCATGAGCACAGAGTACCCTGACCAGAATTATCTCCTCACAATAAATGCAGGGGCAATAGATAGTGCCGGACATTACAAAAAAGACAGTGGGTACCTTGCAAGTATTGAAGGCATAGATAATGCTACAATGGAATTGTATCTGGCATGCCTTGAGAACAACATTGCTTTCATACTGACAGGAGATCATGGAATGGGTTTTCCTACCAGGGATTCAAGAGGCGGCCACCAGTCAGATAAATATTCAGGGATGCCCGAATCCCAGAAAGTTCCCTTTGTCATTGCTGCAAAGGATGTCAACACCGGAATAATCGATGGACAATTCGGACAGGAGGATATAGCCCCTACTATCCTTGAGATCCTGAACATACCAGGAAAACTGAGAGTTGCTGACGGAATTTCCATTCCTGTAAAAGACTATGTGAACATCAAGGTCAATGTTCCTGGTACTGGTAATCTTCTACTTATGAAAGATGAAGTCATACTTTTTGAAAACACTGTCCATGAAAGCATAGCCTTTTTGGGTCTGGTGCCTGACAGCAATCACATTCTAAAATACACATCTTCATCAGATACGGATAAAGAAATTGAAATGCAGATCAACACCGTATCAAGTATGGTTGTTGATATACATGCATCTTCAGAACATTCCCAAAGACATAAATCCTCCCAGAACCCACGATATATTATAGGCGGGGGCGTCATAGGGATAGTGAACCTCGCCGGACTTGTACTGATACGCAAAGTATTGAAAGAATAAATAATATGTCGCAGCTGGAATAATACATAACAGCTGTAACAGATAATGAAGGCGATGGCCTTGGACCGGATTGAATTGAATTTACTTCTGCAGGAAACAACAAGGATCTTCAGAAAAGAGCCGGCACTTATTCATGTAAGATCAACAAATACAATGGTAGTAGGTGATATTCATGGGAACCTTATGGCACTGGAATTTTTGGTGCAAATGAAGCGGGAAATGAACATTACCAGCATAATTTTCCTGGGAGATTATGTAGACAGGGGAATAAATTCCGTTGCTGTCCTCAGCAGATTGCTTGAACTGAAACTAAGGGAACCACAAACCGTGATCCTTTTGCGAGGGAATCATGAAACTCCGGAAATGAACAGGTCATATGGATTTTATGAAGAGCTTAATGATGAAGAATTGTTTATGGCTTCAAACAATGCCTTTCAGGAAATGCCTGTAGCAGCTGTGATAAATGATACAGTTTTCTGTGTTCATGGCGGCATTCCCGGACCTGTTGGGATTGAAGAAATAAGAAAGGAAGATCCATTCCCTTATCTGTGGAACGACCCATCGGATGCAAAAGGTATGACGCCTTCTTTTCGCGGGATACGCCCAGAATGTTTCGGACCGGATGTTTTCAATGGTTTTATGGCCCGTAATCATCTTTCAATGATGATAAGGGCGCATGCTGCTCTTTATAGGGGATATGCATGGTGGTTCAATGGCCAGCTGCTTTCTCTGTTCTCATCACCGGACCATACAGGCAGGAAGAATCTCGGTGCTTTTGCCATTCTAAAAAAAGACAAAGTTTCCGTTTTCATATTTGGAAAGAAAGTAAACAGCAGTTATGGAATAATCAATTGTCAAGGGCATGCCACTGAATAATTGATATTTGATAATATGTTTGATTCACAATTGTTAAATAGCGAGGAATTCATATATAAATAATCAGGACTCAAATAATCCGCATAAGGAACCATATAAAGGGCTATCATATGACAGAAACGAATATTGATGTAAGAGGGCAGACATGTCCTGTTCCTCTGGTGGAATGCCGTAAAGCACTTAAAAAGGCAGCACCTGGAGATGAGATAATCATAGTGGGCACTCATCCTGCTTCCAAGAAAGAGATACCAATGGCATGTGAGTCAATGGGACTTGAAGTCATGGAAGTTGAAGGGAACGACAACGAATGGAAGATCCGTATTAAGAGATAATCAGAGATTGGAATATGAACGGGGGAGGAAAATGACGGGAAAGACAGTAATAATAGTTCATAGCGGGGACATCGACAAGATCTACAGTGCCCTTATAGTTGGCAATGGTGCGCTCTCCATGGGCATGGATGCTTCTCTTTTCTTTACTTTCTGGGGACTTGAACGCCTGAAGAAGAACGGACTCGATAAAGGTCCGCTCTCTAAGATGAATTTCCTGGGTCTTGGGAAGTGGATGGTTAAAAGCAGGATGAAAAAAGCAAATGTTGTTTCGCTTGAGAAGCTTATGACCGACTTCAGGGAACTTGGAGGTAAGGTCATAGCCTGTGAGATGACAATGGAGATCATGGGAATAAAACCCGAGCAATTGCAGCAGGAATGGATAGATGATTATGGTGCAGTGGGCACTTATATAATGGAAGCAAAAGATGCTGGCATAACGCTTTTCATATGATATGCACAAACATAATGATCAAACTGTAAAGCAATGAACAAATGAACAGCTTGAATAAGCAGCTTAATTACTGAAAATATTGATTTTCAGAGGAGAGACTATGTTCGATAAAATGATATATCTTGATAATTCTGCCAGCACACGACTGGATGAAAAGGTACTGGACGCAATGAAGCCCTATTATTTTGATACATATGCAGTGGCTACATCAGAATTCGGATACTCGATGGGTATTGATGCAAAAGAAGGACTGGAACAGGCCCGCGGTGTAATCGCATCTTCTCTTGGTGCCACAGCAGATGAAATAGTATTCACATCAGGAGATACCGAGTCAAGTAATATGGCAATAAAAGGTGTATGTGCCGCTTTAAAGAAAAAAAAGGGACAACACCTGATTGTATCAAAGATAGAGGATTTCCCCGTACTGAACACTGCAAAAAACCTTGAGAAGCAGGGCTGGGAAGTAGACTACATCGCTGTGAATGCAGATGGTATAGCAGATCTTGAGGAATTAAAAGGTAAGATACGTGATGATACAGTGCTTGTGTCCATACAGCATGCCAATCAGGAAATAGGAACGCTTCAGGATATGGATGCAATTGCGCTGATATGTAAAGAAAAAGACGTGCTGCTGCACACTGATGCCACCCACAGTTACATGAGGAGTCCTATGGATGTATCAAAAACACCGGTGGACTTGATAACAATGTCAGCACATACCATACATGGTCCAAGAGGTGTTGGTGCATTATACGTTCGTAAAGGCACACCCCTTGAGAAGTGGATGGATGGCGGATACCAGGAATCAAACCGCCGCGGTGGGCTTGAGAATATACCAGGTGCAGTTGGTTTTGCAAAGGCAGTGGAACTTGTGAGCCAGAAAGAGAATGAATTCCTTTCTTCACTGCGTGATTACACAATCAAGAGGGTCTTTGAGGAGATCCCTCACGTGACCCTTAACGGAAGTAAGAACCAGAGGACACCACATAATGCAAATATCACTTTCCATTATGTAGAGGGAGAGTCAATGACACTGCACCTGGATATGAGAGGTTTTGCAGTAAGCACCGGCTCAGCCTGTTTCAGCCGTTCACTTGAGGCCAGCCATGTCATACTTGGCATTGGTGGTGATCATGAACGGGCACACGGTTCCATAAGATTCACATTCGGACGCTACAACAGCATGCAGGATGTGGATGCTGTTGTAGATGCAATAAAAGAGATCGTCAGCCAGTTAAGGGCCATCAGTCCACTGTACAACAAATAAGATAGATCATTGATAATACTGAGGTGTAACAAATGAAATTCCCGTATACTGAAAAGGTGCTTGAGCATTTCAAAAACCCCCGTAACGTGGGAAAAATGGAGAATCCGGATGGTAAGGGACTGGAAGGCAGTCCGGCTTGTGGGGACATGGTTGCTGTTTACCTGCAGGTAAACCCGGAAACACAGGTTATTGAGGATATCAAGTTCGAATCATATGGATGTGCCTCCAATATTGCCACAGCTTCCATAATCACAGAACTTGCAAAAGGAAAGACCATAGATGAAGCAAAGAACATAACATGGCAGCAGGCAACAGAGGAGCTTGGAGGACTGCCACCTGTGAAAGCACATTGCTCGGTGCTTGCAGTTGAAGGTTTGAGGGCCTCAATCCGCGATTATGAAGAAAAGCACGGCCTTGTGAGTGAAAAAGAAGTCACTACACCTGATGTGGTCAGAAGCAGGCTTAAACACGTGATGAATCCCATGGCAGGGCTTGATATAATCAGGACGGAGCTGGTTACAAAGATAGATGTCAATGATGGGATTGTCAGGATACTTCTGGATCTGCCTTCCAATCACCAGTTTGCAGCAGCCATCAAAGAGGATATACTGGAAAAGGTCGAGTCCCTATGGGACGTGACTGAGGTCAATGTTGTCTTTACAGAATAAGACAACTTTCTTTTTTATTCGAAGATATAAAGGGATATCTTATGATAAAGGATCCCCAAGTAATTCTTGATAAAGCAAAAGAGATTGGGCTTGAAGCTTACCTGCTTGATGTCTCTGAGATCAATGTGGAGAACAGGGCGCAGCTAAAATGTGCTTTTGGATGCAGAGGATACGGAAAACGCCTGAGCTGTCCACCACATATAATTTCCATTAACAGTTTCAGGGAAATTTTGAAGGAATACAGTCAGGCGATCCTTTTGATAGAAGAGCATGAAACGTCTGCCGAAAAAGATATACTCAAGGCATGGTCAGGACTTCGCAAGGGTTCCTTCCATAAGATGCTGGAACTGGAACACATGGCTTTCAGAAAAGGATTCATCTTTGCGCAATTGATCCGTCCCGGTGCATGCAATGAATGTGAGACATGCGGCGAACAATGCAATAAACCGGAAATGAGGCGTTTTCCACCTGAAGCCGTGGGAATAAACCTGTCCAGTCTAATGGAGAAACAAGGACTGGAAATTAGATACTGTAACTTTGCAAGGATAAAATGCGTTGGTATTTTGCTACTTGATTGAATATACCTAAGAGTAGGCAAAGCTTTAAAGGGAAAGGAAAAACGAAATAAAAAGTGAGACTAAAAGTGAGACTAAAAGTGATATTAAAAGCGAGATCAATGCAATTAAAAGTGAGAATAAATGCGAGTTAATGCAGACCTCAGTGTAAATGAGAGTGATCTGGAAGAATTCCAGCAGATCATCGGATTCAGATTCAAGGACCAGGGTTATCTTATACAGGCTTTGCTGCACGGTTCGCTTTTTAGCGGAAATAAGGAAAAGATGCTGGCTTTTAGAAATAAAAACAATCTTGGGAACAAGGATTATGAAAAACTCGAATACCTGGGTGATTCGGTACTAGGCATGATAATTGCCGAGTATGCTTATCATGACAGGAATATAGACGAATATGCAAAAGAAAACTGCCTTACTATAGAAGGTGTTTGCACAAAGATCAGGCAAGTACTTGCCTCAAACGTGAGCCTGAAACCTGTAGCCACAAAGATAAAACTCTCACGGTTCATATTGTCCGGGGAGTATGTTAACATCGACGGAAAACTATCTGATATAATAGAAGCACTTATTGGTGCAATCTATCTTGACGGCGGCTGCGATCTAAATAATGAAGGCAGCAAAAACCTCTGCAATCTAACCGATGAATTGTGCATGGAAAACCCCGATTCAGATAAAGGAGATTCACATAAAGAAAATAGAAAGCATGCTGATTCTAATTATTTAGCAACAAGGGATTTTGTCTACCGCTTCTTTGATATATACAATGCTATTGAAAAGATACCCGTATCTAATCCTAAAGGAATGCTGCAGGAAAGATTCCATGAGATGAGACTTGGAAATCCCTGTTATAAGCTCATTGATGAAGATGGTCCGGACCATAAAAAACAGTTTACAGTCGGACTTTACATTGATGATCGACTACTTGCAACCGGCTCAGGTGATAATAAAAAAAAAGCGGAGCAGGCTGCTGCGACTTTACACTTAAAGCATCTGAAAAAAGAAAATGAAGGTGATGGGCAGATAACTCATCTATAATGGAATAATGTTTCCTGATAGAAACGTTAATCAATAGCAGCAATATGCATTGAGCACATATTCCTGTATCATCCTGTGTGTATTGAAAAATGATCCATTTATGGCAATCGAATTACGCATGACATCAATGAAACTGTTGCGATCATGATAATACAAAGGAAGAATGATATTTTCCAGCTTGTCATACATTGATCTGGCATCCAGCAAGTTCTTGTTCTTTTCATCAGCTAGAGCACCATTGCCTATTGACCAGCCAGTCACTCCTTCTATATTCCCTTCTATCCACCAGCCGTCCAGTACACTCAGGTTAGGAACGCCGTTTAAGGCAGCTTTCATCCCGCTTGTACCGGAGGCTTCTTTAGGTGGTTCAGGAGTATTAAGCCAGATATCAACACCCGAGGTGATCATTGCCCCAAGATTCATGTTGTAATTCTCTAAATAAACTATCTCGATGTCGTTGGAAAGAGCATTTTTTGCATCGAATATCCTTTTTATCAGGTTCTTTCCGCCGTTATCTGCTGGGTGCGCTTTGCCGGAAAATATCACCTGTATCTTCCCGATATTATTAGATATAGTCCTTAAGCGTTCAATGTCATGGAATAGCAGATCAGCTCTCTTATAGGCAGCAGCCCTTCTGGCAAAACCGATTGTCAGCACATTCTCATCCATATAGAGGCGGGTTTCTTTGTTGACATGATCGATCAGTTTTCTTTTTGCCAGCATATGGGCTTCCCATATATCGTCCTTTGGGATACTCAAAGCATAACGAAGACTGAAATTGTCGTTTTGCCACATTGGGATATGTTTATTAAACAATTCTCTGAAAGGATCTGATACCCAAGTGCCTGCATGAACGCCATTTGTAATGGAATTAATAGAATAGCCAGAAAATAGTTCCCTTGATATCTCCCCATGACTTTTGGCCACTCCATTTACATAGCGGCTCATTTTAAGGGCCAGATAGGTCATATTGAGAACAGTTCCATTGTAAAGCACTCCATCCAGTCCAAAGAAATCATCCCTCTTTCCAATGATCATCTCAGCCATTTCCCTGGTAAATTTATCATGGGCTGCAGGAACTATGGTATGTGTGGTGAAAACGCATTTTTTATGGACCTTTTTACAGTCTTCTTCTGTTACATGATTCCTTCCTGCTTTTTTTGCCTCATCATCAAGAAGTTCCATGGTAAGCAATGCTGAATGCCCTTCATTCATATGGAAACTGCGGATATTATTATAGCCAAGTTCTTTGAGCATCCGTGCACCGCCCACACCAAGTATCACTTCCTGGCATAATCTGTAGTAATTATCTCCCCCATAGAGATGATGGGTGAGCGTCCGATCCCATTCGGAGTTCTCGGGCAGGTCTGCATCAAGGAAGTATACAGGAACTACAAGACCGGTGATACCTTTCACTTCATATTTCCAGGCTCTTAAATGAACGGTTCTTCCATGGATTATGACATGGGTCCTTGCAGACATCTCCTGCATGAACTCTTTCACAGGCCAGGGGTCAGGTCCCTCACGTTGCAATCCATTCTTTTCCAGCTTCTGATGGAAGTGCCCCTTCCTGTATAGAAGACTAATTGCTACCATTGGCACTTTCAGGTCGGCAGATGAACGTATAGTGTCACCTGCAAGTATACCAAGTCCTCCACTATAAGTATGTATTTTTTCATCAATGCCTATTTCCATGGAAAAATATGCTATAATATTTCGGTCAATGAGTAAATCCTGCATGTAATTCCTCCTATTAGATCAAAATTGGTTTCCTGCCTGCAATATCATTTTTGCAAAAAGACGCTCTGTATCGTCTTTTTGGCATAGTTCTGTTCCAGGGGTCATCACCGCAGCAGAACCGGCAGCTATTCCATAAAGGGCAGCTTCACGTAGAGTTTTTCCTTTTGACAGACTAAGGGCAATACCTGCCACCATACTATCACCTGCTCCCACCTTGCTGTTGATGGTCACAGTTGGTGGTACCACATGTTCTACTCTGTCCTCTGAAACCAGTAGAGCGCCCCCTGCTCCAAGGGATATGACCATAACTTCGCATTTTCCATCCCTGATCATGTCCTGAGCTGCCTGAGATATCTGTAATTCCTCTTTAATGTCATTTCCCACAAGCTCTCTAAACTCACGGAAATTGGGTTTGATAAGGTATACACCTTCCTGCAGAGCATGTTTAAGGGCATCGCCCGATGCATCAATGATAACCTTTGCCCCCATGTCTTTTCCAATACGGGCAACACGAGCATAGAAATCTGATGGTACACCCAAAGGAAGGCTTCCGCTGGCGACAAGATAACCCGTTGCAGGGTTAATTGAGGAAAGTTCTTGAAGGCAGTATTCCCATTCATCTTTTTCAAGATTTGGACCGGGCATCCCAAAGCGAAACTGTTGACCTGTAGATTCCTCCAGGACAATAAGGTTCTCCCGCGTGCTTCCTTTTATGGGCAATGATAGTTGATCCACTTCTTCCTGTTTAAGAAGCTCTTTTAGCATCTTACCAGCCATACCGCCAGCCGGATATAACAGTAGTGAATTTCCTCCTAGTTTTTTTATGGCCCTTGAGACATTAACACCTCCACCTCCGGGTTCATAGCTAACCGGACCACAGTACAATTTGTGCTCAGCTATTACATGCTGGGTTTTAGTACTTTTATCAATGGCAGGATTCATATTCAAAGTGACAATCTTCTTCATGGATATCTCCGTATTAAGATAGTATGGATTCATATTTATGTAATTGGTAACTGACGATATTACATTAACATTGTGCGAAGAAGCTTGATAAGCTCTTAGGCGTTAGGATATGTCCTGAAAAGGTTCATAAGTGAGTTTATCTTAAAGAATTCATGATGAAAATACATGTTTGTGATAAAATATATTCTGGTGATTTTTGATGTCTGTACTTCCAATCTCTTATTTTTAAAGTATTATTTTCTTTTTCATTATCTGATCTATAGACTTTAATAAAATAATCAATAGGAGTTCATGATCTAATCAATAGATTTAAATAAATTGTCATAAATTATCATATACTAATCTGAAGCCAAATTCCAGCAAAAATAACTAACTAACTAACTAACTAACTAACTAACTAACTAACTAACTAACTAACTATCATAAAGGTGGTAACTAAATGCTATATCCAAATCCCCAAAACCAGTATCCTAAGGTCAGCGAAAACTCCTGGGTCTCTGAAACAGCGATCATTGTCGGAGATGTGACCATAGGGGACAATGTATATGTAGCCCACAATGCAATCATAAGGGCTGATGAACCCGGTTCTTCAATAAGGATAGGGGACAGATGTAATGTCCAGGACAATGTGATAATACATTCATTATCCAACTCTGAGGTTGTTATTGAAAACAATACTTCACTTGCACATGGATGTATTGTACACGGTCCCTGCACACTTGGAAAAGGATGCTTTGTAGGATTTGGTACAGTAGTATTTGACTGTAACATAGGAGATGATGTACTCTTGCTACATAATTCCACGGTCCGGGCTGTTAAGATCCCTTCCGCAAAAGTTGTAGCCGATGGACAGGTGCTCACAGATCAGGATGATGTGGAAAATCTAAAGGAAATAACTCCCGATCTTATGAAGTTCAAGAGTTCCGTTAGCAACATCAACGTCCAGCTGGTGGATGGTTACCGGAATATGGCAAAGGAAGTCTGAATAAAAATGCATCATATCATTGGTATGAATTGAATATAAATGAAAACATTTGTGATCAAATAAATTTTCCATCCATTTTTTCCATAACAGCTTTTCCGGTATCTGTCAGAATGAATTTCTTCCATGTGGACTTTGAGGGTGTAAGACATTCTATGAGGCCTTTGTCTTCAAATTCTTTTAATGCACGGCTGATGTTCTGGGTCGACCGCTGGGCATCATGAGCTATATCAGATGCCCTTGCTATTGTGTTCTTTTTAAAGTAGTCCATTAGAATGAGCCTGCGGTCAACACTTAAAATCCATCTCACATATTCATCTGTTAAATCTTCTTTCATGATCCTTTCATCTCATCAAGCGTCTGAAAAGTCTTTATGTGTTCTATAAGAGGTTTATTTGCTATTGATTACAACAGAGTACTATATATTTATTCTGTTTCAGCGGCTTTTATATAAACCATGCACAGGAGATATAAAGGAAAAGGAACAAAAGCTTCGTACACTTAAGTTATATACAGGTTTGCCTACTTGCCTGTTTCTAAATACCAGCCAGTTTTAAAGTATCAGTGGAGTGAAGGATCTATTGACATCAAGTATAAAAAACGATGATCATCTAAGGAAAAATGAGCTAATTGAGTTGATAGGTTCCTACTTTCCCAAACTTGATCAGGAAAACATTTCTTCGATTATTGTAAATTTCGAGGTTCTTTCGGTAAATGAGCTTCGAATTGTACTCAATCAAGGAATAAAGATTGCAAAAAAAGGAAGAAGGATTCTTTTAACTTATCTCAGGGTTGCGCCAACTGTGTATGTACTAACCGGAGATAAAAAGTTTGATAATTGGACGCAGCTGTCAGAAAAAGTATCACAACTGAACATCTTCTGTTTAGAGGGTTTCCTTGAGTCTACCCCTTCAGTTCTTAAAAATGGGGATATCGGGCTTCTTGAGAAATGGACAGATATTGGAATAGATCTGGCAAAGAGCAACAAAAGTATTGCGATTGCCTATTTCAAAAATAGTGTGGAAGTACTGATAAAAAATAGACCAGAGAGGTTTGAAGAACTAACAGACATCGGTAAAGAACTCGCTGTTTCTAATGTGCAGGTTGCTGAATCCTATTTTGAGAATCTTTCGGGGTTGGGGGATGTTCTTTCATATGAGGAACTAAAGGTCTTTTATCTTATCATTGAGAAAATTCTACGGGATAACTGGGCAACTGCTGTTGAGATACTGGAAAAAAGCAAGGAAGTATTTTCATCCGTTCCTGCCAACAGCAAAGAAATATTACTCATGTCAATGAATATGATCCTTGGCTATGGAAGCACACCTGCATTGGCTTTGTTCAGAAATGCACCTCGTTTAATGATGTTGCTTGATCAAAGAAGTTTCCATGAATGGACCTGTATTGCTTGTAATATTGCTAAAACAAATATTGATGCATCGATTTCGTTTTTAGATCAGGGCCTGGAAGTTCTTGATGTCATTGAAGTGAAAGAGATAGAGGGATGGATAACCCGATTCATAGAAGTGTTTGGTCTTAATGGCTATGCTCTTGAACAATTCATACATTGTAGCTTTCAAGGATTGGCAAGATATAAATCAACTACTCAAAAAGAAGAGCGTTCATATTTTCTTGATATAGGGGCCAGGCTTGCACTTATAAACCCAGATAATCTGGAAGCTTATTTCGCACATGCTCCTGAAGTATTTGATCTGCTTACAGAGAACAGGTTCAATGACTGGATAAGCATAGGGGAAGAAATAGCAAGGAATAGCTCTGTTTTTGCTTCCGCTTATTACAGAAACTCTGTTATAATTTTCAACCGCCTTCCTGTAAATGCTTGTGGGGAGATACTTACAACAGCACATATACTACTTGAAAAAGACTGGCTTCTTGCCGGAATGTTCATAGATAAACTACCTATAGCTATTGAAAAGCTGGAAACACCTGAAATAAGGAAATGGGCCGGCATAGGGGTTAAAATATACGAACGGGATAAAAGATTTGCAGTGGATTATTTTACATATTCTCCGCAGCTTCTATCAGAGCTGGATATAGGGGAACTTGAAGAATGGGCATTGAATGGAATCCTGATCTCAGAGGATAATCACCTGGGTGGCAGACCATATTTCTCTCTAAGATCAAAGATCTCAAAGGAGTTCGTTGCAGAACTTACCGGTTCTGTTGCACTTAAAAAGGTCTCAAAGATCCTTCACTATTATGGATTGGGACTCAGTGGTGTTAATTTCACCATAAGGTCCAAAAAATTCCTGCCCATGGCAGATAGAGCAGCTTCCATCAATCCTGTAGTTGATGGCAAAACGATATATCTGGCACCAAAAATGAGTATATACAGCAATCAGGAGAACAATTTCAAGATATACAAGCTAAGCATAATGCATGAGGTGGGACATATCAAACACAGTTCCATGCAAGTCTCTCTTAATGAGTCTTCCGGATTGCTGAAAAGGATATCCGGACGTTATCCAAAGGAAAAATATGGTACGATCGATCCCTGCCTGGAGAATCGTATTCAACTATATGGAATGGAAACAATTGGAATACCGGAAGTTCTGGGCCTGTTCCCCAATCCTGCAATTGCGGGAACTATACTGGGCATACTTGAAGATGCACGGATAGAGTATATGATAATGGACCAGTACAGAGGTGTACGGCTGGAACTTGAAAGAATACGATATGAGATGTTATCATCAAGACCAGTTCCAGAAGGAGATATAGAAAAGATAATGGATTTACTTCTCTGGCTCTCTACAGATCATGAACCTGATCCACAGTATTTTAAAATCGATGAAAATATTCTGCACAGGATACGTGAAATTATACATGACTGGGTATTCAAAGCCAGATCTACGGTCCTTGATGCCCTTAAAGCAGCTTTTCAAATATACGAACTGGTAGATGATCACCTGGGACCACTGGAAATAAGAGAATGGAAGATGTTCAAAAACATTGATTATCGTGGTGTCAGCATAAGTGCCTGTAGCTCTGGTAGTAGCGACAGCAAAGATACTAAAACTCTTATCAGGAACTTCATTCCGGAAAAAGATGATGTAAAAGAAGAGGAAAAGAAAAGAATACCAGAGCATATAGATGAAAAGGAAGAGAAAAAAGTAACATATGCCCTTGACAAGAACTGGAAGATACTTGGCACTTACAGATATGATGAGTGGGACTTTGTGATCAATGACTATAAATCGGACTGGTGCACCGTAAGTGAGATCGAGCCGGTTGGTGGTACTTCCGGTTACTATGACATCACTACAGAACATTACAGAAATGAAATTGCCCTTATTAAACGCATTTTCAGCATCATGAAACCTGTGGATTTCCAGAAACTTAAGCAACAGATAGATGGAAGTGAGATAGATATAGACTCTTTCATAGATTCACTGATGGAAAAAAAATGTGGAATAAATCCCGATGACCGGCTCTATGTAAGATGGGAAAAACAAAAACGTGATGTTGCCACTCTTTTCCTTGTTGATGTCAGTGCTTCCACACGTAAGACACTTGGGGAGGAAAAACGCAGCATAATAGATGTGGAAAAGGATGCTCTGATCATAATGACCCATGCACTTGAGAGCATAGGGGACAAATATGCCATCAATGCATTTTCAGGTCATAATCGTGATGGGGTCGAATATTTTGTTGTAAAGGGTTTTGAAGAGGAAATGTCTGCTGATATTGCACGAAGGATAAGTATCCTGGAGCCGGTATCCAATACACGGCTTGGTTCTGCAATACGCCATTCCATCAGTAAGCTTGAAGAAGTCAAAGCTAAAACGAAAATAATCATATTATTATCCGACGGAGAGCCATATGATACATGTAAAGGTGAAAGCGCCTATCAGGGCCGTTTTGCCGAAGAGGACACAAGGATAGCGATACAGGAAGTTAATGCAAAGGGCATGCATCTCTTTTGTATCACAGTGGACTCAAGTCCCGGGGACTACCTGGAAAACATATTCTCAGACGTAGGTTACACTATAATGGATGATGCCCGCAAACTTCCTGAAACACTTCCTTTGCTTTACAAGAAGATAACAACATAAGCATATTCAAAACTCGGCATTCAAGCTCAAAGTCCGGAGAAGGATCTCTACGTAAGTCTCAAATTGTTGCCCAGGTTCCCTTTTTATCCTGTATCTCCTCATATATTTCCTCAGATACCTGCCTTATGTAAGGCCCCAGGATCATGTCCTTATAGGCTCCCCCGGCCGGAACTTTCGGATACAGGACCTCTTCATGGTCAGTGCAGATCTCCAGGAAGCATGGACCTTCAGCATCCAGGAAGGCCTCCATGGCATCTTTCAACTTGCTCCTGTCTTTTATCCTTGATGCGTAGCCAAAGCCAAAGGAGGCTGCGATATCCGCGAAACAGACATCTTTCATTCTCTCTGTGCCTGTCCGGAAGCCCTGATAAGCAACATCCTGCAGGTTCTGGACCATGCCGTCACTCTGGTTGTTCAGCATTAGTATCCTGACGGGCAGGTCCAGTGACGCAATAGTGTGCAGCTCCCCCAGGTTCATTTTCAGGCTGCCGTCACCGTCTATTGCAATGACCCTTGCATCCGGGTTGGCATAGCAGACACCGATGGCTGTAGGCAGGGAAAAACCCATTGTTCCGAAAGAGCCTGATGTCATGAAGGACTTGGCCTTCTGCATTGGCAGATACTGGGCCGCAAGCATCTGATGATTGCCGACACCTGTGGTTATCTTCGTGTTCCCGTCGATATAGCCTGCCAGCAGGGCCATGACCTCGGCAGATTGTATTCTCTCGGATTCTCTGTTATGATCAAGTGGCCATGCTTCTTTCAGGTATCCTGCACGCTTCTGCCACTCGTGTATATCCAGAGTGATATCGTGCTTTCTGGCATAATTGAGCAGGTCCCGGATGGCGGTGGCAGCATCACCGATGAATGTGAATTTCGGGCCGCACTCGATCTTTATCTGGTGCATCTTCTCCGGATTGATATCTATGTAGGCTATGTCGGTGCCTATTGCAAACCCGACCTTCTCCGCGACCCTGTCATCCCACCGGACCCCGATGGCGAAGAAGAAGTCGTTCTCCTGGATGAGCATATTGGCATACGGTGTGCCGAACATTCCCAGCATCCCGAGGTTGAGATTATCCCGCCCGTCGATGACACCTTTTGCCATGAGGGTGTTGACCGAGGGAATGTTGAAGCGTTCGTTGAACTCCCGGATGGCCTTGCTTCCTGCTTCCGAGTTCAGGCCACCGCCAAGGTAGAGCAGTGGCTTTTTGGAGTTGAGCAGCAGCCGGAAGAACTCTGCGCATTGTTCCTCACACAGGTGCCTGTCGTCATGATAACTTTCCTTAAACCTCATGACGTTCATGCCCTGATACTCGTGGACCTTCTGCTGTTTGTCCATGGGAAAATCTATGACAACCGGTCCCGGCTTCCCAGACTTTGCAAAGTAGTAGGCGTCCTTGACTATTGTTTCGACATCATCATCATTGGATAGCTGGATGACCCTCTTGGCGGCGTCCCCGAAGACGTTCCTGACGCTGATGTGCTGGAAGGAGTCGGTGCCTATCTTATGCTCCGGGACCTGCCCCGCAAATACCAGCAACGGAATACTGTCACCAAAAGCATCCGCAACGCTTGTGAGGGTGTTGGTGATGGCAGGTCCGGATGTGACTATTGCGACACCGACCTGCCCGCCGGACCGCGAGTACCCCGCCGCGCTGAAAGCCGACGACTGCTCATTGGAATTGATGATTATCTCTATACCGCTTTTCCTTAGGGCATGGAATACCGGAAGTATTGCCGCTCCCGTATAACCAAAGACGTGTCTGACCCCAAGGTCCTCCAGGCATTTAACAAGGACTTCTGCTCCATTCATTTCTTCCATTTCAATTCTCCGTGAAAGAAACGATCCCGGCACAGGATACACTAATCAGTAAATTGACCAAAAACAGCGCACTTGAACCAGAAAAGTTTCTTTTGTTAGCTCAAGCGAATAGCACTACCACTACTACAGCTACGACAGATACATTAGGTACGTTGTAGCTTGTGGCAGAGTTTGACATCAAAGATGAATGGAAGGAAGTAGTATTTATGGGTTGTTGTCACCAAATTAATTTTAAAAAAATGATGATTGAGCACAAAATCCCGAAAATCGTTTTCATCAACTTTTAATCCAAAGTTATCGAAATCAAGCATATCACCTGAATTAAGGTCATCGGGATTTAGATGAAGATTAGGGTTGATCAGTTTATTTCCTTCTCTGATCAACTGATTATAACCAGCGTGGTTTTGCCGGATCCGTTTGGCCCCGCAAATACCCTCATACGCTGCTTCATAGGTGATAACGCCTTTTATCTGGCTTAACAGAACGATTTTCAATTTTTTTAATGAATTCTGTGCTCCCGTCCGGGTAAATCCTGACAATGTTTTCACCCTGCTGTCTGGTTACGGGTATCCCGCACTTAAATGCACTTGCTATTGCATTACCGGACGCATCTCTGGCAATTCTTGCAATAGTTCTCCTTTGTTGTGATTCGCGGTTTCGTCTGCTATTGGGTAATCGCTTTGTAAGAACCTCCGGTAGGCAAATATGTCTATATGGTTGCTATACACTACATTTACATAATACATTTTTGTCAATTTCAGACTAAGTGGAAACCCCAACTTCAAAGGTATGTAGAAAGATTATGCCCCCTTTCAGAAGGAAAATTATCCGTAATCCTTTACCTTAACCGAAGTATTCATCTCTTGCTTTCACCATTGCATGCAAGTTCTTCAAAGGTGTTTCAGGCGCAATGCCACATCCGGGTGCAAGTATGTCGATTCCGGCTTTTAGGCAGTTGAAAGCTTCATTCCTTACATCTTCAGGGCTTTTGCTGTAAAGTGTCTGTGATGTGGAGATGTTTCCTGCTACAGCAACATTCTTAGCATGTGCCATATCGATTATCTGCCCGAGGTCACTCACACTGTCTTCAATGCTGATCGCATTAAAACCACATTCAAGCATGTCAGGGATTATGCTGTCTGTCCTGCCGCATATATGAAGTATGCTGTGACCATCGATATTCTCTGCAAGTCTTATAAGTTCCGGTTTTAAGATCTGCCTGAAAATATCCGGACCTATCATATCAGGGGAGGAAAACGCATCTGCAATCACCACTGCATCAGCACCGGCACTGAGGCATTCATTGGAATATCTTATGCACCCGTCAACACACTTATTGATAACCTGTGCTGCAATGTCAGGTTTCCGGATAAAATATACCATTAATGGCTTAATACCACAAAGATAGGACGCAAGATCACCGGGCCCTTCCACTCCTGCTACAATTGGGACTTTTTTCCCTTCCCGATCTTTGAGAAGTCTTGCAGCCTCAAGCACCACAGGTATACGTCCCTGACTTAGAAGATCAGATGGTATGCAGAGCTCTGCGGGTCGATCACTAAAAGGATGACTTGTTATCGCCGGGGTTCTTGCTTTTGTGCCTGTGTCTATCGAACATCCAAGTGCCTCGCCAAGTACGGTCACGTCAAAGGGAAAACGGATTACCTCTAAATTGGCAACTGTGTGAAGGGAACCTGCAAGTTGAGCCATCTTTAAAGGATCCCTGTCTGCATCAGGCCTGGCAGATCCGCAAATATCCATCAGTTCAAGTATACCTGCGGTTGTAACCGTACCTACCAACGGCCTGCTTACATCTTTTCCTTCAAGGATATCCTTAAATATTATTTTCAGATCGGTTTTTGATTCGCTAATCCTGTTAATTATTTTACATCCTGTTTCTTTGTATGATGTTCTACTTTCCCACCAACCTTATTATATTCATTACCATCAGATAAAGTTTTTATCTCCTTGTAATTTATAGCGTGTACCGGACACGCACCTACACATCTTTTGCAACTGGTTCCCAGACAAAGGTTTGCATTATATTCCGCATATACATGGCCGTCCTTGCAAACAATAGTCATTGCTTTTTCCGGGCATTCTTTTTCGCATTTGTGGCAACTTATACAACCGATAGCCGATTCTTCAACAACCACACCTATATTATCTAATATTCTGGTGATGAACTCTTCTGTCGGTTCTATATCAGAGCTATGCTTTTCCATTTCCGGCTCTTTGAAAGTCGATGGAAGGGGCGGAAGCTTATATATCTTCAGGAAACGGTTATATGAATCCATATCCATGCCTTCGGTCCAGTAAGATAGCTCACATGTGTATATATTCTTAAAAGTGGTACTTGTGGCCATCATAAGATGATCAACCGTCAGCTTTTTAGCAAGTTCGCTAACCTCTGCCAGTTTTGAATCATCTGTCAATAACTTCCTGGCAAGAGATAGCGAGGTGTTCCCAAACTGGACGATCTTCCTGGTATATTTAAGGCATGAGCCTGTGTACATCGCTTTGCGGGGGTCCACATAAGTTCCGGAGGCCCCCGTCATATACATATTTTCAAGCTCTTCATAAGTGAGCCCTGATTCAATTATCAGTGTCAGCTGTGCAGCCCTTATGGCACCTATGGCTTTGCCTGCTTCCTTAACATCATCATCTGAAATGAACAAACCTTCACTCAGTATCAAATGACCGTTTTTTATCTTTGGGGGTTTTTCAATGAGACCTGTCTGCATTGCCAATGCAAGGGAAGCTATCATACCGGTACCCGTAATACCAATAGGCAAAAGAACTGACCTTTCTATAATCTCACCAGTTAAAGGATCAATAAGATGTGATGAGCGTCCCTTCATATTCTCATCAAGGACTGTGAGTCTCCAGTACTTTCCTTCAATATTGACATCCGAGATAACACCGGGCCTGGCAAGCATACCGCAACTAACACCCTGTCCTTCAATAGCCGGACCTGCAGCGGCACTTGCGGTTATGATTCTGTTGCCCACCTTGATAGCCATTTCGGCATTGGTTCCATAGTCGGTCACAAGTGTAGGAACGGATTGTTCAAGGAAATCAGTCTCCATCATCATTGCAAGTGCATCCGCCCCAATCTCATGCCGGACTGCAGGGGGAACAATGACCTTACAGTTATCAAGATGGATATGATCCTTAAAGATCTCATGAGCCTCAAATATCCTTGCAGGGCGCTCCACATTTTCAATACCCAGTCTTCTCTGCATATTCCTGCCTGCATAGGCAAGGTCCCGTATCTCCGAATTCTGGAAAAGTGATAACTGGATGGGATTTCCGCATACAGATATCTTGTTTATCTGTGCATTGTCCACATTGAAACTGTTTATAAGCTTGCATATGGTGTCAATTATTATTTCATGTGCAACATCCTGTCCTACGGTTATTGCAAAATCAAGATGGTCTGTGATGTTGCCCCCGGGAAGGGGATGGTTTGCAGTCATTGATGCCTCAATAACTTTCCCGGACCCAAGATCAATTAGCTGAGCCCTGAAACCACTTGTACCCAAGTCTATTGCTATTCCATACATTTAGATCACCCCTTTCAAAGACATGATACCATTGTATCCCAGAGAACTTCCATCTCTTCTGCAGGCGTACCCAGAGGGACCTCACAACCGGTGGAAAGTATGAATCCTCTCTCAGGAGCTGCTGACATGCAAGCTTTAACTTCAGAAGCGATGTCTTTCATCATCCCTGAGGAAAATGTATAGGGATTGATGTTACCCATAAGACATATTCCTGAATCGTGGAAATTACTGAAATCCCTGAAACAATATCTCTGACTGCACCCTATGTTCTTATGGTTGTGGAGTTTCTCGCATTCCACACCATATTGTTCTTTTAACGTATTCACATTACCAAAAGCAAAGTTAAGGGCATCGGGTTTAAGCTCAAGTTCCAGTCCATGGAAGGCATGGGAGGCACAGTTGTGCGATATAACATATCCTCCATTGTCCTGTATATGGGAGTACATCTCCTTTGTATATTTGAAACCGAATTCCCTTGCCATTTCAGGACTGAAAAGATCGGAGGCACTTCCACCGTTCTCTGCAAATATACCGTCTGCTCCTGCATCAAGCATCCTGTCTGCAAAGATCATGCAACTTTCAGTGAGAAGTTCCAGCAACCTGTGCAGATTATCCGCATCCTTGATCATTTCCATGCACATTCTACTTCCGTCCATCAACTGAGAGGCCAGCATCAATGGGGTGAGTGTGGCACAGCATATAAAAGCATCATCACCAAGTTCTTTTTTCATCAGGGTTATTGACTCTTCTATGGTCCTGACCCTTTGTGACCTCTCCATGTCCCGGGGATTTATCTTTTCATATTCCAGGGCCGACTTTAAAGGGAATTCTGCAATTGAAGGATAAGCATTGTCTTTGACATTTATTTTTACACCAAGGGCTTCAGCCTCTACAAGCAGGCAGCCCCATGGGGACATCACATTATCATGGTGGTACATTTCCCTGGCCAGTATCTGTGCCCTTGCAATCCCTCTGGCAGAATAATAAACATCCTTCATACTTGCATTCATACGATCAAGCACAGCATCACCCGCTCCAAACCACAGATAACCCAGTGGTGCCCTGTCTACCTCTTTCATTTCAAGAGCATTTATGAACCGTTCCTTTGATGTCATTTCTTCCATTGTTTGCACCCTCCTCCT
>JARVGJ010000017.1 GCA_029762595.1 Methanolobus sp. | reverse complement strand
CTAAGAGAGTTTTCCAGAAGTTTCCCGAATTACGAAAAAAGGAATTTTGGGGAAATCATCTTTGGTCACCAAGCTATTATGTTGGTACTCATGGTCAAGTATCTGCTGAAACAATTAAGAAATACATTGACGGCAGTTCCAATAGGGGACGTAATTCATCCACCGTTTGAAAACGATGGTCTTCTTACTCCAACATGATAAAGTTAACTAAAAAAAGTTAATAAAAAAAATAAAAACAAAAATAAATTAAGATCAGACAGATTTAAGATGAGAGTGCCAGAATAGCCTCTGCAAGATCACCGTTGGCATCTTTTAATGCCTGGCGGGCCTTGTCCTGGGAAACACCGGTCTGCTCTGCAACCAGACTAACGTCCTCATCAGGAATCTGTAATTCCCTGGCCATTTCTTCCGGTGTGCCGACTATCTGATAGGTATCCACACCCTGGGCATTCATTATGGAAACATTGGCATCATTAAAAACGATATCCTTTGAAGCAGTCCTTATGATGACCTGTTCAACATCATCTATCTCAGTGATGTTGATGCCCATCTGTTTCATCATCTGTTTGACCTTTGCAGGGTTCATGCCCCTGCCACCTAATCCCGGGATCATTGTATCACCTGTGATATGAATTACCCAATTTGCCTATATGTATATCAAACCCGCTTAATGGCAGCTGCCACCACAGGATGTACCGCATCCAGCGCCTGATGTCGGGTTGTCGATTACGAAGCCCTTTCCGGAAGGACCGTCCACATAATCTATCTTTGCATTGGAAAGACCATCTGCATCATCTTTGTTCATAACTATTTTGAGACCATTGTCTTCAAGCACAAGGTCATGTTCCTCACTGATCTCCTCTTCAAGTGACATTCCATACTGCACACCGCAGCAGCTCATGCCTGCAATGAAGATCCTGAGAGCGTGATCCTGTTTGTTCTGTTCCTCAAGCAGTGATTTCAATTCAGCTGCTGCTTTGTCAGTTACTTCTACCATTATTTATTCCTCATTATTTAAGTGAATTTACTACAAGGTGACTACCGGGTAATCCTTTATATGTGTTTTTGATATATAAAATATTCGTATACATACGAACTAAGTTTAGCATCATTCACCAATGCAGCTCATACAAACTCCACATCATTGTCTACGGGATTTCGCAGGACCTCGCCACTGGAAGCATTGATCTCCACCGAATTGCGCTGTCCCTTTATCTCCCATACCGGTACATAGACCAGTTCCACATTCAGGTCTATATCTGATGCTGCTGGCTTAAACCTTTTGTGTTCGGAAATGATCGCATCACCCTGTGCATTGTCAAAGCGCAGGTCCCGTGTATATTCAGCAATGATCGTATCAAGAAGGCCTTTGCAGGCATCCTCTTCAGTTGTTACGGGGACCTTGACATCATACTCAACATCGGGGACCATAACGCTGTCATGTATATCCCTGAGGTCCATCTTCTCATTGTTGCCGTTAAGAGCATTGAGACAGCCGGTCCCATCACCTGATATATCTATTATCTTGGACTTGTAACGATGTTCAACACCCAGTGAATAACTGTATTTCCAGAAAGGTACGAATTTCAATACTGCAGCTTTACCCCCGCGGACATGAGGAACTGCAATGGACATTGCACGTTCTTTTGGGACATTGACCGGTGATGATCGCAGGTCCATAAGTACGGACTGTCCCTGTGACAAAGGTGCTTCCAAGGGCACCTTCTCCCTTATCACTGGTACATCGGACATGACCGGCTCCTCAGCAACAGGTTCAGAGCTGAGCGTTCCGGGGCGATAGTATTGAACTTCTGTGATCTGCTCAACAGAAGGTGTCGATGTTCTTGAGCACCTTGATATAAATGAATTGTCCAGGGCCTTTTGGTCCACATGGGGAGATGAACCGGTACCAAATATGGCATTTATTGCCTCTTTTGCAACCTCATCAGCCCTGCTGACAGTGCCTGCATGGGCGAGCGGCTTTTCTGTGAACTGGCCAAGCAGGTCAAGATCTGCGGTGGTTCCCTCTACATCAGCGATCACTGCCCTGCCGATCTTCAAAGCCATATCATCGCGGGTCCATACTTTTATACCTGAAGCCTTTGCCTGACGGAGAAACTCATCTGTGGCCTCTGCGGCAATAACGTAAAGCCCCTCGCCTTCTGTAAGCTGGCATGCGAATTCCCGCAGCTCTGTAATATCGGGATCATATGAAAGCTTAATGTATGTCTTGAAGCTGTTCCTCTCAGCAACAAGGTCATGCCGGAAAGAGTCTGTTACATCATATCCCGATGATGTGAAAATATCCCTCAAAATTCGAACTAGATCCTGTTTCATTATTATCATTACCCATTTTGCCGTTTAACTAAAATAGCTTTCTACAAATAAAAGGCATACAGATAGAAAAGCATGTTCCGGGAAGGAACATGATAGATGTTAAAGAACACGCGTTGTGGTCTCCAGTTCAATCCCTTTCTGTGTGACCATGTAGGAGATCGTCCTGTTTGGAACTATCATTCCGCGCATCTTACGTATCAGGATATTGCGCTCGATCTCGCTACCACGTTCTTTGATCCTGAACTCTATTACTCCGTCACATATATGGCGAAGTGTGTTCTCGGTCACAGAGTCATGCATACCACTGGTCATCATTACCAAATGGATGGCACCTGTGGCCTTGCCAATGGAGGAAACCATTTCGATGACCTCTACAACCGTATTCAGATTGTAGGCACGCAGGAAGTATGAGATAGAATCAATTACACCCCGGTATTTATCATCCCTTTTTTGTGTGACTGTAGCTTTGAGCAGACCCATTGAATCGATACCCTTTTTCAGAAAATCCTTTGCTGAAAGGTTGCTTGTGAACTCCTTTGGAAGTACATTATAGAATCTGGGAAGGTATGCATCGATAAAATCAAGATTTCCGTCCTCAACGTACTTTTCAACATCCCACCTCATATCCTCCATCTCATGAACGATCTCCTGTGCAGGATGTTCAGAAGTGAAGTAAAAGACGCTCTCATTGTTCAAAAGACCGCCATAAACGAATTGCTGGGCAAACATCTCAGAATAGGAACCTGGCTCTGCAAGGATCAGGATCGTGGTCCCTGGCGGGACACCTCCCCCAAGCTGTACATCCAGTCCGGCTATTCCTGTGGGGACCCTGTATCCCCCTGTACCATCAAAACTGTAATCCATAAGAAGACCCCTATAACTTAAATATCACAAATATTTTGCGTTCAATTATATTAATAATGATAGATAATAGTATTTTATAGTATATAGCAATTAGTGATACATATGATCAATATCAATGACCTGAAATATGATAACGGCCTCATAGCGGCCATTGCCCAGAATAACGAAACAAAGGAGGTGCTTATGTGCGCCTTCATGGACAGGGAAGCGTTGCAGAGAACCATAGATACCGGCATAGCACATTACTGGAGCCGTAGCAGGCAGAGCCTGTGGAAAAAGGGAGAGAGCTCAGGACATATCCAGAAGATCATCGAGATAAGGATCGACTGCGACATGGATGCGGTGCTTTTACTGGTAGAACAGATCGGTGGTGCTTGCCATACTGGCTTTAGATCATGCTTTTACCGGAACATCGAGGGGGAAGAGATCGGAGAGAAGGTATTTGATCCTGAAAAGGTCTACTGAAAAAAGCAATCAAGGCATATATTTCCAGTTCACTTTTTATCAATTCCGGCCATTACATAAGTGATGGCAACCTAATTATATAGTGCGCAACCCTATCCATAAGTATGGAAGACTTTACCAAGAACAGACAGAAGATAGTTCCTGACACGAGTGCTGTTATCGATGGTATCCTTTCTGGAAAGATACTTGATGGCAGACTGAGGGACGTTGATATCCATGTCCCCGAAGCTGTAATGGCAGAGCTGGAAGCACAGGCTAACAGGGGACTTGAGATAGGATATAAAGGACTTGAAGAGATACAGGAGCTTCAGCGCTATGTCAGCAAAGGTTACATCAGATTGTTCTTTACCGGACTTAGACCTAACCTTGATCAGGTAAAACTTGCCAAGGGCGGTGAGATAGATGCGCTCATCAGGGAGACTGCAGCAGAACTGGATGCTAAGTTTGTCACCGGTGACAGGGTGCAGTCCCTGGTTGCAAGGGCAAAGGGAATTGACGTTGACTTCGTAAAGCCTCCTATGGAAGAATTCGGGCCTCTGCTTGTTGACAAGTTCTTTACACCAGACACAATGTCGGTTCACTTAAAGCATAAGGTATGTCCCATGGCAAAGAGAGGGTCAATAGCAGATGTCCAATACGTAAAGATAAGGGATGAACCCTGCGCATACCAGGAACTTAAGATGATATCCAGGGAATTGCTGGACAGGGCACGTTCAGACCTGGAATCCTTCACAGAGATGTCCTTCAGCGGTGCCTCGGTACTTCAGATAAGGAATATGAGAATAGCCATATCACACCCTCCCTTCTCCGATGATATGGAAATCACCATCGTCAGGCCTGTGGCATCGGTATCACTGGAAGAATATCGCTTAAGCGATGTACTTAAGGAAAGGATACGCACCCAGAGAGGCATACTGATAGCAGGACCACCGGGTGCCGGGAAGTCCACTTTTGCAGCCGGCGTTGCAAGCTATCTTAACAACAGGGGCTTTATTGTGAAAACAATGGAATCACCCCGTGACCTGCAGGTTCCCCAGGAGATAACACAGTATGCACCCCTTGACGGCAGCCTTGAGAACACAGCAGATGTACTGCTGCTTGTGCGCCCGGATTATACCATATATGATGAAGTACGCAAGACAAAGGATTTTGCGATATTTGCAGATATGAGGCTAGCAGGTGTTGGTATGATCGGAGTGGTGCATGCCAACCGTGCTGTGGATGCCATCCAGAGGCTTATCGGAAGAGTTGAGCTTGGTGTGATCCCTCAGGTGGTGGATACTGTGATATTCATAGACAAGGGAGAGATCGCAAAAGTACAGGTGCTTGAATTCACTGTGAAGGTGCCTGCAGGCATGATGGAGGCAGACCTTGCAAGACCCGTGATACTTATATCGGACCTTGAAACTGGCAAGAACGAATTCGAAATATACACATACGGCGAGCAGGTCGTGGTCATGCCTCTGGGAGGGGAACAGCAGAGAAGCCCTTCGTGGAAGCTTGCAGAAAGTGAGGTGAAGGACTTTATCAGTAATTACTCAAGCGGCCCTGTTGAAGTGGAGATGGTCTCAGACCACCGGGCTCTTGTACGTGTCAGGGAAAAGGATCTCCCAAGGGTGATAGGCAAAGGTGGAAAGACCATAGATGATATCGAGAAGGCTTTGGGCATCCATATCGACGTACGTAAGTTCGAATCCACAGATGAGAGGAAAATGCGTGAGAACAAGGAGCATCATCCTATAATCGAGCGCACGAAAAAACATGTCATCCTAAATGTCCCCGAGGCTTCAGGTCGTGATGTGGAAGTCTATGCAGGTGAAGAGTTCATGTTCTCGGCCACTGTAGGCAGGCACGGCGATATCAAGGTGAGGATAGATTCCGCCATAGCTGATGACATCCTGGATGCTGTGGAAGAAGGCGAGGTCATGTGGGTAAAGGAGATCTGAGGCAGATGCCCATAGTCCGATAAACCTGATAAACTACTATGCATGGATCAAAACAGTAAGGATCATCTCTCTGCAAAGTGCAGTGATATATAGAGCCAGATATTGGAGAATTCAGTATGAACGGTGGAATCGAAATTAAAGAAGAACAGGCACAGCCTGTCCTGTCGATCCGGACCAGGGCAGCGGTCAGTGAGCTTCCAGTTCTTATAGGTGAGAGCTATGAGAAGATAATGCAGTATATGTTCCGAATAGGCCAGGAGCCTGCAGGAGCACCTTTTGTTGCCTACTACAACATGGATATGGAGGACCTGGACCTGGAAATAGGTTTTCCGGTTGCCATGCCGCTGGAAGGTAGTGGTGAGATCGGCGTATCGGAGATCCCTGCAGGAAAATATGTATCCATGATGTACAAGGGCCCTTATAGAGGCATGGAGCAACCCTACAGTGAAATGGCAAAATGGATAGAGGACAATGGATATAAGCCAAAGGGCATCTCCCATGAGTACTACTACAATTCACCCATGGAAGTGCCACAAAGCGAGCTTTTGACCCGCATTACAATGGCTGTGGACTGAAAAGGGTTGAAATTCTTAAAGTTTTTGTGGGTGGCCTCATATGTTGAAAAGTCAGCGTTTAAAGGAAAGTCTGAGCTCTCTTATGAAAGAGCAGAAACTTGCAGTCCTTGCAACATACCACGATGAGGGAACATATACCAACCTTGTGGGATTTGCAGCAAGTGATGATCTTAGATCCATATATTTTGTAACTCCTGTGGCCACCAGGAAGTATTCATATCTTACAGGCTCTGGCAAAGCATCCATGATGATAGATAACAGGACAAACACGTCCAATGATTTTAAGGATGCTATGGCTGTGAATGCCAATGGGAGAGTTGTGGTTGCTGAAAAGACAGCTGAGCTTAAAAAGCTCTATATTGAAAAGCACCCATACCTTAAGGATTTCCTGGAATCCCCATCATCAGCTCTTATAAGGTTAGATGTGGATAGATATATCATAGCGAGCAGTTTCCAGAATGTCGTGGAGCTGGATATGACATGAAGAGATATGTCATAGATATGGAGGAAATAGAGACAAGGTGCCTGGAACTTATTGGATCAAAGGCCCTTTCACTTCACAAGCTAATGAATGAGGATTTGCAGGTCCCTCCATTTACATGCATCAGTACAGCAGCTTATGAGAGATATCTTGATTCCACCCACATAAGGGATAGTATAATAATGGAGCTTTCCCGCAAGGATATGGCAGACATGCGCTGGGAAGAGATGTGGGATACATCCCTTAGAATACGTAATATGTTCCTTAACACAGCAATTCCAGAGGAGCTTGAAAAAGAACTGCTTTCAGGCATAGGGGAGCTATTATATGACAAGGCTGTAGTGGTCAGGTCCTCTGCCCCCGGTGAGGACTCGGGCAACACTTCCTTTGCCGGCCTGCATGAGTCATATGTCAATGTAAGGGGCCCTGGTCCCATAATAGAGCATGTGAGACTTGTATGGGCATCCCTGTGGTCTGATGCGGCCTTATTGTACAGGGAGGAGCTGGGCCTTGATGTGGGAAAAAGCGGGATGGCAGTTATCATACAGGAGCTTATGGAAGGTCAGGCATCCGGGATAATATTCAGCCGCAGTCCAAATGATAATGAGCAGATGATCATTGAAGCTGTACACGGGCTGAACAAGGGTCTTGTTGATGGGGACCTGGAACCTGACAGGTGGACAATTGACAGGAAAGATGGCGCTATTATCGATTACCAGGAACCTTCGGGGCGTGAGAAGATAGTGCATCTTGTGGAGAAGGGTACTGTACTTGAGAGTATGCCAGATGAATTGGCACAGATGGTCCCCCTTGATGAAAAAGAGGTTCACAGACTGTATCAGATAGCCATGATACTTGAGAGAAGTTTTGAAGGGCCGCAGGACATTGAGTGGACCATAAAGGATGAAGATATATATGTCCTCCAGTCAAGACCCATAACTACCGGCAAAGATGAGGAGAAGGTATGGTACCTGTCCCTCAGAAGGACAGTGGATGACCTGCAAAAGCTTCGCAGAAGGGTTGAGCATGAATTGATCCCGCAAATGATCAGTGATTACAAGGCCCTGCAAACAGTGGATCTTCAGGGCATGGATGACAATGAGCTTGGCAGAGAGATATTGAGAAGAAAGGGATTGTATGAGAGCTGGAAGCAGAGATATACTGATGAGTTCATCCCTTTTGCCCATGGGATGAGATTGTTCGCACAGGTCTACAACGATGTGATAAGACCTTCAGACCCATACGAGTTCATGGAACTCCTTTCAGGTTCCGGGCTGCTTAGCATGAAAAGGAACGAGGAGCTAAAAAGGCTGGCGGACATGCTCAGACAGGATAGTGCTCTGATGGACAGGGCAAAGAATGGCAAGGCAGAAGGGGCTTTCCTGGAAAGAATTGAGGATTTTACACAGGACTACATGCATGCTGGTATTTTTAAGAGCAGGGAAGAGCTGGTAGGACATATAGTGGAACTTGCATCTGGTCCAGACAGAAAGGAAGCTGTGAAAAGGGGCAGGGAAGAAAAATATGAAGAGAGGGATAAAGAAGGGGATAAAGAAGAGATGGAAAACAGCTTCATCTCAGCCTTTTCAGATAGTGAGCAGGCCTTTGCCAGAGAACTGCTTGATATGGGACGCACAAGTTACCGCCTGCGTGATGATGACAACATACATCTTGGGAGAATAGAGCATCAGTATATTGTATCCCTCAATGAGGCAAGGGACAGGATTGCCATAAGGGTGCAGGGCTTTGATACAAATATAGATACAAATACAAATGATTATAGTGAGAATGAGATCCTCAAGGCACTGAACGATGATGAATACCTTCCTGTGAAAGGATCCCTGAAAAGGGAAGAGGATAAAGCTTTAGATATTAAGGAGCATGTGAGGCAGATACAGGGACAGCCTGCAGGGCAAGGTCTTGTTACAGGTATTGCCAGGGTCATTGTGGATAAACATGATCTGTTTAAAGTGAGGTCCGGGGAGATCCTGGTATGTGATGCCATTGACCCTAATATGACTTTTGTAGTCCCCCTTGTGAGCGGTATAGTGGAGCGCAGGGGTGGTATGCTGATACACGGGGCCATCATTGCACGGGAATACGGGATTCCCTGTGTTACCGGCATACCCGATGCCACCGGGATAATAAGGAATGGTGATGAGCTGACAGTCGATGGTTACCTGGGTATAGTCACCATAAGGAGAAAGTGAGCATTTACGTGCTTTAAAAGAACCGGAGGTGACCACAGAATGCTATATAGAATATGGTCACCTGCCACCAGGTCAGCGTATGCAATATTGCGGACTTATCATTACTGAAATCGTTAATTGTGGATTGAAATAAAATTAGAATGGATCAGCCTTCAAGCGTCGATATTTGGGGGCGTGTAACTTGGTTGCGCAAAAAGAGCGATTCATTATTCCCTGCTTAGATACCTGGCAGTATGCCTGGCAAACTCATCAAAATCCTCTAACCTTTCTGTCAGGAACATATGCAGGATATCGATATCCATTTCTTCATAGATATGGACCAGTACATTCCTGAAACCTGCTGCCTGAGCGAAGCCTTCTGCAAACTCCGGGGGAATGATCCCGTGCTTGCCTAATATAAGGAACACACTCCGATATATTTCGGGCCTTTCGAACCCTTCCCTGGAGATTATCATCTCACCGATGTCTATTGCACTTTCAATGGCAAGCTGGAAATTACGTTCGACAGCACTACGCAGCTGGTAATTTTTTTCCAGTTCAAAGCTGTCCGCATCCACCGACTTCAGATAACTCACGCATTTTTGCATGAAGTTAAGTTTCCGGAGTATTTTGTCGTTACCATCCATTCAGGTCAGTCCCTTTTCCATTATCCTTTTGAGAAGATGTTGATTCATGCGGTCCTCATAGTATTTCCAGTCCAGGTACACCGACATGATACGCTGCTCCACGTCCACTTTCAGGTCAGGGTCCCTTTCAAATAGCAGGACATTTGGCCGTATTATCTCGAATTTAAGCACCGGTGAAACATCATTGATCAGCACCAGATCGACCCTGTCACTCCTGAGGAGGGACATGAGCCTGCCAATCAGCTCAATGCGCTTACGACCCCTATCAGCCTTTGTCAGCGTGCCGGACAGATAGACGCCTATATCGATGTCACTGAGAGCCCCGCCTTTCCCCTCAGCAAGCGAGCCGAAAAGATATGCAAGCTCCACGCACTCCTCTGCCCGGAAGAATTCACGCAGGAGGGGGAGAAGCTGTTCTTTTTGAGGAATTGGGTTCTGTGCGTTCATTGGGGTCACTTGATAGGTGTTCTTCTAAATATTTTGTAGGTCATTATATGTGATAAAGGTTAAGTAAGCGCTCAGGTTCCATTCTTCTCCAAAGACACGGTTTTGCTGGGAAAACGTTTCTTCTGCCCACAAGAATAAGTCCTGCACATGCTGCCAGAATGATCTAACTGCCTGGCCCGGAGAAGATTTTTTATATATCATTAGTACTAAAGTATATTATAAAATATTAATATAATATTATTGCTGCCTGAAATAACTTACTAAGTTTTATTCAGCATTTGATCACATAATAGAACTTCTACTCAGAGCAAACATGGACCTTACGCAACTGCATCTGACATTAAGCTTATTGATGGTAGGGGCATCGATCTTAGCTGTATTCCTTTCTTTCTACGCATGGAAACGCAGGTATAATGAGGCGGTCCTGCACCTATCATTTCTGATGGCAGGTGCTGCGATTTGGACGTTTTTCTCTGGAATGGAGCTTCTATCTACAAATTTTACACATATGAAAGTATTTGTAGTATTATGTTATATTGGCATTACTACAATTCCTGTTTTCTGGCTTCTTTTCGCAGCCCGTTATTCAGGTAATGATGACTGGTTAACTTCGCATAACATTATGCTTTTGTTCATAGTTCCGTTGTTTTCCATGATAATGCATGCTACAAATGGTGTGCATCACCTTTTTTTCACATCGGTTGAGCTTGTATTCTCCCATGGTTTTGCATTCCTCCAGATAGAGTATGGCCCCCTTTGGTGGTTCCATGCTGTTTATTCATACATTGCTTTGACCCTGGGTTTTTTGATGTTAGCCAGCATGTTCTTTAAAGTGCTGGGATCTGACCGCTTACCTATTTTTTTATTTTTGGCAGGATGGATATTTCCCATTGTTGCAAACGCCCTGTATATAACAGGTTTACGTCCTCTCGGGTTTATTGACCTTACACCTCTGGCACTTGTGTGCACTTTGATCATATTTACATTAGGGATCGCTACAACTAAACTTTTTGATATAACGCCTTTTGCTTTTGATGTTATGTTCAATCATATCCCGGATGGGATATTTGTTCTTGACTCAAATGCAAGGATGATCAATGCTAACAAGCCGGCCCGCAAACTGCTGCGACTAAGAACAGAACCAAGGCGTGGTGATGATTCTGTATATAGGGATTCTGTTCATTATAAAGACATATTCTCCCCAAGTGATGGTAAGAGCCACATTAGCATTAAAAAAAATGTATATTACAGGACAAATACTCCGATCAACAATTCCAGGGGAAGGCATCTTGGAAACCTGATCATGATGCGTGATGTCACTGAGCGCATGCAGGCTGAGGAGGCGCTGAAAGAGCATAAGGCACATCTGGAGGAACTTGTAGCTGAGCGCACTGCAGATCTTATGAAAATTAACGAAGAGCTGCAGCAGGAGATCAGCGAACGTAAACGCACAGAGGCGGAGCTTGTAAAGGCAAAGGAAAACGCCGAGTCTGCCAATATGGCCAAGTCAGAATTCCTTGCCATCATGAGCCATGAGCTTCGTACCCCAATGAATGGGGTTATCGGCTTTACAGAACTGCTGCTTGAAGGGGAGTTGAATGAGAAGCAGCGGCATTATACAGAGTTGGTTCAGAAAAGCGGAAGATCACTACTGGAAATTATCAACGACATACTTGACTTCTCTAAGATAGAGGCAGGCAAACTGGAACTGGAGCTACTTGATCTTGATATCCGTGGCCTGCTGGGAGAATTTGTCAATACCATGTCCCCTCGTGCATATTCCAGAAGCCTGGGACTATCCTGCAACATTGACACCGATGTCCCCCGGCTGCTTTGTGGTGACCATAAACGTCTTCTCCAGATCCTGACCAACCTGACTGGAAATGCCATCAAGTTCACCACCGAGGGTGAGGTGACAATCGAAGTATCAGTGGAATCCCAATACGATGATGCGGTCTTGCTTCGCTTTTTAGTGCGTGACACAGGCATAGGTATCCCAGAGGAGAAGACTGGTATGATATTTGATAAGTTCACCCAGGCGGACACCTCAAACACCCGCAAATTCGGGGGCACCGGTCTTGGACTGGCCATTTCCAGACAACTGGTTAACCTGATGGATGGAGAGATAGGCGTGAACAGCGAGCTGGGCAAGGGTTCTGAGTTCTGGTTCACCGCAAGGCTTGGAAAACTGCCCCATATTGGGCAGGCAGAGACATCGGACAAAGGCGATCTGCTCCAGGACTGCTAAAAACATTAACATGCTAAGGACAACGCAGCCATCCACGAAGACGATACATTACTTCGCTGCCTTTTCGCTGCAGATCTATTTAATGTGCCGGAGCTACTGGTGAATGAGCATGGAGTACACAATAGTTCTTGAAACAGCAGAAGAGGGCGGATACACTGCACGTTGCCTCGAACTACCCGCAGCGATCAGTGAAGGAGATACAAGCGAAGATGCCCTTGAGAACATCAAAGAGGCCATTGAACTGGTTGCCTGAGGTCACTGAAGAGCAGGCAATTGGCCCACAATACTCATTTTAAACTCTCTTTAACACCGCCACCTTGTCAGGAAAACTCCCGAGCCCCTGATCTTCTCCCTTACTTTGCGCAGCATCCCCTCCTGCATGTCTACCGATAAGTTAAGGATATGCCATATTCCGGATTTATCGTTAACTAAAATCCTTAATTTGAGGTTAACGATAAATCAAGACATGGATGATTCCCTTGATAGTCTTTTTTCATTACAGAGGAATTATCGTTCAATCGTAAAGTTAACGATAACTCATTCTTTGTTTTCAGAAATAACGCCCGATGACATCGTTCTTGCGAAAAGGAAAGGTTATCGTTAAGGAGGCTGGCTTTACGATATTGTCCAATGCATTGAATTGAGTTCTTTTAGAACACAAAGTCCAAGGATGCGGAGAATGGCTGCCCGCCAATCAATATACTGTTTACGGACAGGGGCAGGTATTATCACTGCCTTCAGAGTTATTCCAGCGAGGACAAGCTCAAGGATATGCCGGAGTTTCTGGTGGAGCAGTATCGCAAGGGCATGAAATGAACAGCTGACTACACCGAAAGAATGTTTGTAATCACCTATAGAATACATTTCGCAAAAATGCACTCGCAGTAAAATCAATTTAATATACAAAAACGTCTAATGGGTATTCATGGAGTACACAATAGTCCTTGAGGCTGCAGAAGAAGGTGGATACACTGCACGTTGCCTCGAACTACCCGCAGCGATCAGTGAAGGAGATACAAGGGAAGAAGCCCTTGAGAACATCAAAGAGGCCATTGAACTGGTGCTTGAGGTCACTGAAGAGCAGGCAAGAGTACTTGGCGAGATTGCAAAGGTTGATGTTGCAAGTGCCTGAGATTCCTGTAATTTCGGCCGGAAGGCTATCAAGATCCTGGTGAAACTTGGTTTTGTAGTTGTTAGGCAAAAAGGTAGTCACGTGTTCCTTCAACGCGGACATGACACCGTGACCGTACCTTTACATGACCCTCTGAAAAAGGGCACATTGAATAGTATACTTAAACAAGCACATGTATCGCTTGAAGACTTTTTGAATGAAAGATGACCATAAGTCACCCATCTAAAACAGATAGATAATCATCCTACAGCTTTTTCAGCACCGCCACCTTGTCAGGAAAACTCCAGGGCCTGTCCATAATCTCAAACCCCGCATCCTGTGCAACCCCAAGTATCCTTTCAAACGTCCTCCCGGAAACATGTATGGGCGGCTCTGCCAGATAGACCACCCCTCCGTCCTTAAGCAGCCCCTGAAGTTGCCTGAAAAGCCCTCTCTTATCCGCCACCTCATGGACCACATAGAACAGGAACACAAGATCAAAACTCCCCGATACCCCCAGCCTGTCCTCCTCACACCTGTGCAGCACGATCCTCCCCTCAAGCCCGGACCCCCTGATCTTCTCCCTTACTTTGCGCAGCATCTCCTCCTGCAGGTCCACCGCCACAACCTTCCCCTTCTCCCCCACCATCCGCGCCAGCTCCCCCGTGAAGAACCCCGGTCCGCACCCGACCTCCAGCACTTCCATCCCTTCCTCCACATAAGGCACATGGATTTTACGGGGATCCTGCAGCCACCTGCGTACACGATTATCCAGGATGCCTGATATTGCTGCGGGGCAGACGTGGGGGTTGGTGTGGAGCATGGTGATCACTACAAAGGGATATAGAGGGGGTATTGGATTTATTTCTTACCGGCATAGTGTGTGGTGTGTGGCAAGCTTGGATTTCACCAGACTTTTGATGAGGAAAAGAGTTGGCAATTATTAGTATTGTTTGCAACAATATAATGTTGAGAAAAAGTTGAAGAATTGGATTGCGCTTCTAATTGAGATTATTGAAATGTGGGAGCATAGTAAGTTATAGTGCATTATGTGAAAAAATATGTAATTAAAGAATTTTGACAGACTATGATATGAAGCAAATTTTGAAGACATACTCTAATCTGAGTGAACTAAAGAAACTCGATTTTTAAAAAAAATATATAAATTAATTATCATATTTATATTTACTAGGATGTAAAATGCAAATGAAACATTATAACGTAGTTGCAGCAATAGTCATGAATGATGACAAAATTCTATGTGTTCAAAGAGATTATGGAAAGTACGATTATATTTCTTTAAAGTATGAATTTCCTGGTGGTAAAATGAAATCTGGTGAAACAAAAAAGCAAGCATTAAAGCGTGAATTATTGGAAGAACTGGATATGAACATAAAAATAGAAAAGGATTTTTTAACAGTAAGGCATCAATATCCTGATTTTAGTATTACTATGCACAGTTTTATATGTCGTGCTTCAAATTTAGATTTGAATTTGAAAGAACATATTGATTTCAAATGGTTAAATTCAGAAGGGTTATCATCATTAGATTGGGCTGAAGCAGACCTTCCAATTGTTTCAAAATTAATGAAGGAATACTAAAATGAACGATTTTTCTATACAGTTGCTAGATAGCTTAAAAACTGGATTCATTGATAGATCATTAGTTTCAAAAAGAGAGTTTCTTCCAGAATTGCTAGTTAATGACACAGACAATGGAATAAAAGTACTACAAACTATATTAAAAGAGCTCAAAAATTGTGATGAATTTTGGTTTTCAGTAGCATTTGCAACAAAAAGTGGTGTGATTTCTTTAATAAATCAACTTCTAGAACTTGAAAGCTCTGGAATTAAAGGGAAAATATTGGTATCCCAGTATCAATATTTTACCCAACCTGAAGCTTTAAGATCGTTACTAAAACTCAAAAATATAGAGCTAAAAATAGCAGTTGACTCTGATTTCCATGCGAAGGGTTATTTATTCAAAAAAAACAGTCAATATGACCTTATTGTTGGAAGTAGCAATCTTACAGCTAATGCATTATGCTCAAACAAAGAATGGAATTTGAGAATTTCAGCTACAGACAAGTCTAAATTAATAAATGATTCAATCAAAGAATTTCAATCTGAGTTCGAAAATGCTACATGGGTAGATGATGATTTCATTGATTCTTATGAAAGAGATTATTCTTTGAAACATACATTTATTTCAATTTCAAAAAAGAGCATTGCAAATAAACATGAAAAGTCAATTATTCCTAATAAAATGCAAAAAGAAGCATTGAGAAATCTAAAAAATTTGAGGATACATGGAAAAAATAAAGCTCTAGTAATTTCTGCAACAGGTACAGGAAAAACCTATTTATCTGCATTTGATGTGAAAGAATATAATCCTAACAAATTTTAATTCATAGTCCATCGAAAAAACATTGCAGAAAAAGCTATGGCTAGCTTTCAAAATATTATTGGAACTAAACAAAGAATGGGGATTTATTCAGGTAGTGAAAGGGAGATAGATGCTGATTTTATTTTTTCAACGATTCAAACAATCTCCAGAGATGAACATTTGAACCAATTTGATGAAAGTCATTTTGATTATATAGTTATAGATGAAACTCATCGAGCAGGTGCAGAAACTTACCAAAAAATCCTCAATCACTTTAAACCAAAGTTTTTGTTGGGCATGACTGCTACTCCTGAAAGAACAGATGGTTTTGATATCTTTTCTCAATTCGAACACAATATTGCGTACGAAATTCGATTGCATAGAGCTTTAAAAGAAAATATGCTATCAAATTTCCATTATTTTGGAGTTACTGATATTACAGTAGATGGTCAACCTTTAGATGAAAATGCAGATTTTTCTTTATTAACTGCAAAAGAGCGTGTAAATAGAATAATTGAAAAGGCTGAATTTTATGGATGTGACAATGGTTGCATTAGAGGATTAATATTTTGCAGTGGTGTAGCTGAAAGCCAGGAACTTTCTGATGCATTTAATTCAATAGGTTACAGAACTGTTTCATTATCTGGAAACAATAATGAAGACGAGAGAATTGATGCAATCAATAGATTGGAAAGTTCCGATCCATTGGAAAAATTAGATTATATATTTACTGTTGATATCTTCAATGAAGGAGTAGATATTCCAAAAGTGAATCAAGTAATTATGTTGAGACCAACAGCATCAGCCATTATTTTTGTCCAACAGTTAGGAAGAGGGTTGCGTAAAGCTAACGATAAAGAATACCTAACTGTAATTGATTTCATAGGTAATTACAATAACAACTACTTAGTTCCGATTGCATTGTATGGAGATACTAGTTACAACAAGGATACATTACGCAAATTGATGTTAAGTGGAAGTAGTTTAATTCCTGGTGCTTCAACTATTAATTTTGATAAAATTACACATGAGAGAATTTTTGCATCAATCGACAAAGCGAATTTACAACTCAAAAAAGATCTTGACAAAGAGTATGAACTTTTAAAGTTTAAGATCGGTCAAATTCCTATGATGATGGACTTTGTAGAACACGGTTCTAGAGATCCACAACTATATGTAAACTATTCAAAATCCTATTTTAACTTTGTATCAAGTCAAGAGGAATCCTTACAAAACAAACTATCTGATAAAGAAATCAAGCTTCTTGAACTATTCTCCAATGAAATTGCAAACACTAAAAGAGTGGAGGAAGTTGTTATTCTTAAAAAGCTGATTTCTGGAAATGTTTTGCAAAAGGGAGAATTAAAGTCAGTTGTTTTTGATAAATATGGTATTTCGATTCCTGATGAAACAATAGAATCATGTATCAAAAACATCAATTTTGACTTTGTAACTGAAAGGCATAATGGCAATCTAATTAGTGTTAGTAAAATATACGATTTAAGCATCGTTTCTTATCAAAGCGGAAATCTCTTATTTAGTGATAAATTTGTGGATACATTAAAAAATGAAACTTTCTTGCGTTTTCTAAGTGATATGCTGGACTATTCCGAAACAATTTATGATCGAAACTTTGACAAAGATAAGTATGTTGATGGGTTCCTATTGTATCAGAAATATTCTCGAAAAGATGTTTTTAGAATTCTAAATTGGGACCAAAATCCTTTAGCACAAAATGTTGGAGGATATCTGATTCATCCTCAAAAGAAAAATTGTCTAATATTCGTAAACTATCACAAAGAAGAACATATTTCGAGTACTACAAAATATGAAGAAGGATTTGTTAACAATTCTGAATTTGAATGGATGTCTAAATCCAGAAGATCATTAAATAGTAATGATGTATCTACCATTAGAAATTATAGAAATGGACTTCGTTTGCTTTTATTCATCAAAAAAAGCAATGCTGAAAGTAACGATTTCTATTACATGGGAGATGTAACACCTATTGATAATAGCTTCGAAGAAGCTACTTTAGTAGATGAAAACAACAAGAATGTCTCAGTTGTAAAAGTGAGGTACAAAATGAATCATCCTGTTGAAGATTCCATTTATGAATATATTACCACACCAAGCAGTTAATAATGTTTAACTAAGCTAGATAATTAGATAAAATAAAGGAAGCAATTAATAATATATCCATAAGGAGAATCCATACATGAAAGTATCAATCATTGGCTCAGGCTATGTTGGCTCTGTCTCTGCGGCTTGCTTTGCGGAGCTTGGGCATGAGGTTATCTGTATTGACATCGATGAGGAGAAGGTAAAACTGATCAATTCAGGGGTTGCGCCCATATGGGAGGAGGGGCTGGATGAGCTGCTGGCAAGGCACACGCAAAAGACGCTCATTGCGACCTCGGATTATGATTATGCTGTGGCGAACTCGGATGCTTCGTTTATCTGCGTGGGGACGCCGTCGGGGGAGGATGGGGGTATTGACCTCTCAATTGTTAAGGCGGCAAGTGCCAGCCTTGGCAGGGCGATAGCTAAGAAGGATCACTATCATGTTGTTGTTGTGAAAAGTACTGTGGTGCCGGAGACTACCGACAAGGTGGTGCTTCCGATTCTGGAGGAGTATTCGGGGAAGAAGGCGGGCAGGGACTTTGGGGTTGTGATGAACCCGGAGTTTTTGCGGGAAGGCAAGGCTGTGTATGACTTCATGCATCCGGACAAGATCGTGGTGGGTGCAATTGACCAGAGGTCGTTCTTTGTGGTGTCAGAGCTCTATCGCAAGCTGGACCGTCCGGTAACACACACAAATCCCAGGACCGCGGAGATGATCAAATATGTCAACAATTCATTTTTGGCAACTAAGATATCCTTTGCCAACGAGGTGGGCAACATCTGCAAGCAACTTGGCATCGACACCTATGAGGTCATGGACGCCGTAGGCACGGATTTCAGGATAGAGCGCCAGTTCCTCAACTGCGGGGCAGGTTTTGGAGGCTCATGTTTCCCCAAGGATGTCAAGGCACTGATAGGCAAGGCCAGGGACATGGGATATGCACCACAGCTCCTCCAGTCCGTTGTTGATATAAACAACCGGCAGCCCCTGAAGATGGTGGAGCTGCTGCGGGAAAAGATAAGCGACATGAAAGGCGACCTGAAAGGAAAGAGGATAGCCGTCCTGGGCCTGGCCTTTAAGAACGACACTGATGACATAAGGGAATCAAGATCCATTCCGGTTATCGAGGAACTGCTGCGCCTTGGAGCTGATATCGCCGCATACGACCCCATGGCAGAGGAAAGCATGAAAAAGCTCTTCAAAGATGTAACATACTGTAAGAGCGCATCTGATGCCCTGACAGAAGCCGAGGGCTGTCTTATCATGACAGAGTGGGACAAGTTCAGGAACCTTGACAAAGAGTTTGGCCTCATGGCCAACCGTGTGGTCATTGACGGCAGGCATCTGATCAATCCAGAGAAGCTCAGCATAGAGATAGATTACCAGGGCATCTGCTGGTAAATTAGTGGGCAGATGGCCAGTACAGATGTGCAATATAATACAACAGCACCAGAAAAGCAGGCCTCCAAAGAGATAACCATGGCAGAAACATTCACCTTAAACACCGGACAAAGAAAGACCATCAAAAGCGGCTTTCTAAAGACCAGCATGGTAGACATGATCTACTGCGGGATGCCCAATGAGAACACCTTTTCCATAGCTATGTTGCTCTCAAGCGGATACCAGGGGCATGGACTTAACCTCTTCTTCCCCAAAAAGAGCACCTCCATCATGCTGGACAAGCACAAGTACTACGTTCTTAGCGTAAGTCCCGAGAACATAACTCTTCAATTATCCGACTAAAATCGAAGGATTTTAATAGATTAAGTAAAAAATGACCGCTCAATTGGTGGGCAGGTCATGAAAAACGACAAGCAGGTAAAAGAAGACATCAACGGCAGGTTACACTCCATTGACCAGAACGTGCGAAGCGTGGAAAGAAGATTGCGCGCAGTTGAACGCAGGCTCTCTGTGGATGTAGCTTTGCAGGACGTCATTGAGGAGTATGAGATGGATCCTGAGAAGGCCCTTGAAGAGATACAGGAGAACATCACAGCCATCCTTTCAGACATAGATGAGCTAAAAAAGAGCAGGTCACATGACCCGGGGCTTGAAGAGAAGGTCATGGAACTTGGCACGCAGATCAGCATAATGGACACACACATCACAGAGCTTCGGCAAGAGAACACAGTACTTGCTGAACAACTGGAAAAGAACAGTTCCAAAAAAGAAGATGAAGAGCTGCTCACAAGGTCCTGCACACTTGAGTTAAAGAACGAGATATCCCGGCTCAGCATGCGCCTTGAGAAAGCTGAGAACCGCAACCGCATCAACATAGGTTCTGTGAAGGTCCCCGTGGAGCTTTCAGGCATTGTGGGAGCGCTCATACTGACACTCACAGGCATCCTCATAATACAGGGCCGCTGGGACATCATACGCTCGGCCTATTTCTCCTTTGCCATAGCCCTGGTGTTTGCAATGGCTGTGTTGTTGAAGTTCTATATGGCCAACAGCAAAAAAGCATGATCTAAATGAGGACCCGTAGTAAAGATACCTGAGTATTCATGCAGATCCTTACGGAAAAAACAAAGGTCAGGGAGAGAAAGGATCGCTCACATAACAGGACAGCACCATACTCTCCTGATCATATCACACTTTCCTGACCTTCACAAACAGGTCATCATTGTGATCTAGGTAGCCTTCCTGCATCACCTTCACTGAAAGATAACCTTCTGTTTTACCCTGCGGCAGGGAGATATTCAGCAATCTGTAATGGAACTCACCGTTGTGGTCTGTGACACCACCAACAGCCTTTTTCCTGGAAGGACCCCAGACAACGACGTTTGCATCTCCCACGGGCTGCCCTTCATTATCAAAGACCCGGACCGTCATATCAGGGGAATCACACACATTGCCGGTCATGTTAAAGCTGCTGCGGTCCGGGGATGCGAACATGGCATCAGGAACAAAGGGCGTGCTCATTACAGCACTGAGGATTGCATATATGCCTATCATTCCGATTATTGTAAGCACCACGATCCTGATGGGCAGCTCCACTGAGGCATTCTCATCTGACAGCATGCAAAGTTCCGCAATAAAAAGAGGGTCAGGATCATGAGGTCCTGACTATCATGACAGCATTTGTCTTTTCAAAATCATAGAAACCATTGGCCGATATGGTAAGGTCCAGGGTGCCTTCATTCTGGTTGGAGCCAAGGCTCAGGGATGCACCATCGGCAGTGAACAGATCGCACATACCATTATCGTCAGTGACACCGGTTGCCACACCTCCCAGACCACGCAGCACAACGTTTGCATCCCTCACCGGATAGCCGTCCGGGTCGACCACCGACATGCTCACATCGATATCAAAGGAGTTGGCATTTAAGGAATCGATCATTACAGTATTACCTGATTTCAGAGCAGTGCCATTCTCCCCGGATTCAACAATACTCACTGACATGTTCTTTGTCGGCGGGGGTATTATTGCCACAAGTGCTGCAAGGGCTACCATCCCGACCACCAGCATAACAACGATATTGATAGGCAGCTCAATGGCCCTATCATCATTGAAGAGTTTTTCTGTTATTCTCAAAAAATCACCGTTTCGTAGGAAAAACACATTGAATATAAATTTATTGATTTGTTCCTGATTTTTATAAAGAACGATGAATAATTAACATCGTTACATTCATGTACCAAAACCATTCTTTAATTCTCACATGAAGAAGATCGTTATCATCGATTACGGACTTGGTAATCTAAGGAGTGTCCGTAAGGGACTGGAGCATGCAGGAGCCCGTGTACTCATATCAAGTGACCCTGAAGAGATAAGGAATGCTGACGGTGTGATCCTTCCGGGGGTTGGGGCATTCCGGGACGCAATGAAAAATGTAGAGGACCTGAGAGCCACAATCGATGATTATGTTGCCTCTGGCAAACCCATGCTGGGCATATGCCTGGGACAGCAGATGATGATGAGCACATCCGAGGAAGGTGGTATCAACGAAGGTCTTGACCTTGTAAAAGGAAAAGTACTCAGGTTCCCCCACTCTGAACTCAAAGTCCCGCACATGGGATGGAACTCCATAAGGATCATACAGCAACATCCTCTTTTTGAAGGTATTAATGAGGATGCTTTTCTTTACTTCGTTCACTCATACTACGTTGATACCACTGAGAAGAACACACTACTGTCATGTGAATATGGCACCGCATTTGCAGCTGCCATCGTAAATGATGCAGGCAATGTCATAGGCACCCAGTTCCATCCGGAGAAAAGCGGGGATGTGGGACTGAAGATACTGAAGAACTTTGTTGCTATGTGCTAAGAGGAAATAAAATGGATATCGAAGGATACGCAAAAAGAGGGCTCAGGAAGAACGACCCTGACCTTGAGGATAAAATAACTGCCCGGATACTGGAAGTCAAGGAGACAAGCCCGGAACATGCACGTAAACTCGCACAGGCAACCATTATAGAAGCAAAGGCGACCCTTGTCCTGAAAGGTGATGTACTTGAACCCAGCATCTCAGGTGTGACAATGGGACAGTTCGGTGTCGGCTCCAGGGGTCTTGGAGACTTCTATACCCATGAGAAGATAGCCGAGGTCATCGGCAAGACAAAGGCAGTCGTGGACACCACACATCTTGACGATTCAGGGGTTGTGAGGTCTGATGGCGGTGAATACATCATCCTCACAGTTGACGGTATGCACTCCAGGCTTAGCGATTATTCATTCCTTGCAGGATTCCACGTTGCAAGAGCAGCACTGCGTGATATCTATGTAATGGGTGCAAGACCTGTTGCCATGCTCTCTGACATCCATGTGGCAGATGATGGGGATGTGGGTAAGATCTTTGACCACATTGCCGGCATCACAACTGTCTCTGAACTGTCAGGCATCCCACTGATAACCGGAAGCACCCTCAGGATCGGTGGTGACATGGTCATAGGAGAACGCCTGACAGGAGGTGTGGGTGCTGTTGGCGTTTCAACAGAACTGACATCACGTGAGCAGACACAGGCAGAAGATGTGATCCTGATGACAGAAGGAGCAGGAGGCGGAACAATATCCACGGCCGCACTCTACTATGGGATGCATGATATCGTTGATGAGACCATCAACATAAAGTTCCTGGAAGCGTGCGAGAAACTGCTGGATTCAGGTCTTGTTAAATACATCCATGCAATGACAGATGTCACAAACGGCGGCATCCGCGGAGATGCAAAGGAGATATCCAGGACAGCAGGTGTCAAGCTCATTTTTGAAGAAGATAAGATGAGACAACTTGTCAACCCCAGGGTCCTTGAAATGCTTGAATCCCTTGAGATAGATTATCTGGGAGTTTCCCTTGATGCTTTGCTTATAATTGCACCTGAAGAATATGCGCAAGACATTATGAAGACCATCCGAAGTGCAGATGTTGACATTGCGGTAATCGGTAAAGTAGTTGAAGGCACAGGCGCGGAAATTATTATCGATGGAAAGGTCAGGGATTTCACACCACGCTTCCGTGAATCCGCTTACACTCCCATCAAGAAGATGATCGGCGATGAGAATCCCCGTGATTTTGATGATATGAAAAAAGCCATTGACAAAGCGGCACTGAATGCCATGGAAAAGAAAAGCCGTGTTATAGAAATGATAAAAAGGAAATAGAAAGGACCTGCCTTTCTTTCCTTAAACGTTGTTTTTGAAGTTTTATATTTCAATTCTTTCTCAGTTATTTCTCAATTCCTGCTCATCTTTTAATTTTTCAACGACCAGCACCACGCCATCTTTCTCAATTACCCTGACCTTGTCCCCTTTTACGATAAGGTCCGATGAACGTGCTTTCCAGTGTTGTCCACGCAGCAGTATGTAACCCTCATTGCCGTCACCTATGGGATCTACTGCCTGGCCTGTATCGCCTATAAGCTCTCCGAACAATGGTTTTCTTTTTTTGACCTCTACTATCTTGTAGAGAGCAAACAGAAGGAACAGACCCAAAAAAACAGTAGGTGTTACAATGTACAATATCATGGTCCTCTGGAATTCTGCAGGGGTGTAGTTCCGCGGGAAATCCGTAGGTGCCAGCAGCACACTTCCGGCAATTATGCACACAAAGCCTGCAACTCCAAAAACCCCGAATCCCGGAGCCTGGAATTCCAGCAATAAGAGAATGACACCCACAATAATAAGGAACACAGCTCCTGTACTTACATCAAAGCCAGTGCCTACAAGCCCAAGTGTTATCGCAATAACACCAAATATTTCCGCTCCAAATCCAGGGTTTGATATACCTAGTATAATTGCATAGATACCAAGAAGCAAGAGAAGAGAGGACACTATGGGATTTGATATGATGCTCATAAACTCAAGCCGCAGGGACGGCTGGTAGTAGGTGATATCTGCACCCTCGGTGTTAAGGACTTTGCCCTTTATCTCCAGCCCGTTCACCTGTGAAAGCAGGTTCGCTATAGAAGGAGAAACATACTCTATAACCTCATATTCAAGCGCAGTCTCAGCATCAAGGTTTAGGTTCTTGGTGATGAACTCCTCGGCAGCGGTCTGGTTACGGTTGTGCTTCTTTGCATTCTCAGTAGCCCGTGTAACAAGAGCATTGACGATCTTTGCATCATCTACAGGCTCACTTCCACCGGGAGTTACAGAGACGGGTTGTGCAGAACCTATTATAGTAAAGGGCGCCATTGCAGCTATGTCCGTACTTATAAGAATAAGCGTACCTGCAGACCAGGCTTTGGTCCCCTCAGGATATACAAACCCTATCACAGGGACATCTGTTGCAGCTATCTGCTCAATGATATCAAGGGTTTCCTCCAGTCCGCCACCTGGCGTGTTCATAGTGATCAGCAGGGCTTCATAATTGTCATTCTCTGCAAAGGCAATAGCATCAGCTACTATATCATCAGAGACAGGAGTGATGGGGCCTGATATATCAAGCACCAGCACTTTCTGTTCAGCAGCTAATGCAATACCTGAGAACTGCGACAGCACCAATACCAAAAAAAGAAAAGTGCCAAGGATTGAAAGGCACTTGTTTCCCATGTACCTTCCATCCTTCATTTCTTATCGAATGCCTTTGAGAACGCAGCAATGTTCCCAATATCGGTCGGGTTGGTTACAACGATCATGTTCCTTTCCCTTGCTATCTCAGCATAGGTCTGAAGCTCCCTGAGCTTGATGGCAACGGGCACTTCTTCATAAAGACGTGCAGCATCCTTCATCTTCGTAGCAGCAATGAACTCACCTTCTGCAAGAATGATACGGGCTCTCTTCTCACGCTCTGCCTCTGCCTGCTTTGCAATAGCACGTTGCATTACATCATCGATACTGACATCCCTCAGGGTAACACTTGTAACTTTTATACCCCACGGATCAGTAGCAATATCCAGCATCTCCTGAATTCTTTTGTTAACATCATCCCTGTTTGATAGTACATCATCAAACTCAATCTGACCGACAATGTCACGCAGGGTTGTCTGGGAAAGCATAGCTGTGGCATACTTGAAGTTCTCGACCTCATTGACTGCCCTTGAGGGGTCGATGACCTTGTAATAGACCACAGCATCAACAGCCACTGTCACATTGTCCTTTGTTATAACAGCCTGTTTGGGTACATCGATCGTTACAACACGCAGATCCACCTTCACAACCGTATCGATTATAGGTATGATCAGGAACAGACCCGGACCTTTTATACCACTCAGTCTTCCAAGACGGAAGATGACCACACGCTCATACTCGTTTACTATCTTCACAGCTTTAGACAGTATGAAAATTGCCACAATGGCAAGAGGTATTATAATATCATACGAAACCATAACCATTCTCCTTAATTATCTGAATTATCTGAATTATCTACATATTACATAAAGGAAACAAGTTATATAAATGACCTCGTTATTCAAGTAATATAAGCCAATATCAGCTAATATCTGCAATAAAAGAAATGTAAAAACCGGCCATCGCAGTCATTGAAATATTATTGGCAGTTAATAGAAAAGGATTATAGAAGGCTGGGTCTGAATTCTTGTTTGAGGGGATGTACACAAAAGCATGAAAGCGTCGTTATTATAGAAATAACGTTTCAGACCCAACAAGTTATAGAACTCTTTTATCGTTTATTAATGTGATTGATTTTGATGTTAATAATTTCAAACCGGCTTTTAAATATATTTTTTGAAGACAAAGATATGGCGTATGGACAAATATAAAGCAAATACCAGAAAAAGCAGGAAATTGGCAGGAAAAAAGTCATAATATATATGATGGCTTTTTGGGGTGGAGACAAGCAAACACATAAATCTAATATATACCATCTAAGACTAGATACAATGAGTGAGAAATGTATAGATTGCAATGGAAAGGGCTATAGTGTCACTGGCACGACCAAATGCCCGGAGTGCAAAGGAACAGGGAAATCAAAGTCTATAGACTTTATGAAACTTTCTGAGAAAGAAATGGCCAGTTTTCTGAAGAACGGCTCTTCCTGCAACAACTGCCAGGGAAGCGGGGAAATCGAGACCAGAGAGAAATGTACTGCATGTGAAGGAAAAGGGACCTATTATAAATGTAAAATATGCGGATCTTCCATGGAAGGGCTCTATGATGGAGATGAAGTATGCCAGCCCTGTGCAAAAAAACAGGTTGTTTACAAGCTCGATAACTCATGCACCCTGGAAGAACTTGAAGTTGGGAGGATGTATCATGCAGTTGTGAGGAACATTGCTGATTTTGGTGTTTTCGTGGACCTTAATTCCAACCTCAGAGGACTTATTCATTCCAGTAACATGAAAGAGGAACTGAAAGTAGGGGAAGCTGTAATGGTCAGCCTCAAGGAGATAAAACCAAGAGGAAAAATGGATCTTGTGCCACGTAAGCTGAAAGAGTACCAGACCGTGGAACTTGAAAAGGACCTCCCAACAAAAACCGCAACCGAGGTTACCCGGATGGTCGGCCAGAAGGTACGGATAGAAGGCGAGGTCATACAGGTCAAGCAAACAGCAGGTCCTACAATATTCACCATTGCCGATGAGACTGGACAGGTTTCAGGCGCTGCATTTGAGAGTGCAGGAGAGAGAGCATACCCTCAGGTAGAGTCAGATATGATAGTTTCTGCCACCGGGGAGATAACATCCCGCGGAGACAGTGTGCAGCTTGAGATCCAGAGTCTTAAAAGACTTACAGGACCAAAAGAAGTGGAGATACTCAAAAGAATAGAGGCTGCCATTGACAACAGAGCCGAGCCTTATGAAATAGAATACATGGCCAATAGTGAGGTTCTTGAGAAACTCAGACCTGCTATGAAAAAAGTTGCAAAGGAAATAAGGAAAGCCATAATCAAATCAACTCCTATCATACTGCGTCATCATGCCGATGCTGACGGAATGACCGCTGCAATGGCTATAGAGAAGGCCATCATCCCCCTGATAAAGGAAGTTAACGGCCCTGACGGTGAATATCATTTCTACAAACGTGCACCATCAAAGGCGCCTTTTTATGAGGTCATGGATGTTGTACGTGACATCAGTTTTGCTCTTGAGGATACTGCAAGGCATGGCCAGAAGATGCCCCTTGTGGTAAGTGTGGACAACGGCTCCACACTTGAGGATGTGCCTGCAATGAAACAGGCCAGGGTTTATGGGATCCAGATGATAGTCGTGGACCATCACCACCCCGACAAGGAAGTGGATGATTACCTCATAGCACACGTTAATCCTGCCCATGTCGGAGGTGATTTCGGAGTGACTGCAGGCATGCTCTGTACCGAGGTAGCACGCATGATCAATATTAACGTTGAAAAGGAGATAGACCACCTTCCTGCTGTGGCCGCAGTGGGTGACCGCTCAGAAGCTGACGAAGCAAGGCAATACATAGAGATGGTTTCTGACAGATACAGCCTGCAGGACCTCAAGGATATGGCGCTTGCTCTTGACTTTGAGGCATACTGGCTTAAGTTCAACAACGGCAAAGGAATCATTGATGATATCCTGGACTTTGGAGACCACACGATACACAAGAATCTGGTCAACCTGCTTTGCGAACAGGCAAATGAGATGATAGCCGAGCAGATAGATGTCTGCATGGCCCATGTGAAATCTCAGAACCTCCCCAACGGAGCTATCCTCAATGTACTGGATGTTGAGAACTACGCCCACAAGTTCACCTTCCCCCCACCCGGGAAAACATCAGGAGAGGTACACGACAGATTGTGCCGCAAATTTGTGGACAAACCAGTAATAACCATCGGATATGGACCGGACTTTGCAGTAATTCGCTCAAAGGGAGTTAAAATGAACATCCCTCTGATGGTAAGGGAGCTTCACGAAGAGATCAAAGGCGGAGGAGTCAATGGAGGAGGACACCTGGTAGTGGGTAGCATCAAATTCGTAGAAGGCATGCGTAAGGAAGTGCTCTCCAAACTTGTCGAAAAAGTAGGATCTGTAGGAGTTGAATGACTCCTATACAGAACCTTTCAAACCGACCTTAAATAAAATCAGTCAACGCGTACTATACGTACAAGCGCATGCACGGGTACTTCGGATAATGTCTCAGAACCAGTCTTATCCACAAGTACTGCAATTGCAAGTGGTTTTGCGCCTGAGCTTCTAAGATGGGACACTACATCGTTCATAGTATTGCCGGTGGTGATCACATCATCCACTATTATGCATTTCTTGCCCTTGATGCCTGCAAAGTTCCTGCTGAAAGCTCCTTTTAACTTCGAATCACCTTCATGTTCACCATATGCATGATAGACAGATATATCCGTATCTAATTCATCTGCCATTAGACTTGCAAGCGGAACTCCGCTAAGGCCTATACCTACCACCAGGTCAATATCGTTGCCTGTGGCTTCCACCGTATCAAGCACCATGTCACACATCGCTATCCCAATATGGCGCATCCTGTGAGCACTTTTACCAATACTGCTCCAGTTGACAGATATGTCTTTGGGTGCAGTAGAGATATCTTCTTTTTTCGCACGGGTCAAAAGCCACGTGACAGTTTCCCGGGAAACGTTAAGTTCATCTGCAATTTGCCTTGTTACAAGGCCGTTAGCCTGCAATTCAAGGGCCTTCTGGATCAAATTCTCAATATTCTTCATATGAAACCCGCATATTCATTTTTATCTGTAATCCATTAACATCATATTACCATATATAATACAACAACAGTGATGTTATATTTTTCTTTTACGCTTTTTCTTCAAAGAAGAACCACAAACAGGGCAGACATCACCCTCATCATAAAGCCTGTAACAGCCTGTACATTGCTTTTGCCATACAAGTACATCCTTTATCTTTTTCTGGACCACGGGCCTGACTTCAATGCCCATCACCCTGGCAACGTTCTGAACAGCATAATCATCTGTCAGGAGCACTGAACTGTCTTTATATTCAAGGGCCTTGGCAAGGATATCAATATCTGTTGCAGATAGCTCTTCACAATCCCTTGTTCTTGTGGATGCGCTCAATACCTTCTCTCGAAGATATTCATCCGGCATTTCAACACGAGTTCCACTTTCCCTTGAAAGTTCAAATCGTAAAGACGATTCATTACTTTTCAGTTCAACGATCACCGAGGGAACTGTTATGATACGCTGAGGCTGAATCTCTGAACCCATGATAAAGACCGCAGAATCAGCAATATAGTAATCCATGTTTTAGATGATACTTTCTGAACATAGATTAATTCTTTGTCAGCTACAAAAGACATGTCATTATTATATAACAAAATATTATATAATAACATATATGTTTATAATTATAATAAATATGTTGATAGCAGATTAATTTTGAATATATTAATTTGAAATGGAGTGACAATGCATGAAAAGATTATCATGCGGAACTGACAATCCAGGCAAAAAGTCATAGGGAGGGTTTCCAGAAGGAGAGTGTATTCCTATCACAGGATAACCTGGCACAGGAAAATCGATCTTGTATATACAGTTCCTTCACAGAATGTGCAAAGGGGGGGAGAAATTTATACGATGGTGACAACCAAAGAGTTCCCTTGAACTCATTAATTCCTATATAACAGAAGATGGTATAAAATACTCCTGCCAAAGAGAAACAAATAAGTATAACTGATAACATTCATAATTAATATCCTTCTGGCGTGATACAATGGACATTTCAAAGGCTAAAGAAGCAATCGTTGGTTTCATCAGGGAAAAAACAAAGGAATCCGGCGTAAAAGGAGCTGTTGTGGGCCTTAGCGGTGGCATTGATTCAGCTCTTACAGCTTACCTGGCCGTTGAAGCAGTTGGCAGGGAGAATGTCCTCGGAATACACATGCCAGAGCTTAACCTCACACCTGCTGAAGACGTACTGGATGCCACAGAGGTGGCTGAGAGACTTGGTATAGAATTCAAGACCATTGATATCTCAGAGATACTTTCTGCTTACATGAACTCTATCCCCGAAAGTGACCTCTCCAATTCGCATGCCAACGGCAATCTTAAAGCCAGGATACGAATGTCTGTACTTTACTATTATGCTAACAGCATGTCAAGGATGGTAATGGGGACAGGCAATAAAACCGAGATCCTGCTTGGGTACTTTACAAAATATGGAGATGGCGGTGTTGACATCGAGCCTATAGGCGACCTGTACAAGACCGAGGTCAGGGAAATGGCAGCACTTATGGGAATACCCCGGGACATGATCACAAAAGCTCCATCAGCAAGACTGTGGGCAGGTCAGACAGATGAAAAGGAGCTGGGCATTACTTACGAGCTGGTTGACAGGTTCCTTGCACTTTTGCTTGAAGGTGAAAGTCCCCAGGTTGCTCAGAATACACTTGGACTTACAAGCAGACAAAGGGATTCTGTCATAGGACGCATAAATACTAACCTGCATAAGCAGAAATCTCCGCCTGTAGCAGAACTCAGAGACCTGCGATAATGCAGGAATAAATGTCCTTACCTTGAAGGAAAGACTGGTACATCCTCTTTTCCAAACCTGAGAAGCTGCTTTGCAAGATGTCTCCGTGCACAGGGAGGAACTTCGTAGAATCCAGGCAATACGCCCCTTTTAACTTCCTTGCTTTCCGTGGTCATTGAACTTTTACTGCACTTCCTGCATCTGTAACCCTGGCCAGAGCCGGCGGATTTCATTCGCTTACCACAGCAAGGACATAAAGGGTTAAGGACCTCATATTTAGGAGTAAGGCTGATTATCTTTATTTTCTCAATGTTCACTGTTCTTTCGGTAACACTTCCATAGACTGCTACCCTGTCACCGGGAATGAGCTGGCGTACAAGTTCCCTGAAGTTCTTTGTAGGCTCAAAGGCCGCACAATCGATCTTTTGACCTTCTGAGTCCTGCAAAGAGAAAATAGTGTGCCCTCCCCTGATAGTAGCCGGTTGCGAGCAGACCTGACCTTCCAGTATGTAAGAATGCATCCCTGTCATCTCAGCTATTCCCGCCACAGGTAAAAGATGCATATCGGTGCCCTGGTTCGTGCGGAATGTGCATGCACGCTCCACAGGCTCGGACCGAACATAGGATGCAGCCTTTTCCACTGAAAAGCGGTCCTTTCCCCTTATCCCGTAAAGAACCGGGTCTGCAGAATGAGGCACACAAACAACCATATCATTGGCCAGGTCCACGGTATCCCATGTGTCCGGATAGGTCTGCCTGTCAGCCTTGAACAAAGAATCATCATCAACAGAGCGTGGTGTACCCCATACATCTTTTTTCCTGTATGCAAGATACTCATAGGTGTGATCCCATTGCGGATCAAGCATTGCACCGCATGCAGAAAGAGCACCTATAAGACCACGTCCGTTCTTGAACACCCGGTACCTGAGGCAAAGCTCCATGGCCACTTCCTTTGCTTCATCTATTGTTATAACATTCCTTACAGCACGCCTGAAGAACTCACTTAATTTGGGCCTTGCAATCTGGAACTGCTCACCTGTGATGAAAACAACTCCCGGATTGGTGTTCTCATTGTCAAGACAGGACATGGAGGCAACCCTGCAGGTCACATGTTCCATCATTTTATCCGGTTCCCCGCATTCCACTAGCAGAGCAACCGAGGCATTCCCACGTGTCTTATAGGGGATCGTTGGGTTTAGCCGAACAAGCAGAGGATCTGAGACGACCTTTGCAAAAGACGAGATCTCATCCCTGAGAAGTGCGCACAGATATGTGGTACACATGCCATCCCTGGAATCTGTATCATCGATACCGATGACCATTTTAGTGTATTCGTTGCTCATTGGACCAATAGCACATATGATTCATCATTGTTAAATGGTTCTGCACGGTCCTTAGATAGTTCCTTCTTCGATTACCGGAAGAAGCACATGCAATTCTGTGCCCCTGCACTTTTCACTGGCCGCCCATATGGAACCCCCATGTGCTTCCACAATACTTTTGCAAAGATATAATCCAAGTCCATTGCCACCATAACGTCTTGTGAGGGAGCCATCGGCCTGGTAGAATCTCTTAAAGACATTATGCAGTTCAGATTCGTGTATTCCAATACCAGTATCCTTCACAACAATGTGGATCATTCTTTGCTCCTGGTATGCATTGACGGTCACTGAACCTTCTGGAGGAGTAAATTTGAATGAATTCTCAAGTATGTGGAAGAACACCTGCTCCAGATATATCCTGTTACCACATATGAATGGAAGAGGGGACCTATATTCTTTGAACAACGAAGGGCCGTTTTCCTTTCTTAGCGATATAATCTGCACGGTTACTTTTTCAAGTATACTTGAAATATCTATGGAATCAAGGTGATACTGAACATTTCCCGAATGAATATTCTGCATATAAAGCAGGGAATCTATCAACTTGTATAATCTTTCAGCGTTCTGGAGGATCACTCCAACGCTCCTTTTTTGGCCTTCATCAAGACTGCCAAGATGCCCTTCAAAAAGAAGTTCGCTGTATCCTTTGATAGGGATAAGAGGGGTCTTTAGTTCATGTGTGATGTTGGTCATGAACTCATCTTTCATGCGGTCCAGTGATTCAAGCTCCATATTGTTCTTTGCAAGCTCTTCTGCATATCTGCGGATCTTATCTTCATCTTCTTTTCTTTTAATATGTTTCCAGGTAGCTTCCATAAGAAGTGTAATCTGCCTTGTGTCAGGACTGTCGTAATCACCTTCCTTGTTTGAGAGGCCTGCGACCATAACTATCTTATCGTTATCGAATATGGGAACCCCGAGATAGTTATGTATAGGAACATAGCCTTCCGGGAAAATGTTGTTAGTAGAACCGGTATTTCCACAATCGTTGATCAGCACAGGCATGCGTTGCCTCATAGGTTCACCCCAGATACCCATATCATCAGAAGAAAATACATTTTTAACAGTTCTTAGGGAACAAGGTTCCATTGATCCCTTGGACCATGTGTGCATCTTTACCGTATCTTCATCCTCATTTACAAAACCAATGCAGCAAATCTGACTTTCGGTTAGTTCCACAGCTTTTTTAAGGGAAAAATCGATAACATCGCTTCTCGTAGAATCTTTAAATCGGTTCAATTCAAAAAGGGCCTCTAAGCTCAATTCATCAAGAAGGAGAGCTTTTTCAGCAGTTTTTACCGTAGTTATATCCTTAAAAACAAGGATCATCCTGTCATCTATTATTTTTGCTACACTACATTCAGTGTCCCTGGAAGAGCCATCTTTACATATAACAACTGCTTCGTTACTGAAAGTGTTTCCACATCCATCTTCTGTAAAAGAATATACCTGGCCGGTAGAACCGGATTCCCTGATAACACTTTCAAAGCTATTGTCAGGGTCTTCCCATAACTCATGCAGTGTGGGCACATTTTCAAGAGTGTAACCAAATGTATCTGTAAACTTCCGGTTCAAATGAACAATATTGGATGCTGTGTCCATCAAAGCCATTGGTAATGGAGAGAGTTCGACTATATTTTTCAATAACGGTTCTATTTCACGTGGGATATACTCTGTTTTTTTGCTATTATTTTGCAAAAGAATGAAAACAAAAGACAGGACCAGAAATAGTATTAATATATACACATAACTGCCTGTTAAAAGAACATGTGCAGAAATTCCCTGAAAATAAGAAGCATAGGGCGTAAATGACAAAAATAACGAAACTACCAGCCAGACAAGCAGGCTAATGCATAAAATGATCCACAATAGATGTAGCAGCTCCACTTGAACTCTGTTGGATATAAAGGTCAGCGGATCTCTGAAAATGTCTGTTTTCTCCATTTCTTTATCCCGGACCTTCATATTTATGACATCAACCAGCATTCATTACAAACTAATCCTGCAAAAATCAAGTTCTTATTAAGTTATTGTATATACAACAATAATTCAACACATCAAATAAATAATTTTCCAACTAAGAGTTACATCGTATATGCGATCAAGTGTGTATATAATGCCATAGGAGAGAGGCCTAGAGAATATATTTATATAGATGTGCAAACAAAGGCTATTTACTCATGACAAAAGAGATCCTTATACATCAGATCGTTGATGTATTACAGCAATCAGGCTTCATTGTATCAAAGAGATGCAATATAAGACCACGGAGCTTTGATCTTGCAGCAAGGAAAGATGAAACACTTATTTTTTGTAAGGTATTATACAATATTGACGGCCTGAATGAGGAAACTGCAAGGGAGATGAAGAGCCTTGCAAGGTACCTGAGAGGGACTGCAGTACTGGTAGGTGCGAAGACAAGGGACCAGATGCTTGAAGACAGTGTGGTCTACATGCGCTATGAAATCCCTGCGGTCAATGTACAGACCCTTTATGACTATTTTGTAGAGAATGTACCACCATTGGTATCAGCGGCTCCCGGAGGACTCTATGTATCAATAGATGGTGATGTCCTCAAAGAGGCCCGCCAGAGGACTGCCATGTCACTTGGAGCGCTAGCCACAGAGCTTGGAGTTTCCAGGAGGACCATCAGCAAATATGAGGAAGGCGGAATGGATGCATCCATAGACATCGTCCTCCAGCTGGAGGAACTGCTTGATGTAGCCCTGGCAAAGTCCATAGATATCCTTCACTGTTTTGACAAGGACATGAATATTGAAAGACCCCAGAAGAAGATGTCTGACACACAACCTGATGATGGCATCCTGGGTATGCTCTATGCCCTGGGCTACCAGATCATGTCAACAAGCCAGGCACCCTTCAAGGCCATTTCAAAAGACACAACCGATACATTGCTGACAGGTGTCAGCACCTACAGCAGTGCAATGATAAAACGTGCAGACCTCATGAGCAGTATCTCGAGTGTAACAAGGACAAAATCTGTCTTTATCATAAACGGGCAGATCAAATCCGAAACTGTTGAGAACACTGTACTTATCGAAAAGAGGGAGCTCGATAAGCTTTCAGGCAGTGATGAGCTGGCAGAGCTTATCTATGAAAGGACCAAGAAACACAGAATGGACCATTGATCGGGGCCTTAAACTGCTAGTCTGAGATAAATCCCAAAACGCTAATATACAGAAATCCCTTTTAGAACTAGCAATGACTACCAACATCGCAGTACTTGTTTCAGGAAGAGGATCCAATCTTCAGTCAGTGATCGACAATATCGAAAGCGGATACATCAGAGATGCAAGAATAGCTGTTGTCATCAGCGATGTGGGAGATGCATATGCACTTGAACGCGCCCGTAAGCATGGCATTACCGATGTATATATAGACCCTTCGGATTATGCAAGCAAGCAGGAATATGAAAAGGAAATGATGGAAGTCCTTAAGGACAACGATACCGACCTGATAATTCTTGCAGGGTACATGCGCCTTATAGGAAAGGAACTTATAGTCACATATAGCAACCGGATAATAAATATCCATCCGGCACTACTTCCTTCTTTTAAAGGACTTCATGCACAGCAACAGGCTTTTGATTATGGGGTAAAGGTTAGCGGATGCACTGTACATTTCGTAGACGAGGGAATGGACACAGGGCCTATAATCCTCCAGAGATGTGTCCCTGTCCTTGACACTGATACTACTGATGACCTTGCCGCACGCATACTTATAGAGGAACACAGGATACTCCCCGAAGCAGTCAAACTATTCGTTGAGGGTAAACTTAAAGTGGAAGGTAGAATTGTAGTACACATAAATTAGCTCACATTTACAAATGATCTCCTGGAAATCCGGGAGCATACGAACATATCACTATCAAATGACAACGGTTGGTAACAATGTCTTATATCTCAGAAATCGACCCGGAGATTGCAGAGGCCTTAAGGCTGGAAGCAAACCGTCAGGATTACAAGTTGAACCTGATAGCATCGGAGAACTATGCAAGCCGTGCGGTAATGGAAGCACAAGGCTCTGTTATGACAAACAAATATGCTGAAGGATATTCAGGAAAGCGCTACTATGGAGGATGCGAATTTGTGGATATTGCAGAGGACCTTGCCATTGAAAGGGCGAAAGCGATCTTTGGTGCAGAACATATAAACGTTCAGCCACATTCCGGATCCGGTGCCAACATGGCATGTTATTTCTCAGTCCTCAAACCAGGGGACACCATAATGTCAATGGACCTTACACATGGAGGGCATCTTTCACATGGCAGCCCGGTGAACTTTGCAGGGCAGCTCTATAATGTAGTACCATACGGTGTTGACAAAGAGACAGAGGCACTTGACTACGATGCACTTATGAACATGGCAAAGGAGAAAAGACCGCAGATGATAGTATGTGGTGCTTCGGCCTATTCAAAGACACTTGATTTCAAGGCATTCAGAGACATAGCTGATGAGGTGGGGGCATACCTGCTTGCGGATATCGCACATATTGCAGGACTTGTAGCTGCAGGTGCCCACCCCAGCCCGGTGCCTTATGCAGACTTTGTCACAACCACGACCCACAAGACCCTCAGGGGGCCCAGAGGAGGAATGGTAATGTGCAGAGAAGAATATGCAAAGGAACTGAACAAGTCCGTGTTCCCCGGAATCCAGGGAGGACCTCTCATGCATATAATTGCAGCAAAGGCCGTTGCATTCAAAGAGGCCATGGGTGAAAAGTTCAAGGCGGATCAGCATCAGACTGTGAAAAATGCAGATGTACTTGCAACAGAACTCCAGAAAAATGAATTTGACATTGTTTCCGGCGGAACTGACAACCATGTTATGCTGATCAACCTCAACAAGTTCGCAATAACAGGAAAAGAGGCTGAAGCTGCCATGAGCAAGGCAGGTATCGTGCTTAATAAGAACACTATACCCTTTGAAACAAGAAGTCCTTTCATAACCAGCGGAATAAGGATAGGTACACCGGCCACAACTACCAGGGGAATGAAGGAAGAAGAGATGAAGGAGATCGCAGGCTTCATCACAGAGGTCATAAACAACCTTAACGATGATCCTGTACTTCACGGTGTCAATTCCGATGTTGAGCAGCTTTGCAGCGGATTCCCGATATACAGATAGATCAACAGAAACGTCATTCCTTTATTGGAGAATAGTAAGGGTGCGTGTATATGGCAGAAGAGAACTACGATTCCAGGAAGATAGATGGGAGAAGCCTGTCAAAGAAGGTTGAAGAGCAGGTAAAGCAGGGAGTTGACCGGCTTAAGGCCAGGAAGGGAGTAACCCCGGGACTTGCTACGATCCTGGTGGGGGAGGATCCTGCATCAAGGATGTATGTCCGCCTCAAGCATAAGGCATGTGAAAGGGTAGGCATACATGCAGAAGACCACAATATGCCGGAGTCCGCAACACAGGAAGAACTTATGCAGCAAATCCTGGAACTCAATTCAAGGCAAGACATACACGGCATCCTTCTCCAGTTACCGCTTCCTGCACATCTTGATGACAAGGCTGCAATGCTTGCCATCGACCCTTCAAAGGATGCCGATGGATTCCATCCACATAACATGGGTAAACTCCTCATTGGAGAAGAGGGTCTTGTACCCTGCACACCAAAAGGGATCATAAGGGCACTTGAAGAGTACAATGTCACAATACAGGGAAAACACGCAGTTGTTGTGGGACACAGTAACGTTGTGGGCAAACCCATGGCAGCAATGCTTATAAACAGGAATGCAACGGTCTCTGTATGCCATGTTTTCACGGATGAACTGAAAAAGTTCACCCTTGATGCCGACATACTTGTGGTGGGTACAGGTGTGAAGCACCTTATAAAAGCAGACATGGTAAAGGAAGGCGCAGTCGTCTTTGACGTGGGCATAACTGAAGAGGAAGGTAAGGTCTACGGAGATGTTGATTTTGACAATGTGGTAAAGAAAGCCTCGCTCATAACACCGGTGCCTGGGGGCGTAGGTCCCATGACCATAGCCATCCTTATGGAACATGTGCTTATGGCAGCCCAAGATACCACATAAGCATATTTATATTTAAACAGGCAAATTATATTCCATCCAGTGATGGATCAATTTACTCCAATAGACTAACCCTGAATGATACTGCCAGGTTGAATAATGCTTGTTGATGTTGACATATGTGGTTTGAAGGTTGGTGATGAGCATCCCGTGAGGTTGATGGGTGTGATCAACCTTAGCAAGGAATCCTTTTACAAGGGTTCTGTTGTCAGTAATGATTCTGTTCATGAGGTGGCCCGGAGAATGACTGATGCGGGAGCTACCATTATAGACATAGGTGCCCGTTCCACCTGGCCCCTTGCAGAACCTGTGATAAGTGAAGCAGAAGAACTTAACCGTATGCTCCCTGCCCTTGAAGCACTGGATGATAATGTGGATGCGCTGGTCTCAGTTGATACGGTATATGCCAGTGTTGCGCAAGAGGCCCTGAAACATGGTGCTGATATCATTAACGATGTATCCGGTTTCACAAGCAACCCGCAGATGCTTGATGTGATGAAGGAATATGAGTGTCCTGCTGTTGTCATGGCATCTGAAAAACTTCCTGGTGACCCAATTGGAATGGATGCCATCATGCGATCGCTGGCAACAATTATCGACAGGGCCGATGCCTGGGGAATAAACACAGATAAACTGATACTGGACCCTGCAATTGGCAGGTGGGTACCTGAAAAGGATCCCATATATGATTTTGAGACTATAGACCAGTTCGAGAGCCTCAAGGTGTTTGGAAAGCCACTTCTGGCAGCCATTTCGCGCAAATCCTGCATTGATGCTGTGCTGCACAGACCTGCAGCTGAAAGATTATATGGGAGTCTTGCAGCAACCGCAATAGCAGTGCACAAAGGAGCACATATCATCAGGACACATGACATCCCTGAGACAAAGGACGTGGTTGAAGTTGCAATGGCAATGCGAAAAAGACAGTCTGTTGTGAGAAATGGTGATTTTGAAGTTGAGATCACAGACATTACCCATCCCGATGATGCCGTGTATCTCATGAAAAGCATGGATGTCACAGGCACTGGTGCCAGGGTCATGAAGAACAAGACCGTGAGCAAGGTGATACGTGTAAACAATATCACCACAACCGAGGCTTTGATAATCAAGCAGGAGATGCTGGCCAGGGGAGGTGATGCCGCCCTTGAGCGTGATGCGGTATCCCATGAGGCAGAGAAGACAGACGTGCTCATAATAGGCACGCTGCTGCAGTTTGAGAAACTTGTGAGCAAACTCTCATACCAGGCACGCAATCTTCCGCTCATCGCAGAGATGATAGCTGAAGCACTTGAGAATGACATGGATGTGGAGCAGCGATATAAGAGGGAACTATGATAATCTCATCAGCAAAACCTTTTGAGGAGATACTAAAACTGCTGAAGGACGAAGATGATATCTTCATCATCGGCTGCAATGCCTGTGCTGCAAAGCTGCATGTTGGCGGCGAGCCGGAAGTGACCATGATGCAACAGCGCCTTGAGGTTAACGGGAAGAATGTTGTGGGATGGGTCATCCCAAGCGCCGCCTGCAGTGTGGCATCCTTTGATTCCCTTGTTGAAAAGAACCCTGCCATAAGAGAGGCAAAAGCTATCCTTGTAATGGCATGTGGAAGTGGTGTATCCATAATAGCCGGGGTGACAGATATCCCGGTCTACCCCTCAAATAATACCGAATCCCTTGGTGGACGCTCACAGGGAGAAGTGATACCCCGGCTCTGTGCCATGTGCGGTGATTGTACTGTGTATTATTTTGGTGGTATCTGCCCCAAAGGACAATGTCCAAAACAGCTCCTCAATGGCCCCTGTGGTGGTTCGATGGAGGGAAAGTGCGAGGTTGATACCGATAAGGACTGTGTGTGGGACAGGATCTGCAGCAGGCTGGAGAAGATGGGCAGGCAGGACCTGATGGAGAAGGTGTGGCTTGCTGAAGAGATTGAAGGACAGATACTCTGTAGAAACTAGAACTTCAACATTGTAATTTATCTTCAAATCATCAACGAATATGCTGTTTCCATAATAAGAAGGAAAAAATGAAGAAGCCATACGTATTTATTGCTATTGTAACGGCAATTGCGATATGCTTTGCTGCGATGCCTTTCTTTTTTGCGGGAGACACTCTTCCTCTTTTTTCAGTTGGTAATAAAGATGTCATTGAACATAAAGTTGTAATTGAGATGTTCGATTCCACAAATAAATCACTATTGAAGGAAGCGTATGAGCTAATCCCTGACAAATATATCAGTCGATCAAAGCCAAAATGGTTATTATTAAAACTTTCTCTTCCTCCAGGAAGGACAGAGGAATATACAACCAAAGTTACTTTGGAGGATAATTTTACAAATCAATTTCAGATGGATTTGGGATTATGGAATAGTTTTGACATAATATTGTATAATTATAGTTCAGAATATCCCATAGTAATAAGACAAATAACTCTATGATATGTCTCCTATAGACCTTTTTTGGCCTATGGGCTATTAAATCTGAATTGGAAATTTGGAAAACAATGAAAGTTACAGTGAACTACTCATATCTGTCGCTACGCTCTGAAGGGGTACTCCTGCTTAAGATGTTTAAATTGCTGTCTCGTCTTGTTTCTGATGAGACTTTTTTCTAATCGGTGATAATGTTAGAAGAGAGCATATCGAACTAAATATATCTCTAAATGTCAAGCCGGGTGTTGATGAGCATATTGGGAACACAGGAACTTATCAGGAGAGGCTAGTGTCAGCTCAACATTAAAAAGTCGGGTAAAGGCTAGATAGTTCCACTCTTGCATCCTCGGTCGTGAACTGCGAGTTTATCCGACTATTTTTGTGATTCCTGGACTCTTCCCACGCTTTCACTTCATTCTGAAAAATTTTAATAATCTCAATCCTACGGTCAAGACACTGAGGCCATCAAAATAGACATTGATCCCAGAGAAATCAAACTCTGCCTTGAAAACAAGGAGAAATACCTCCCCCTGAAAGAAAAACTTTAATCCCTGCTGCGATGATTTTAAAACCCAGTCATACATATAATTCCCCGATGTCCAGGACCTTCAAAGACAAACTCAGATCAAAGGATTTTCTCATAACAGCAGAGATATGCCCCCCAAAAGGAACTGAACTGGGGGAAGCACTTGCTGATGCGAAACTTATCCGTGGCTTTGCTGATGCCCTGAACGTCACCGATAACCAGCGAGCAGTCATGCGCATGAGTCCGCTTGCTATGAGCAAAACGTTGCTGGATGAAGGCCATGAGGTAATCATGCAGCTTACATGCAGGGACAGGAACAGGCTTGCGCTACAATCCGACCTGCTTGGAGCATACGCAATGGGTATAAGGAACGTCTGTGTTATGACAGGGGACCACACCACAAAAGGAGATCATCCACGGGCGAAACCTGTCTATGATCTTGATTCTGTGCAGCTTCTGGGAATGATAAAAAGGATGAAGGAAGGTTATGACCTGGCAGGAAATAAAACAGGACATCTGCCGGACCTTGTCGTTGGTGCGGTTACCAATACGGATCCTTTAAAGGCCGGCCAGATGATGAAAATGCGGAAAAAGGTAAAAGCTGGGGTCGATTTTATGCAGACCCAGGCAGTTTATGACATCACGCAATTCGAAGCCTTCATGGAGTATGCGGATGATATCGATGTGCCGGTAATTGCCGGGCTCATTCCACTCAGATCCGCGAATATGGCACTTTTTATGAACAACAACATTCCCGGCATCCATGTACCTGATGAAACGATATACCGGATGGAAAAAGCCGAAAAACCCATAGAAGAAGGGATTTGCATTTGTGCTGAAGCGATCCGCGAGCTCAAAAAGATGTGCCGGGGAATTCACATAATGCCTGTAGGCAACCATGTGAATACGATAGACATACTTGAAATGGCCGGGACAGGGAAGAGAAACAAATGAAGAAAACGCAGGTAGACCATGCAAAGAATGGCATCCTCACAGCAGAGATGAAAGAAGTTGTAAGGGTTGAGGGAATTGAAGAAGAACTTGTTCTGGAAAGAGTTTCAAACGGCAGTCTTGTCATAATGACACGCACCGGATGCCCTCCTGTTGCCATAGGCAAGGGTGCCAGTACCAAGATCAATGTGAACATGGGGACATCCTCAGCTGCCATTGACCCTGGATCTGAGGTCGAAAAAGTGATAGTCGCGCAAAAATATGGCGCATCAACGATTACTGATCTCTCAATGGGCGGTGACATTTCTGGCATCCGGAAGATGGTGTTTGAGAACACGCAACTTCCGGTTACTACAGTTCCCATTTACCAGGCAATTGTTGAATGTGGGATGGATAATGTCACAATTGAGGACATCCTGTCACACATTCAAAAACAAATAGATGAAGGCGTAAGCTCAGTGCTCCTTCATTGTGTTGAAAAGAGAATGCTTGAAAAACTGAAAAGTTCGACCAGGGTCATGGGCATGGTATCCAAAGGTGGGTCATTTACCAGCACTTTCATGCTGCTCAACGACTGTGAGAACCCTTTCATAGATCATTTTGATGAGATAATGGGAATGCTCAGGAAAAAAGATGTCGTACTGTCCCTGGGAAACACCATGAGAAGCGGATGTATCCATGACATGAGGGATAGTGCGCAGTTAATGGAGATAGAAACAAATGCCTCTCTGGCAAAAAGGGCCAATGATTTAGGTGTACAGGTAATTATCAATGGCATGGGAGGACATATCAGGGCATCCGATATCCCGGATTCTGTGCGCATATACAAGGAAAAGGCGGATTTCCCATTATTTGTGGCAGGACCTCTGCCAACGGATGTTGCCGTTGGGTATGACCACATAGCAGGTGCTGTGGGTGCAAGCATGGCAAGCGGAGCAGGTGCAGACTACCTTTGCTATATAACGCCTGCAGAACACCTATCCCTGCCCGATCCCCAGCAGGTCAGAGAAGGACTCATTGCATTCAGGATAGCAGCTCATATAGGGGATTCCATGAAATACGGTTTGAGTGAGAGTGACCTCATGCTTGCAAGGAGAAGAGCCTCTTTTGACTGGAAAGGTCAGGCGGAGGTTGCTATTGATCCTGAAAGACCCGCACAGATGTGCCCTGATGAAGGACCTTGTTCTATGTGTGGTGATTACTGTGCAATCAAGATAATGAAGGATTACCTGCAGGGAGATGCCGATGCACAATGATCGCTCTGCATGCCAGCCTTCTTTACAGATGTTTGGCATAAAGACCCCACTTATTGAACCTGGTGACAATATAGTACAGATAATGATTGACGCAATGGAGAAACAGGGATTAAGATTCCGTGAAAACGATGTCCTCATCATTGCAGAGTCAGCACTTGCAACATCTGAGAACCGCCTGGTCTGTCTTGATGATATAATTCCCGGGGAAAAGGCAAGGAAGCTGGCAGAGGAATACCAGCTTGATGCAAGGGAAATGGAGCTTATACTGCAGGAATGTGACGAAATGTTCGGAGGAGTTCCCGGAGCTGCACTTACAATCACAAAAGGCACCCTGGCACCAAATGCCGGCATAGATGGTTCTAATGCACCCGAAGGGTATGTGGTCCTCCTCCCAAAAAACCCTCAGGAGAGTGCTGCAAGGATCCGCAGGGAAATAAAAGAACAATGTGGATGCAAGGTTGCAGTTATAATAGGAGATAGTCGCACACAGCCACTGCGTCTTGGATGCGTCGGGATCGCCCTTGGAAGCTCTGGAATGGTCCCTGTAGAGGATGCCAGGGGTACACTGGACCTGTTCGGAAAAGAAATGAGGATCACACGCAAAGCCGTGGCTGATAATCTTGTATCTGCAGCCCAGTTGCTTATGGGGGAGGCAGGAGAAAGTGTGCCTGCAGTGCTTGTAAGGGATGCACCTGTAAGAATAGTTGATGATGACATCGAAATGCCATTGTTCAGCAGGGATGAGTGTATGTATTACAGCAATATAAGCAAAAAGAAATGACCTTGCTGGTTTGCATTACTGTCAGCAGGCCATGTTATTGGTGTTTTTTACAATATATCGATAATAAACCTTTAGGCCAATTAAATTCGACCCGGTGTTTTCCCTTTTTACAGAATAATCTGCATGTTAAAATATGCCAAATCTGGCTTGCCTGCCTATTATATAATAATAAGATAAAAGATAATTATAGAGCTTATTTTTTGAAAATAAGACATAATAGAGCATATTTTAGCAGCGAAGTGGCGACAGATTAATATAGGGTAACCCAGTCAAAACTACAGGATACGATACTAATTTAAAAGACCTTCTTTCAAATTGAGGTATTACAATTCAAAAAAATAAGAAAATTGAGGTACGCAATCTTGTCAAGATCTTTGGCAAAACACCTCAAAAAGCAGTTTCCCTTGTAGAACAGGGAATATCTAAACAGGAAATATTCGAGAGGACAAAACAGACTGTCGGCCTTTATAAAGTGAACTTTGATGTTTACGAGGGTGAGACTTTCGTACTAATGGGCCTTTCGGGATCTGGGAAGTCCACTCTTTTACGTTGCCTGAATCGACTGATTGACCCTAGTGATGGACATATCCTCATAGATGGTGATGATATTGCCACAATGAATGATAAAGAGTTAAGGGAGGCCAGAAGAAAGAAAATGAGCATGGTCTTCCAGAGCTTTGCTCTTCTGCCCCACAAAACCGTTATTGATAACGTTGCTTTCGGACTTGAGGTTCAGGGTATCCCCAAAGAGGAGAGATACACAAAGGCTGAGGAAGCTATTGTCAAAGTAGGTCTTAAAGGTCATGAAGCAAGTAAAACATCCCAGTTAAGTGGTGGAATGCAGCAGAGGGTAGGACTTGCCCGTGCACTTGCCACAGATCCGGATATTTTACTCATGGATGAGGCATTCAGTGCGCTTGACCCGCTTATCAGGTCTGAGATGCAGGACGAACTGATCGCACTTCAGGATAAACTCAAAAAAACCATAGTCTTTGTATCCCATGACCTGGATGAAGCCCTGAAAATCGGGGATCGCATAGCTATCATGAAGGACGGGGTCATTGCCCAGATAGGAACGGCTGAGGAGATACTCACAAATCCAGCCGATGATTACGTATCTGAGTTCGTTGCCGGTGTTGACAGGACAAAGATCCTTACTGCAGAGAATGTCATGAAACGCCCGGAACCTGTGGTATCCATCAATTCAGGACTTACCGTTGCCATGCAACTGATGAAAAAGCACGGGATATCATCCATTTTTGTGGTCGATCCTGAAAAGACCATCAAAGGCATACTTCTCATTGATGACGCTGTAAAGGCCGTTAAGGAGAAGAGAACATTACATGATGTATTGATAACTGATGTGCCGACAGTTGCACCAGATGAGCCTGTCAAGGATATCATTCCTATGGTAGCAGAAAGTCAGTTTCCGCTTGCTGTGGTGAATGAAAGGAACAAACTCCTGGGAGTCATAGTCAGAGGTAGCATACTAGGCGCCCTTACCATAAAGGAGGAGGATTAAATGGTGATACCTGAGATACCGATAGGTAAAGTCGTTGAATCTGGCGTTTACTGGCTGAATGATAATTTCGGCTTTTTAATGGACATCTTCAGTAAATTCATTGACTTTCTCATATCCGGATTCAAAGACATATTGATGTTCCTGCCACCCATTGCATTCATATTCGTTATTTCAATTCTGGTGTATATAGTTTCCAGAAGGGACCTAAAACTTACAATTGGTACTGCAATTGGTTTTGCCCTGATAGAAAGTATGGACCTGTGGAATCTTTCAATAGAGACCATTGCACTTGTACTGGCATCTGCACTGGTGGCTTTGGTGGTAGGGATTCCAACCGGCATCATGGCTGCAAAGAATGAAACAATATTCAGTATAGTAAAACCAGTGCTGGATTTCATGCAGACAATGCCCTCTTTTGTATATCTGATACCCGCTGTCATATTCTTTGGGCTTGGCAATGTACCAGGACTTGTTGCAACCATAGTGTTTGCAATGCCACCAGCTATTCGTCTTACAAACCTTGGCATAAGACAGGTCCCTGTGGAACTGAGAGAAGTGGCAAATGCTTTTGGTACGACATCCATGCAAAAGCTTATCAAAGTAGAATTACCGGTTGCACTGCCAACTATAATGGCAGGTGTGAACCAATGCATAATGCTCTCACTTTCAATGGTGGTTATTGCTGCCATGATAGGTGCAAGAGGACTTGGGTACCAGGTACTTGTAGGTATCCAGAGGGTAGACATTGCCCAGGGTTTTGAGGCAGGTCTTGGGATTGTGATAATTGCCATAGTACTTGACAGATTGACGCAGAGCATTACACCTAAGGAATAATGAAGTAATTATTGATATTTACAGACCTTTGGTCTTTTTATAAACTAAAATGTTGTGATAAAGTGAAAAGAGAAATAAAAGTCCTTTCAGTGCTCATAGTGCTTGCCATGCTTGTCATGGTGAGTGGATGCACTGGCCAGGACACAACCGGAGATAATGGAACAGATGAAGCAACCACCACAAAGGAAGCAACTATCGGCTATGTTCTCTGGGACGGCGAAATAGCCAGTACCAATGTCATGAAACTTGTCCTTGAAGAGGCAGGTTATGATGTGGAGATAATAGCTGTTGATGCAGGTGCACTCTATCAGGGACTCGCAGACAGCCAGTTCGACTTTACGACTTCTGCGTGGCTTCCACAGACCCAAAAGAACTACTGGGAAAGGTATGGAGAGGACATTGACAGTGTTGCCGTGAACCTTGAGGATTGCCGTATAGGACTTGTTGTACCAGCATATGTCACCATTGACTCTATCGATGAGCTCAATGATAACAGGGACCAGTTCAAAAGTCAAATCATTGGTATCGACCCGGGTGCCGGAATAATGTCAACAACCGAAACAGCCATAGATGAATATGGACTTGAGTATGATCTTATTTCAAGCAGCAGTGCAGGCATGACCGCTTCACTCAAAAGATCAGTTGATGCCGGAGACTGGACCGTTGTAACTCTCTGGTCACCACACTGGGCATTCAACAGTTTTGAACTGAAGTATCTTGAAGATCCAATGGAGATATATGGTGAGGCAGACCATGTCGAGACCCTTGCAAGAATGGGACTTCAGGAAGATGACCCGCAGCTCTACGAAATAATAGGCAGGTTCAACTGGACCCACGATGACATCCAGTCTGTAATGTCAGACCTTGCAGACGGTATGTCCGAAGAAGATGCTGCCAGGAAATGGGTGGATAACAACCCTGAGAAAGTAAGTGAATGGATCGGAGAGAACTGAGGTTCTCTCTTTTTATTCTATTTTTCTATTGAAGTGATAATAATGCTTCATGTTTCATCAAAATAATCTAAATCTATCTTCTTAACATCATATGTCTTGACAGTAGAAACACCGACATTATATTCTATCATGAGTTTGGCTAAATTCGGACCATCGATCAATACAATGTTTCCTGTCTGCTTGGCATAAACTTCGGCATCTTTTGAAAAATTGGCTGTTGTAATAAAAACACCTTTTTTGGCTTGCTTGCCTATTAACGCCCCTGCAAATTTCTGAATTTCAGGTCTTCCTACAGTATTATCCCATCTTTTAGCTTGAATATAGATTACATCCAGTCCAAGACGATCTTCCTTTATAATTCCATCAATTCCGCCATCACCGCTTTTCCCGATTGCCTGCCCGGCATCTTTGCGGGAACCTCCATAGCCCATTTTTGTCAATACATCAACAACAAGTTTTTCAAAAAATGAGGGTGAATAATCTTTTATCGTATCTAAAATTTCAGAAATCAGTTCTTCGTGTAATTTAAGATAATTATTTTCAATTAATTCCTCTGGATCCAATTCTTCATTTGTAATTGATGAAATATGAACTTTTGAGGAACTGTTGCTTGTATTGATAAAATCATTAAATTCATTGAACTTCGATAAATAAGACACATCTATTGAATCAGGTTTTTCAGATAATGCCTTCAGACCTCTCGGAGTTATAAAAAAGTACCCTCGCTTTTTTGAGGCGATTAAGCCTGCTTTTTTCAAATAAGTGCGAGCCCATCCTACTCGATTGTCAAAAATTGCTTGTTTACCACTTGGCAATAATTCCTTCCTCTCATCATCAGATAGATTAAAAACAATAGCAAGTTCATCTGTTGCATCACGAGTGTGATGCTCAAGTTCATCTGAAGCATACTTCAGAAGAGGTAACATAATTGATTGATAGTCAGGAATACTCAATTAATCACATCCTTCTTTGATCTAATCTAATTCAAATTTAAGAAGTAAATAATTTGTGCATGTCATTCAACTTATTCCAGCCCGTATGCCTGCATGATCATATGATACTCATTGACCGGCATCCTTGAATAAAATGCTCTTTTGATGACCTCACTTAGTGAAGGATGGATGTCCATTGCATACATTATTGGAGTTGCATCCTGTTTTTCCGTGTACAGCAGCGGGATTATCTGGTGGATGAGAACTGAGGCCTGTGGACCTATTATATGGGCTCCAAGTATTTTCTGTGAGCTACTTTCAAGGATAATCTTAACAAACTCATCGCCCAGTGACATAGCCATACCCTTTGCAGTATCCTGGAAACGGTAAAAACCGATGACTGTGTTCTCTTCACCGTACTCTTCAATGGCCTGTCTCTCGGTCATGCCAACACCTGCAATTTCAGGATATGAAAAAACCGCATAAGGTACTGCATGATAATCTACCTTTGCTTTCTTTTTCAGGGCAGCATTGTAATAGACAACAGTTGATTCATGGTTTGCAACATGTTTGAAAAGATACTTTCCGTTTGCATCTCCAAAAGCCCAGATATTTGGCTGAGATGTTTCCAGATGTTCATTCACCTTTATCCATCCATGCTTGTCTGTTTCGATACTTCCAAGTTCTGGTTTGAGTATATCGGTGTTGGGGCTCCTGCCCGTTGCCACAAGTATTGCAGAGGCCATGACCTCTTTTTCTTCGCCGGTTTTGCGGTCTTTTGCAACTACGACCTTTCCTTCAGATGACTTCTTAACCTCGACAACCTCGCAGTTGGTCAGAATATCCATATACTCAGACATCATTTTCTTTGCCAGGACTGAGATCTCAGGTTCTTCTTCCGGAATAATTCTGGCATTCCTGCCTATTATCGTGACCTTTGAACCCATGGAAGAGAAGAAATGACCGTATTCGGCTGCAATATATCCTCCTCCGATTATGACAAGACTTTGCGGAAGCTCTGTTAGTTCAAGTACATCATCACTTGTGAGATAATCCACATCATCAAGTCCTTTTACCGGTGGAATTGCAGGTTTTGAACCTGTACACAGGAATATCATTTTTGCAGTGATGGTTTCCTCACCTGCTTTCATGGTATATGGTGAGACAAACTCTGCAGCCTCATTATAGAAATCCAGACGGGTAATGTGTGTGTATCCGTGTTTTATGCCTTCAATGTCCTCTGATATTGTTGAACGCATCCTGTCCATTACAACCTTGAAATCGATGTTCTCAATTGAGGCTTTGATCCCGAAATTTCCTGCTTTTCCAATGTCTCTGACAAGTTCTGCAGGGTAGAGGAGCATTTTTGAAGGTATGCAGCCCCGGGTCAGGCAGATACCTCCGGGTTCATCTTTATCAATAAGAGCAACTTTCATTTCGGGATTTGCATCAAGCATTGCACTTACATAGTTCATCCCGGAACCGGAGCCAATTACAATCAGATCATATTCTTTCATATTATCACCTACTGTTTCAGATTCCTGTTATTGTTGGTCATTAATCCGTATAATTACTTCAGGTTTCTGGAATGAATATGGAAGTAAATACCATGAAATGAATAGGATACCAGAAAAATCATCCTAAAAATAAAGTATGTACTACCCCACATATAATTCATATAATTGTACTTAAAGGTTTTATGAATCTGCTTAAAAGGTAAAAAAATAAATAGGGCTTTAAAGCCCTGTTTTTGAACAAGAGAGAAACAAGTATCATAAATATCTTATGTTATATAGGTGCTTTTGAGTATATAAATGATACAATATAATACAGATTAATAATAGTAATGACATACGCTATCAAAGATATATACTTAAAGCGTATTAAAACGATTTATTATATAGCTCCCAGGCTGGCCCATACGATGCATTTTCAAAAGTGAGACAGGTTTAGCACAAGGCAAACTAAAATATTAAAATCCAAGTATAAGAAAATAATAAAAAGCGATTAAAAAAGAATAAGATTATGAGTGAGTTGGCAGCGATCCAGAGTTC
>JARVGJ010000016.1 GCA_029762595.1 Methanolobus sp. | reverse complement strand
GGACTGATGTAACAAGCCTGACCCCAACCATTGTCCATACGGGAGCAAGCATAATTCCCGAGAATGGAGTTGCACAGGACTTCACTAACCCGGTAATTTACACAGTAACCGCAGAGGATGGGACAACCAGGAGTTATACGGTAACAGTGACCTCAACGCTGAACCCGGCAAAATCAATAACCGGTTTCAGCTTTACAGATCCTGCAGTTACTGGTGACATAAACGAAGCTGCAAGGACCATAAGTATTACAGTGCCTTACGGGACTGATGTATCAAGCCTGACTCCAACAATTGTTCATACGGGAGCAAGCATAACTCCAGGAAGCGGAATAACACAGGACTTCACTAATCCGGTAATTTACACAGTAACCGCAGAGGACGGGACAACCAGGAGTTATACGGTAACAGTGACCTCAACGCTGAACCCGGGAAAATCAATAACCGGTTTCAGCTTTACGGATCCTGCAGTTACTGGTGACATAAACGAAGCTGCAAGGACTGTAAGTATTACAGTGCCTTACGGGACTGATGTAACATCATTGACTCCAACAATTGTTCATACAGGAGCAAGTATTTCACCTGATAGTGGAGTAGATAAGGACTTCAGCAACCCTGTTACCTACACTGTAACTGCAGCTGACTCAACCATTCAGCATTATACAGTTACAGTGAATGTTGCTCCGAATACAGCTAAAGAGATTACAAGCTTCAAATTCACAGACCCTGCTGTAGATGGTGTAATCAATGAAACTGCAAAGACTGTCAATATGACAGTGCCTTATGGAACGAATGTTACAGCACTTGTACCAACCATTGCACATACTGGAGAAACTATATCTCCAAATACTGGAGTTGCACAGAACTTCACTAACCCTATAACTTATATCTTAACAGCCATAGATGCAACTACACAGGAGTACGTAGTAACTGTTAGAGTCTCAGGTTCAAGTACCGCAACAACCTCAACATCCACAACCAATGGAGGTGGCGGCGGCGGGGGTGCCACCGGCGAGGAATTCGAGAACATTGAATTTAAGGATGTCAGTTCCATCTTTGTAGGAAGGGACATGTCCGTCAGGTTTGAATTCAGGAATGATGACAGCGACATCCGTTACATAGCCTATGATTCATTAAAAAATGCAGGAACTATCTCTGCAACAATAGAGGTCCTCAAAGGCAGATCAAGCTTTGCTGACACCTTGCCTGAGGGGATAGTTTACAGGAACATCAATATATGGGTAGGAAAGACAGGATATGCAATCCCGGAGAACATAGAAGGTCCTGTTATTGGGTTCCGGGTACCCGGAAGCTGGATAGATGCCAATGACATCGATGTGGACAGCATTGTGGTCAACAGGTATGATGGCAGGTGGAGCAGGCTTCCAACTTTACAGACAGGTTCCGACGATAGTTACCTCTACTTTGAAGCCAGTACGCCAGGATTCTCACCTTTTGCCATCACAGGTGAATCCCTTGATGAAAACATAAGATTGGAAAGTGCCCCTGACATCCTGAACTCTCCGGTAGATGAAATAGAACCCCAGATCAATACTTCCATATTAGATAATACAACGCCTGATAAAACGCTCAACTCGATCTCAGGTCTTGCCTGTATCTTAATTTTGTTTATTACTTGCTTCCTGAGAAGGAAGCATTAACTTTTAGTTAAAAACCATGCCTTTTCGAGCATGAACTTTCTGTTTTTTAGTGGACAGTATGTATTAATATATCTGATATAATATATCAATTATAAATATATTCAAACTGGTGCCGTATCAATCATGCAAACTAAAAACAAAGTTCTTATCACAATCCTATTGTTACTTTTATTCAGTACTCTTAACGCTTCGGGAAACGCAGATAACAACAATATTGATGATAGTAGCCTTCTGCTACTTAAGGCAGGACACATAAACACAGATAATACCCCTGAGCCTTTAAAGAGAACAAACAATTCACAAACCATGGCTTTTACAACATCTTCTGCAATAGATGAGGAAAAATACTACATCGTGCAATTCACAGGTCCCGTACATAATGAATGGAAACAGAATGTAACATCAAAAGGTGCTTCCATATACAATTATGTACCCAACAATGCCTTTGTATTCAGAATGAGTGAAGACGTCAAAGACCAGGTTCAGGCACTTGGATCTGTCAAGTGGGTAGGTGAGTATTCACCATCCTACAAATACGATCCGGCATTGACAGACAGCGGGAATATACGAATATCAGGATCACAAACCGAAAATACTTCCAGAACCTATAATGTACTGCTTTTTTCAGCATCCTACAATGAAATGGTAGAGCACGGAATAAAAGCTATTGGTGCCAATGTTCTTTCCGGTTCAGGAAATATTTTAAAGATACAAAGCACCCCGGAAAAGCTGCATCAAATTGCGTCTATGAATGAGGTCAGGTGGATCGAGGAGTACAGCCAGATAAGCATAAACAATGACATTGCCGCAGACATCATCTCCGTGAGCACTGTGCATGAGACCTACGGGCTTAAAGGCAAAAACCAGATTGTGGCGGTGTGTGACAGCGGACTTGACACCGGGAACAAAAGTACGATACATGCCGACCTTCGGGGAAGATTGCTCAACATTACAGATGTGGCAAATGACGGAAGTGTTGCCGACCAGAATGGACATGGTACACATGTTGCAGGTTCGGTTCTTGGGAATGGTTCGCTTTCCGGTGGTCAGTATGCAGGAATGGCACCTGAGGCTGAACTGGTGTTCCAAGCTGTAGGTAATGGTAGTGATTATCTAAGTCTGCCCGAAAATCTCAGTCAGATTTTTCAACCTGCCTACGATATTGGGGCGAGGATACACACTAACAGTTGGGGCAGTTGCTCTAACGGAGCATATACCACATATTCACAACAAATAGACCATTTCATGTGGGAAAATCCTGACATGCTTGTTATTTTTTCAGCAGGGAACAGTGGTCCTGCCAACATGACAATTGGTTCCCCTGGAACTGCAAAGAACGCATTGACAGTTGGTGCTTCTGAGAATGAAAGACCAGAAAAAGGTATTTCAGCCGATAATATATCTGATATTGCTGATTTCAGTAGTCGTGGACCAACCGAGGACGGGAGGATCAAACCAGATATTGTTGCTCCAGGAACATATATTGCGTCAACGAGATCAAGTGTGTCTAGCGGCACAGGATGGGGAATTATAGATGATAATTATCTTTATATGGGTGGTACAAGCATGTCCGCACCAATTGTTGCAGGAGCTGCTGCAATTGTAAGACAATACTACCAAGATATTGAAAATGTTAGCAATCCCAGTGCTTCACTTATAAAGGCCACATTAATAAATGGAGCTTATGATGTATCTGGCCATGATGAGAACAAAAGACCGGATATGTACCAGGGTTGGGGACGTCTTGATGTTGAAAAGTCCATATTTCCGCAGCATCCTGAGGTAATCAGATATTTTGACGATCCGGAATCATTGAACCTCACAGATTCATGGAACGTAAGCTATGATATCCTTTACACATCAGAACCAATCAGAGTAACACTTGTCTGGACAGATTTCCCCGGTGGAGGTGACTATGACAAGGGACTTGTCAATAACCTTGACCTCATAGTCCGTGCGCCAGATGGCACATACTACGGGAACAACGGACCGGATACTGTAAACAATGTAGAGGTTGTTGAGCTGAGAGAACCGGTCAGTGGAACATATACATTTACGGTCACTGGCACAAATGTTCCTGAGGGACCGCAGAACTTTTCACTTGTACTTTCCTATGGTGATCCTGAAATAGATATCTATCCTGAGCACAATTCATACACAAATAACAGCATGACAGCCGTCTTCATCAATCTAACACATGCTGACGGCATTGAGCAGGGCAGTATAAACATGACAATTGATGGTTCTCAGGTTGTCCACTCTTTGGAGAACATCGATAATGGATACAGGGTAGAGAACCTCACAATGCAACCATATTCAGAAGGCTATCATAATGTATCTGTCAGTGCAATGACAGGCCAGAACGAACAGCTTAGCTATGGATGGAGATTCTACGTTAGTAGCCAGGAGAATAGACTGACCATCCACACACCTGCAGAGAATGCTGTCATTCAGGACAATGTTCCTTATTTGAATATCAGTACCAGCAAACTAAGTGATATCTGGTACAATGTTAACAACGGGACAAATTCTACTAAGGAAAATGCTTTTTCACTTAACAGGACCCTCAACCTGAGCGAAGGACGACACAGCATTACGGTTTTTGCAGAAGACATCACCGGGCACATTAATTCAAGCACTGTGAACTTCACTGTATTCACAGGCCAGCCAATAATAGAATCTCCTGATTCAGGAACTATCTACTACCTGCCAAAAAACAGTATTGATCTTAACGGGACTGCAGGTATTGCAACAAATGTATCGGTTTACGTGAACGGAATGATGACCAACGATTCCTGGCCCGTTTCAGATGGTGTATTTAATATCAGCAGCATCCCGCTTTTCAACGGGACAAACATTGTAAATGTTACTTCAATATTCAATAATTCCGCAGATGATCATTTCAGCTCCAACACCAGCATATACCTTAGTCTTGGAGCTGTGTTCAATGTTTCCGGTTCCGATGAGATCACAATAGAAGTTCCCGGACTTGGAAACACTTTCAATTATCCTGCATTCAATTTCAATGTCAGTGGCACATCAGCCAACCCCGGCAATCTTTCTGCCGCTATTGTAAGGGCACATGGACCATGTGGAGGGTCCTATCTCGGGGGACCTGCACTTGATATTCGGGCATTGAATGCATCTGACCCTGATCATTCACATCCTTTTGGCAGGAACGTAACTCTCTCCCTTGGATATGACCCCTCTCTTGTCAACAATACTGAAAGGCTCGTACTTGCATGGTACAACCCTGATGACAAGACATGGCACCCGTTCAGGAGTGCAGTTAATGTTTCCTTGAAGGCCGTCTCTGCAAACATCACGCATCTGAGCATTTATGCACCATTTGTGGATAACACCCCCCCTGTGATCAGCAACCTGACAAACTCTAGCAGTTCCTCATCTGTAACCCTCTCATGGGAAGCTTCCGGTGACACAGATTACGTAGAGATATGGAGAAACGGGAACATACTTGGGAACTACTCCGGGTCACAGGCGAACGATGCAGGTCTTTCAGCAAACACAAGCTATGATTATAGTCTCAGGGCCGTGGATCTTGCAGGTAATATGGGTAACTGGTCAAATATTACCATAATAACTTCCAAACAGCTTACTGTCACATCCACCCCTGCTTCCTCCGGCGGAGGCGGTGGTGGAGGAGGCTCCACAGGTGAAGCTGCAGAGAATATAGCCTTTAAGGATGTTATTTCCATCCATGTCAGCGCTGATGACATGGCGGACTTTGACTTTAACAATGAGAAGAATGACATCGAATATATCCGGTACCAATCCCTGAAGAATTCAGGAAGGATCAGTACTTCAATCGAAATATTGAAAAATACTTCTTATTTTGCGGACAGCCCTGCTCCCGGGATAACATACAGGAATATCAATATATGGGTGGGTAAGGCCGGTTATGCCACTGAGGAGAACATCAGATATCCAGTTATTGGTTTCAGGGTCAGTAAAGAATGGATACTAAGAAATGATATAGATCCTGCTGGCATATCCCTGAAGAGGTACAGTGACGGGAACTGGAAAGAACTCCAGACTAAACAGACGTTGACTGATGAGAAATACCTGAATTATGAGAAATACCTGTATTTTGAAGCGGAAACTCCCGGATTCTCACCCTTTGCGATCACTGCAGATGAAAAATTTACAAAGCAAACGTTTACAAAGCAAAAGGAAGAGAAAAACGCAACTACCTCCACGGAGCTGACAGAACCAGCATCTGAAGAAGATACCATTGACATATGCATAGATTCCGACGAAGACATGGAAGACGTAGTTGTGGGAAGAATTCCTGCAATTTCAGGATTGATTGCAGTGCTGATAATTATTATAGGCGTTGTGATCGTGAGAAAACAGCAAAATTAATATTCAACTGCTAACCTTTAAGGGCTGGAGATATTAAATTGAAAGGAACAGTCCTTGGCATAGAAGGGACCGCATGGAACCTTAGTGCTGCAATCGTTAATGAGAAGGATGTCATAGCAGAGGTATCTGACATGTACCGCCCCCCAACCGGCGGGATACACCCCCGGGAAGCAGCCCAGCATCATGCTAAATATGCCTCTACTGTGATAAGAGGTGTTCTGGAGGAGGCAAAAAAACAAGGTATAGATGCTTCACAGATAGATGCGATCTCTTTTTCCCAGGGTCCAGGACTTGGTGCCTGTCTGCGTACCGTGGCAACTGCAGCCAGGATGCTGGCCATTACCCTTGATGTACCGCTTGTAGGCGTAAACCACTGTCTTGCACATGTGGAGGTGGGGCGCTGGAAGACCCCCGCAACAGACCCTGTCACACTCTACGTAAGTGGTGCCAACTCACAGGTCCTTGCCTATAGAATGGGAAAATACCGGGTATTCGGGGAAACCCTGGATATAGGACTTGGAAATGCCTTTGATAAATTCGCAAGGAGTGCCGGACTTGGACATCCGGGCGGGCCGCAGATAGAACAATATGCAAAGAAAGCTTCAGAATACATCCCGCTCCCATATGTTGTTAAGGGCATGGACCTTTCTTTCTCGGGTCTTTCCACAGCAGCAACTGAGGCCCTTAAGACCCATTCGATGGAAGATGTATGTTACTCTTTCCAGGAAACTGCCTTTGCAATGGTTGTCGAGGTCACAGAACGTGCTCTTGCACATACCGGCAAGGATGAAGTGCTGCTGGCTGGTGGCGTCGGGGCAAATATGCGGCTTCGGGAAATGCTGGATGTGATGTGTACCGAGCGCGGAGCCTCATTCCACGTTCCTGAGAAGAGGTTTATGGGGGACAACGGAGCTATGATCGCTTATCTTGGGCTGCTGATGTATGAGGCCGGTAATGTAATTGAAATAGAAAGATCCCATGTGGACCCGAATTTCAGGCCCGATCAGGTGGAGGTCACCTGGCTGCCGGAAGATCTTGAAGGCAGGGAACAAACAAAAAGTATTACAAGTGGTGCTGAAGCTATCGTGAAAGTGGAGAACGGGGTACTTAGCAAGGAAAGAGTACCCAAGAACTACCGCCATAAGGAGCTTGACGAAAGGATCAGAAAGGAGAGAACAAGAGCTGAGGCCAGGCTCTTATCAGAAGCCAGAAGGAATGGTGTGCCAACACCCATTATACATGATGTAGAAAACTCCATGATAAAGATGCAATATATCGATGGGATTGCACTGAAACATGTTATCGACGAAATGCTCAGTGAGCAGACAGGCGTCCTTGTAGCAAAACTGCACAAAGCAGGCATCATCCACGGGGACCTCACAACATCCAACCTGATACTTTTCAATGACATGATATACATGATAGATTTCGGCCTGTCCTTCTCTGACAGCAGTACCGAGGCAAGAGGAGTGGATGTACACGTCCTGTTCCAGACATTTGAGAGCACACACCGGGACCATGAGCAATTAACAACTGCATTCTGCAGGGGTTACAGGAAAGAGTTCGAACAGGCAGATGAAGTGCTGGAGAGAGTTAAAGAGATAGAGAAGAGGGGAAGATATGCATAAAAATGAGAAAAATGCACTTGAAATAGTATTTGTCACCGGCAATGAGGACAAGTTCAGGGAAGTCAGGGAAATACTTGCAACCATGGGATATGAGGTTATACAGAACACCAACGGTTATCCCGAACTTCAGGAAGAGGACCTGGAACCGATTGCAGCATATGGTGCCAGATGGGCAGCTGAAAAGCTTGGAATGACTGTGATCGTTGATGACTCCGGGCTTTTCATCAATGCCCTGAATGGATTTCCAGGTCCTTATTCTGCTTTTGTGGAGAAGAACCTGGGGAACAAGAGGGTCCTTAAGATAATGGAAGATGAAAATGACAGGTCAGCAGTTTTCAAGTCTGTTATCGGTTATTGTGAACCGGGGGCGGAGCCGCTGACATTCACAGGTACCGTGGAAGGAAAAATCGCTTTTGAAGAACGGGGGGCCGGAGGATTCGGGTATGACCCCATATTTGATTACGACGGAATGACCTTTGGGGAACTGGGAGATGTGGAAAAGAACAAAGTATCCCATCGCAGAAGGGCGCTTGATAAGTTCCTTGAATGGCTTGATAATGAGAACTAATTAAGGATGAATAAAAAGGACAGCAGTAAAAGGAGGGGAATGGGCTCTAAAAGAAGATCATTTTTGGCAGATACCCAGGCTGCTGACACAATCCCTCTTAAAATGGTATTCTACCTTTCAATAACCGGTGCTATTATACTTCTGGTTGCATTTTCCTGGAACAATGTATCTCCTCTGTATTCGGGTGCAAAGGATAGCAAACAGATAAATGATGCTACCATCGGACTGATGGGTATTCAGAATGGATATGCAAGGAGCCTTTATGAGCCGAATGCACCAGCAGCAGGGTCCATATGCATTCTTGAGCTTTACCTGCCTGATGTAAGCTATCTGGCATTCGGCGTTGACCCGGATCCGGATATGAATGGCAACCTTAGCGATACTCAATGGATACGGGAAAACAATACTATTATCTGCCAATATAAAAACGGCGCCAGGAGCAGGTACATAATTGATGGTGACCTTATAGATTTCATCAAAGGGACATTGGATGAAGAAGGAAGATGGGTACCCGATAGAATACAGCCAACTGACCAGATCACAGGAGTTGTAATTGAAGGACCAGTTGCAGGAACATTCGAGTTTGAACTGGTCCTTGAAGATAAAAAATATACTATGTCCCGCTTTTGAAGGGTCAGTATCTCAGCAGGATGTACTTCTCATCAAAGTAAGCACCCGGTGTAGTGAAATCAAAAACCACCAGGGCACCTGCTTCCGGCCTCACCTGGAAAGAGACACTGGTTCGTGGTTTGAGACCCCGATAATCCTCGTCATCTTCCTGGAAAACCTTTCTTATATCCACCACGATCTCCATGATGTCCCCGGTCCTCAGTACAGGTTGTGTGGCTTTGAAAGTACTCTGGTCACGTATCCTTATAGGACTTACAGAGAAATAGTCAGATGTTGGTTTACGTATGTGAACGCTTGTATCAAATGTGTCGTACCTCACATTGGCAACATGTGACCCGTCTGATAGATAGATGATAAGTTGCGAAAGATCAACATCCTCGCTCCCTGGACCAAGAGATACTGAGATATGCAACTTTGTAATCTCTCCATAATCTACCGAATCACTTACTGTTATAGAACCGGTGCTACTGCCCCAAGAAGACGTAATAGTGTAATTGTGAGAGCCTGAACGGGAGAAACGATGTTCATGGTAAGAACCGTCCTCTACAGAGATGGGTGTCTCGCCATCTATGGAAATATTGAATGCACCCGATAAGGAAATCCATTCTATCATTCCACCTTTTGGGCAATTTAAGTCCGTTTCAGAGAGCACACCATCTGTAAAAGTCACCGTAGTATATGATGCACGTTCACCTTCTACACGATCAATACGCATGTTGGAGGCGACCTCTCGTGTTGTTTCCTGACCGGTCTGGGAGGCTTTCTGCTGCAGCACACCGGATGTCTTTATCAAAAGAGCGGAAGCTACTGCTGCTACAAGTACCATTGATATGAAGATGATAAGTGTACCTATACCTACCTGTGCACGGTTGTCACTGTGCATTAAGTGCTTCTGATTTGCTTTCGTGCGATTCCCTCATGAAACGTTTTAGCAATCGTGTAACAGTATTATATTGCTAGATATACTATATTAATTATGTTATATAATAGTTTTGAATTGATAAACGGATGATACAAATATAATGCAAGAATATTATATATCCACGTATATATAAATATATGTGTGCGTGTGCATATATCAAGAATGGCATTTAAATAAACTTTAAATAGTACACCCATAGACTCCGATTATAATCAGATTATAGATGACCTTTCTATCAAAATAGCTCGTGCAGGCGCAGCATCGCAACCGATAAGCTTCAAAGGCAGACAGATAAAGCCATATGTACCTGCTTCTACACCTGAAAAGTTCAAAAGTTCAACAATACTTAAACCATTGCTCAGAAAAAGATGATGGTTGGGCAGAGAGGAATCTGCATCAACGGACAGTGTATCTACCCCCACTAAGCGGAACCCATGCTCAAGCACCCATTTTCCTGCGTTTGCCGCAAGCAATCTTTGAGATTTCAATATACTGTGAAAAGAAGGCCCATTATCGGTTTTGAGAAGGAGGATATCCACATCCTCTTCTTCGGGATATTTTCTGTAATATTCATCCAGTTCATCCGCAGTGATACAACCTTCGCCTTTAGAAAGGTCCAGCAAAATAGCATTTCCTATAAAAGACAAGAGATCCATTTCATCTACGCATTTACCATCTGCTGTTATGTGCGCAGGGGCATCAACATGAGTACCTGTGTGAGTACCAACGCTTATCCTGGAAAGCACAAAGCCATCTTTCTCGATGGTTGAAACCTTTTCAATAATAGGTACCGGGTCACCTTCATACACAGGAGTGGATGAGGAGATCCCAGTGCTGATATCTATCAATTTTGTGAACATCCAAGGAGTGGAAAAAGTAGGAAGTCTCATCTCAGGAAACGTAGAGAATTGTCAAGTACATCCTGTGCCTGATTATCAGTCAATCCTGCACCAATGGCTACTTTAAGGGCAAATTCCTTTGTTATAAGGTTTCCTGGGCTATGAGCATCAGTATCCACGACAAGGGTGGCACCGGCTTCCATCCCGATCCTTGCAACATGACCATTTGTCCGGTTATGGCCATTGCGGGCAGTGATCTCAAGACACACATCGTTGTCCCGTGCAGTCTCAGCTTCCTCGATCGTAATAAAACCTGGATGGGCAAGTATATCCACCTCTTCAAGCATTACTGATGCTGCATTGGTACCCGGCATGACAGGTTCGTTGATGGTCTCACCATGCACCACAACCACTTCTGCGCCCAGTTCTTTTGACAGCCTTGCAAGAGAAGCTATCTTGCGTGGAGGCACGTGGGTGATCTCCACACCTACCTTGACCTGGATATCAAGCTCATCCTCAAGGTATTTTGCCTTGCTTACATTTTTGATGACGTGTTCCACATTTGTAAAATCAACGTGATCAGTGATGCCTATTGCCCTGTATCCGTGAACTACGGCCCTTCTTACAAGTTCACTGGGTATGAGCTCACCATCACTGAAAATAGAGTGAGTGTGCATATCAATCATAAAGAACCCTTACCTTAAATATTTAAATCTTATAGTTCCTGAAATGTCCTGAAATTACATAAAGCCATTCATCTGAAGGGAAAAATAGCATAAATTCCAGAAGAAATGCAGGGTTTTGAAAACAAGCTTATGTTATATAAAAAGGACATATGACCATGCTTAAAGACTTTTATAGGCCCTTGCAATGTTATTGATGACTCCCTCGTGTTCCTGCGGATAAAGTCTCACTGTAAAGACTTTCAATGCCTCATTATAAGCATCTACCGCCATTTTTATATTGTTCTCCTTGTTCGTTCTCCCTGAGATGGCAGACATGGAAAAATAAGCATTCCCAATATTGTTCTGGACAGTTGCATACTCAACGGGACGTTTTTCGATGGTATAGACTTCAAGGGCTTTGTTGAAAGCATCGATTGCATTATGTATATTATCCTCTTTATCACCAAGTTCAGACATTTCAAGATAGAGATTACCAAGATTGTTCTGAACCCCTGCATATTCCAGGGGATAGATGTCTTTGCTGAAAACCTTTAAAGAACGTTCATATGCATCATGGGCTTTCTGCAGGTCTGTTGCATTGCCTTCCACGTTTCCTTTCTTACGCCAGGCATTGCCCAGTTTGTTATTTGTAGCTGCAAAATACATCGGATCCACAGCCAACGAATAATAATCCAGAGCTTTGTTATAATGAATAGCGGAGCTTAAAATAAGGTCGGTATTGCCATGGAAACCATACAGCTTCAAATGTGTATCACCCAGACCATACTGTAGCCGGGCATGTTCTGCCGGATATTTGTCCGCAGTAATGGATTTCAGGGAGGAATCATAAGCATATATGCTATTCTGCAGGTTACTTGAAGCATTGGCACTATTTGCAGAAGCCATATATTCATAAGTTCTGCCACGATAAAAATGGTTCATACCATACTCACGTGGAAACTCCTGTGAAGATATAAGGCCAAATACAGAATTGTAAACATCCATTGCCTGATCATAATTGCCTTCTTCCCGCAGGGATGATGCCTCCTCCCATAAAGAATCCACTTCATACAATGTCTTTTGCTTTTGTATATAGTCCCCAAAGACAAAATAACCTGCTACAAGGACCATAATAATGGCAAAAGTCACATATACATGCTTGCGACCGGATTTGGGAGCAGGGACTTCATCATTCATATGATCACATTCTGTGATTTTCCCCGGACTGTTCTTAAAAACGTCCTCAATAAAGAAAGTGATAGTAATATAACAATAGTACAATTGCTAATCTATTATAAGAAATATATTATTTAAATTAATAAGTATATAGTAAATGTCATTAAGTCATGAACAAATATCTTTTAATGAAAGCAGAACAAAAAAGGAAATAAGCAATTATCAATCTTTTCTTTCAATAACTTCCGCAAATGCAAAATTGGGCTTTACATCCCTGATCTTAATCCTCACACAGTCACCGGGTCCGACCCCTTTTACAAAGACAACAAAATTATCTATCAGAATTGCACCATCGCCGCTTGAACCCATTTCTTTTATCTCCACATCAAACTCATCACCGCGTCTGACAGGCGATGTCAAAAACTTTTTGCCGATGACATATATCTCAGCACTCTGGGACCTTGAAGCCCTTGGAGAATAGGAGCGTGTAAAGGTGAAATTATCCCTTATCTCTTCGAGTACATCTTTGAACATATCCCCCTGGAAGATCTTTACAACAAAATGCCCGCCAGGTCTTAAGATCTTTTTCGCACATCCAAGAGCTGACCTTGTAAGGTCTACAGACCTTCCATGATCAAGACTCCAGTTGCCGCTGAGGTTTGGTGCCGCATCGCAAATAACAACATCTGCACCTGCTTTGCCTACAAGTCCCAGGATTTTCTCAATTGTCCTGTCAGCCGTGATATCGCCAACTATCGTCTCGACACCCTCTATAGGAGATATCTTTTTAAGATCAACACCAACAACCCTTCCGCCGGATATCTGCTTTGCAACTTCCAGCCACCCGCCCGGAGCTGCACCCAGATCCACCACAGTATCATCTTCTTTTATAAGGTGATGTTTTTCATTGATCTGGAAAAGCTTATAAGATGCCCTTGAACGAAAACCTTCATCCTTGGCTTTCCAGTAATACTTGTCGCGCCTGTCTCTTGCCATATGGATACCAGATAATCCCTAAAACTCAAATACCTTGTGCCGACCTGATAAGTTCCAGCCTGCTGCTGAGTTTCTGCATCTCTTCCTCAAGGCCGGAAATACTATCCGGAAGCCAGAAACTGTAATCATAATACTGGTTCAGTATATCACTATACCTGTGCTCCAGGTTTTCAAGGTCTTCCCGTTGAACCTTTCCCCTATTGACAGAATCGATGCTGCTCTCAAGGTTCTTTATCCTTCTATGAAGGTTCCTGCTAAGTCTTGAAGCCACACTGCTAAGCTCAACTTCCCTTTTTGCCATTTCAAGTATGTCAATGGCCTCGCTCAATTCGAAAGGAACTTCCGGAAAAGCATCGGGTCCTGAGATATAATAGGAGAGATCACTTCCCTCAACCCCTTCAACCTCTTCACATGAAACGACTACCACAACATGCTCTTTTTCAGCCTCTGCACAGATATCCTTTATTGATGGCAATGTCATGGGCACATCACCCCTGAGCAGTGAGATCTCCTTTGAAACAGAATAGATCTCTTCAATTGTCAGGGCACCAAGAGCATCTATCATGCCACAAATCTCTTCCTTGCTTACCATATTCCGGATCACCCCTATAGCCTGTACCTGCGAAATGTGAACAGTTGTTTAAGCATATCGGAAATATTATGCTTTTCTATACGAAGCTCTGAGGAAGATAATACCTGTTCGATATCTATCGGAAGATCAGCAATGATATGCCTTGCAAGCTGCAGATCACCTGCTATGAACAGGCGATCGATGTTTCCTTTGAATTCTTCAAGCAGCTCACGCAGAGAGGAGCTTACCTTCTTTATGTGATGATCGATATCCTCATCCCTGAGGCGTTCAAACCTTCTCTGACTGAAGCCTCCTTTTGCATGCTTGGCCTTGACACTGCTCTTTATCACCTGGAAAGAATCAAACTCCTCAGAGTCAAGGGAATATCCCACAAAAGACTCACCAGCGTGTGCCACCAGAACGCATATACTCCTTTGTGAATTCAAAGACCCTGCCATAGAAGCAGTATCAAAGGCAGTACCTGAACTCCAGTAAGAACCTATGAGAGGTACCGGAGGAACCATAAGCTCGTTTACCAGATGATCAGGAGAATGGAAAAGAACAAAACCTGTGGATGAATCAATCCTATCCACCAGTGCGATGGTCTGGCTGTCTATTCTCTCTGAAAGCACTCCATAGTCCTTGAGGTTCTTAAGTTGCTCCCCTGCAGCAATATGGACAGTGATCAATGACCCTTGAGGATACTTCACAGATGAAAGGGATTGCAGGAACTCATGAGCTTGTTGTTTGCTGAGCTGATCAACCCTTGTGAACGATATATTGCCCGGACTACCTGAGGCTCTTTTTTCCAGCTCGTGCTCCAGTGTACAAAGCCTTACCTCTGCAGCTTTGAGCTTCTCTTCTGCTTCCTGCTTTGCAGCGATGGCTTTCTTTTCGGATACTGTACTTTTTTCATACCTTATATTTGCGGTCCTTACGTCCAGTTCAAGCTCAACTATATGTGAATTGAGCTTGTTTATTTCCCTTTCCAGTTCCTCTTTTCCAGAATACCTGTTGAAAATTGAACTGATGTTATCAACTATCTTTTCCTTCTCTATCATTTATCAGAGATAGAAACTTACTGAATATATAACCTGTCTATTCAATTTAAAATAAATAAAATTGTTACGTGAATTTTCAGTAACAGAAAAACAAAAAAAGATATATACAGCGACAATAAACCATTTATAGTCATTTATTGGCAAAAGGAGAAGTAAAACATGAGAACAGGTACGATATTTATTGTTATCCTTGTCGTTCTGGGAATTCTGTTCACAGCAGGCTGTGCAGACACAGAGACACCTGGAGAGACAGGAGAAGAGATGATTGTAGTAGGGATCATGGGACCATACACAGGAGGTGCGGCGGTTTATGGCAACGCTGCCAAGGATGGTGCAATGCTGGCATTCGATGAAGCAGACCTACCAAACGTAATTATTGTTGTCGAGGACACTAAATCCGAAACAAGGGAAGCTGCAACAGCAATGAACAAGATGGTAAGTGTCAACAATGTCCAGGCAGTCATTGGTGACCTTATATCAGCCGCAACCCTGGCAGCTGCGCCTATTGCAGAACAAAATCAGGTAGTTATGATCTCCCCTGCATCTACAAGCACTGATATATCAGATGCAGGAGACTACATATTCAGAACTATACCGGGAGATGACGGACAGGGTATCTTTGCAGCGAACACTATGCATGAGAGAGGTTACACAAAACTCGCACTACTTTACACCAACGATCAGTATGGTAACGGCCTTGCAGGTATAATATCTGAGGAATTTACAGCAAAGGGAGGGGAAATAGTTGCAGACGAGACCTACGAAGCAGGTTCATCGGATATGAGGACACAACTTGCCAAGATAAAGAATTCCAATCCCGAAGTTATCTACATTGTCAGCAACACACCAGATTCCAGTGTTGCACTTCTGCGCCAGATAACAGAGATAGGGATAGATGCGAACATATATGGTTCCGAAGGGCTGAAAGTGGCTTCTATACTTGAACTTGGAAGCTCTGTGGAAGGGATCGTAATCACATCGGTGAGTCCGGAATCAGAGGACTTCAGGCAGAAATATATGGATGCATACGCAGAGGAGGCACCTGCATTTGCTGCCCAGGCATATGATGCCGCCACAGCTATAATCATGGCCATCGAGCAGGGAGCGACCACTGGTGAGGAAATAAAGAACGCACTGTATGAGATGGAATTCGATGGTGCCTCAGGTCATATAAAGTTCAATGAAATGGGAGATGTTGAAGGAGGATATGTACTTGTAGAAGTCCGGGACGGGGCTTTTGTGACACTGGAGGAATGAATATCCTCCACACCTTTTTATTAAAAACAAAGGCATAAAGGGGGTAAAAAATGTCACTACTGGCACAATCCATTATTAACGGACTGATCACAGGATCCATATATGCGCTTGTTGCAGCTGGCTACTCACTTATCTATTCTACAAACAATTTCATGCACTTTGCCCACGGTATCAGTGTTGTTGCCGCAGGCTACATGGTCTACTGGCTTTTCACCCTGGCAGGGACCCCTTTTTATGCAACCTGCCTTATAACGATCCTTCTTTCGGCCTTATTCGGACTGGCGATGTACAGGCTCATATACCTGCCACTGCAAAGGAGAGGTTCATCGAATGTAATTCTGCTCATAGCCAGCATAGGCATACTTATCTTTTTTCAGAACATCATCCAGATAGCATTCGGCTCCGGGGTTAAGCTGATTGGATATATAGAGGTTTCAAGAGGTATCGCGTTTCCCGGCGGCATCACCATGACCGTGCTACAGATAGTCATACTTTTAATATCCGGAATAATTTTCATTATGCTGTACCAGTTCATGCAGAAAACCAAACTCGGCAGGAACATGCGTGCTGTCTCCAATAACAAGGAACTTGCAAGTATTGTAGGAATAGATCACATAAGGATCTCAGACTTTTCATTCCTGATCGGCTCTGCCCTTGCAGGCGTTGCCGGCATACTTGTGGCGCTGGAGCAGAACCTGTCACCTCTCATGGGAACGAACCTTATGATAAAGGGATTCACAGGAGCTGTCATCGGAGGGATAAACTACGTACCTGGATCCATAATAGGTTCCTTTGTACTGGGTATGGCAGAGAACCTGGGAATACTTGTACTTCCTTCAGGATATAAGGATGCAATAGCATTTTCTCTTTTGTTCCTGTTCCTGCTATTCAAACCCAATGGAATACTCGGAAAAAAAGAAGGGAGGTTTGACAAATGATATTCTCAGCATATCAAACCCATATATTCATCCTGATATTCATCTATATAATACTTGTAGTAAGCCTCAACCTTGCCTTGGGATATACCGGACTACTTAACCTTGGACATGTAGCATTCTTCGGAATAGGAGCATATACCTCAGCATTGCTTGCCCTGGAAGGACTTACATATATAGCAGCAATGATCGCAGCCGGCTTGTTCGCATCGGTATTCGGATACCTGCTTGTAATAGCCACTGACAGACTAAGAGGTGATTATCTGGCAATGGCAACCCTGGGTTTCAGTTTTGTCGTCTATTCCCTGCTACTCAATCTTCGTGATGTCACAAGGGGTGCCATGGGGATACCCGGAATACCAAAACCCACCATCCTGGACTTTACCATACGCACCAATGACCAGTATCTTATCTTTGTACTGCTTGTCTGTGCCATTTCGGTGTTCATCATGTACAGGATAGTGAATTCTCCCTTTGGTAAATTGCTTGAGGCAACAAGGGATAACGCAGTATGCCTCAGGGTACTGGGGAAGAATACACTTAGCCTTAAGTACAAAGCAATGATGATATCTGCATTCTTTGCGGGCATCTCGGGAAGCCTGTATGCACACTACATCACATTTATCGATCCTACATCATTCTATATCAGCGAACTTATACTGGTACTGACCATCGTGATCGTAGGAGGACTGGGGTCCATAAAAGGTAGCATCGTGGCAACTGCACTTATCATATACATACCAGAGGTATTGAGAATGCTTGACCTGCCAAGCTCTGTCCTGGGGCCTGCAAGACAAGCCATCTATGCAGTAATCCTGATAACCATACTTATGATAAGGCCAAAAGGACTCTTTGGGAAGGTGGACCTTGAATGATCCTGTCATGTAGAGATATCCACAAGAGCTTTGGCGGGATCCGGGCCATCGACGGATGCACTTTTACCGTTGAAAAGAAACGCATAACTGCCATCATAGGACCTAACGGCTCAGGAAAGACAACGATGTTCAATGTCATATCCAAGCTCATCAAACCTGATAGCGGCACCATTGATTTCAATGGACGGGACGTAACAGGACTAAAGGACTACGAACTTGCAAGGCTTGGAATATCGAGAACGTTCCAGGATGTGAAGCTATTTCAGAACCTGACAATAAGGGAACACCTGCAAATTGCCATGTCAGATTCCAATGAGAAATTACTTTCCAGTATTATAAAAGGAAAAAACAGGGACAGTCAAAATATACAGGAGGTCATGGACCTGGTGGGGCTTGATAAAACATTTGACACTTACGCAACAGACCTCAGTTACGGTCAGAGGAAACTGCTTGATCTGGCAATTGCTATTGCAAAGCCTCACTCTTTGCTGATGCTGGACGAACCTGTGGCTGGCGTCAATCCCAGACTGAGGAGCTCCATAAAGGAAATACTTCGTGAACTGAACAGCCGGGGAGAAAGCATACTGCTCATAGAGCATGACATGAATTTTGTGATGGACCTTGTGGACCATATCTTCGTTATGGATGCAGGCAGGGTCATAGCAGAAGGTGCCCCGCAAGAGATACAGAACAACCCCTGTGTGCTGGAAGCATACCTGGGAGGAAGTGAAGAGGAATCTGAATGCTGGAAATAAATGACCTTTATTCCGGATATGGTGAACTGAAGGTACTGAAAGGTGTGAACATATCAGTGGGCAAGAACGAGATAGTAGCACTTATTGGTCCAAACGGTGCCGGAAAGAGCACGGTTATCAAATCGATATTCAATATATCCGATGTCAGTGCAGGTGAGGTGCTCTTCAGGGGCAAGGACATCACCGGCCTTAGGACACATGAAATAATAAAGCTGGGAATCAGTTATCTTAACCAGGGCAAGATAAATTTCAGCAATCTTACAGTCAGGGAGAACCTGATGATAGGCGCAGACCAGATATTTGCCCCGGATGTGGCCGAGGAAGGACTTGGAAAAGTATATGCTAAATTCCCGGACCTGCATGCCAAGGAAAAAGAGCTTGCTTACACTTTAAGCGGCGGACAGCAGCAGATGCTGGCCCTTGGACGCAGCCTCATGCAACGGCCTGCATTACTGCTGATGGACGAACCATCCCTGGGACTGAGTCCCAAATTGCAGAAGGAGCTTTTTGAAACCATTTCCAGTCTGAGGTCTGAAGGTATCTCGATGCTTATTGTAGAGCAAAATGCGAAAAAAGCCATCGAGCTTGCCGACAGGACCTACCTGCTTGAAGATGGCAAAGTGGTCCTTGAAGGCGGGAAAGAGATACTTGAGAATGAAGCCATAAAGAACGTATATCTTGGTGGCAGGTATTGAAAGTAGCAATCCGCAATTAATGTCAAATTGAAAAGATATGATGCAGATGCAATGTTATCAGCGTGCATCTGCTTTAAAACATATTATGATATATCCTTTTGAAAAGGGTATCATACATCCATTACCAATCTGAATCCAGTGTTTGGGTTCCCGTCCCTTGGATCAACCCTGGCCCTGTATGCAGATTCCAGTGCGTTCTCTTTACTTGAGTAGCTACCGCCTCTGACAACCCTCAGGGAGCTTTCACCTTTTTCCACTGCACTGCCATCCTCCTTTGCACCTGAGTAACTATCTACCCAGCTGTCCTTCACAAATTCTGCCACGTTACCGTGCATGTCATAAATACCCCATGGATTGGGAATCTTTTCGCCAACTTTGTGCGTTCTTCCATCGGAATTTGCCTGATACCATGCATAGTCTTTCAGGAAGGGACCTTCGTTCCCACCTATTTCACCAAAGGAGTAGGAGGTGGTATTGCCTGCCTTTGCAGCATATTCCCATTCTGCTTCAGTGGGAAGCCTGTACTTTGTAGTACTTTCCATATCATTTAGTCTGATGATAAATTCCTGGACATCGTTCCACGAAACACTTTCTACAGGCAGATCATCACCTTTTGTCTGCGAGGGATTGCTTCCCATGACAGCTTCCCACTGTGCCTGTGTAACTTCGTACTTGCCAATATAGAATGAATCACCCAGCCTTATCTCACGGGTTGGCTGTGAATAGGCATACCTGGATGTACCCATGATAAAATTGCCCGCTTCGATAAGCTGGAAGTCCATGCCTATAGAGTTGGTGAACTCTTCACCTCTGTCATTGTCATTACCCGCATCATCTGAAGTACATCCTGTAACAGATATAGCAAGCAAGAAAATCAAAAGTATCGTTATCACTTTATTAGTACCTATCCTCATAATAGCCCTCTGTGGGAGTTTTCAAACATTATGATATTAATAGGTATCTATTTGTATCCGGTATTTAAACGAGAATTCCTGTTGATACTCCATCAGCACTTATTCACCAGTAATGCAGTGAACAAACAACTTGCAACTATGATGACATTAAATGAGATATTTTAAGTACATGACAATTCATCCCACAAAATAAGGATTGAACCACGCCATTGGGATATCGGCCTCAAATTCCCCGTCCTTTCTCCTTATCTTCTTCTCCATCCTTCCCTCTTCGACAAAACCAAGAGACATGTACAGGCTTCTGGCAACATTATTGCTCTCCTTTGTTATGAGCTCCACCCGCATAATATCAGGATGGTCTGACATCACCTTATCAAGCATGGTGGTGAAAAGCATCCTGCCAATCCCCTTTCTCTGGAAAAAAGGATGAACAGCAACAGTCAGGTGCTCAAGAACATGAGAGAATACACAGAGAGAAGGCTTATAGGCATGGATCTCAGCGATAATACGGTCATTTTCAATATCATCAACCACAAGAATGATGCCATTTTCCAGGCTGTTTATGAGGAACTTGTCTATGTATTCCTCTGTAATCTCATGTGATTCACGTATAATCCCACCGCTTATCGAGGCTACCTCACGGTAAAGAGTTAGAAGTTTGGATCTGTCTGCCAGAGTTGCAGGCCGGGGAGAAGGTATATCAGCCAGGATAATGTCACCTTAGTCCTATTCGTTAATGATGCTTTGCTTCCAATCAAAAGTCACGTATGTGATATATATCATATATACCCAGTCCTTATAAGGACCCTCACCGGAAATATGTAACAGTGAAAAGATGCGTGCAATTAAATTGATATAAAAAATGCCACCTATTTAAATACTAAAATCGGCTTGTTCAATAAAAAGGCTACAATATGACACCAGATTCAAACGATCATCCAACCCTGTGGATTAAGTCCACCAGTTCTGCATCATTGGAAGGTAAGACCATCGTGCTTGCTCTCACCGGCAGCATTGCAGCTGTAAAGACAGTGGAACTTGCGCGGGAACTCATTCGCAGGGGAGCGGATGTATATGCGGTCATGAGCGAGGCTGCCAGGTGGATAATCAACCCCATGGCCCTGCATTATGCCACCGGGAACGAGGTGATCACCTCGATAACAGGAAAGGTCGAGCATGTGGAGTTCTTTGGTAACATGGGCAGAGCGGACCTCTTGCTCATAGCACCTGCAACCGCCAATACCATAGGAAAGATTGCAAGCGGCATAGATGACACACCTGTAACGACTTTCGCAACAACTGCCATCGGTGCAGGCAAAACTGTAATGATAGTGCCTGCAATGCATGAAGATATGTATGATCATCCTGCCGTTGTGGAGAACATCGGGAAGATAAAGAAATGGGGAATCGGTTTTATAGGACCCAGGTTAGAAGAAGGTATTGCCAAGATAGCTTCAAATGATGATATAATACTTGAAGTAGAACGTGCAGCAGGAAAAAGAACACTTCTGGGCAGAAAGATACTGATCACAAGCGGATCCACAGCAGAGCCCATAGACCCCATACGCATCATGACCAACAGGGCATCCGGAAAGACCGGGACCGAGCTGGCACTGGAGGCCTATCGCAGGGGTGCTGATGTCACTATTGTGCACAGGAACGGACTTGACTTTTCCGGTATCAACGAGATATTTGCCGAAACAGCAGCACAGATGACCGATGCAGTGCTTGAGGAACTTGGCAAGGGATATGATTTGCTCATAAGTTCTGCTGCAATTGCTGATTATACCCTTGATGCTATCGGGCAGAAGATCAGATCAGGGGAAGAGCTTAACCTTTCATTCCGGCCCACCCGCAAACTCATAAAAGAAGCCAGAAAAGCATATCCCGGATTAAAGATAGTCGGGTTTAAGGCAGAGGCCGGAGTGGACGCTGAAGAGTTGCACAAAAGAGCCAGAAAGACACTTGAAGACTGCAAACTGGATATGATAGTTGCCAATGAGGTCAGCAAAGGTGGCATCGGAACAAACAGCAATTGCGTCACTCTGATATATGCTGCGGAAAAAGAGGAAATACATATAGAAGGGAAAAAAAGCCTTATTGCAGCTAGCCTTATGGATGAGATAAACTCAATTATTGTAAAGGATGATGAATAGATGCCATCCGGAGATATTGTAACAGCAACTGCTTTTGCACCTGGCCATATTACCGGCTTTTTTCAGATACACCAACATATAGACCCCATGAAAAATGGGTCCACTGGTTGTGGAATTGCGCTTGACAGAGGAGTTTACACCACTGTAAAGACGGGGATAGGCATAAAGGATACCAGGGTGTTCCTTAATGGCAGGGAAGTACCCGGGAATACCATACGATCCGTTGTAGAATGGATGACAACGGTCCCTGTAAAAGTGGAATGTATTTCAGAGATACCCGTTGGATCTGGTTTTGGGGCATCGGGTGCCGGAGCACTTGGAACTGCCTATGCGCTGAATCATGCACTATCACTTGACCTTACTGCAAGCCAGCTAAATGACATCGCACATATGGCAGAGGTAAGCAATCACAGCGGCCTTGGAGATGTTACCGGACAGGCTCGCGGAGGGATACTCATCAGAAAAACACCCGGAGCACCTTCCATAGCAGCTGTTGACAGTATACCATGCGCAGAAAACGATGTTTACTGTGTGGTTATGGGAGAATTATCAACAAAGTCAGTGATCACTGACCCGGAAATAATAAATGGGATCAATGAAGCAGGAAAAATAGCCATGAAAAGACTAATGAAAAGACCATCGGTTTATAATTTCATGCTCTGCTCCAGGGAATTTACCTACCGGAGCCGGCTTGGCAGCGAAAAGGTGAAGGAAGCTATTGAAACTGCACAAAGCATTGGCTTAGTGGCATCCCAGGCAATGCTTGGAAATACCGTTTTCTCAATCCCCCCGTTATCTGCAGAGAAGGAACTTGAAGGGATCTTCGCAAAATACGGGAAAGTCCTAAAGTTTAAGAAAAGGGCTGGAAATATTAGGATAATATGAGTTATAACATATTTATGAGTTACATTGATAGATGACACAAAAACCATTGCAATGATCTGAAAAGTAGCAATGGTTTTCCGAGAAGTCATCAAATTAAAATATCAGAAGAAAACAGGAGATAAAGGATCCAATGACAGAAATTCCAAAGGACCATCCCCGATACGAATCCCTTATCACAAGAGAAAAAATAGTACAAGGAGTAGACATAGGAATAACCAGTAAGCAAGGCCTGGTTGCACAGGGAAGGGGGGAGGCCTTTGATTACTTTATTGGGGAGAAGACCATTGAATCCGCAGCCATTGCAGAGAGAGCAGCTGTTGCACATCTGCTTCTTGCAGAAAATCCGATCATATCCGTAAACGGGAACACTGCAGCCCTTGTACCGGACCTTATGGTTTCACTTGCCGATGTAAGTGGTGCAAGACTTGAGGTGAATCTCTTCCACAGGAGTGATGCAAGGGTTCACAGGATATCCGAACATCTCAAAGCCCATGGTGCCAGGGTAGTCCTTGGAGGAAAGGGTGATAAGAGACTGGACCTTTCACATGACAGGGGCATTGTTGATGAGGAAGGAATATTTAAAGCAGATGTGGTGCTGGTACCACTTGAAGATGGAGACAGATGCCACAAACTTGTGGAAATGGGAAAAACTGTCATTGCAATAGACCTGAACCCCCTGTCAAGAACAACTCTAACTGCAACGGTATCCATAATTGACAACGTTACAAGGGCACTTAGCAACATGGTCCAGTTCACAAAGGATATGAAAGGAAAGAGCCGGGATTCACTTCATGCAATCATTGATGCCTATGACAATGACAGGGTCATATCAGATGCCCTGTATTCCATGCAGGAGAATCTTAAAAACAAGGCTGAAGAGAGAGGCATCACATGGACCTGATAGAAAGGACACGCCTTTTTGTCACCGGAGTGCTTGAAGGTGAACCCAGTACCCACGATATGTCTCATATAGAACGTGTTGAGAGAACATGTATAAAGATATATGAAAAAGAAGGTGGTGACCTTCATACCCTGCGTCTTGCAGCCCTGCTTCACGATGTGGGTATTGTAAAGGAGCACAAAGAAGGCGGGAACCATGCAGAGTACAGCGCAGAGATTGCACGAGAGTTCCTTGAGCAGAACGGTGCAGACCAGGAACTTGTAGACCATGTGGTTTCATGCATACTTTCCCATCGCTTCAGCAGAGGTATCCAGGCAGAGAGCATAGAGGCTAAGATACTCCAGGATGCGGACCGCATTGATGCACTTGGTGCTGTGGGTATCTTCCGTTCCCTTGTATCCATGGGGGCATTAAGGGCACTTAAACAGACAATAGGGACCGTAAAAGAGACTTCAATGAATGCTTACACGGAAGATCCTTTCGATGGCTTTTACGATTATATGGAAAGAAAACCATTCAGGATACCGGAAAGGCTTAACACCAAGACTGCAAAAGAAATAGCAGAACAGAGGCTTGCTATTATGCGTACATACCTGGAGCAATTGAAGGAAGAAACATCATAAAGATCAAAGGAGAGAGATAATGGCTGACATGATCATAAGGAACGCCTACATTCTCACAATGGACCCGGAAGTAGGAGATATCGAGAACGGGGTCATTGTGATTGAAAATGGTATAATTGAGGAGATTGGCACATCGACCGGTTGCAGCGCAGAGAAGGTTATCGATGCCAAAGGTTCGGTACTTATGCCCGGACTGGTGAACACACACTGCCATGCCGGCATGACTATTTTCAGGGGCTATGCAGATGACATGCAGTTACATGAATGGCTTGAGAACCATATATGGCCGGCTGAAGCAAAGCTTACGGATGAAGATATCTATGCAGGTACAAAACTGGCGTGTCTGGAGATGATACGCTCCGGGACCACCACTTTTGCAGATATGTACATCCATGAGAACATGGTTGCCCGGGCTGTTGATGAATCCGGTCTGCGTGCTGCACTTTCCTATGGGATGATAGACTTTGGTGACATGGAAAAAGCTGAAAAGGAGCTTAAAGAAGGCAGAGAATTCGTAAGAGAGTGGAATGGAAAAGCTAACGGCAGGATTACTGCTATGTACGGGCCCCATGCACCTAATACATGTTCCAGGGAGTTCCTGATAAAAGTGAAAGAGCAGGCTGTGAAAGATGATGTCAGAATACATATCCATGTGCTTGAAACAGAAGCAGAGCTCAATTACATGAAAGAGAAATTTGGCATGTGTTCCATACATTTCCTCAAAGATATAGATTTCTGGGGCCCTGATGTGCTCGCAGCACATTGTGTATGGCTCTCAGATGGGGATATAAGGATACTTGCAGAATACGGCGTGAATATTTCACACAATCCTGTGAGCAATATGAAACTGGCATCAGGTATATGCCCTGTTTATAAACTCCTTGAAAGTGGTGCCAATGTTTGCCTGGGAACAGACGGATGTGCTTCCAACAACGATCTGGACATGTTTGAGGAGATGAAGACAGCAACTCTTTTGCAGAAGGTCAGCATAATGGACCCGACAGTACTTCCGGCGCGCCGGGTGCTTGAGATGGCAACTACAAATGGAGCTAAAGCCCTTGGCATCAAAAGTGGCATGCTTAAAGAAGGATACAATGCTGACATGATCATAATTGATATGAACAAGGCTCATCTGACACCGGTCTACGATATTGCATCACATCTTGTATATGCAGCTAGCGGCAAGGATGTCAAGACCACCATAGTAAGTGGCAGAGTGCTCATGGAAGATGGAAAGGTCCTTTCAATGGACGAGCAGCAAGTGATAGATAGTGCTGTAGAAGTATCAAAGGACCTCATATCAAGGATCAATAATTGAAAACAATAACTACAACATAACTACAACGATCATAGTATATAAATGGAGAATCGTAATGAATGATACTGAGATGATAGAATCCGGCAACATGAAGATAGACTGGGTTCTAAACCATATGCCTGTTCTTAATATTATAAGAGAGCAGTTCAAAAAAGAAAAACCCCTTGCTGGCCATAGAGTTGGTATGGCCCTGCATGTGGAGGCAAAGACTGCTGCACTGGTGGAGACAATGGCCATCGGCGGAGCGCAGGTGGCTATCACAGGCTGCAATCCCCTGAGCACACAGGACGATGTTTCAATGGCACTTCATAACAAGGGAAATATCTGCTGTTTTGCAAAATACGATTGCTGCAATGAGGAATATTATGAGGCCATCGATAAGGTACTTGACTTTAAACCAGACATTACCATTGATGATGGTGCTGATCTTATCTTCAAGCTCCACACAGAACGCACTGACCTTTTACCTCATATCCTGGGAGGATGTGAAGAGACCACTACAGGCATTCACAGGCTAAAGTCCATGGAACGCGATGGTGCACTGAAGATGCCGGTCATTGCAGTAAATGATGCCATGACAAAGTTCCTTTTCGACAACCGCTACGGCACAGGGCAGTCATCATGGGATGGAATTATGAGGACCACTAACCTCCTCATAGCAGGCAAAAATGTAGTCATTGGAGGATACGGCTGGTGTGGCAAGGGTGCTGCAATGCGTGCAAATGGCCTTGGTGCAAATGTGATCGTTACAGAGATAGACCCTATTCGAGCTCTTGAAGCCCGTATGGACGGAAATCAGGTAATGCCTATGATAGAGGCTGCAAAGATAGGAGACATTTTCCTCACCACAACAGGCAACAGGGATATACTGAAAAGAGAGGATTTTGAAGTGATCAAAGACGGTGCTATCCTTGCAAATGCAGGACACTTCAATGTGGAGATAAATCTTGAGGATCTTACGGCCATGGCAAGTTCTATCAGGACTGTGAGGAACAATATCAAAGAGTACTTGCTAAGGGACAGGCGCGTGTATGTGCTTGCAGACGGAAGGCTTGTGAACCTTGCAGCAGGTGACGGACACCCTGCAGAAGTCATGGATATGAGTTTTGCTAACCAGGCTCTTTGTGTAAAGTACATAGCAGAGAATAAACTGCCAGACGGAGTACATCCGGTACCCCGTGAACTGGACATCGGAATTGCAGAGATGAAACTGATGTCTATGGGCATCAGTATTGACATTCTTACAGATAAACAGGCAGCATACATGGATGATTGGGAATCTGGCACATAGATCCCAATATTTTTTAAATAAGCATTTTACTAGCTGTGATACCAAGAAAAGTCCTGGAAAGGCCACAAATAGACAGTTAGGTGAACCTACTCAGAGAGAAAAACCGCTACTTTGTAAAAAGGAGAATTTATCGCATATAAACATTCTGCTTTTTATCAGAACAAATATCCAAAAAAATAGACATACAATTAATAGTAATTCATCGTAAATAATGATAGTTCGAACACGTTGCAGGAGGACAAAAAGTATATATAAGATAAGTGCTTTTATCCACCGCTACACCGAAGCCGATGAACGTGAAGCAGTCCCAGCAAACCCACCCAACAAATTGGGCTCGTAGCTCAGTCAGGCAGAGCGTCTGGCTTTTAACCAGACGGCCTAGGGTTCAAATCCCTACGAGCCCGCCATCATTTTGCACGAGAGTGTTCACGTTCACATTTTTGAGGGAGGAGTAATAAAGTGAGAAATTTCAGCCTGCTTGACCATCAATCAATCCCGAAACATGAGATTATGTCGGAAGAGGAATTAAAATCTGTTTTAAAGCAATATGCAATTGATAAGGAACAACTTCCAAAGATTAAGGTCGTTGATCCGGTCATACAGGAAATCGGGGCACAGGTGGGGGAAGTTGTAAGGATCACCCGCAACAGCCAGACTGCCGGAGAGGCTTTTTACTATCGACTTGTCATCGCTTAAAGGACTTAAAGAAGCGATGTTCAACCAAGACAGATTGACATGTCTTTTTTTGCAATAATACAAATCACATAAAGAAGGTGCTATCATAGCGTTAACTAAAGGACAGATCCCACATTCGTTTTTTACGAAAGAGAAGATCGTACAGCATCATATAGACTCATATAATAAATTTTTGGAGACGGGGCTTCAAAAGATCATCGATGAACAGAGGATCATCGAGACAGACCTTGAAGACACTTATATAAAGCTAGGTGCCATCCGAGTAGAGAACCCGGTAGTCAAAGAGGCTGACGGAGCCATTGAGAACCTATATCCTAACGAAGCCAGACTCAGGAACCTTTCATATTCCGCACCCCTGTACCTGCAGATGAGTGTTGTGGAAAACGACGAGGAAAAGGAACCACAAGAAGCAAAGATCGGACAGCTTCCCGTAATGATCAAATCCGAAATATGCAACCTCAGGGAGCTTAGCGAGGACGAGATGGTAAAATACGGAGAGGACCCCCTGGACCCCGGAGGATATTTTATAGTCAACGGGACAGAGCGGGTGATCATGACCCTGGAAGACCTCGCTCCCAACAAGATCCTAACCGAGTTTGGTGAAAGATATGGAGACACCATCGAAGTATCCAAGGTATTCTCACAGAGAAGAGGATACCGTGCACTGGTAGTCGTTGAAAGAGGAAGGAAATCACTCCTGGAGGTGTCGTTCCCTTCAATATCGGGTCGTCTCAATTTCACCACAATGATGAGAGCCCTTGGTGTCGAAACAGATGAAGAGCTGGTTAAAGCTGTATCCATGGACCCTGAAATAATGAAGTTCATGTTCGAGAACCTGGAAGAAGCTGAGGTTGACAATATAGAGGATGCAATGGAGAAGATAGGCTCCAGGGTTGCCTCCGGACAGGCAAGGGACTATCAGATAAAGCGTGCCAACTATGTAATTGACAGATATCTTTTACCACACCTTGGGAACGAACCCACTGACAGGGCAGCAAAGGCAAACTTCCTTGGAAGAATGGCAGAATCCTGTTTCGAGCTTGCACTTGGAAGGCGTAACCCGGATGATAAAGACCACTATTCCAACAAGAGACTCAAACTTACCGGAGACCTTATGGAGGACCTTTTCAGGGTTGCGTTCAACAGGCTCTCAAGAGATATCAAATACCAGCTTGAGAGAGCAAACATGAGGAACCGTGAGCTTAACGTCATTACACTGGTAAGGGCTGACGTACTGACTGACAGGCTGCAACACCCACTTGCAACCGGTAACTGGGTTGGCGGAAGGACCGGAGTCTCCCAATTGCTTGACAGGACAGATTACATATCAACACTTTCCCACCTCAGGCGTGTCATATCCCCGCTTTCAAGGGCCCAGCCACACTTTGAAGCACGTGACCTCCACCCAACACAATGGGGAAGGCTTTGTCCCTCGGAAACCCCGGAAGGACCGAACTGTGGTCTTGTGAAAAACTTCGCACAGATGGTGGAACTTTCAACCGGCAGCGATGAGAACAAGAAAGTAAAAAATCTTCTTTATGAGCTCGGTGTTGTTAAGACCGTACTTAATTCATCCCTAAAAGCACTTCCGGAATATGATGAAGAGCTTGATAATTATGTTGACGAGCTGGAAGTAAGACACCTGGCGGAAGAAGATAAATCAGAACCAATAGGATACACGAACTATTCAGATACAATAGATGACATCGGAGGACTGCACGATGAATGAAGCCAAGGTTTTCCTGAACGGAGAACTAATAGGATCACACACTGATCCTGCCGAACTGGTAGAGAATGTAAGGGAACAGCGCAGGAACGGCATTATTTCAGACCAGGTGAATGTCACTTATCATGAGGACATACATGAAGTACTCATCAATACGGACATGGGCCGTGCAAGAAGACCTCTGTTCATCGTAAAAGATGGAGAGTCGCTGGTAACAGAAGAAGAGGAGAAAATGCTTGCTGAAGGCAAGCTATCCTATGATGAGGTGATAAAGAACGGAAAAATAGAATACCTGGACTCTGAAGAAGAGGAAAATGCATTTATCGGCCTTTACAGAAGTCACCTAACACCTAAACACACCCACATGGAAATTAATCCAGGGCTTATGCTGGGCATCTGTACAGGAATGGTACCATACCCGGAACACAATGCATCCCCGCGTAATACCATGGGTGCTGCCATGGTCAAACAGTGTATAGGCGTCTCCACATCCAACATAAGGCTCAGACCGGACACCCGTGCACATATACTTCACTACCCACAAAAGGCCATGGTCAGAACACAGACATGTGAAGCCATACATTTTGATGATAGGCCTGCAGGACAGAACTTCGTTGTGGCTGTCATGTCCTATGAAGGACACAATATTGAAGATGCACTGGTCTTCAACAAGGGTTCCATTGAGAGAGGACTTGGAAGGAGTCACTTCATCAGGACTTTTGAAGGTGAAGAGAGACGTTATCCCGGAGGACAGGAAGATAAGTTTGAGATACCCGACTCCGAATTCAGAGGTGCACGCAGTCCTGAGGCATATGCAAACCTTGATGTGGACGGTCTTGTAAATCCGGAAACACAGGTCGGACCAAATGATGTCCTCATAGGAAAGACAAGCCCCCCACGTTTCCTTGAAGAACAGTCTGATTTCGGACTGACTGTGGAACAACGCAGAGAAAGTGCCATAACAATGCGATCCAACGAGAAAGGTGTCGTAGATACTGTCATACTTACTGAATCAATTAACGGAACCCGCCTTGCAAAGGTAAAGATAAGGGACCAGAGAATCCCGGAGATTGGAGACAAGTTCGCATCAAGGCATGGTCAGAAGGGAGTTATCGGCCTTATAGTACCTTTTGCAGACATGCCATTCACTGAAAAAGGAATGGTACCGGACCTTGTGATCAACCCACATGCAATCCCTTCACGTATGACTGTGGGTCATGTGCTTGAAATGATAGGTGGCAAAGTAGGCTCCATGGAGGGCAGAAGGATCAACGCAACCGCATTTGCAGGAGAGAATGAAGAAGACCTGCGGTCCGGGCTCAAAAAATATGGATTTGCACACACTGGGAAAGAAGTATTCTTTGACGGAGTTACCGGTAAGAAGATACAGGCCGATGTGTTTGTAGGAGTTATCCTTTACCAGAAGCTGCACCACATGGTGGCATCCAAGATACATGCAAGGTCCCGTGGACCTGTGCAGGTGCTTACAAGACAGCCAACTGAAGGTCGTGCCCGTGAAGGAGGTCTGCGTTTCGGAGAGATGGAGCGTGATGTACTTATCGGCCATGGTGCTGCAATGACACTGAAAGAAAGACTGCTAGACGAATCTGATAAAGTCGTGGAGCTGGTCTGCGGACACTGCGGAATGATAGCCACCTTTGACAGGAAGAGAAATGTAAGATACTGTGCCAACTGTGGTGCTGAGACTGATATCCACCCTGTGGAGATGAGCTACGCATTCAAACTGTTGCTTGACGAAATCAAATCCCTTGGAGTGGCTCCCAGACTGCAACTTGAGGATGCTGTATAAGGGGTGAATCAAAATGAATGAAATTCCATCTATTCCAAAAAGGGTCGGTGCCATAAAATTCGGTCTTCTCTCCCCCCGCGAAGTGCGCAAGATGAGTGTGACCGCGATCATTACCGCTGACACCTATGACGATGACGGATATCCCATTGACATGGGACTTATGGACCTGCGACTTGGGGTTATCGACCCTGGTCTGAAATGCAAGACCTGTGGAAGCCGTGCAGGTGAATGCCCCGGACACTTCGGACATATTGATCTTGTCGCTCCGGTCATACACGTGGGCTTTAACAAGACCATACGCAAAACACTGCGCTCCATCTGCCGCAATTGCAGCAGGCTGCTTCTTGAACCTGAAAAGAAGAGAGATTTCCTTGAGCAGCTTATTACTTCTAAGGAAATGGGACATCTCCCCGACAATATAATCAATGAGGTGTTCAAGGAAGCGCGCAAGGCAAAGTCCTGCCCTTACTGCTCGACCGAGCAGCTTGAGATCAAGTTTGAAAAGCCAAGCGACTATGTAGAAAACGGACACAAGTTAACTCCTACAGAGATACGTGATCGTTTTGAGAACATACCCGATGAGGATGTGAAAGTACTTGGAATGGACTCCTCAAGTGCCAGACCTGAATGGATGGTCCTCACAGTCCTGCCGGTCCCGCCTGTAACTGTCAGGCCTTCTATTACCCTTGAATCCGGCCAGCGCAGTGAAGATGACCTGACCCATAAACTTGTGGACATCATCAGGATAAACCAGAGGTTCCAGGAGAACAGGGATGCAGGTGCTCCTCAGCTGATTATAGAGGATCTGTGGGAACTTCTCCAGTACCATGTTACAACATTCTTTGATAATGAAGTTTCAGGTGTTCCACCGGCAAGGCACAGATCAGGAAGACCCCTGAAAACACTTACCCAGCGTCTTAAGGGTAAGGAAGGGAGGTTCAGAGGAAGCCTGTCAGGAAAGCGTGTGAACTTCTCGGCACGTACTGTCGTATCGCCTGATCCCAACCTGAGTATCAATGAGGTTGGTGTCCCTTATGCGATTGCAATGCAGATGACCATACCCGAAAAGGTCACAACAAGGAACATAGAACTTCTCCGTATGTATGTACTGCGTGGAAGCGAGGTACATCCTGGTGCAAATTACGCAATACGCGATGATGGAAGGCGTATCAGAGTATCTGAGATCAATAAAGAGGAGCTTGCTGAAAAGATAGAGGCCGGATGGACAGTTGAAAGACAGCTTATGGAGGGAGATATTGTTCTCTTTAACAGGCAGCCTTCACTTCACAAGATGAGCATCATGGCTCACAAGGTAAAAGTACTTCCATTCAAGACTTTCAGGCTCAACCCTGCCGTGTGCCCACCCTATAACGCTGACTTTGACGGTGACGAAATGAACATGCACGTGCTCCAGACTGAGGAGTCCAGGGCTGAAGCCAGCATCCTCATGCAGGTGCAGGAGAATATACTGTCCCCTCGTTTCGGAGGCCCGATCATCGGTGGTATACACGACCATATTTCAGGCCTGTTCCTGCTTACAAGGAACGAGAACAGCATCACAAAGAACGCTGCACTGGAACTGCTCAGGAAATCCGATGTGAGGAATCTGCCTGAACCCTCAAGCTTTTCTGAAGATGGCCAGCCATTGTGGAACGGAAAGCAGATCTTCAGCCAGATACTTCCAAAGGGGCTTTATCTTGAATTCCCTGCACAGGTCTGTTTCAAGTGTGACACCTGTAAGAAAAAACAATGCGAGTATGATGCATACGTAGTCATTGAAGATGGGGAGATGATCCAGGGAACCATCGACGAACAGGCCATCGGTGCGTTCAAGGGCAAGATCCTTGACAAGGTTGTAAAGGAATACGGCACTGAGGCCGGTGCAAAGTTCGTTGATGACTTTACAAGACTTGCTATCCGTGGTGTAATGAAGACCGGACTTAGTTTTGGTATAAGTGATGAGGACATACCAAAAACCGCAAAGATACAAATTAGTAATCTGCTGAATGAAGCTGAGGAAAAGGTCAAGACACTTATTGAGGCCTACGAGGCAAAAGAACTAGAAGCATTGCCAGGTCGTACACTTGAGGAAACCATCGAAATGAAGATCATGCAAGAGCTCGGAAAGGCAAGGGATCAGACCGGTAATATTGCAGGAAAACAGCTTGGTCTTGAAAACTCAGCAGTTATAATGGCCAAGTCCGGTGCCAGAGGATCAATGCTGAACCTTACACAAATGGCTGCCTGTGTTGGACAGCAGGCCGTTCGTGGTGAGAGGATCAGGAGAGGTTATGCAGGCAGAACCCTTCCACACTTTGACAAGGGTGACCTTGGTGCTGATGCTCATGGGTTTGTCAAAGCCAGTTACAAGAGCGGACTGAACCCCACTGAGTATTTCTTCCACGCCATCGGTGGCCGTGAAGGTCTTGTGGACACTGCGGTCCGTACATCACAGTCAGGTTACCTGCAGAGGAGGCTTGTTAATGCTTTACAGGACCTTGAGGTACAATATGATGGATCTGTGCGTGAAACGCGTGGAGTGATCGTCCAGTTCAAGTATGGAGAGGACGGAATAGACTCCACCAAGAGTGACTACAGCAAGCCTGAGGCAATACACAGGATTGTCAGGATGGTCACAGGCAAAGAGGTGAACTAAATGACGATCAGTGAAGTTACTATTGATACAATGATCTCAGGGCTTAACCTGCCAAATAACATTATGAAAACTCTGAAAGATGACGTCATGAAGGCAGGAGTAACTAAAAAAGAGCTGGAAGAGATAATAGAGCGTGTAAAGGAAAGCTATAAATATGCATGTGTTGAGCCCTGTGAGGCAGTCGGTGTCGTTTCGGCACAGTCTATTGGTGAGCCGGGCACACAGATGACAATGCGTACTTTCCACTACGCAGGTGTGGCAGAGATAAACGTTACACTTGGTCTTCCACGTCTCATTGAGATTGTCGATGCAAGGAAGCAGCCAAGCACGCCAATGATGACCATTGCATTGGAAAAAGAGTATGCAAATGACAGGGACAAAGCACGAAAGCTTGCGTGGGAGATAGAAGCAACCCACATAGAGCATCTTGCAGACATCACTACCGACCTGGCTAACATGCACCTTATAATAGACCTTCATGAAAAGACCCTGAATCAGAGGTCCCTCAATTCAGACGACATAGCAGACAAACTTCGTGATGAGCTTGACGTAATGGTGAATGTGCCCGGCGGTGTTGCAAACCAGATAATTGTCACCCCGAACTCACCCTCCTACCGTGAGCTTCTCCAGCTTGCAAAGAATATCCATTCAATAACACTGAAAGGGATAGAGGGCATCAAAAGAGTAGTTATCAGGAAGGATGGGGAGGAATACACACTCTACACCGAAGGTTCACAGCTTAAAGAAGTACTCCAGATAGAGGGTGTCGATGTTACAAGAACATACACCAACAATATCGGGGAGATATACGATGTCTTTGGCATCGAGGCCGCAAGGAATGCCATTATCACAGAGGCGACGAACACGCTTTCCGAGCAGGGGCTTACCGTTGATATCAGGCATATTATGCTCGTATCTGACATAATGTGCTGTGACGGGGAAGTAAAACAGATAGGCAGACATGGAATTTCAGGTGAGAAAGCCAGTGTGTTCGCTCGTGCAGCCTTTGAAGTCACAGTTAGTCACCTTCTTGACGCCGGTATGCGCGGAGACCGGGATGAGCTTAACGGTGTGACCGAAAACATAATAGTAGGACAACCTATTAAGCTTGGAACAGGAGACGTACATCTCATTGCGAAATAAATTGGTTGTTAAACAGGCATATATAAATAACAACCAGAAAGTAAATATACGGAATCACTTATTAATACAAATCTCAAATTGACGTTATAAATGAGTTGATATAAATGGATATTAACATTGACAAAGCATTGATCAAAGTGATCAGAACCGGAAAGGTGATAATTGGATCTAACAGGACTATCGATGCTGCCATGAACAATGAGGCAAAAATGGTGGTCCTCGCTGCAAATTGCCCTGCAGACGTAAGAGCCAAGATAGAAAGCACCAACGTACCGATACTCAACTACCCCGGCACAGGAACAGAACTTGGACCTGCCTGCGGAAAACCATTCATTATTGCTGCAATGGCAATCATTGACAGCGGAGAATCCGAGATTCTGGCTGCCGCTTAAAGGAGTTGCGATATTTGGGCGAGATCAAGTTATCCACTGAAGGTATCCGACATATCGCATTATTTGAAAATATGACAGGTGCAGCGGTCAAAGATTGTATTGTCGATGACAGCAGGATCATATATGTGATAAAGGAAGGAGATATGGGTGCAGCCATTGGGAAAAAGGGTGACCATATCAACCGTATGAAAAAGACAGTGGATAAACAGATAGATCTTGTTGAATATTCGGAAGAACCTGTTGCTTTCATAAAGAACGCATTCGGTCCGATAACTGTCAAATCAGTGAACATCACAAACAGGAATGATAAGCGATTGGCTTATGTAGAAGTATCCAATAAAGACAAAGGCCTTGCCATAGGAAGGAATGGGAAAAACATCGAAAAGGTCAAAATTGTCGCAAAGAGACATCACGATATTGATGATGTCATCCTGCAGTGATAATTCAGATAATATCATACTCATCAAAGACATAAATGGAGAATATAATATGCCAAATGGAAAATATGCAGCTCACACGCTTAAACGCATTCGAAAGAATGCACGGTGGAAAGACTCTGGCTATAACAGACGCACACTAGGACTTGACGTAAAGGCAGATCCACTCGGTGGCGCACCTCAGGGAAGAGGCATTGTACTTGAGAAGGTTGGAGTAGAGGCTAAGCAGCCAAACTCAGCTATCAGGAAATGTGTCAGAATACAGCTGATAAAGAACGGACGTCAAGTATCAGCATTCTGTCCCGGCGATGGTGCAATTAACTTTATCGACGAGCACGATGAAGTCACTGTTGAAAGGATTGGAGGACGCATGGGCGGTGCAATGGGTGATATCCCCGGAGTACGTTTCAAGGTCATCGCTGTGAACAATGTCTCTTTAAATGAGATGGTCATTGGCCGTAAAGAGAAACCAAGGAGATAATCGTATGTATAAGTTATTCGGGAAATGGGATCTCGCTGAGGTAGAGGTTACTGACCAGGGAATCAGAAGGTATGTCAATCTTGACCCTGTGATCATACCCCACACAAATGGCAAACATGCAAGACAGCAGTTCAACAAGTCAGATATCTGCATAGTTGAACGCCTTGTAAACAATGTGATGCGCACAGAAGTCAATACCGGCAAGAAACAGAACGCTATGAGAGTTGTTGCTGAAGCTTTTGATATTATTAATACAAGGACAAAGAAGAACCCTGTGCAGGTACTGGTAGAGGCTATCTCTTACGCCGGACCAAGGGAAGAAGTGGTCAGGCTTAAGTACGGTGGTATCTCCGTGCCAAAAGCTGTAGACACCGCTCCCCAGAGACGCGTTGACACTGCACTCAGGTACATAACAATGGGAGCGAACAAAGCTTCATTCAAGTCCAAGAGGAGTGCAGCAGATTGCCTTGCAGCAGAGATAATCGCAGCTTCAAACCGCGATGCTAAGTGCTTCTCCATCAACAGGAAAGATGCTAAGGAAAGAGTTGCAAAGGCAGCACGTTAAAGATCACGTATATCATTAATTAAATCAGGAATAAGGTAATTAATATGGGTAGAAGGAAAAAGATGGTCGAGCAGGTCACCGCACTTATGAACGACCCTGTGATGATACGCAATATCGGCATTGTTGCTCATATCGACCACGGAAAAACCACTTTGTCAGACAACCTGCTTGCAGGTGCAGGCATGATCTCTAAAGAGCTGGCAGGGCGCCAGCTATTCATGGACTCTGATGAGGAAGAACAGGCAAGAGGTATCACGATCGATGCATCTAACGTTTCAATGGTTCACGAGTATGAAGGAACAAGCTACCTCATCAATCTCATTGACACACCAGGCCACGTAGACTTTGGCGGGGACGTCACACGTGCAATGCGTGCAGTGGACGGAGCAGTCGTGGTAATAGATGCTGTTGAAGGTACAATGCCACAGACAGAGACCGTACTCAGGCAGGCATTGAAAGAGCACGTCAAGCCAGTGCTTTTCATCAACAAAGTTGATCGTCTTATCAATGAGCTTCAGGTCGATGCGCAGGAAATGCAGATAAGGCTCGGCAAGCTTATAGACCACGTTAACAAGCTCATAAAGGGCATGAACGAAGAGCGTTACAAGGCAGGATGGAGAGTCGATGCTGCAAACGGTACAGTTGCATTCGGTTCTGCTCTTTACAACTGGGCTATCAGCGTGCCAATGATGCAAAAGACAGGGGTCACTTTCGGTCAGGTATACGATTTCTGCCGTGAAGGAGACATGAAATCACTTGCAGAGAAATGTCCGCTTCATGAAGCTGTCAACGATATGGTCATCAAATATCTCCCAAGCCCCATCGATGCCCAGAGCGACAGGGTATCTGTGATCTGGCACGGGGACAAGAGCACAGAGATCGCTAAGTCAATGGCAGAGGCAGATGATGAAGGGGATCTTGCATTCATGGTCACTGACATCTCCATGGACCCACATGCCGGAGAAGTGGCAACCGGAAGACTTTTCAGTGGGGCGCTTAGCCGTGGCCTGGAAGTATATGTCACAGGCGCTTCAAAGAAGAACAGGATCCAGCAGGTAGGTATCTTCATGGGTCCGGAAAGGATAGAAGTGGAAAGGATACCTGCAGGTAACATCGCAGCAGTTACAGGCCTTAAGGATGCTATTGTTGGTTCAACCGTCACTACACTTGAAGGCATGGCACCATTTGAGAGCATAAAGCATGGCAGTGAACCTGTGGTCACAGTAGCCGTGGAAGCAAAACACATGAAAGACCTTCCAAAGCTCGTTGATGTTCTCAGACAGGTTGCAAAGGAAGATCCCACACTCAGTATTACACTCGATGAAGAGACCGGCGAACATCTGATGGCAGGTATGGGCGAACTTCACCTTGAGGTCATTGCTCACAGGATACAGCGTGACAAGGGTGTCGAGATCACAACCACACCACCACTGGTAGTTTACCGTGAAACCATACGCAACAAGGCTGGCCCTGTTGAAGGTAAGTCGCCAAACAGGCATAACCGGTTCTATGTTGAGGTAGAACCCCTTGCACCTGAAATAAGGGATCTTATAAGGAACGGTGAAATATCAATGAGGATGCCTGAACTTGAGCGCAGGGAAAAACTCATTGCAGTTGGAATGGAAAAGGACGAAGCAAAGGGTATTGCTGACATTTACGAGAGCAACATATATATTGACATGACAAAGGGTATCCAGCACCTCAATGAAACCATGGAACTCATACTTGAAGGATTTGTGGAGGTAATGAAAGCAGGACCCCTTTCAAGAGAACCCTGCATGGGTGTCAAGGTAAAGCTCATGGATGCAAAGTTGCACGAAGACGCAGTCCACAGAGGACCGGCACAGGTCATTCCTGCATCAAGACAGGCCATCCAGGCAGCAATGCTCATGGCAGATGATACACTTCTTGAACCATACCAGAAGGTATTCATCCAGGTACCACAGGATCAGATGGGCGGTGCAACAAAAGAGATACAGGGACGTCGCGGAGTCATTGCTAACATGACCGCTGAAGGTGACATGACAATTATAGAGTCAAAGGCCCCCGTTTCAGAGCTCTTTGGATTTGCAGGTGACATACGATCAGCTACAGAAGGACGTGCGATGTGGAGCACGGAATTCGCTGGCTTTGACACACTGCCAACCAACATGACAAATGAAGTTGTATCATCTATAAGGGAAAGGAAGGGACTGAAGAAGGATTTACCACAGGCATCCGATTTCCTCAGCATGTGAACAGAGTGTTTTGTAGCCTTGGCTACAAAATACCCCATTCGTCAGAAAGGTTTAAAAGTAGAAACAACAATTAGGTCAAATCATATTGAGATCAACATTAAATAAGGAGTAATTAAACATGGCAACTGAGAAACCACACATGAATTTAGCAGTTATAGGTCACGTTGACCACGGCAAATCAACCTTTGTCGGAAGATTGATGTTCGAGACAGGGGCAGTACCTGCTCACTTAATCGAGAAATACAAGGCAGAAGCAAAAGAGAAGGGTAAAGAATCTTTCGCTTTCGCATGGGTCATGGACTCACTGAAAGAAGAGCGTGAGAGAGGTGTTACAATCGACATCGCTCACAAGAGATTCGATACAGACACTTACTACTTTACAGTGGTGGACTGTCCAGGTCACCGTGACTTCGTCAAGAACATGATAACCGGTGCCTCCCAGGCAGATGCAGCAGTCCTTGTAGTTGCAGCACCTGACGGCGTAATGGCCCAGACAAAGGAACACGTTTTCCTTTCAAGGACCCTTGGTATCAACCAGCTCATCATAGCTGTGAACAAGATGGATGCAGCTAACTACAGCCAGGAGAGATACGAGCAAGTAAAGAAAGATGTCAGTCAGCTCCTTGGAATGGTAGGGTTCAAGGCAAGCGAGATTCCTTTCGTCCCAACATCAGCATTTGAGGGCGACAACATCACAAAACAAAGCGAGAATACTCCATGGTACAATGGTCCAACACTGCTTCAGTGCCTCAATGAACTTAAGATGCCAGAAAAGCCAGACACACTCCCACTCAGGATCCCAGTCCAGGATGCATACACAATCTCTGGTATTGGAACCGTGCCTGTAGGAAGAGTCGAAACCGGTGTCATGAAGAAGGGACAGACTGTCACTTTCAATCCAAGCGGAGTAAGCGGAGAAGTAAAATCCATTGAAATGCACCACGAAGAAGTTGCACAGGCCATACCTGGTGACAACATCGGATGGAACGTAAGAGGTGTCGGTAAGAACGATGTCCGCAGAGGAGATGTATGCGGTCCTTCTGACAAACCACCATCGGTAGCGGACGAATTCACTGCACAGATTGTCGTGCTCCAGCACCCATCTGCAATCACTGTCGGTTACACACCTGTGTTCCACTGCCACACAACCCAGACAGCATGTACACTTATGTCTATCGACAAGAAGCTTGATCCTAAGTCAGGCCAGGTCAAGGAAGAGAACCCAACCTTCATCAAGGCAGGGGATGCAGCTATCGTAACCATCAAGCCAACAAGGCCAATGGTAATCGAACCAGTAAAGGAAATCCCACAGCTCGGTAGATTTGCTATCCGCGATATGGGTATGACCATTGCTGCCGGCATGTGCATGAGTGTCAAACAGAAGTAAGGCACTCCTTACTTTCCTTTTTTAGGAGAAGAACATGTCACAGAAAGCAAGAATAAGATTATCAGGAATCAGTCCTGTAAACCTTGATGGTGTTTGCGATCAGGTCAAAGCGATTGCAGACAGAACAGGTGTAAGTATCTCAGGACCAGTTCCACTACCGACCAAAAAGATGGTAGTACCTGTCCGTAAAAGTCCAAGCGGCGATGGAACCGCTACATGGGACCACTGGGAAATGCGTGTACATAAGAGACTCATTGACATCGCAGCAGATGAACGTGCACTCAGGCAGCTCATGCGTATCCAGGTTCCAAAGGACATCAACATCGAGATAGTACTCCAGAACTAAAAACTATAGTTATTGATACCAATAACTATAATCTTCAGTTACAGATAAGATCTGTAACCTCCTACTTCTCGTCTTGCAGCAGGCACCCTGAGTGCCTTCTGTAGACTAACAAAAACTATTGATTTTCCCTAATTGCTTTCATACAAGATCGGATTTTTGTACCATATCCGCAGATGGTAACTCAATTACAAATACAGTACCTGAAGGAAAATTGTCCTTGACATGTATGGACCCTTTATATCCTTCAACTATCTTTCTTACAATGAACAAACCAAATCCAGTATTTCCCGTTGCACCATATTTGAAACCTTCATCAAAGATATTTGGTTTTATTCTTTCTGGAATGCCTATGCCGTCGTCTGCAAATGATATTGTGCATTTATCATTCTGCATGTTAATCCCTATATCCATCTTACCCGCTCTCCCGTGAACAATAGCATTACTGATTATATTATCGATTACTGAAGACATAGCTTTGTCAGCCATGGCCATGCAGTCCCCATTTACATTGAATTCTATATTATGTTTAGATGTAATAGCTTCAACCATGCTTTTTACATTAACCATTTCAAAATTGTTCTCATGGAACGGACGCATATCAAGCTCCCGCATTTTTTTAATAAGGGATACACTTTTCTGCGCAGCTTTCATGACCATAGAGATGAATTTCTCATCATTGGTCTCTTCAAACAGGCCCAGAGCCCCGGTTATCACCTGCAGGTCATTGGCGATATCATGTCGCAAAATACGATTGGTAGTTCGGAGCATCTCGGCAAGCTTAGCTTCCTCCTCCCTGGACCGGAAGAGTTCATGATATCTCCTTATATTTGATATTGCAAGTCCTGAAGCCTTCGCAAGATCATAACCAACACTCAGATACTCGTTAAGATGCTCCGGAAAAGCAACACCAAGAACCTCGACTATACCCAAGGTTTCTTCTGAATTTGATATCTTTATGGCAAAACCATCTTTGGAATCAAATACGATGTAGTTTGCATCAGAATCCTTTAATCCTATTATTGATTCCCTGTCAGTGCCCTGGATATTTTCATTCTTGAGTGAAAACTCACCTCCATAAAAAGAGTGGTAAAACACATTTTTCGGAGCGAACATCGTTGTGAACAAACCACATATTGAATCGATTGCAATGGATTCGTCTGTATAATCAGCCATTTCCTTTATAAAGTCAATTGACATTGCATATGAAGATACTTTCCTGTTGCATCTTTTTAATTGGTCTTTTTTCTTATCCAGATCCCATCGTAGTATCATATTCTCAAGAGATAGATTGAAATGCTCCATTCCCACACCAAGGACTTTAACTGGAATACCCGTAAATTTGGAAAGATCTTCTGCCCTGGTAACAAGGTCAGAATGAATGCCTGTATCCAGGATAAGAACATATGAATGATCATCCTTGAATTGCTCGATATTGACATTCCTGTCGATTTCTTTAAGGTTGTATTGCCACTTTTCCAGCCAGCCAGCAACTGCGATAAAAGCACCTGCTTTCTTGTGTTCCTGCAAAGCCTCCTCCCCTATAAAAAAAGAATGGATGCTCTCTATCCGATGTACTTTTAGATAACCTGGATATTCCACATCCTGGACAGAGATCATGGGGCAGGACATATCGCACAGAAGTAACACATCATTATCATATTTGCAGTTCCCGATGACATTCAAAACCTGTTCATTGAGCTGAGCTTCCTGCGTTGCTGAGAAATATTTATTTTTTATCCCTTTGAACATCGGATTATGAGAAAATGCATATTCCACTTCATTTCGAATGTAGTCCGGTACAACAAGGTAATGGTCGTAAAACATATAATCTTACCTGGGATATTGTCCCCATTTCTTTACATATCGGGAGATGGACATCAATACATCAGACGGGACTGTGTAGGGTATTTCACCATGATTATCAGAAAGTATATACCCACCTCCTGTGGCCGCCTTTTGGATTACTTCCTTTACATTCATTTCGGTTTCCTTATCTGTCCAGTGCCTCATCCCTATACCGTTCAGGTTACCAAGAACCGATACTTTCCCATTGCATGCAGCTTTTATTTCTGCAAGGTCCTCTATTGCACTTGTACAGACAACCGCAGTTCCGGTCGCTGCAATATCATCAATTATCGGTAAGCACCTTCCAGAGGCCATATGGGTGGCAACTGGTCCGTTTATCCTTGAGATGCATCTTCTTGCAATCTTAAATCCTGTTTCCCTGTAGATATGAGGAGGAATTATAGTTGAAGAGGATACCGGATCAAAATAACAGATAGCTGTAGCTCCTGCCTCAAGTTGAGCATTTGCCCACTGGACACAGAATTCTTCATTGACAGACATTAGTTCATCTAAAATCTCAGTACTAGCATACATAAGATCAAAATAACGGTCCATCCCCAGCTGCATGGTGGCAAGGGAAGAAGGGGACATAACCACCCCGATAACAGGGATATCCTGCCCTGCATGTGCCTTGATCAGCTCTGTTGTTTTCAGGACCTTTTGCAGATGGACCGAATCATATACATCAGGAGCTTCCAGTGAAGCTATATCCTCTACGTTGCGGATAATTGGCCTGCCGCAATTTGGAGCCGCATCCGGATAGAAAATAGAATCACCACCCCACGCTTCGATTTCAAGAGAAGCATAGTAAAAATTATAGTGGCAATCATGACCGTACTTCTGCTGCATTCTTATCTGTGTGGAGGCAACAGTATCGGGTTTAGAGAAATAATCATTTACTGGGATATTGAGTTCTTTTGCACCCTGAGTCGTCAGTAACAGGAAGAATGGAACTCTGTCCGGTTCTTCATGGTCAAGACTGGTCAAAACCCTTTCCATAGGGGTCATTTCATCACTGTTCATTATGGCACCCCCAGAACATCGTTTATCCTGCTGACAGAATCCATGGCGTCCACTGCCATTGCATCGGCCCCTACTTCCTTCCACAGGTCCCGGTCAAAAAGAAAAGGAGCCCCCCCAACTATTATTTTGGTACTGATGCCTTCTTTGTTAAAGATCATCCGGAGCTTTTTAACCCCAACGGCAAGATTCAGCATTAATGTCGATATCATAAGAACTTCAACACCATCATCTTTGACCCTTCTGGCAACGTCTTCAGCTCCCATATCAGCATAATCATATATGTTGAATCCGCTGGCTTTTAGGAAGGAACAAACGATTCGTTTTCCCAGCATGTGTTCATCTCCCAGAGTGCTTATACCAATCACAGGCATATTCTTTCTGTCAGGGCTTTCCTCAGGAAGTATGCTTTCTACTATCTCCTCACATATCTTACCTGCCATATATTCCTGTGACAATGCAATTTCCCCACATGCCCACATATCACCAATCCTTTCAAGAGCAGGGGAAATAATCCCACGTATCAGCTCAAAGGCGTTATCACCGGTGAACTCTGCTGAGATTATATTTTTTGCTGCAACCCTGTTCAAAGACAGTAGTGCGTTTTCAAATATGTGGACCGGAAATCCCTCAGTATCCATCTATACACCAACCTAGCATTTATTAGAAATATAATCACTATTATATAAATATATTATCAGCTTCCAGGTGATTTAAATTTATCATTATAAAATGTATCTGTCTTATTGATCGCTATTCTGGATTGAAGGACAGAGAAGATGTACACACAGAACGAAGGAAAAAATAAATAACAATAAGACCCATTCTCAATTGTGAACTCATATCCCATATAGTGACTCACAATGAAAAGATAGAACAGAAAAGGTATCTTGTATGACCTGTAATGAAAAAACGATATTGGGTATTGAAAAACTTAAAGAGAACATATCAAGGCTGAAAAAGGAACGCAATGCAGTGATACTGGCCCATAATTACCAGATCCCTGAAGTGCAGGATATAGCCGACTTCACAGGAGACTCCCTGGAACTTGCAAGAAAAGCGGCTGACCAAAAAGCAGATGTGATAGTATTCTGCGGAGTTGACTTCATGGCAGAAACGGCAGCCATCCTTTCACCTGACAGAACAGTGTTGCTGCCTGCTAAAGAAGCAAACTGTCCCATGGCGGAAATGATAACTGCCGGAGAGCTGCGCGTGCTTAAAGATAGATTCCCTGAGGCAGCGGTCGTCTGTTATGTCAACACGACTGCAGAAGTAAAAGCAGAGAGCGATATATGCTGTACATCCTCAAATGCCCTGAAGGTTGTACAATCCCTTGATGCAGACCAGATAATCTTCATACCAGACAGGAATCTGGGAAACTATGTGGCACGCTTCACTGAAAAGAAGATAATGCCCTGGGAAGGGTTCTGTTTTGTACATGACCGGATAGAACCTGAAGACGTAAAGAAAGCGCAAAAGCTGCATCCTGAAGCAGAATTGCTGGTACATCCTGAATGCAGGTCAGAAGTAATTGATATGGCTGACCATGTAGCCTCAACTTCAAAAATGATAGAGTATGTGTGCAGGAGCGGGAAAAAAGAGTTCATAATAGGCACTGAAGTGGGTATACTCCACAGGATGAAAAAAGACTGTCCTGACAAAGTATGTTATCCCTTGTCCCCACAGGCCATATGTACAAATATGAAAAGGACAGACCTTATGAAAGTGTATAATTCACTCCAGGATCTCACTCCCAGAGTAACCGTACCTTCTGACATAGCAGACAGGGCACGCCTGGCAATACAAAGAATGCTTGAAGTCTGAAATTTTTAAACTTTTAAAAGATACAGGATCAGGGCCTGTATGCTTCACCGGGAATCCAGCGCTCCCCTGAGCCACTTATTTCCTTTTTCCATATAGGGACACTTTCCTTTATGCGCTCAAGGATATATTCGCATGCCATGAAGGCCTCCTTGCGATGGCCTGAACCAACGATAATAAGCAGTATATTCTCACCCACGGGCAACTCCCCTATACGATGGATAACATCAACGCTTTGGATATCGAATTTTCCGAAGGCTTCATCCCTTATGCTTTCCATCTCCCGGACAGCCACATCCTCATACGCTTCAAAATGAAGCAGATCTATACCATCATCCCGGACAGTCCCAAGGAAAGTGACCATTGCACCCATTTCAGAGCTTTTTGACCGGGTGATCATTGCATTGATATCAAAATCTTCAGTTGTGATGCTTATCATGAGAATACTCCCATCATTTGTTCTTATTGCCGCAGACCGGACAATCCTGCCTTCTTGAAACCTGTAAATATTCCATTTCCGAGCAAAGGCCATTCCATATGAGTAATCTGTCAGTCAGAAGTTTGCCGTGACCAAGCAGGTATTTAATGACCTCATTTGCCTGCACCATGGCAATTATGCCAGGAGTCACACCAACGACCGGGAAAACCTCCGTTGGTGGGGCTGTTGGGAAGACACAGTTAAAGCAGGCGCTTTTACCAGGAATGATAGTCATTGCCTGTCCGTCAAAACCACGGATGGCACCATGGATCAGTGGAATGCCCTTTTCATGTGCAACACGGTTGAGAAGATAGCGTACAGCATAATTATCCATAGCATCGACTATAAGCCGGCTATCCCCTATCAGCTCACGGGCATTTGAATCGTCTATTGTCAGGTGAAAGGTCTGCACATCTATGCATGGGTTTACAGACTCAAGCTTTTCCTTAACTGATAATACTTTTTCCCTGCCGATATCATTTTCCCAGTGCAGTACCTGGCGATTGAGGTTTGTCCGCTCCACAACGTCGTGGTCTGCGATCCTCAGGTGCCCCACCCCGGCTGCTGCAAGATAAAGTGCAACAGGACATCCAAGACCTCCTGCACCTGCAATGAAAACCCTGGCATCCTTGAGGCGTTGCTGACCCTTTTCACCAAACAGCATAATTTGTCTGCTGTACCGTTCAAGCTCTGCGTTATCCAACATGATCACACTTTCCACGTGTATTGAAAATAAAGGTCATGGATAATTAATGTTGACCTTTATTTCATATTTTTCCGCAATCTCCTGGAGAGATTCAGCAAGATAGCGGACCTTATCCCATGAAAGACCGTAGGTGCTTAACTTCCAGGCCCGGGTTGCCCCGGCAAATTCCCCGACAATTCCTTTCTTTGAGAGTTCATCAGAGAAGAAGAAACCTCTCCGTTTATGTGACCCGGCTACAATATCAAAGCTCCCTGTGGTATCCACTTTTGAGAGAGCGTGCTTTCTGGGATATTCTGATAATACTGCACTTCCTTCTATTTCAAGTAATTTATCGATGAGGAAATTGGATTTCCTTACTTCATCATCCCATTTATGAGTGCGCTCCTTCACAGCAGGGAAAGATGCGATCATTGCCATGAGGGTCGAACCCATGAGAGTACAACCAAGCATCTGAACCTCTTTAATTCCGAATTTGCGTCCTGTCAGGTCACCCTTCATCTGTGTGGTCCTGAATACCGTATCAGCCCACTCATCTGTGGTTGCGAGCACACCGGACGGAGCAGGAGATGCCATGCTCTTATGACCAGAGCCAACAACAAAATCGGCACCTATACGCTTACCATCAACCGGCATCACACCCACTGTGTAGGCTCCATTATAAAGGAAGGGTATGTCATACTGGTGTGCAACTTTGCCGATGCCATATATATCGTGTTCATTTGCAAGCTGGTAATCAAAGTGATCGATCATTATCAGAGTTGGGGTTTTCCCTGTCTGGACCATCACATCCTCTATCTTTTCAGCTACTGCGTCAGCGGTAATTATACTATTCTCATTTAATGGCACTTCCTTTACAACACCGCCTGCAGCCTCTACTGCAAGGAACTCAGTGTAATGTGCCAGCGAAGAGACTAGCACAGGATCCCCGGGTTTCACAAGACTTGAAGTGACTGCCTGGAATCCTCTCCTTGCACCCGGAACCACGCGGGCGGTATCCATGTTGAGGAAGGCTGCAAGCTCCTGGTGAAAATCAGCTATCGGTGGCTTGGATATCTTATCGAGCCTGAAAGGCTTGCGGCAACTGTCACAGGTAGAGTATCCGTCCCCGTATGCAATGAGAGCCTTGCGGGCCTCGGGGCTTAGTCTTCCTGCTGCCTGTATGGGCTGGATGTTAATGTATTCTTCCTCACGGCTTCGAATACCCAGTGTGCCCCCAATCCTGCTGATCTCAGGAACACCGGTCCCAGCCTCCAGGTCATCTATTATTGACCTTATATGCCGTATCTGCCCGTTAAAACCATCCATATCCGCCAAACCAGTGGATCCCGGGAGGGACTGGCGCAGCATCTCACGGATGTCTTCCAGGGCAAATAATGCCTCAAATGTTTTCTGTACTCTGATATCCATAGGAATACCTCTTACCACATCGTGCTTCCTTTCATGGAACGTGCCCTGATCGAATATGACATCTATGTCATGGAGTCCAAGGTGTATACAAGACTGATTCACGATTGTGAATTGTGGATTAACAATTGTGAATATATAAAACTATCGTACAGACAGAGATAAAGCATAAAAGATAGAGAAAAGATTTTTAAGATTAGACCGTATTCACAATTGTGAGATAAAATCATATTTTAAAACAAACAAACAAAAAACAAGAGGTAATCAAGATCATGAAACTACCCTGTCAGATGATAGTATGGGACGTACTGCCGGCGATCAGGGCTGCAATTGCAGAAGAGCTTGTGAACTACGGGCTCTCGCAGCAGGAAATAGCCCGGGAACTGGACATGGCCCCATCTGCTGTTTCACAATACCTTTCAAAGAAGAGAGGATATCGTATAGTGTTTGACGAAGATGTTAAGCAGTCCATACGCGTCCTTGCAGAAGATATTAAGGCAGACAATGTCGATGATCTTGCCGGAAGGATATGCAGGATATGCAAACAACTGCGCTCTGATGAACAGCAGTGTATTGATGGCTGACATCCTGGTCCTCTTTAAAGTGATAAATGATGTATCTCCGGATGCCCTGTAATGCTTAACGTAAAGCAGATAAGAAAGGATTTTACAATCCTTGAAGACCTCTCCTACATGGATAATGCCGCAACCAGTCTTTCTCCTGAACAGGTGATCTGCTCCACAAATGAATTTGAACGACATTACCGTGCTAACGTTGGAAGAGGAGTGCACAGGCTTACAAGCATAGCCACACAGAAATACTGGTATGCACACCAAAGAATAGCAGAGTTCATCGGAGGAGAAAAGGGAACAGCGGTCCTGACCAGGAACTGTACCGAAGCTATCAACATGGTGGCCTGTGGCACTCACTGGAATAAAGGTGACAATGTGGTTACCACTATCCTTGAACACCATTCAAACCTGCTCCCCTGGATGCGCATGCGCACAAAGGGAGTGGATGTTTCTGTAATAACGACAGACTTGGAAGGTTCATTGGATATGGGAGAATTTGAAGTTGCAATCAACGATAATACAAAGATAGTTGCCATCACACATGCTTCAAACGTGCTTGGCAACCTGCTACCTGCAGGGACGATCAAAGAAATAGCTGGCCTGTGCCATGACAACGGAGCAAAGCTACTGCTTGACGGTGCACAGTCGATACCACATATGCCCGTTGATGTCAAAAAGCTGGATTGTGATTACATATGTTTTTCCGGACATAAGATGCTCGGTCCCACCGGAACAGGTATCCTCTGGATGAAAGAGGAGGAACTTCGACCGCTGCTGCTGGGAGGAGGCATGATCGAAAAGGTCTCTGTTAATGGCCACACAGCAGCAGGTAGCTACCAGCGTTACGAGGCCGGAACCCCCAATATCTCCGGTGCAATAGGGCTTTGCAGGGCTGTGGAGTATCTTGAAGACATTGGCATGAAACATGTAAAAAAACATGAAGCATACCTGACAAAAAAAATGCTGCAAGGACTTGAGAATATCAGAGGAGTGAACGTTTACGGACCCAAAGACCGGTGTGATAGGATAGGTGTCATATCCTTCAACGTTGAAGGGATGCACCCTCATGAAGTGGCACACATAATTGACGAGGGAGCAGCGATCATGGTCAGGTCAGGCGAGCATTGCTGCCAGCCACTAATGGAACACCTGAAACTGGATCATGGCACTGTACGGGCAAGCCTCTACCTTTACAACACAGAAGAAGAAGTTGACATGCTTATAGAAACACTGAGAGAAATGACAAGGAGACTCTAGATGTACAGGGAAATGGACTGTATTAAAGGGGATAACGACTCCTTTGCACTGCAAAAACATCCGGTGATAGAGGAAATGCCACTTGCTGTGACTGTTAACGGCAGGCATGCACTTACTGCAATGATAAGTCCGGATATGCTCAGGGAATTCATCATTGGTTTTCTTTTCACTGAAGGTATCATTAAAGATAAGGATGAGATAGAATCCATAAAGATAGAAGGAAGCAATGCCGGTGTGCTGACAAAGAATCCCTTCAGGATACTCACGTCAAAGAAAACGGTCCTTAGTGGATGTGGCGGCACTATTTCATACCTTGATATTGCAAAACTTCCCCGGATAGATTCTGGTTTGATCCTTGACACAGAGACAGTGACCAGATCAGTGAAAGAATCCCTGGATTCACAATTGCACGTACTTACCGGCGGGATCCATGTGCTGGGCCTGTATGACACAAAAGGGAGGGTTAAAGTGGTGGAGGATATAGGCAGACATAACGCGCTGGACAAGATAATAGGCTATGCTCTTGAAAATGCGATTGACCTGTCTGCCACCTACGTGATCTGCTCAGGCAGGATATCATCTGAAATGGTGCGCAAGTGCCTGGCAGCAAACATCCCCGTGATAATCTCAAGAGGAGCAAGTACCACGCTGGCAATCGACATTGCAAAGGCTTGCGGTCTAGCAATCGTCGGTTTTGTACGAAGCAAAAAAATGAATGTGTATTCAGGAGGATACAGGATAAAGGACATCCCTTTATCAGTTTCAGGGTCCCTTGTCGGTGAAGAGCACGGAGAAGTAGAAAAAGGGAGAGGGTAAGAAGCCTTTCAATAATAAATCTGGGAACAAGGAAGTAGCTCAGCCACCGAACACTACCTGCACTATTCGGATGTCATCATCATCCTTCAGTACTGTGTCCTCAGGAATTATGCGGCCATCCTTTGAGACGAGCACCTCTGCCTGGCTGATACCCAGCATCAGTAACAGCTCCTCTACCGTAAGCCGGCCTGATTTCATTTCCTCGGTTTTGCCTGATGGCAATTTTACTTTCATGGTACTACCTGCGATGCGTAAAAAACAGAGCAATAAGTTAAACTGGAACCTACCTTTGCCACATTACGTTTTTCAGCAGGAGCCATTGAAGACCCCTGCACAGCTAAGATATGAGGTGTAAGACCTCAAGCCAGGGCCCGGATTCGAACCGGGATGGAATCGCTCTGCAGGCGATTGCGTAGCCACTCCGCCACCCTGGCAACATGCATTCACAATTGTGAATAGCCATAATACACAATTGTGCTATTTAAATATTTCGCACGTCCCATAATGGCACGCATACTGAGAGAACATGAGAACATAAAGGTCCGGAATAGAAAAAACCTGTTCTTGTCTTCCACCGAACTCAAAAATAAAATAAATAAGTTAAAGTTTGATTATGGAAAGATTTAACATCTTTCCTGCGTTTTACCTTTCATCCCAAAGGGCATGTAGGGTAGGGGATATCCTGATGGTTTCCGGTACGTTATGTGGAAATAACCATCGACGTGTGTTCGATTCGCGCCATGCCCGCCACGTTTTTTATTGATAGACTGTTAGAGTGATCATTTTTATGACAATCCTGCTCTACAGAAAAACCAACTTGTTGTTATTCGCAACTATTCAAGCAATAAGGTAGAAATAAAGGTCATTAGTCCATGATCTTTATTTCCTGGAAGTCAATTGCATGTACCGGACACACACTCACACATCTTTTGCACGCCGTCCCCAGACATTTCAGAGTATCGTACTCTGCAAAATGATTATCAGCTTCTTTTATGAATATTGCTTGTTCAGGACATTCTTTTTCACATCTGTGACACATTACACATCCAACTGCAAGTTCTTCAAGAGTAACTCCTACGTTCTCTATCACTTCAACTCGCCCTGTACTGTTTTCACTTAGATCTTTCCGAATCCTTTTCTCAATTACCGGGTCTTCGATCGAAGTTGGTAGCTCAGGCAATTTAGACATCTTTAAAAGTTTATGGTACATCTCCATGGACATACCTTCTGTCCAGTATCCCAGTTCACATGCATAAAGCTTCTTGAATGTATCACTTGTTGCCATCATAAGATGATCGGCCTTTATATGGCCTGCTAATTCGATCAACGTATCAAGCTTTACTTTTTCAATAACTATATTCCTTGCAAGAGACAGGGATGTGTTCCCAAATTGCACTATTTTCTTTGTAAAATCCGGACATGACCCTATTTTTCTTGCTTTGAGAGGATCAACATAGGTTCCGGAAGCACCACTCATATACATTGTTTTAAGGTCTTCATAGGCGATCCCTGATTCGTGTATCAGGGTCAACTGAGAAGCCCTTATGGCACCTATAGCTTTGCCAGCCTCTATTATATCCTTTTCTGATACCTTGATACCATCACCAAGTTCAATCTTCCCGTACTTTAGTTTAGGCAGGCGGGTCATTAGCCCTGTTTCGATTGCAAGGGACAGTATGGAGACAAGACCAGTTCCTGTGATACCATACGGTACTATATCAGATCCTTCAATTATCTTTCCGGTTATCGGGTCTATCAAATGTCCTTTTACGGTTTGCATGTTCCCATCCAGTACAGATATTCTCCAGAAACCATTTTCCAGATTAACATCTGTGATCGCTCCCGGAGCTGCAAGCATACCACAACTGATACCCTGCCCTTCTATAGCAGGTCCGGCTGCAGCACTTCCTGTGATGATCCTGTTGCCTACCTTAATGGCCATCTCAGCGTTCGTTCCGTAGTCTGTTACAAGAGTTGGTTCTTCCTGTTTTAGGAAATCCGTCTCCACCATCATGGCAAGAGCGTCAGCACCAATCTCATGTTCAATTGCAGGCGGAATGATTATCAAACAATTCGCAAGCTTTAAAGTTCCATGAAATATATCCGCAGCCTGGAATATCCGGGCATCGCGTTGTACATTATCAATGCCCAGCCTTTTCTGCATGTTTTTGCCTATATAGGCCAAATCGCGTATCTCCGTATTCTGGAAAAGCGAAAGTTGTATCGGGTTACCACAGACAGCCATCTTTAATATCTGCGACGGATCCACATCAAATCCCCTTATTATTTCCTCGACAGCAGCTATGATGATACTGTGTGCCACATCCTCTCCAATTGATATAGCAAAATCAAGATGATCGGTTACGTTCCCACCTGGCAACGGATGTTTCATTGTCATTGAGGTCTTAACAACTTCTTTTGTTTTTAAATCGATCAATTGAGCCCTGAAACCACTTGTTCCCATATCTAATGCTATTCCGTACATTTTACTCCCCCTGTTCAAAAAAAGATACCATTGACTTCCAGAGAATATCTACCTCTTTCATTTCAAGAGCATTTATGAACCGTTCCTTTGATGTCATTTCTTCCATTGTTTGCACCCTCCTCCT
>JARVGJ010000015.1:5208-56270 GCA_029762595.1 Methanolobus sp. | reverse complement strand
ATAATAGCATATTCTTTCTCTTATCTGAAGCACATATAACATCAAGTAACCGTTTTTTCATTTAAACCACACTGCATTACAAAATATTCAGTACTTCGCTAATTTTGAATAGGCCACCGAATTATGCTTTCCGATAGCTTTATATGCGGCGGGAAAGCCGCCATATGTCATTTCTACCATTCAATTCAAGGGCCTGTAATAAGGTTGAATTAAGACCAAAACAATGTATTGATGCTGTTCTCAAACCGCTTATAGATAATATCGATATCAAGATAAACGGTCAACTTAGCTCTAAAGATATATTTAACACTGTCATATGTATGGCAGTGGATAAAAGTTCAGTTCATTCTGCGTCAAAACACTATCAAGAGATTCCCTGTGAGACATCTTTACGGTACCATCTCAGGAAATTAAGTCTTGAAGAGCTTATTCAGGCAAATCAAAGCATTCTTCTTCAAAGTTCTGTCAGTACTCTAAAGACAGAGAAAAAGTATGAGTTTGCTATCGATTTTACAAATGATCCATATTATGGAAAAGTTGATTCATCCAATGAAGACTACGTGATACGTAGTCGGGCCAAGAAATCCACTAACTCTTTTTATTCATATGTATCACTGTCTATCATAAACAAGAACGAGAGATATACTCTTGCAGTTATTCCTGTTGAAAGGAATAAAACAAAGGTGGACTACCTCACTTATTTCATAAATCTTATCGAGGAACTGCATTTCAATATCAAGGTGCTTTGTCTGGATAGGGAGTTCTATTCAGTTGATGTGTTTGAGTTCTTACAGAACAAAGATATCCCTCACATTACACCAGTAGAAGAAGAGGAAAAACAATCAAGCAACTGCTTAAAGGGAGAAAAGCAAGGTCTACTGAATATGTAATGAAGAATGCTCAAAAGAAAGAAGTTCATCTGGATATTGTAATTGATGTGAAGTATCTGAAAGGTAAAAGAGGCAAATATGGGTATGAGAACCTTGCTTTTGTTGTTTATGGAATCAACTGGTCTCAAAGGAAGGTTAGTAACGTCTATAGAAGACGGTTTGCTATCGAGTCATCATATCGGATGAGAAATATCGTTAAACCAAGAACATCAACAAAAGATGTAACTTTTAGATACTTCTTAACACTAATATCGTTCCTGCTGAGAAATGCATGGCTCGGTCTCCAGAAAAAACATTTCACAATAGTAAAACCAGGCCCAATATCCATTGATGAAGACAAGTTCAGATTTGCCAGGTTTATTCTGTTTGTTGAAGAATGGCTTAGGAGAAAGTTAAGAATTCAGTTAGTAGTGCAATGTTTAAGGTAATTCAATAGTAGCAGGAACAAGATGGAGGGAAAATTAGAGAACTACTGAATGTAACAATAAACATGAAAATTACTACTTTGCTGAGATTTCTCATGATGAATCACAATTGCTAAAATATTGATCATTTAGATATTCCGCTGTTTTCTTTTCAACATAGCTAAGAGTCGTGTAGTCTTGTTCTGTTATTTCGTCAGGATATCGTTCCCAAATATCCTTCATTGAATCCTTCATCTCTTGCTTTTCCTTTTCAGACGCATAACAATTATCTATATATTCAAATAAGACCGCTTGCTCTTTGGAACCTGCTCTGAGTAAGTAACCATAGCGCTCATCAGCATAGGTCGGAGGTTCTTTGATAGTAGATTTAGGAAGAGGTTCAACTACTGGTTCTTTTTTATCTGTTTTTGTTTTTTGTGCTGTTTCTATTATCAAAGTGCCTACTTCTTCAAATAAAAGATAATCTTCTTTTGTAGTCTCATCTGGATAACGGTCCCAAGCATTTAAAACATCATCCTTTAATTGTGTCTTTTTCACTGTAGATAATTCAGTTTTATCAATGTATTGCAAAAACTGTTCTTTATCTTCATCATTCGTTTTGATCAATGAAGAATAAGCACCTGATGTTGCATCCTCGGTTGTGGCAGATGTAGTGGTCCCCATATAGCTATCCATGGTTGCAGATGATGCAGACAACAACAGAATAACAATTAGACCCACCATTAATTTGTATGCAAATTTCATTTACGAATCATAGTCCTTACTTTTCGGTACAGTTTCACAAATAAACTTGTTAAGATATAGTATATCTTCTTTTTGAAACAATCTTACGAATCTCAAAGACTATAGACTTTGATATCAATTTAAAATTAAGGTGACAATTCGTAACTATTCAGCCTACCTATTTCAGCCGATTGGTAATGATTTGATTAAATTCGATGTGATTAGTCCTAAATTTGTTTGAAACTAAAAAAGCAAGCACTAGACACAATTGAAATATGTCATTCTCACAAAGTTTGAGAATCATCTTTTTAACATAACGGTTATCGATAGTGATTCTACCAGGCTGAATAGTTACAATATGTTACAACTGATGTGCTGTTTATACTCAAACCTATGTGATTCTGGTGCTTTTGGTCTTTCTGGCAGGAACCTTTGTGGAGCGTAGGCAGACAATGGTAGCTTCCATCATCATGCTATGAAGTCTTTTTTTATTGAAAAAAACATTGCCTAAGCTGTACAAAGAAGATTTACCGAATGGGAGCAAATGTCGCTTTAATTCTATATTATTAAGATATCTCATTCTTCACTTATTGAATTTGCATCATTACCAGACAGAACTTCCTTTAATCTCCCAAGGTATCCCTGCAATTCCCGGGCATCTTTTGGGTCCGTTGCACCGATCTCAAGAAGCAATTTCATACCCAGTTGTTGCATGTCATCGATATTTGTCGCTGCAACTGCATTAAGGGCCATCCCACAACTACAGCAGAAGTCGGAAGTTGGTCCGTTCACTGTTTTGCATCTTGGGCATTTGCGTGGAATAAGCTCTGATGGCTTTTCTTTTTTCTGTTTAAGTCCATAGTGCTCAAGGATCGTATTGTCAACCTGTCCTCCCTGTAGGTGAAGATATGTTCCAGACATCCTTGTCCCATGTTTCCATCCCATGTGCATTTCAAGTTGTGCTTGTGACATAAAGCCTGCATAATCCGTTGCTCTGGAGTGCCGGAACAGGTGATTATAAACTCTTTTTTTAATACCTGCTTTATTTGCTGTGGATTTTATTACTTTTCGAATACCGCCATAATTCATTTGATTTCCAAAATTGCGATTCCCAATGTTCACCCAGAGTGGAGCACCGGGATCACTTCTTTTTGGATGGATGTCTAACCACTTGGCAATATACGGTGCACTAAAAACCAACCTTACTCTTCTCATTCCGGTTTTTCCTTTAACCATTACAAATGCACCAATATCATCAAAGACCACGTGTTTTATCTTAGCTTCTCCAACTTCGCCCACTCTTGCTCCTGCATCGTACCATGTTGCTATCATTGCCTTATCTCGGGGGTGATCAGCACATTCTATCATTTTCATGCATTCCTCTTCTAAAAGCAGTTCCTCTGGAAGCATCTGATCTGATTGTTTTATTGGTGTCTTGATCCACTCGGTCATCTCTGGTTCTTTTCCGCCGTTAAGCCAGCGGAAGAAACGCTTGAGTGTGACCTTATATCCCTGCTTTGTCCATGGTTTCTTATCAGATCTCTCTAGCTCAGCCAGAAACCGGTACATATCGGCCATCGTGACTTGGTCGAAATCTTTGCCAAACTTTTCGCTGAGGATATTTAATTGGCTAAGATATTTGAGAATCCTTGCATCCGACAGCCCTTCTGCATACAATACATTCACAAAAGCAAAAATAATATCCTTGTTTTTTTGTGAATATGCTGCTTCTATTATCCTTTTTTCAGCAGATTCTATGTTCTTCTTATAGTCATATAGTCCCATATCCAATACTTCCTTTTCCCTGTATATATCTTGAAAATAAGCAGGGTGAAAGTGTAGGGCGTTTGACTGTGAAGCTGGCGCCGAGGTTGGGATTTGAACCCAAGCACTCCTCCCGGAGAAACCGGTCTCGAGCCGGTCGCGTTTGGACTCCGGGGCACATTTGCCACCGGATTAGTCCGCTCTGCCACCTCGGCACACTGGCTTTGAAGGTCTTAATATCTTAAATATATATCGAGGGATTGCCTAAAAGTCAAAAAGGGAACTCTGGCTTTTCTTCTGTGGGTCTGTTCCTGTTCTTTTTGTTTCATGCGGAATTTCGATGCGTCCGTACTGACCTCCACCACCGGGGTGGATTATCAGTTTTCCTTCCCGGAATGATATTATCGCACTTACTATACGGCTGTCCAGGAAATCCATGTCTGTTACATTGGCATTAAGCAGCACGTTCAATTCGTTTCCATATCTTTCCATCAGTCCGTTCCAGGCTGTCTGTACGCCCTTTGTGTTTATACTGGAATGTCCCAGAGCGGTCATGATTATTTCCGACAGGGGCATAAGGTGTAGATATGGGGGTCGGTGAGGGGGATGTTTTGCTATGTCAAAGTTGGCAAGTTCATTTATCCTGTCCTTTACACCTTTTTTTATTGAACCGCCACAGGCCGTACATTTCCAATTTGCTTCGATACATTGTTCAAGTGTATGATGTGTAAAGCATTTTATACATGCGGATTCATTGTATTTGCCTTCCTGCGGGTAGAATCCTGCATTACAGGTAACGCCATATCCGTTCTGTCTGAGGATTGCTTTTCGTAGTCCCTGGAATGAAACATCGGGTACATTGAGCTGGTTGAATTCCCTTGCAAGTTTGTTGGGCCATGGTGAATGGGCATCTGAATTAGAAAGGAAGGTCAGTCTGTGAAGTTCTTCAATCCTGTCAGCATAATCGCTGTCGGCACTCAGGCCAAGTTCCAGGAATGAAATATAATCGGTCATATCGCCATAACAGCTTTCAAGAGAGTCATGGTATGCGTATAAAGCTGTCCATGGAGTGAATGCATGACATGGGCCTATCAGTGCACCGATATCCTTTGAGATTTCAGCGATCTCACATCCGTTGAGTCGGACAGTGGGTCTTCCGTCAGCCTCCAGATCCCCGTATCTTTCGAGTCTTTCAGAAAGCTCTTCAGACTTGGATATGGATGGTAAAAGAAGAAGGTGGTGTACGCGGTTGCAATCCTCTATTTCAGTGCTGATTATAAAATTGGTTTTTCCGATAACAATTGTTTCATCATCCACAGCAGCTTTTTTTATATCTTTCTGCCATTGCGGGTGTGTACAGTCTCCTGTTGCAACCAGCTCTATACCCTTTTTTGCTGCTTCTTGCGCCATTACCGGCAGTTCCATTTTATCCGAACAGGCCATCGAATATCTGGAGTGCAGGTGAAGATCGGCATTTATCAACATTTACTTAGCCAATATATCTGAGATCATCATCCTTTGCGGTGTTCGTGTCGTGCATTGATCCCTGTTGCTGCTGTTCCACTTCCTTGAGCCTTGCAACGATCTTTTCCATTTCCTTGGCACGTTCTTCAAGTGGTCCCACATCTATGTCTATATCAAAGATCTTACTGATCACTTTGAGTAATGCCTGCGCACTCTTCGGATCAACAAGGTAGCCTGATGTAAGCCCCATAAGGCAGGCAGCATCTATGTTCCTTAATTTGCTAAGGCCAAGCAAAAGTCCGGAGGCACCAACTATGCCTCCTCCGGGTTCATTTTCTTTGAATATGACTCCGTATTCCTTGAGTTCCTCTGTAAGTACTGTGTTGTTAACTGCACCTAGCACCTCATCAGAAAAGGTCAGCTGTCCGGTAGGGAAGCCGCCAAGCGTATAGATCCTCTCAACCCCATATTCCTGTGCAATGTCAAGGTATAGTGCGCAAAGCTTGTAATGTCCTTCAGTGGAAGAACTCTGATGATCACCTATGAGTGCCAGTATGTCATGCTTTTCTGTCCTGCATACATACATCTCATTTTTGACAAGGTGTGTCTCGCTGTTCTCATCTACAAGCACCTGGGGTGGGAAATGGTGGGAATATATTTCCAGTATCTTCTCTGCATCAAGTTCTTCGACAAGATGTTCAGCAACAAGTTTTCCAACATGTCCGACTCCGGGTAGTCCCACGATAAATACAGGGTCATTAAGCTGAACGTCCTCTTTGATACGAATTACTTCTATTTCCTTCATAGATTTCCCTCTTTCTTTGCTAACCTGCGATATTTACCATACGAGTCCTTCGGAGAAAACCTTGCAGGTTGTGGCTTGGCGGTTTTCGAGCCGCATTTGCTGCATGCTGTTTCAAGTGCATATTTGCCACACTTCCTGCAGATTAGTATCTTATGTCCCAAAGGAATCTCACGCCTTTACTGTATTATTATGCCTATGGAATTCGCCTTTCCCGCCAAGCTTCTCAATAGTATCGATGGCTGCATTTGCAGATATCTTTAATATGGATTCAGCTTTCTTATAATCTGGAGCTATCACTTTTATGCGATATCTGGGGGCACCTGTGTAGCTGATTTCCACTCTTACTCCCTCTTCCTCAATATTGTTCCCTGCTTCAAGCGCCTGCTTGATTATCTCTATTCCATCAGGGAGGTAACAATTGAGGTCTATGAAACCAGCGATATCCACATATGGGAGTTTTATATTGCTCTGGGCGACCTTTACAATACTTGTAACTAGCTTTTTCTTCAGCTTGACGTCGTTAAAAGCATCCTCGGAGTTAATGGCCGCTTCTTCAAATGCTGAATACAGGCTTCCAAAGTTCTCCAGCATTTTGAGCTTGATCATTTCCATCTCATCATTACTGGTATCTGTCTCCTCAGCGACGAACTGAAGCCACTTGAATGCTTTCTGTTCGTTCTTCCAATCCTGTATCTTTGCACGCTTCTGATGCTCATTGACATCTTTAAGGGACAGGTCTATGTGACGGCGTGAAGAGTCTACGTTCAGTACTTTGCATACTATTTTCTGTCCTTCACGAACATGGTCCCTTACATATTTCACCCATCCGGCCTTAATCTCCGATATGTGGATAAAACCTTCCTTTCCATCGAATTCTTCAAGGCTCGTATATGCGCCGAAGTCCGTAACGTTCTTTACCGTACAAACAACAAAGTCCCCACTTTCCGGCCAACTGTTCTCATCCATTATTAATCACTTTCATTTACTCGAGCACTTCAAGTATGTGTGTTGTGATCGTTGATTTTCCGCCGGTAGGTTCTGCGAGTGTCCTTCCGCATACAAGGCATGTTACCTTGCGGCTTGCACTGCCGAATATTACCTGCTCGTTCTCACAATCGTTACATTTCACACGCAGGAATCTGCTCTTTGGTTTTTGGATCATTTACATCACTCCGTAAAGTCGAATTTCTTTGCTCTGAAACATGGTCTCTGGTGTGCCTTACTACACTCTGAGCATCTGTATCTGAGCCATATTCTCTTTGTTGGTTTGTCGCCACCCGGGACCTTTGAGAACTTTCCACTGTTCCCTATTCCAGTCTGACGCTTTTTCTGTCTCTCGATGTGTGTAAGTGACGATGCCTTACCCTTCTTTACTCTCTCCACAACATGCTCTGTGTGCTTTTTACAGGAAGGGCAATGTGTTCTGAATCTCTTTGGAATCTTCATTATCTTCACCTTGATAAGTTTGATCTCTTCTACAGGATTATTTGTGCCACGTTGCGTTTGATCAGCCCGTTTGCATTCAGGGCCGGTAAAGCGACAACGTCTTCGGCATATAATGTGTAATTGCGATTATCCATAGCCTTGAAAGTAGGCAGGTTATCCAGTATTCGCACAACAACGAATTCTTTATTTATATTACTTTTGCCCATTTCTGTTTTTTCACTGTTATTAACTGTCGGTTTTTCAGGTATCTGTGCCTGCCCATATTGCTGAACCGATTGCATGCTACCTTCATGTGCTGTGTCCTCATCAATTTTCACTGCAACAGCTTTTTCTTTCCTTGTCATCGCCTGCGGATCAAGTATAGGTACAAGTAATTCTCTCCTTGCTGTATTTATGGCCGACAGCACTGCATCATATACTCTTTTCTCTTCCGGGAGCAGTTTACTCATATCCTGGGACGGTGGCATGCTCGAAAAGGCATTGTTCGTTGCATAGCTTATTAATTTCCGGATGCGCCGTATGAATATCACTTCTACGTCTGTGATGGCGCTCTGTAGCTCATCTTCAAGCATTTTAGATTCAACAGAGCGGGGATTACTTATGTTCTGTATCTCATCTTCCAGTTCCTTGACATACTTTTCCACATCAGGGTAAAAACCCGGGTGCATCGCTTTGAGCGTTGAGCTGCTCTCTTCCCTGAGCACATTCTTCAGTTCAGTGCGATCCATATTCTGCCACGCCCCTGCACATAAGATACACCGCGGCATACTCCGGTACTTCCTGTATGCCTTCTTCGACCATAAGGTCCTTTCCTTTCATCTGCACAGCAAAAGGTTTCATCACTTTTATCCTTACCGATTTATCCCCGAACACCACAGCATCGTTAAGCGGTTCGAAGCTCTCCAGTTCATCGATGGAAAGGGCTGTGACCTTCATCCCTGATTTCCCATGCAATGAACCTGGAAGGCGTATAAGGCGTTTGATGTCTGCTGTAACCGGCTCATCAACACATGCAGCCATCTCTGAAACTCCTTGCTTGACTATGCCCTCCAGTATCTCCTTTTTGATGGACCCAAGTGCATCCATTTTCCCTTTTTTCAGGGCAGAAACACGCGATTCATCCATGAAAAGCTCTATCAGCTTTTCTGCGGTCTTTTCACCAATTCCCTTAAAACCTGTCAGTATTCTGATGGCATCTTCATCCCTGGCCAGAGAAGACAGATAGCTTATAAGATAATGATTGATCCTTCCTCCCCAGCCTCCTTCTTCCTGGGAGGGAAATACTGCCATCTTGGCAGATTCTGTCCCTGCATCGCCTGAAATGTCCTTCTTGGAGAATATGCGTTCTGTGTCAAGACCTTTGGAGCTGACATAATCCACAATTTCCCTTCTTTCTGCACTACCCAATGACAGGACCGACTCTTCGCTTATGTGGAAATGATAGCCTCTGCCTCCTGAAAAAACGGCGTGTACCTCATTTTCGCTGAAACCGAAATCCTCTATGAGAAAATCGAGGAGCTTCAGGGTTTCCTTCTTTCCCTTTTCCAGCATATCTGCATATGAATTGATGCCGCCGGGAAGGTGATCGGAGTCAATGTCAAATATCAGGTCTGCTTTCAGCCAGTTCTTCTCTTTCATCTTCGGAGCGCCGGGATATTCGTAGTAAGCTACTGAGTAGTAGGCGTGTGCGGGAGCTATACCTCTCAGATAGTCCTGAAGTTCACCGGCTGAGCCAAAGGCACGATGCCTTTTCATGAAAGTGTCCTGCTCGCTGGTAAATTCAATGAATCCCCATTCCCTTGCAGTGAACTCCGGTGGCAGTCTTATATCTGCGGCGGAGTAATATTTCTGGAATGCGGATACTACATATCTTCTTGTACTTTCATTCATCTGATGCCTGTATCTCCTGGCCGGGAATAATGTTTGATATTAAATCTGTTTAATGCGTCATAAACCTTATAGTCACCATCTGCATTATAGTCCCCGCATGAAGAAAGAAATGACAAGTGCTGATGTAGCCGCCCTTGCATTTGAGCTTAGCTCCGGTGAAACATCAATTATAGATGCCAAGATCGCAAAGATTTATCAGCCGGCAGCTGATGAGATCCGGGTTAATCTTTTTGTTTACAACAAAGGCAGGGATAACCTCGTGATAGAGGCCGGGAAGCGGGCTCATATGAGCCAGCATATACGTCCCAGTCCAAAGATCCCCCAGGCATTCCCTATGCTTCTTAGGAAGCATGTGATGGGGGGGCGTATCACATTTGTCAACCAGTATGATTTTGACAGGATATTGGAGATAGGGATTGTACGTGGAGGCGTGGATACTGTCCTGGTGGTCGAACTGTTTTCTCCTGGAAATATTGTCCTTCTTGATTCGGAAAGAAAAATAATACTGCCCATGAAGCCCGTCACTTTCAAGGGAAGAAGGATACGAAGTGGTGAGGTCTACCATTATCCTGAATCCCAGATCAGTCCGGTGGATGCTGAGGCCAAAGACCTTGAAAAGGTATTTGCCAGCTCGGATGCGGATATTGTCAGGACCATTGCCACAAAGTTCAATCTGGGGGGCGTCCTTGCTGAAGAGGTATGTGCAAGGTCAGGCGTCAACAAGGCTAAAGCAGCAAAGGATGCAGGTTCAGATGCCATTATTGCTATCATTGCGGCATTAAAGGACGTTTTCTCTCCATTTCTTTCAGGCGACCTGAAGCCCTGCCTGGTAAAAAAAGAGATAAAAGGTGAAGAACAGGTATTTGATGTCCTCCCCTTTGAGCTTGATATTTACAGGGAGTATGAAAAGGAGTTCCATCCCACATTTAATGCTGCACTTGATTCATTCTTTGGTAAAATGTCCACAGATTCTTTTCAGGAGCAGGTGCTTGCGGTCAAAAAGGAAAAAGTGGATGTGTTTGAACGCAGGCTTCAAAAACAAAATGATGCGATCGATAAATTCGGCAAGGATGCTGAAAAGCAGACCCTTGTTGCGGAAAAGATATATGCCCACTATATTGAGATAGAAGAAGTGGTCGATATACTCAAGCAAGCCCGTGCAAAAGGTTACTCATGGGATGAGATCAAGTCCATAATCAAAAAAGCAAAAGAATCTGTTCCGGCGGCAAAAAGGATAACTTCAATTGACTCTGCAGCCGGCAACATTGTCCTTGATCTGGATGGGACAAATGCCAGTATCGATATCAAACTGACCATTCCTCAGAATGCACAGGTCTACTATGATAAGGCAAAGAAGCTAAACCGGAAGAGGGAAGGGGCCCTGAAAGCCATTGAGGATACTAAGCTGGCAATGCAGAAGAGGGAAAAGAAAGTATCCGGGAAGCGTAAGATCAGTACAAAGAGATACTGGTATGAACGTTTCAGGTGGTTTATTTCCTCGGATGGTTTTCTGGTGGTTGCCGGAAGGGATGCTGACAGTAACGAGGAACTTGTGAAGAAATATATGGAAAAGCGGGATATAGTGTTCCATACTCAGAACCCGGGTGCCCCTATCACGATAATCAAGACCATGGGCAACGATATTCCGGAACAGACCCTTTATGAGACTGCACAATATGTGGTCTCATATTCAAGTGTGTGGAAATCAGGTCAGTTCAGTGGGGATTGCTACTGGATACGGCCGGAGCAGGTTTCCAAGACCCCTGAATCAGGGGAGTACCTTAAGAAAGGCTCATTTGTTATCCGGGGAGAGAGGAACTATTTCAGGGACGTACAAGTAGGTGCTGCTGTAGCTCTTGAACTTGAGGGTAGTATGCGGGTCATAGGTGGTCCCCTGTCTGCAGTGAGTAAGCATGGGGGACATGTTGTTGAGGTGGTTCCCGGAAAGTTCAACCAGAATGATGTAGCGAAAAAGATATACAAAATATATGTTGATAAATTAAAAGAGCCTAATTTTGTCAAGCAGATAGCTTCCCCGGATAAGATTGCAATGATGTTACCTCCGGGTGAGTCTGACGTAAAAGGGCAGTAATGGTGTGTAAATATGAGGGTAATTAAAAGGTATCTAAAAGGCAGAGAGGGTGAGATCAGACTTGTCCCTGAAACACTTGACGACCTCTGGCACCTGAAATATATCATAGAGAAAGGTGACCTCGTATTTGCGCTGACCAAAAGGAAAGCCGATTCAGTAGCAGATAAAATCCGACCTGAAAAGGTAGAGAAGAAAACAGTTAGACTTGGTGTAAGGGTAGAAGAACTAGAATTCCACAAATTCTCAAATCGTTTGAGGATACATGGTCCCATTGAGCATGGTATGGATGCAGGTCATTATCATACTTTCAATGTGGAGAAGGGGCTGGATATTTCGATCATTAAGACCTGGAAAAAGGACCAGCTTGAGCGTATCGATGAAGCAGAAGCATGTTCAAAACGTCCGAAGGTTGTCATAGTTGCTATTGAAGAGGGAGACGCGGATATTGGTCTTGTGCGACATTATGGTATTGAAACATATTCTCATATCAGCCAGTCATCAGGTAAAGGTGAAGGAACTCTGCGGGAGGTATTTTTCCAGGACATACTGGACCAGCTCGTTCATGCCGCAGCGGAGTCTGAAGCAATTGTGGTTTCAGGACCGGGATTCACAAAAGATGACTTTATGAAATACTTAAGTTCAAAGGACCCTGAGCTGGTTTCCCGGGTAATCACCGAGGATACATCTTCCATAGGCATGTCAGGTTTTCAGGAGGTTCTCAGGCGCGGTGCAGTGGACCGGATAATGGAGGAATCACGCATAGCCCGTGAGTCCCGCCTAATTGATGATCTGCTCAGGGAGATCTCTATGGATGGAAAGGCTGCCTATGGGGTCGAAGAGGTAAGGAATGCTCTTGAGTATGGCTCCATTGAAGTGCTTCTGGTGGCTGATGAGATGTTGAGGATCGAGCGTGAAAAAGGTGGTATTGACTCATTCCTGCAGGATGTTGAGAACATCCAGGGCAAGATCGTAGTCTTCAGTACTATATTCGAACCAGGACAGAAGCTGCTTGCACTTGGTGGGATTGCCGCACTGCTACGCTTTAAGATTTAATTCGGCTGACTTTTATGCTTGTCTGGTGTTCTATTTATTTTATACAAGGCCAATTATTTACTTGGTTATGTTATATATTCTTTCCGGGATATGTTTGTACCTTTCATGCATAACCGATAAATACAAACACACTTTCTTTATATATTGCAAATGTAATTTTTTATTTAACGCTGAATAGGTTCTTTTTAGTGTTTTAGGAATAAAAAGTAACTAAATTAGCTCTATTTTCCTTTATACCTTCTTTTGTTCGTCTAATTTGTAAACAAACGCTTATGAGAAACTATAAATTTTTTTAACAATCAAAAATGATATATACCTCTATTTTAAAGCACTTATGTGGAGGTGAAATTGGTATAATTAGAAGGAGGTAGCAATTATTAAATTATTTACAAAACCAATTGAATTAATTTTCTGACAGTTTCTTTTAGAGTCAGTACTAAACAATTATGTGCAAATAGAATTGTTTAATATTTATACATTAATTATATTAGGGAAGTGATAAACTATGGATGGAGAAATTACAATTAAAGATACAACTGCAAGCCCTGCGCCATTGGGTTTCTTTGGCCTGGGATTTGCAGCAACATTCCTTGGATTACTGGTACTGGGTATTTTCGATGATGCTGTTATGGTCATATCGACAGCTATCTTTCTGGGTGGTTTTGCCCAGTTGTTCGCCAGCTTTGAGCTATGGAAAAAAGGAGATACTTTTGGTGCATCTGCATTTGGTGCCTTCGCATTATTCTGGTTCTCATGGGCATTCATCCAGATAGCCACTACAATAGGTATATTCGGCGGTGTCATGGAGGCAATGAGTGCTTCTGCAGGTTTCTGGTATCTAATAATATGGGGTATCATAGCAACCCTGTTGACCATTGTGACCTTTAAGATCGGCTTGAAAGCAATCATAGTGACCTTCATATTGCTGGACCTTACTTTCTTCAGTCTTGCTTTGATAGGCGGAGTAGTTGCAGGTGTAATTACCCTTCTCCTTGGTCTTGCTTCACTCTACACTGCTATTGCAATAATCATGAATGAGGTTGGTAAGCTCAACTGTCCGGGATTGTGCCCACCAGGTGAGTAATTATCAGATAAGCATAGTAGTATGGATCTTTGAGGAACACTGGCTGGTAGGGACCAGCCAACTTTTTTTTGCTTTCTGCTAACACGCCGAAACGATGTACAATTTTCCATGTAACTCTGAATGTACTGGAAGTTAGTCACAAATGGTTGATACACATATCTAAAAGATGGTCTGCTACAGTCTGGAAATCTTTACCCCAGTGTGACGGGAATCGCACAAATCCTGAAGGCAATATAGTGCCGCATATTTCAGATGACTTCAAGCATATACATCTCAGTCAAAAGGCTATTTTATATAATGCAGACCTGGTCCCGGGTCAAGGGCAACTGGAAACTAAGATCCTCTGTTAATGAGGGACTTGTATTTAAGTCCCATTTTTATAAAATAAGATCACAAGCCATTTAGTATAATGGTGTTTTTGCTCCTTTTCATCTTATTTCCTTGATGCTTCAAATTCCTTTTTTGATATCTGGAACAGCTCATCGGGATCATTAACATCCTTATGGACATAAAGTCCGCACCAACATCTTTTCATTGCATCGTAATGTTCCCTGTGGAAGGGTATGCACGGACATACAAGTTTCATATCATGCTCCCTTTCCCCGGTCAGTCCCTGGCAGGGGCAGAAAGGACTACCTTTCTCCTTTTCGATCATAACTTCCTGCTCCAGCAGAAACTCAACGATCTCTTCATCGGGGCTGAACTTGTACCCCAGCGGGTCTATGACCCTCTGGAACATTGTCCTTAATTGTTCCATGCGTTTCTTTGTATCCATGGGTATTACCTCACCTGTCCAGCAGACTTGAATATTTCTTGGTATTATAACCGACCACTGCATCATCGCCTATTTTAACAATAGGGAAACCCAATGTTTCTGTATAGGCCTTGCAGTCTTCCTGTATGTATTTACGGGTTTCCTCGTCTGCCTTGTCATACTCTATATATTCGAAATCAACTCCTTTTTCCGTGAAGAATTTCTTTGCTTTCTTGCACCATGGGCAGGTACTTAGGGCATATATGATCACTTCTTTTCTTTCTGTTTCTAGTCCCTCGCCTTGCTTAGGTGGCAAATCTCCTGATTTTCCGTCAGTTGAGGCATTATGGCCTGGAACTTTGATAGCCTGTTTGAGCCCCTCTATGATTTTCTTTGTATCCACTTTCATCACCTCATATTTCAAATAGACTTAAATCCTTCTCCCAATCCTTCTCTTTATTGTACCAATATCGTCTCTCTTTGGGATTATAGTGGTGGTTACTATCCAACTTGAAAGAAGTGAGAAGGATGTTCAGCATGATCTTTTAATAGGGCATTGTAAGTTCAATTATAGTTCATTATTCGATATTCACATAAATGTTGCCATCTTCTACCTTTGTTTCATAGATTGGGGCCTTTATTTCCTTTGCATCGATAAACTCGCCATTTCTTATATCGAAGTGCCAGTCATGACATGGGCACTCTACCACATATTCCTTAAATGTCCCTTTTGAAAGAGGGCAGTCCATATGTGGGGACTTGTTTGACATTGCATAGAATGTACCCTTCTGTCGCAGCAGCAGCAGTTTATTGTTTTCCAGTATCACTAATTTCTTTTCACCATCGTTTAGCTCTTTTTCAGCTATTGTGAAGATCCATGGGGCCAAAACTCATACCTTCCGGAATTCTAAAGCTCTTAAAAGCATGTCCGATACTAAATCCACATGCCTGTATTATTGATCTTTACGGCCGCAGAGTTCAGGCTTGAACACATGATCAATGACGGTTTTGAAACTACCGTTTTTTATGTGCACTTTATTGGAAATTAAATCTCTCATTTTCCTTTAAAGGCCGCAATTCTACGTCCTGAACAATTCCTATGTTCTCATCTGCCCTTTTTTGAGTTCAAAGAACCATACTCTCCCCGGCGCACTCTTACCTTCCATAATTAAGCAGCTAGCCACAACTATAAATAATTGTCGTAACTCCCCATCTCAACGCTGAATTTTGTGCAGACCAGTACTTTTTTCGTATTGATACAGGTTTATGCACGACTCTTTAGATTTATTTTTAATTTGCTCTTCAATTGAACAAAAGTCCTCTTTATAATACAATTCAGGGCCAATTGTCGTTATCTCCTATAATTTTAAGATCCAATGTATCACTTCATCTCCAACGCAAGGCCCGCTCAGTTGATTCTATATGTATGACCTCCTTTCCGTCCATGTATATATGCATCACTCCTCCTGATTCCGAAACAGTTATTGCGATTGCTACTGTGTCTCTTGTGATGGCAGCTGCTGATACGTGTCGTCCGCCCAGGCCTTTATCTACGGATATGTTCCTGGCATCCACGTCCAGATATCTTCCGGCAGCCTCTATCATGCCTTCTTCCGATATGACAAAAACTCCGTCAAGCTGTGCAAATTCTTTTATGGATTCCCAATTCTTCCGGTCCAGTATGTTACGGTCATCATCTGCCTGTCCTGTATAGGGATTAAGTATCATCTGGTGAGAACGCGTCAACACCTCTTCGACATCACCGAGTATAAATGCAGTACCGATCTTTTTGCCTTCGCGCCCGCTATCTGATATGTCAAAGGCTATTTTCAGTACCGTGCGCAGTATTCCTGCTGATATCCTTTCCTCGCATTCTTTAAGTGTTTTCAGCATACGATTGTAAGCCAGGTTGTGGATCACTATTGCATATGACTCCTTGCTTTCTATTATCCCGACTACATTTCCCTCATCTACATCTTCTGTCATGAAACCAATGGCTGAGAGGTTTTCTATCTGTTCTGTTTTTCCGGCAGCCTGCTGGTTTAACTTATCCAGTATCTCCTTTGAATTCTCTTCCTTTGTTTTGCTGCTTGCCACCAGGTGATCGATTAGATTCTTTTGTTTACGGCTTGTAAAATACACAGGTATGTGTGTTTCTACCTTCTCTAAATTAATGTCTCCGGATACTATTATGGCCCTGGCTTCCAGTCTTTCTGCAATCTTTACAGCAGCGCTGACTACTACTTCCGTACTGTCCAAATTATCCCCTCAGATTCATCTAAACGTTAAAGTGATCGAAAGATATTATATTATATATCCATATTTTATAAATAAACTTGCTCAGTAGCGTTATTAATTTATGCATCAAATATAAATGGTAATTGGTGATATATTTGGTGAGAGCTTTTGTTGCTGTAGACCTGCCAAGGGAGTTGCATGATAAAATTGCCGATGTTCAGTCCAGGTTCAATGATTTTAAATTCAAGTTTGTAGACCCTGGTATAGTTCATATTACCATGAAATTCCTGGGTGATGTCCCTGATGGTGAGGTGGCGGATATTTCCAATGCACTTGATCATATAGATTGTGGGTCATTTGAGGCACATGTGAGGGGAGTTGGTGTTTTTCCTAAACCGAAATTCGCAAAGGTCATTTGGCTGGGTTGCGACGGTGGCTTTGATAAGCTATCAGATTCTGTGAACAATTCACTTGCTTCATTTGTATTTGAGCCAAATCTTCATAATTTCAGTGCACATGCTACCCTTGCAAGGGTCAAGTATCTTCCTAAAAAGAAAAAAACAGAGTTCTTAGAGCTGCTGGATGAATTAAAGGATGTTGAGCTTGGGAAGATGCAGGTAGATTCAATAAAATTGAAAAAAAGTACTCTGACCCCACAAGGGCCTGTTTATGAGACCCTTCATAAGGTCAGTCTTAAGTGAATTTACTTGCCTTAATTGTTCTCATAGAATGAAAAGCCGCTGGAGCGGATTATTCTTTTGTCTGTTGTGATGATCAGGCACTCTACATCATCAAGTTCTTCTATCATATCTATGCCTTCATCCTCCCCAAGAATGAATACGGCAGTTGCAAATGCGTCAGCATCCATTGCAGTTCTGGCCACTACAGTTGCGCTTATAAGTTTACTGGAGGGATAGCCTGTCCGGGGGTCAGCTATGTGTGATACTTTTGCCGTATCGCTGAAATAGCGTTCATAGTTACCGCTTGTGGCAACAGCTGCATCCTCGATTCTCATGATTGTTATTACATCCTCGCTTTTCTCCGGATTTTGCAAACCGACTCTCCACATGGTACCGTCTGGTTTGCTCCCCATATATCTTCCATCTCCTCCGGCATTGACAAAGCCTGAGGTGATCCCGTCCTCTTTGAGCGAATCAATTGCAATGTCTACTGCATATCCCTTTGCAATTCCTCCAAGGGTTATCTTCATTCCCGGCGCAAGGCTTATGTTGTTCCCTTTGAAGATGATCTCAGAATGGTTTACCAGCTTTAATGTTTCGTTTATTTCTTCAGATGTTGGATCCTGGTATGTTCCTCCGGGTCTGTACTTACTTGCCCACAGGTCAAGGATCGGTTGTATGGATATATCGAAAGCTCCTCCGCTTACCCTGTAATAATATCCGGAGCGTTCTATCACATCGACAAGTTCCTGGTCTGCTCCAGGTATGAATCCCTGGTCGTTAAGTATGGTGACCTGGCTATTGTTGTCATGTTTGTTCATGTTCATCTCAACAGAGTACATCCTTGCAAAGGCATTGTCAATAGCCTCATAGGCATGTTTTTGGTCAGAACTGGCCACTGATAATGTGACTGTGGTATCCATCAGGATTCTTGTCTGGGTGTAGATCTCCTCTATTTCATTATCATTGGAAATCTGCCATGGCATATAATCTGTCATCAATAATATGGTGAAAACCACAATCAATGCAATGGCAACAGTTTTATACTTCATGCTGGTATCAAATGGGGTAATTAATATTAAACTTATGTACCAGTAAAAAGAAGGAAGGGAATTTCCTTCTGTTGTATTTGTTATCATCCCAAGGAAGTATTAGTATGAGCAATCCCAGCACAGTATCAGGTACTGGCGCAAGTTCAAGTAAAGACAAATATCTTGTTGTCGCCCTTCATCAGTTAATGGAGGAATATGGCTGGAGGGGCATAGAGAAACACTTTGGTTCCGTGAAACACCATATAATTTATGTGAAACAGGGTTCCCCTCTTGACAAAATTGAACTTAAGGCAAATGTACTTGGCAATCACATGGATGTGGACTTTTTAGGAATAACTCCGCAAAAAGGTCTTCTTGATAAAGTATTCGATTTTAATGTACGCGTAGTGCGCAAGTCGTTCGAGATTGGTAAATTCATTTCTGACGACATGAGGATCGAAAATGAGCAAAACCTTAGGAACACAATTATAGTTGTCATTAAAAGTCTTGAAGATGTGGTAAAGAAGGATTAAAAGAGGTAAGCATGACCAGATTTAATTTGATTCTTATTGGAATATTTATTTTTATGTTTGCAACAGCTGGTGTTTATGCCTACATCGGCTATAGTGGCAACCAAGCTTTTTCTGTTCATTATATGACTGAACAGAAATGGGCTGACAGTTCTTGTGGAGGATGTCATATGGGTGTTTATCAGGAAGTTGCCTTTTCATCCCATGTTGAACAAGACCTGCGGAAATGGTCTTCCATTATTGAACATGGTGTTGATGTTGATAGCATTGATTATGATAGTATGCTAGTTACTTATGGTCAGGTACATCCAGGTGGAGGTCATATGGCAGATCAGGGCGTTGATATTGATTGTATGATATGCCATGAACAAGTGGGTGGATACGATTTCCAGGCACGTGCAGAAAAGATCGCTTCCGGGGATTTTGCATATGCAAATGAGGCTGCAATAACTGAACAAAGAGAAAAATTGCAGAAAAGCCCCCTATACGTAACAAGTTATATGCTTGATGTTCTGACGCCACTTCCAGTTGTGATGGAGGTACATGATCACATTATGGGCTCAACAAACAGAGCACTGTGTGGAAGTAGCTGCCACGCAGGCGATGCCGCCACAACTGCGGTAACATGGGCAATCGAGGATCACGGTTCCTATGATGTACATGCGGGGCTTGATTGTCAGGATTGTCATGAGGTCAAAGAACATAATATCGGTGGTATAAAGACCCTTTTTGCTTCAGGTTCAGGACACATGGAAAATGAGGTCGGAGTAAGGGATTGTGATTCATCAGGCTGTCATGAGGGTATATCCCATGGTGCAATGGCCGATGCCCACCTTTCATTCATGAACTGTGAGTCATGTCATATTCCGGCACTTCCGGGAACTGACATCACGGTCACTCCGGTGATCAGGCAGTTCAGCTGGGCAAATGGTGTGCGTGAGGATATTATCTATGAGTCAGAGTTCACTCCCACACTGGGGTGGTCTGCAGGTGTTTACCATGACAGGCTTCCAACCGCACAGGAACGGGAAAGCGATTCATTGTTAAAGCCGTTCAATATAATAACAGGTATCTGGTGGGATTCAGGTATTGACGAGGAAGTACTCGCAGATCCTAATAACAGTCCATCTATAGGTAACCCAATTGATCCTGCTATTGTACTTCTTGCAGATGCGGATGGTGACGGGGTCGTTACCGAGGCAGAGATGCGTTCATATGATCAAAATCAGGATGGTTCTCCTGACTATCCGAATGCTGTTCTCAGAGAGGTGGAGATGTACTATCAGGCAAGTCATAATATTGCCGGATCCGGCACAGGCCTTGCTGCACCACTGGGTTGTGGTGATTGTCATGGTGTATCAGCTTCTGAAACTCTCCAGAATGTTCACTTTGCAGATGATCCAAGGGATTGCTCAGACTGTCACAGTGTTGTTCCGGCGATGGACTGGAAGGCCCTTGGTTATGACGAGGACCCGGCAGAGACAGACCCCCCGACTGATTTCAATTCTATTAGGATAGATGTGACAAAACCCGGTGAAAGGCCAACTGAAATTGAAAGAGAACCTGCTTTCAAAGGAATCATAAGCAACCTTCTGGGGGGAAAATAAAGTGGAAATAAAAACATTGGATATATTACCTGAAAAGGTAATAATTCCCCTAAAGCAGCATATAGGTGCTGTATGTGACCCGATTGTGAAAAAAGGTGACAGGGTGCTTGTCGGTCAGAAGATAGGACAAAGCGAGGAATATGTCTCATCTGCAGTTCACTCAAGTGTCTGTGGGGAAGTTATTGCCATAGAACAATGTGCAAATCCGGATGGTAACAAAGTAATGAGTGTTGTGATCCAGCCAGAACAATCTGATGAAAGAGTTGAGTTCTCATCTTCCCAAAGTCTTTCATCCGATGAACTTGCAGATATCATCAAGGACTGTGGAATAGTTGAACACTATGGTGCTCCGACTCATGCCGTTCTAAGACCCAAGGGCAAGAAAATAGATATCGTGCTCATCAACGCTACATCTTCTGAATGGATCGGTGGTAAATACAAGAATCCTGAAGAATATGCATATCAGATGATGGATGCCCTGAAATTGCTAATGAAAACCTCAGGGGCATCAAAAGGTGCAATTGTTCTCAGGACCGATGACAGAGAATCCATAGAAGCATTCGATGGTATTAAGGTCGATAATAGAAGAATTGTAGTTGCTCCGCTTGTTGGTGGTCGTAAACTGGACTACTATTACAAAGAGCAGGGTTCTGATGTAGTGGTAGTGTCACAGAAACGAATCTACGGGAAGAAGATACTTAATTTTTTCACATACAATGTAACTGGAAGAAAAGTAGGATCCGGATGTGATCCCACAGATGTTGGAGTTGCTATTTGTGGTGTTAAGTCCGCAAAAGCCCTCTATGATGTGGTCCATTCTGGGAAACCATATTATGAGACTGTTGTATCACTTGAAGGTGTCGATGGGAAAACAGACCATATACAGGTGAAGATAGGTACCCTGTTCAAAGATATAATCGAAGCATGTGGGTATAATGGAAAGATCGGTAAGATAATTGCTAATGGTGTAAGGACTGGTGTAGCTCAATATACTGATCAGGTGCCTGTTACAAAAGGAACTACAAGAATAACCTTGCAAAAACCAGAACATGTACTCATCGATGAGTCGACCCACTGTATACATTGTGCACGCTGTGTAGATGTATGTACTGTTGAACTTCTGCCAAGCCGGATTGCTGTTATGGCTGACAAGGGACAATTTGATGAGTGCAGGAAATTGCATATAGAGAATTGTATAGAATGCGGTGATTGTGCTGCAGTCTGTCCCTCCAGGATACACATACTTCAGTTTATCAGGTATGCAAAACAATCAATCGGTCTGGCCTATGAAGGCGTACCTTCTGAATCAGCATCCGGTCCAAAGGCAGGTAGTGCCTGTGGAGGTGAATAAAGTGACATATGTAATTTCAGCTCCCCCTCATAAAAAAGAAAGAATTGACATACAGAAATTGAATATGGGCAAGATAATTGCTCTGATCCCTCTATGTCTTGTAGCCATATACTTCTTCGGTGTCCCAGCTATACAACTTATTATCACAACAGTTCTGGCAGCCGTTATTACTGAACTGGGAATACAGAAGATCTTCAAGCAGAAGGTAACTATTGGTGATGGTCATGCAGCTTTGATAGGTTTGATGCTGGCATTGCTCATCCCTCCGGAAGCTCCTTTGTGGATACCTGTCTTTGGTGGGTTCTTTGCCATAGCATTTGGAAAACATGTTTTTGGTGGAATTGGTTCATACATATTCAGTCCGGTACTGGTATCCTGGATCTTCATGAGAAGTGCATGGGCTACTCATATGACTGCTTTATCACTTCCTAACACAGGTCAATTATCGGATCTCATTCTTGAGAGTGGCGCGGGTATGCTTGTCGATGTTTCACCGATCGCGTTAATTGCTGGGTTATATCTGATCCACAAAAGATATATCGAATGGCGAATCCCTGTTTCTTTCTTTGCTACGATAGTCCTGATACCTCAAACATTGCTATTCCTTTCAGGAGTATATGGTCTTATACAACATGGAGTCCTGAATCCGCTGATGTATCTGTCACAGTTATTTGCTTTCCTGAGCATTAGTCCTGAGCTGCCTTATGCAATGGTGGGTGTACTATTCTTTGGAATAATTTTCCTGGCAACAGATACGCCCACAACACCTGTTACAAAGAACGGACGCCTTATATACGGGATGCTTTGTGGTTTGCTTGTTTTCATATACGGTTACTTTGGTAATTACGTTGAAGGAACATTGTATGGTATCTTTCTGGCAAGCTGTGTATCATCCTTCATAGAAATGAATACAAGACCCACATCTTATGGAAATGCGTCTTTTATTGAGAGGATATATGGGCGTATTAAAGCAAAAGTACCTGAATCACTAAAATTCGAGGTGATCAAATGACCGGATCGAACAAGGAAACGCTGTCAGTAATAGGAAAACTGGTCATTGTGGCTGTTGTTGCGGCAATACTACTGGGTATCACTTATGTTCCCACATCTGCACAGATAAAACTCAACGAAGAACTGGCTAAACAGGAAATTCTAAGTGACCTTTTCCCGGAAGATAATATTGACTTCGAGCCTGTAGAAAGAGATACACTCGACCCAGATGGTGAAAGAGAAGTGATTTACTATCGTGTAAAGGACAATACTGGAAATATCATTGGTTATGCTTTCTTTAATCGGTATCCCGGATATGGTGGTCCTATCCTTGTTGCAGGGGGCACGGACTCTTCATTTACCACTCTTAAAGGAATGAATATTCTAACCCACGAAGAAACACCTGGTGTGGGTTCAAAAATAGAAGATCCTCAATTCAGGGATCAGTTTGTGGATCTGCCAGTCGAATCACTTGCACTTGCCAGTTCTGGTGGATCAATTGATGCTATAACTGGTGCAACCGTGTCCTCAAATGCAGTAGTAGATGCTCTTAATACAAAAATACGTGAAGTAAGAGAGGAAGAGGAGTAGTGATTTTATGGATCCTTTAAGTGAATATATTCGTGGTATTACAAGAGATAATCCGATCTTTGGACTTGTCCTGGGTCTCTGTCCCACACTGGCAGTGACCACATCGGTGGAAAACGCAATAGGTATGTCTGCAGCTACTGCATTTGTGCTTGTATGTTCTAACGTGTTTATCTCTTCCCTCAGAAAACAGATTCCTGCAACAGTGAGACTTCCAATGTTCATTATCATCATAGCCACATTCGTATCCATTGTCAAGATGGTAATGCAGGCATATTTCCCTCCGATGTATGCGGCTTTAGGTGTTTTCATACCACTTATCGTGGTTAATTGTATAATCATCGGTCGTGCAGAGGCATATGCGAGCAGGAACAATGTATTTTATTCTTTCATAGACGGCTTAGGTATATCTACTGGTTTCCTGCTTGTCCTGGTCCTGATCGGCGGCATCAGGGAATTGTTTGGAACAGGTCAGATAGTTACATTTGGTAATACTTTGTTCACCATGCCGATAGATCCCTCTATCACAACAATGATATTGCCACCCGGTGCCTTCCTGACCATTGGTATCTTAATGGCTATAGTGAACTACCAGAGAGCAAAGAAGAGAGCAAGAGGTGGTTAAAATGGTTGAAAAAGAATTATTTGCTATTTTCATGGATGGGGTCTTCATCAAGAACTTCATTCTGATACAGTTCCTTGGTCTTTGTCCTTTCATGGGCGTCACAAAGGATGTCAAGAGTGCAGCCGGAATATCTGCTGCCGTGATCTTTGTAATGACCTTGGCATCGTTTGTAACGTATTTAGTATATACATATGTATTAGTCCCTACTGGAATGGAATTCCTGGACGTAATAAGTTTTATTGTTGTAATTGCATCACTTGTACAGCTGGTAGAATTCGTTGTAAGGAAAAATATCCCGTCTCTTTATCGCTCGCTTGGTATTTACCTTCCATTGATCACAACCAATTGTGCGGTCTTAGGTGTTGTGTTGCTTAGTGTTAATTCCACTTACAACTTTGCACAGACTGTTGTTTTTGGTGCTTCAGCAGGTATCGGTTTTATGATCGTAATGCTCCTGATGTCCGCTATCCGGGAGCGTTCGGCCATACTGAACGTCCCCTCAGCAATAAAGGGTCTGCCTTTGGGATTCTTTATAGCGACATTACTTTCCCTGGCTTTTGTTAATTATTTCTGGGTGATTCCTATATGAGCGAATACAGCACAATATTGATAGAAGCAATGGCAATCCTTGGAGGACTTGGATTGGTCGTTGGTATCATGCTTGTTGTAGCATCAAAGAAATTCAAGGTTGAAACCGATCCCCTTGTTGAAGAAATAATCAGTATCCTTCCGGGAGCTAACTGCGGTGCTTGTGGTTACCCCGGATGTTCTGGCTTTGCAGAGGGTGTGGTTAATGAGGATGCACCCATTGACGGTTGTCCGGTGGGAGGCTTTGAGGTTGCCAGGGAAATTGGAGGAATGTTAGGGCAGAATGTATCGGAAAGTGAAAAGGAGTATCCTTTTGTGCTTTGTAACGGTGGTGTAAATTGTGTTGACCGCTTTGATTACATAGGTTTTGAGGACTGCAATGCTGTTATGATGCTCTCGGATGGGGAAAAGGGATGTAACTATGGCTGTATGGGCAGAGGTACCTGTGTACGTGCATGTCCCTTTGATGCCCTTTCCATAGGTGAGGATCGCCTTCCACATGTGAACAAGAACCTCTGTACAAGCTGTGGTCTCTGTATAGCATCATGTCCTAACGACATCCTTGTGTTCTCAAAGGAATCTGAGAGAGTGCATGTGCTCTGTATGTCACATGATAAAGGCAAGGCTGTAAAGGAGTCATGTACTGTCGGTTGTATTGGTTGTAAGATATGCGCGAAGAACTGTCCTGAAGACGCTATCACAGTTACTGACTTCCTTGCTGTTATCGACCAGGACAAATGTACTGCTTGTGGGATATGTGTGGAAAAATGTCCGCAGAATACAATTTCTATCAGGTGATCATATGACATATAAAACAAAACTGGGCTTTGATGAGAACATCGTGGCAGCATTGAGTTATTTAGGTTTCTGGATCACCGGTATAATGATTCTGTTGATAGAGCAAGATAATAAATTTGCCAGATTCCATGCAATGCAATCACTGTTATTATTTCTACCACTTTCATTGTTGGTCCTTATAGTGGCATGGATACCGTATATTGGATGGATAATTGCCGATTTCCTGGGATTCTTTGCGTTGTTCCTGGTTCCTGTATTTGCTTTTATCGCATACAGGGGTATGCTTCTGAAGATTCCTGTATTGGGTGCCTATGCTTACAGATTGATATATCAGTGAACATATGAAAATACCTCTATGGTATTTTCCATTATATTTTTATTTCAACGAAAGCTTAAAAGATGATAATCTTAATTCATTACATTAATGTGCACTTTCATGAGGAGGGTTTGGAATAAAAGAAGAGATCTGGATTGAAAAGTATAGGCCCTTTAAGCTCGACGATGTTGTCGGCCAGAAAGAGGCTGTAGAAAGGTTAAAATCGTACATAAAAACGAGAAATCTTCCTCATCTTCTTTTCTCAGGCCCGCCCGGTGTTGGTAAAACAGCAACATCCGTGTCTATTGCGCGGGAGCTTTTTGGGGATTCGTGGCGTGAGAATTTCACGGAGCTCAATGCTTCCGATGAAAGGGGTATAGATGTTGTGAGGACAAAGATTAAGAATTTTGCAAAAACAACTCCAATCGGCGGTGCTGACTTTAAGATAATCTTCCTTGATGAGGCCGATGCTCTGACATCAGATGCCCAGTCAGCACTCAGGCGTACCATGGAACGTTATACCAACAACTGTCGTTTTATCCTTTCATGCAATTATTCCTCCAAGATCATCGAGCCCATCCAGTCAAGATGTGCAGTCTACAGGTTCCGCCCGCTTTCTGACGAAGCTGTTGCAGAACGTGTTCTTTTTGTGGCACAGAACGAGGGACTGGACATTGCAGAAGATGGTGTTGATGCCATCAAGTACGTTGCCCAGGGGGATATGAGGAAAGCAATAAATGCTCTTCAGGCTGCAGCTCTCATTGCAGATACCATCCACAAGGATGCCATATACAAGATAACTGCAACAGCACGTCCCGAACAGATTCGCGAGCTCATAGAAACGGCCCTCGATGGTAACTTCAGCGCTGCCAGGAAGCATCTTGATGTCCTTCTGCTTGAACAGGGTCTTTCAGGCGAGGATGTTGTGGGGCAGATATACAGGGCCATGTTCGATATCGATATTCCTGAAAGGAGGATGGTTGAACTCATAGACATCATTGGTGAGATCGATTTCCGACTCACGGAAGGTGCTAATGAGAGAATACAACTGGAGTCCCTTCTGGCACACTTTGCGCTATCAGGAAAGGAATAACATTGAGTCTTGAATTAATGGTGTTGGGGATACTTTCTTCAGTACCTCACTGGCTTGCTACTATGATAATAGGTGCAATGCCTATATTCGAACTAAGGGGTGCTATCCCCATTGCCCTATGGACCTATGGGATGCATCCTGCAACTGCCTATCTTTTTGCTGTAACCGGAAATATGCTTCCTGTAGTCCCTTTACTTCTTTACCTGGAGCCGGTTTCAAAATATCTTAGACGTTACGCATTATTTGATAAATTCTTTTCATGGCTTTTCGGAAGAACTCATCGTAACCATTCCCAGAGGTTTGAAAAATATGGTACTCTTGCCTTAACTCTCTTTGTGGCCGTTCCACTGCCTGTCACAGGTGCATGGACCGGCTGTGCAGCAGCTTTTGTTTTTGGAATACAGTTCAGACACGCTCTTTTGGCGATACTTGCAGGAGTGCTGATAGCAGGTTTTATTGTAAGTGCTGTCACCCTGACAGGAATAAGCATCCTTGATCTTCTTTGATAACAAAAAGGTTGGAAGATCTCAAAAAATATCAAAGGGCATTACTTGCCCAGCATGTTCTTTGCAAGCTTAATGTCTTCAGCTTTTACTGTCTTGCGTCCGGCATGTTCTGCCAGCTTGATAGCTTCTCTGGATATTTCCAGTCCGTATTCTTCCAGGATCTCGGTAAGTGCCATTCCTGCAGATTCACTTACTCTCTGTGCTCCTGCATTCCTGATGACTCTCTCAATAGGTGCAAATGGTATTATTGTCATAAATATCCTCGTATATGTCTTTGATTTTATTTCTAATTGAATTTCATCTATTAATTAGCAAAATAACCTATATATAGTTTTTTAACAAATATTTCTCTTTAAAAAATCTCTATTTAAATGAATCCGTTTTTTATTATCCGGGGATTTTTGCTTTGGTATGTATCACTTAGTCTTCTTTTTGACTTTGATCGCCAGGTCTTTTCCAAGCCGGATGCATTCAGCAAGGTCCTTCTCATTAGGTATATATTGTATTCTCAGGACCGGGTCAATGACATCCACACCAGCATCTCTCATCTTTTGAGCTATTAGTACAGGGGCTTCACCACTCCAGCCGTATGATCCAAAGGCTGCACCTATCTTCCCTTCGATACCGGCATTGATGAGCTTATCTATGAACTTGGCAATCGGCTCAAGCATTGTATAGTAGAATGTGGATGAACCAATACAAATTCCATCATATTTTGCAACATCAGAAGGATCCCATTCATAGAAATTATTGATGTCGACATCTACATGCTTTTCACGTACACCCTCTGCTATAGCTTCAGCCATCATCTTCGTGCTTCCCTGTGTACTTAGATATACAATTGCAATTTTTGGCATTTTTCTGCTCCCCTTATTGGTCTATGTGTCGACCATCATCGCACGTCTGAACCGGCAGATGAAATGGCCAAAATAATATGTTTTTTGATTATTGATAAACATTTCCAGATAACGGGAAACAAGATTAGGATCACTGGCTAAGGTTATCTTTATTGCCTATCAGCAAATACAATATTACACTTCAAATTATGGAGACTTCACATGGATGATAGGATTGCGCCACACATTGATGAATTAACCATGGCGCTTGGAAACATAAGTAAGGAAGAGATAAGAAGGGAACTGGATAAATTACTTAGGTATCGTGTCCCTCTTGAAGAAGCAAAAACGATCCTGAAAAATAAATATACATCCCCAACAATTAATTCCTTGAAGGTAAAAGATCTATCTCCGGGACTAAACGGGATAGAGATTTCAGGTCGCATTATTGACATTATAGAAAAAACGGTATCTATTCAGGGGGAGCAGAAAACGATTTTCGCAGGGACCTTTGGTGATGATACCGGGATATGTTCTTTTACGTGCTGGGATGATCTGAATTTGAAATCCGGTGATGCTATAAAGATAAAGAATGCATACACTCGTATGTGGAATAACAGGCCGGAGCTTTATTTTGGAAAAAGGTCTGCCATTATATATCTGCATGATACTGATCTTCCTGAAGCCGGGCAAATCTCCAACCAGAATGTAAAAAAACTAGGGGAGATTGTTCCTGCTGATGTCCTGGTAAGTTCTTCGGTGATCATTGTAGAGATGTATCATCGGGAGATCATCCTAAAAGCTGAGAAGTCGACTGTTGTAGAAGGGGTGATTGCAGATGAGACTGCAAAACTCCCATTCACTTCCTGGGTCTCTTTAGGAACAGCCGATATAGGTGATTATATTGATTTTGAGGGTGCTGCCGTGAAGATATTCAGAGGTTTACCATCTATCAATTTCAATGAAAAGACATCTATCAATAAAATGGATTTTCCCGAGAATTTGCCCTTCACAATGGAATCGGTCAATCGGGCAGGTGCACCTGTTGAAATTGAAAAAGTACTTGAAAAAGAGGGTATGTTCGACATAACCGTAAAAGGGAATATAATCTCTATCAGGCCTGGCTCGGGTCTGATAGAGAGATGTCCCGTATGTAATCGTGTGACTCAAAAATCTATATGCAGATCTCATGGAGATGTAGATTGCCTGGTGGATATGCGCATAAAAGCTATTCTTGATGATGGGACGGGTGCTGTTCATCTAATGCTAAATCGTGAGCTCTCTGAAGCCATTTATGGTAAAAATATCCATGATGCAGAAAAAATGTCAAGGGAGTCCCTGTCTTCTGATGTAGTATTGGAGGATATTAAAAAAGTATTGACAGGTAAGTATCTCGCAGTCCGTGGTAATTCATCAAAGAATGAATTCGGTGTTTCTCTAGTAGCCAGGTCAGCATGGGTTCCAGACGATGATATCTGTGATCGTATTGATAACCTCCTGGAAAAACTGAATGTAAGGTGTGATGACTGATGGTTGAAAGAGAAGTTGCATTCAGGATGTTTGCAAGGGAATTCAACGATTCCAGCTTTAATCTGCAATCAAATTCCACGATAAATGGTGATCAGGATGTATATTCTCCCAATTTTCTGATAAGTCCCACAGGCTTGAAGGTTAACAGGGTATTTGTTGTAGGTGTGATTACAGAAACTGACATTCTCACTGATCAGAAAGGTGGGGATAAGGAATTATGGAGGGGGCGCATCTCCGACCCAACCGGGGCATTTACGGTCTACGCAGGAAGCTACCAGCCGGAAGCATCATTGTTCCTTGCAAACGTAAAGGTCCCTTCATATGTAATGGCCCTTGGGAAAGTTCGTTCATATGAACCAGGCGATGGCTCCATTTACCTGTCACTGCGTCTGGAAGAGATCAACTATGTGGAGGAAGCAATACGCGACAGATGGATCGTGGATACAGCGGAAATGACCCTCAAGCGTCTGGAAGCATTTGAGAAGTTCTTTTCTTCAGACAACATAGATGGAAAACTGATGGACAGGGTAATCTCATGTGATGTAACAAAGGATTTTGCAGGTGGGATGTATCTCTCACTGGATTATTATCATCTGGGCATTGAATACTACGATTCATTAAAGCAGGATGTAAAAAAAGCACTTTGCTCTATCAGATGTTCAGATAAGAAGGACGATTTTGTGGATTATGAGCATACAGTATTGTCTATGCTTGAAAGTCTCGCTGATGGTACTGGCTTTGATTATCAGGATTACATAAAAAGAACAGTTTCAGCAAATATTCCACCAAACATTGCAGATTCAACTCTGAAGTCCCTGCTTGCAAAAGGATACATCTATGAACCAAAGGCAGGTATTTTCAAGGTTGTCCGCTAGGGTCTTTTTGCAGCTAATGCTTCTTTGCACGCGATATGCTTATATATGCAAAAATATTAGTCCTCATAAGTAATTAACACATCAGCTGTATACCTCAGGAGTGGTGCCCATGGCACATGATGAAATCATAGAAAATGTAAAAAATAGTATCATGCAGATAAAGGGCGTAGGAAATACGCTCTTACTAAATGAAGAGGACAGGGAGATTATCAGGGAACTCGAGAAAAAGGCGGATGAAATGACGCTCATGGGTCTTGGCAGAGGGGATAACAAAGGTGTAAAGGCCGTCCTCAAAAATGATGTGATCTTCGCTTTCACCACGAACATGGATTTTTCCTGGCCAGAGGGTCCAAATGTCATCCTTATGCACAACGATTGTGTTGTTGGTCAGGATCTCGATGACGATGCAAAACTTGAAGAGATAAAGTCCTGCAAGGATAAACTGGTGATAGGTAACATTGTTATATATGACGTAAGTATCCTTAAAAAGATGGATGTAAAGAATAATCCGTTGATCGTTGTATTGCCTCCAAAACCATGTAAAGATGTGGAGTGTGTTGACAATGTATGTAATGCAGTGTTAGCATCCCCTTCTCCGCCAACCGATGAGTACCTTAAGGAGAAGATGGGACTTGAGAATCTCCATGGCACAGGTACATTCCTTCTAGGTTTTGATTTCGATTGCTCATGTGAATAAAGACTGTAACATTTGTGCTTCATGCACATGATTGTTTTTTATATTTGAATATTCATAAACAAAAAAAGGTGCATGCAAAGTGCATGCTCCTGTATTCTCATTCTCCTTTGTATATTCTGAGGGCGTCTTCCGCAGATGCATCTTCAACTGTGATAGCATAGATGGCATTACACATCCTGACAGCTTCATCTAGGGTTTTCTGGTGTATGTTCCTTCCAGTTGCATTGCCATGTGCACCACTGACGTGTATCTGTGCATGGAGCTTTTTAAGGAAAACCTCTGGATCATCACTTGACCCGCCGGCACAAACTACCTTTGTTCTTCCGGCGGCAAGTACTGCTTCTTTGAATGCTTCCTCGGTCTTCATTCCCTCAGCCTTTGGATAGTTGACCTTCACAAAGTCTGCGTTAAGACATGCTCCAACGCCCGTGGCCCCTGCAATGAGATGAGGGTCCTTTTCATTCTCTACGGCAACTCCTCGGGGGTATATCCAAAGTACTGTCAATAATCCGTACTGATGAGCTTCATAGATCAGCTGTGCGGCCTGGTAGAGCATTTCTGCCTCGTACTTACTTCCAAGATATATGGTGTAGCCAATGCCAAGTATCTTAAGGCCGCTGTTATCGCGCAGCCTTGCAACCTGTTCTATATCATACCATTGCGTGCTGAATGGATCGTCCTGCTTTGTCTTTACAAGATGTGATTTGGAGTTTATCTTCACAAGATATGGTACATCAGGGTAATCCATGCCATATCTGGCAATAAGGCCCAGTTGCGTGGCAAATACTCCTATCCTGGAGTTAGCAGCTATCTTGAAAAGATGTTCCGGATCATTATCGTCTGAAGGCACACCATCACCAAAAAAATCATCATTGAGGTGTTCTACCTTCTGGTCACCTGCAAACAACATCAATTTGCCGGTATTGCGGGTAATCTCCATGTAATTGTTTATGTATGTTTCACGTGCTTCCTGCGATACATCCAATGGGACTTTAATGTCTTCTTCTTTTATAATAAGCATTTTTATCACTTAAATTTTATATTTTCTGATAATTGATGTTAGTATATTGTTTTTATTGTGCAAGTATCATAATCACGTTTTTCTATTTTAAAGATTGTGTGATTACTGAAGAGTGCAAGCCTGGTAAAGGCTTGAAGAAAGGCAGATTATGTAATATTTATATAATAACAGCGGCATTTTGACACATATTCGATTACTTGATTCGATTACTGAGGTATCATATCTCTACCAGATGTTAACCTTTAGTCAAACAGGATCCCTTCAAAAAAACCAATGATAAATATTTAAATCATCCCTGAAATCATATGCATTCGTCTATTCTATGTGAGGTATTTAATGGGCACGATTAGAACTAAAGAAAGTCTTGGACGAAGTCTGGGCTTCTTCCAGACATTTGCTATAGGCACGGGCACTATGATCGGTGCAGGTATATTTGTATTGCCCGGGCTTGCAATATCTGCAGCCGGCCCGGCGGCAATTCTTTCTTTTCTTCTGGGCGGCATCATCTCCATGGCAACAGCCATCAGTATGGCTGAACTTGCCACAGGGATGCCTAAAGCAGGTGGCAGCTATTATTTCATCAGCAGGGCAATGGGCGCGGCATTTGGTGCAGTTATAGGTTTGGGTGCATGGCTTGCACTGGTATTCAAGGGTTCTTTTGCATTGATAGGACTTGCGGATTATCTGTTCGTACTGGTACCAATCCCTATAATGCTCACTGCAGTTGTGGCAGGGCTGCTTTTATTGTTTATTAATTATCGTGGTGCCAGAAGCAGTGGTTCCCTTCAGAACCTGATTGTTATCTTCCTTCTAGTGATCCTTGCAGTGTTCATAATTAAAGGGACTTTCATGTTCGAGACCGATAAATTCACTCCTTTCATGCCATTTGGATATAGTTCCATATTTGCAACGACAGGGCTTATTTTTATCTCCTATCTCGGGATAACACAACTGGCAGCTATATCTGAGGAAGTTAAGGATCCATCAAAAAATCTCCCAAGGGCTATGATCGCTTCAGTGGGTGTTGTAACTCTTATTTATGTGGGGGTAATGGTGGTTGTAAGTGGTACTTTAACGCTTGAGGAATCTCTCAATACGTTCACTCCCCTTGTAGATGTTTCCGTTATTATGGCAGGGGATGTCGGTAAACTGATGATAATAATTGCAGGGTTACTTGCCACGCTATCAACCGCAAATGCAGCCATTCTCTCATCATCACGTTTTCCTTTTGCAATGGGTAGGGATGCCCTCATACCAAAATGGTTTGTTCGGATACATGAAAAACATGATACTCCGTATAATGCCATAGTTGTTACCGGTTTTGTAATGCTCTTGCTTTTGTTTTTATTCAATGTGGAGCAATTGGCAAAGCTTGGGGGTACCTTCAATTTGCTGATATTCATTCTGATCAACGCGTCTGTCATAATCCTGAGGCACAGGTCCCTTGAAGAATATAAACCCGTTTTCCGTGATCCTTTCTTCCCAGTTACCCAGATATTTGGTATCGTTTTCTGTCTGGCTTTGTTGCCTTCAATGGGAACATTATCAATAGTATTCTCGATGTTTGTCATTGTTATAGGCCTGTCATGGTATCAATTTTATGGGAGAAAGAAAGCTTTTCCAAAGTATGATATTTTCGATATACTTGAAAACAACATTCATCCCGCTCCTCCTAAAGACAGCTCAAAGATCAAGATACTTGTTCCCATTGCCAATCCCCGGCATGAAACCGATCTGCTCTATCTTGCAGATAATCTTGGTGATCAGATAATAGGTCTTAATGTGATCAAGGTTCCCCAGCAGACGGGTTTGTCAGATGCAAGGGAGGCTTTCCATGATAAAAGAATGGCTATTGATGGGATATTAAGAGGTAAGTTTGAGCAGTTCCCCATAATAGTAGGTCATGAAAGGGAATATATAATAGCTTATGACCACAGCATCCATAATTCTATTTTAGAGCAGGCAGAACTGGGTCATGTGGATTTTATCATTATGGGGTGGCATGAGGTCAATCGCTTCCACCCATCCATTGGAACGGTCGCACATAAGGTGCTTTCATCTGCGAAGAATAATATCATTGTTCTTAATGGATATCTACCAGATAAGATAAAGAGGATAGTTGTTGCGTATAACGGGAAAGCTAATTCTGTATATGGCCTGTACCTTGCTAAGAGGCTGTCAAAGAGTACCGGTGCCCAGCTGCATTTAGTACGGATCATAAAGCCCGACACAGATGATGATACAAAAACTTTACTTTTGAATGAACTTGAAGAAATCAGAAATGATTCATCTGTCTTTGGTATGGAGGTCCATCTGATCGAAGGTGTTTCTTCAGAAAGTGCTATATTCGCTTTCCTTAATGAGGATGATCTTTTGATAATAGGTGATTCCAGTAAAAGGTTCAAAATCTCTTTGATAGGTGACCTTCCTTATGTACTGACTAAAGGTTATAAAGGACCTGTATTAATAATAAAAAAGCATAAGCCATTTTCTTCCGAAGGTCTGAACAATATGCTGCTGAAGAAATTAAACAAGCTTAATCTCAGGGTACGACGGGAAAAATAAGATTTCCTGATTTTCTTGTCATTCCCTGAGGATTTCTGGTCAACAGGGTTTAATACTTTCACCGTGCTTGGGGCTGTATTAAATAGTACTAATACCTAGTCTATATTGCCTCTCCAGAGAGAAACAAACAAGAGGCTTGAGGAAATCAATATGAGACAATTAGCACAGGAAATTAATACAAGGTTCAATGAACTTGGAGTGGAGATTCCGATCGAAGAGATTGAAGAACGCCTTGACAAAATGATAAACAAGTTCAAGGTGCCAAAAGAAGAAGCCCGAAGAAGCGTTGTTAATTATTTTTTGAAATTACATGACATTAATAGGGGTGAATTTTATACTGGTCAGTCCGAATCCCCTCTTGTAAGAATCTCAGATATAACAGAAGACGGTAAATGGCTGAATGTCAGAGCAAGAGTGGTCCAGTTGTGGGACAACAATCATGAATCCATATCCCAGGTTGGTTTGATGGGGGATGAGACGGGAACCTCTAAGTTCGTCGTATGGGATAGTGCCGGAGTAGGTCCTGTAGAAGAAGGCAAAAGTTACCTTTTCAAGAATGTTGTAGTGAATGAATGGAATGGGAAGTTTGAGCTTAATGTGAATAAGAGCAGTTCTCTTGAGTCAATTAATGAGGATATTGAAGTAGGTACTGCAACTGTGGAGTTCAGAGGTGCAATGGTGGATATACAGGCAGGTTCTGGTCTGATAAAAAGATGCCCTCATTGTAATCGTGCTTTGACAAAGGGCGCATGCATGGAGCATGGTAAAGTAGATGGTGTCTATGATCTGCGTATAAAGGCTGTCATGGACGATGGTAATTTCGTACAGGATGCAATACTTAAGAGGGATCAGGTAGAAGAGATTACAGGTCTGAAACTTGAGGATGCTATTGCCATGGCTGCAGATGCTCTTGACCAGGGAGTTGTACTTGAGCAAATGAAGAACCAGCTGGTTGGAAAATATTATCGTATGAGCGGCTCCAAGGTGGAAAGGTATCTGCTTGTAGATAGCATAGATCCAGTATTTTCTTATGATAAATCCGGGCTGGATGAATTAATAGCTGCATCAGAGGTGATTTGAATGTCCGGATATTCAAGAGAGGTTGCAAGAAGGGTGTTTGCCCAGGAGTTCAGGGAATCCAATCTGAGTTTCAAGGATGGTGATGACCAGTATGCACCACAGTATCTATTGACACCTACAGGTGCAAAAGTCAATCGTGTATTCATTGTCGGCACACTGATAGAGAAAGAAGACATAGGTACTGATTCAGAGTACTGGCGCGGTCGTGTCACAGATCCAACCGGTTCTTTCCTGATATATGCTGGACAGTATCAACCCGAAGCTGCTCAGGTGCTTGCAGAATGTGAAACACCGGCGTTTGTTGCGGTGGTGGGCAAACCCAGTACATATACAACCGGTGAAGGTGATGTGCTTACCTCAGTACGTCCTGAGTCTATATATGTGGTAGACGGGCAGACAAGGGATTTGTGGGTGATTGAGACTGCAAAGTGCACTCTTGAAAGGGTAAATGCTCTTGAAAGTGAATCTGGTAATTCGCAGAGAGCAAAGGAATACTATAATACGGACCCCAGGCATTATTCTTTAATGGTCTCCCAGGCATTGGGGTCCCTGAAGGAAACTTACTAGCATTTTATAAAGGACATAAATATTGTGTCTTTAAGAAACACATTTTCTCCTTTTTTTCCTTTTTCCAACCAAAAGTACCATAAGTAACGTCAGCATAGTTGGATTAGGTAGGTGTTTATATGAAAACATATCTGGTGCTCTGGTTTAATAGTAATGGTGCCATGCCTTCAGAAATTGACAGAAGTCTTATGTCTCTTGGCTTCAAGCCTGTACAGGGGAACTACGACTATGTTTATGAATGGGGGAACAATGTAGATCTGAGTGACATTCTTCAATTCACAGACAAGATCCAGATGACTCTGAAAGGTACCGGTGTCATGTTTAAAACAGAAACTGTAAATGGTCAGAACTAGCTTCTCACTCGCCCTTTCCACCTAGCTTGCGGGAAAAGTCAATATATCCACAGGATTGACCAGTGATAGGTATGATGTTGGTCTTTATGGACCCGTTTTCAATTTCCAGTTCAACAGCACATGGATCAGACATCCTTGGTTTTGTTGGGGAGCCCGGACAAATAAGAATGACATCACTTTTTTCTATGATTGGCCTGTGCAGGTGCCCGAAAACAAGCACATCAACCCCCATTTCCAGGGCCATGTATCTGCTTGCTGTATTGTCTACAATTGAAAGTGCAGGCTCATGGACTACTCCTATCTTAATCCCTTCTACTTCAAAAATAAGTTTCTCAGGAAGTATGGTTTTAAGTTCAGTTTCATCTGAGTTACCGTGTACAGCTTTAAGTTTTCCAGTTGCATCAAGAGCCTTGAAAAAAGAGAGCGAATCAAAATCACCTGCATGGATTATCATCTCATAGGGCTCAAATATATCAGAAAGGTAATCAGGAATTGTATCCGTTTCCAGGTGAGTATCTGATATTAGTATTATCTTCATTTTATCAGCTGTTATTATTGTATAGTCAGGTCAACAAGCTCGTATTCAAGATTTTCTGTTTCAAGCCTGCTCAGAATGGAAGGTACCTCTTCATCGATTGCAAGTACCAGTGAAGAAAGTCCATGGTAAGCAGCTTCTATGACCGATTCCTTTGCCCCGAACATTACATGAGGTTCAAGTCCTATTCTTTTAAGGGATATCAGGGACTCGACACCAACTGTTGCAATATATGATTTTGACTTTGCAAGTGACCTCAAACGTTCCACATCTACATTGCGTGAACCTCCTCTTTCAACCCTTGGTATCCTGCAAATGGTGATACTTGCATTTTCAAGGTCAATAAGGCCCATAAGGTCGGTAACTCCGACATCTTCCCCTTCTTTTGCTCCGGATATGGTAGTTCCGGTTGCATTTGTCACATCTGTGGTACTCACATATAGCAGTCCATTATCCATTTTCAGGTAGACCTCTTTACCTTCTTCGAGTTCTTCCCGGGCAATTGCTGTCCAGGTGGATACATGGCTTATTATATCACTCATCACATAGCGTGCGTATCTTTTCATGTCAGCAGCGTTCTCAAGTACCCATTCAACACCCTGTTTCGTTATTCTGTACCTCACTCTTCCTTCTGAGTATATCAACCCTTCAGCAACCAGTTCTTTAATGTATTCTGATACTGCCTGGGGTGTAACTCCTATCTTCTCAGCAATCTCCTTTTGTCTTACATTTGGCTGGTGTGCAGCTACTTCTATAAGAATCTGGAATTTTGTTATGCCGCTTTTGCTGTGAAGAAGTTCTATCATTCTGCTTCCCCTTCATTTATATATTTCAGTCTTTGTCCCATGACCGAAAGCTTGTCAGACCTGCGTGCAACTGCACGGATGTACAAAGGACTCTTATTTAATGCTCTTGTAAGGCTGCTCATGGAATCGTTGCCTTGTTCCACCAATACTTCCAATTCCTCAATGGCATCTTTTACTTCTTCATAGGGCATGAAGGTCAGCATTATAATATCACTCATATCTTCAAAAGAGCACTGAAAATTCGTCTGGACCTTAGAATAGGATGTACGGTATTCTTTTTCAGGGGTTTTACCAGGTTCTGGCATATGCCACTGACTTTCTATCAAACCGCTTTTTTTGAGAACATTGATGCTTTTTGTTACATCGGTCTCTAGAAGTCCTTCCAAATCTTCCTTTGTCATCCACAGGTTCAGAAGTGAATCAAATACTTTTTTGTGTCTCTTGGATCCAAAAACTTGAAGCAGAGGTACGAGTTCTGAAGGGTCATTAATAATTCTTGTTCGTTTACTCATCTAATTACCTCATTTATATCAACGGACCTGGTATAAATAGCCACAATTGAACTTCTTACCTTGTTCATGTGAGAACTTATTCTCACTTGTTGCTCATTTTAGTACCTATCATATTGGAGGTTAAACTTAATAAATGTGTTGTGATTTCATAATGTTTCAAAACATATCTCTGCTACCCCAGCATCCCAGGTGAAAGAAGGTATATTCCTTTTCACATGCTTGGTTTTTTCATGCAGGGCATGGGTCACGATTGGAAGTGCAATCGTTGCATCAACAAAGACCTGAATTTTCTTTGCTTCTTTAGCAATTTTGCCCCACGAGACTGCTTCATCGAATGTGCATCCTGAAAGTCCTCCCCAATGGGGGACGTCGGTAGTGTACTGTATTGCATATTCATGTCCGGCGACATCATGGCCCATTATCGAAGCAACTACTTCGGTCTGTTGGATGAAGTTCTTTGGTACTCCTCCGCCTACATAGACCACACCTGTTTTTTCAGAGAGTTCTACCATCCTTGTGATCTCGTCAACATCTTTTATCTGGTCTATATTGACATTACAGCCCATTCTTCTGGCAATTGTCAGGCCTATGCCGATTGAACTATCGCAAAGTGCAGGTATGAATATAGGTACATTATGCCTGTAAGCACTGGATATGATGGATTGCTTGTCGCCTTTCTCTGATATCTCCTTTCCAAGCAGGTGAATGAACTCTCTGGATGAATAATGTCTTCCATCGTGTTTTTTAGCAAATTCTGCAATGAAATGATCGGTATTCCTGAATTCTTCCTCATAGGCAAAGACATCATATATCCTGTCAACGCCATGCTCAAAGAGTTCTTCATCATTTGCCATATGGGAACCAACATAGTGTTTCAGTCCAAGAGCCTCATGGCAATCGTGGAATACATTTGCACCGGTACTTACAAGACAGTCTATAAGCCGTTTCTCTATCAGGTATGTAATGGTTTTTCTCATACCTGCTGGTACCATTGCTCCACTAAGTCCCATGAAAATTGTCACTTTCTCTTCTTTAAGCATGTTTTCCCATGCTTTTACGGACTCTGCAAGTTTCCTTCCCTGGAATCCCGTATATTGCATAGCATCCATTAGTTCACTGACGGACTTGTCTCCTATCTCCACCGGGCGCGTAGGGTTCTGGGTGAATATCGGTATCTGCATTCTATTCTCCTATATTTACAAACGACAAATAATTTGAATCCGGGATATGGGATATTATATATTATGTTGAATTACGAAAGTTTTCAGTTTCCCGGGACTAATATCAAAACCTTGTCATAGGTAAAGTAAGCAAAGTTGCAAATGCCGCCGATTACATAATGACAAGGGTTATTTATTTATAGATTGGATAAATGAATTTCATATTTGCTATGTATTTCTCTTTAACCATGTAAGGGACACTTATAACGTCATTATTGTTTTTAAACCTGCCTATATTGTATATTGTATATGGGGATATCATTTCATATTTTCTTTGGGAAGTACCGTAAAGTATATCCGGTTTGTTATCAATTATGATAAAGTCAATATGTATGATAATATCTACCAACTCATCAATGAAATTCTCAGGGGAAGGCAGCTTTCTATAAGTGGCGTGACCCGTGAACTAAAAGATAGGGGAATAGATGAGCATCGCCTTGTTATGACAGGGTACCTGCGAGCACTCAGGGACCTGAGGATCTTAAATGAAGTTGAAATTCCTCCTTCAAAGGTATACAGTATTCTGGAAACAGAAAAAAGTGATAATGAGGATATCTATTCATTGATAGGTGAACATATAAGAACTGTTGAACCATCCCTGATGATCAGTGTAGCTACTTATGTCCTGTCAAAAACACTTCAAAGACCTGTATTTAAAGAAGAGTTGATCAAAATTGGTTTCAGTCCAAAGGCTCTGGCAGATTATCTATCATCTTCAAACTGTTCACTCAGGATAACAGATAAGAATCCTAAGGAGTATGCTGCAGGCATCACTAAAATAAAAATTTCGCAGGGTGAGCCTGCCTATGAGCTTAACGATGTTAACTTAGATATAATAAAGAATTCGAATTGCATATTCATCAAGATAGTCAGGAGTTCTGTTGACCTAAGCGGACTGATTCCAAAGACCAAGTCTACAGCTATAACGGACTTTGGATAATATCATTCGCCCCAATAATGGGCATCACAGGCAGAATGAATATGCTGTGTCTCGTAGGATGTGTTAATAAATGGATGTTGGACCTTTTTTGATGTGAAAGGCCCTGGTGCTGCCAATTAAATTTCTGTGCAGGATATAAAAACGCAAATCGATCTTTAAGGTTTAGAAGGGTTAACTGATCTGCTATGGATTTCATAAATGTAGCTTGCATCCAGATGGATGTACTTGAGTGCAATAAACCAACCAATATCTCAAAGGCAATTGCAATGGCAGAGGAAGCAGTATTAAAAGGTGCTGAACTTCTTGTATTTCCTGAAGTTTTTTCCACTGGTTTCTGTTATCTGGATATGGAAGGGTCTGCAGAGTCATTAAAAGGCAACACATTAGCTAAAATGTCAGATTTCTCAAAAAAACATGGATGCATACTTGTTTTTTCTATAATTGAAAAAAACATGTCTAATGACTCCGCTTATTATAATCTTGGGGTCTGTATGGAAGATGGGGATATTGTGGGAATATATCGAAAAACACATCCATTTAAAAGGGAAAAACAATACTTTTCTCCCGGGGATACAATATGCCCTATTGTGCTAAAGAGAAGAGACCTTACAATCGGTCTTCAGATATGTTATGAGATAAGGTTTCCGGAAGTTGCCAGAAAACTCGCTTTGGAGGGATCTGATATCCTTGTGACGATTGCCGAGTTCCCTGCTCCAAGACAGAATATATGGAAGTCCCTGGCAATAGCCAGGTCAATAGAGAACCAGATCCCGCATATTGCCTGCAACAGGGTTGGGAATGGTTACGATTCATCATTCTTCGGTGGTTCTGTCATAACTGATGCACTTGGGAATGTGGGGGCAGAGGCAGGAGATGAGGAAGTAGTACTTCTTCATCAACTTGAACTTGAAATGACTTCATATGTAAGGGAAAACATCCCGGTGTTCAAAGACAGAAGGCCCTACTTATACTAAATATGTTGTTTGCTTTCTATCCTCTCCGGGAAATATTCAATAACTATCACTCAAGATAGATAGCAGGTCTCAGAGGTAATGCAAATCTTGACTTGTTCTCAGGGTCATACTCCGGTTCATCGGCATTATATACCTGTATGGGACAACCGATTTCATTAGAAAGGCAGCCGATATTCTCTCTAAGGATGGTTGTTTCATCAAGTCTCATTCCAAGCAGCATTTCAAACCTTTCGGTCTTCATGCTGGAAATGTCTGGAACTATCTTCTGGACGTACTTTGGTATTTCCTTTCCATGTTTTCGGTTATCAGGATCTGCCATCAATGTCTTAATGAGCTTTCCGGCATTGAGATCCTCGTTGTGTTTCATTTTAAGTGCTATCTTAAAAGCAGTTACTTTCCATTGGGGTGCAGTGTAAAGTACAGCCATTTTCGGAGTTAGTTTTGTGACCTTGATTATCTCTTCTATATCTGAAAGCGTGCTGCACATAAGCTCTTCAGCAAGCTCGGCATCGTTGTCAATGAAGCGCGGACAGAATATCGGATAAGCTGCCTGGGAAACAAAATTCCCTTCTTCATGACCCATTGCAGACCATATCTCTTCGCAAATATGTGGGGTGAATGGTGCCATAAGGCGCACCCATACATCAAGGACATCATAAAGGACTGCACTTCCACCTCTTCTCTGGTACCATTTTAAATCATTATAGAGCAGGAAGAATGCATTCTGGAGTGCTCCTCTTGTCCGGATGGATGTCATGTCATTGTTCGTCTCCCTTACACACTGCTGAAGCCTGCTGAGCATCCAGCGGTCAATAAGCTTGAGTTCCCCTTCGATCCCGCTGGTGGCTCCGGAATCTATTATCTCCTTTGCAAGTTTATAGAACCTTTCCACCTGTTTTTTGGCACTTTCGACTCCGGCATTTCGCCAGTCTGCGTCCTGCGTCTGTTCTGCACTTGAAAGGATATACATGCGTGAGACGTCGGCACCATAGGTGTCAACGGCTTCTCTTAGTGTTAGTATGGGGCCCTTGGATTTACTCATCTTCTGCCCTTCCAGGGACACAAACCCATTGACTGCAAGAGCACGTGGCCATTTATCCTTCTCAAATATTGCCACATGGTGGAACAGGAAGAACAGCAGGTGGTTTGGTACCAGGTCCTTTCCTGAAGACCTCAGGTCTACGGGGTACCAATAGTCAAAATCTGACTTTATATTCGCAATCAGTGTTTCGGCAAGGCCGGTGTCTATTGCGGTCTGCTGTACAGATCCCTTTCCAAGTAGCACATAATCGAAAAGTGAGGGTGTAAGTTGCTCTGTTTTTATTCCCTGGGCAAAGAATTTGTTTGTGATGTAGTATGACATATAAATGGTGGAATCACCGAGGGATTCGATCAGCCAGTTAGTATCAAATGGTAACCTGGTTCCAAGTCCTTTCTTCCTGGCACATGCCTTATCCTTGAGCCAGTCCACTTTATTATTGAACTCGACCCTTATCTCTTCAGGGATGATGTTCATATTCTCTATACATTTGTAGACCTTGTCTTTCCAATCAGGATTGGAATAGTTAAGGAACCACTGTCCTTTTACCATATTCACAACACATGACGTTCCGCAGCGGCAGACCACAGGTTCGCTGAACTCGTAGAACACCTCTCCAATGCCTTCATCAAGCAGGTCACGTGTAAGAATGTCCTTGATCTTTGAAACTGCTACACCGGCATATTTCCCGGTGTTCTCTTTAAGGATACCACTGTGGAATTCACGGCGATATACGATCTTTGTTGCTTCTTCTGCCTTTGGATCATTCTGGTCTTTGACTCCCAATTGTTCAACAGCTTCAACAGCCGGATATTCTTTGAAGTCCTTTGCTTCAATGAGGGATATCAGCTCAATTTCCTGCAAGTCTTCTGTTATCCCATACTCTGACAGGTCTTTGTCGTAGAGGTCCTTAAGTGCAAGATAATCATAAGGCGCATGTGCAGGAACACTCATGACGATACCACTGCCATTTCCAGGTTTTACAAAGGATGCAGGAAGCGTGATCATCTCTTTTCCTGAAAGAGGGTTCTTAACTTTGATACCAACCAGGTCTTTTCCGGCTACGTTCTCTATGAACTCTACTGTCCTGTCGGTGAAGGTAAGTTTCCTGTAGGCTTCCTGGCTTACGACCCAGATCTCTTCACAGCCTTCCTTGCTAACTTTTATCTTTGCATGTTCTATGTCCGGGTTAACCCAGAGATTGGTAACACCAAAGATGGTTTCGGGCCTGAGGGTTGCACATGGCAAGACCATGTTCTTATGTGTGAACTTGATGAGGGTGTAATCCACAATGGTGGCTTCTTCACCATGAAGTATGTCATGGTCTTCAACAGGGTTGTTGTCATTTGGGCACCATTTAACGGGATGCGCACCTTTAACTATCAGTCCCTTGTCATGCAGAAGATTGAACTGCCATTCGATGAATTTTTTGTATGTGTCATCGGTGGTTGTAAACTTCCTGCGCCAGTCGATGGAATAACCAATTGATCGCATGGCCTTTTCTGCTTCCACGCTGAAATAATCCACTATTCTTTCAGGTGTTGTAAGTGTTTCCAGTATATCATCAGGTATCCTGTGCAGACGGGAATAGACATTCATTGTCTGTGGGTCCCTGTTCTCAATAAGCTCTGCAAGGCCTACTATGGGTGTTCCGGTGACATGGAATCCCATTGGGTAGAGCACATTGTATCCAAGCATTCTTTTGTGTCTGGCAATGACATCCCCGATGGTAAATGTCCTTGTGTGCCCGGCGTGTAAATTACCGTTAAGGTATGGGTAAGGTATTGTAATGAAGAACTTTTCCCTTTCATCAGGTTCAGGCTCAAATATACTGCTCTCATTCCAATGGCTTTGCCATCTGTTCTCTATCCTATGTGCATCGTAATCCTGTTCCATTGTTGGCACCTCTCACACCGGGGCATAATAAACGCAAGAGTTTAATAAATAAAATCATTCATGTCTGATATTAAGTTTCTGCACTCATCCTGAAAGACGATCATTTCCTATTAAGGCACATAGTACATATGCACATAGGACTACCGGCAAGAAAGCTTCAGATGATACATTGATTGATTAATTGATTATTTTTGTTTAATGTGGTAATAAATAACAACCTACATAAAACAAACGGAAAAACAACAACGATACATCTGTCTGCGTTTCTTTGTAAAGCACTAACTGCAAAAGATATTTTTTTAGCCAGGTATGTTTTTTAAAGTTTCATTTCCATTTCCTTATCATCTGTTCTCCGCAGAAAGGACATCTGACCTCCCCTTCACCACAGCTATGACAGGGATTTACGACTTCCATGATAAAGCCGCAATTATGGCAATGATAACGTTCTCCTGTATGTATATCATCGTTATGTTTGTTCAAAGTCTGTACTCCCGATATAACATTGCTTCTATGGGTTGATATATATTATCGTTACAATAAGCTAAAATTCTGTGAAGATTTCCCGGACTGTTGACCGTTATACTTATTCTTATGTGTCTCTGTAATTCATACATGGAATTCAAGTTAGTAGGCGGCTCGGTCTGTATCAATAACATATCACAGTTTCTGCAGGAAGTAAGGTCAATATCCTCCGCTCACAACACCATCATCCAGGCAATGGATGCTGACAGGGTTGCAGGTGAGGACCACATCCGCTTTGCTGTCCAAATGGCACAGCGTGCAAAAGAGAGCGGTTGTTGTGTTGCACGTGATATGGGTATAGAGATCATGAGGTACGCTTCGGGTAAAAGACAGATAGGAGAAGCTTTTTCCATGGGTCTTCGCGAAGGCCGGATGAATGTGGTCTTTGTAGTACTTTCAAAAAGCGGGAATCTTGATCTGTCTGTCCAGGCCCTTAAACAGATGGTTGAAGAGAAACCAGTGATAGAATATAGTGCACATAAAACAATTGCTCTAACAGAACAGTTTTCGATAACAAAAAGAGAGCTTCAGATAGCTGGCGAGGAGATGATACCCTGGCTAGTTATGGAAAGAGTGGCTCTGGTTGATGTTTTGAAGTAGGTTTGTATATTTTTTAGTACATTTAATGTGTTTGCATTGCAATATGATCTGCTTCATTGCCTTCCCGCGAAAATCTAATATAGTAAACATTAATACATGTGCTGTTAAATCCTCTAGTATCAAGGAACAATCCAGGAAATGTATGATTATGTCTCACCCCGAAACAGCTGAAAATATTATAAAATGTGCAGGACCTATTGAGTGCTCTCTTTTGCCCAGATTATTACATGTTACTGAAGCAGCAGCAATCGCAGCTTCCTACCAGATGGGCCGGGGCGACAAGGAGTATGCAGACCAGGTCTCTGTGGAAGCCATGCGCAGGATGCTTAATTGCCTTGACATGAAAGGCATAATTAAGATAGGTGAAGGGGAACGTGATGAAGCACCCATGCTTTTCATCGGGGAAGAGGTGGGTACTGGAAACGGGGACCTTGAGGTAGATATTGCAGTTGATCCCCTTGAAGGCACCAACCTGGCAGCCAACGGAACCCCCGGTGCCATATCTGTAATGGCCATGTCAGAAAGAGGCGGCCTGTTCCATGGCCCGGACATCTATATGGATAAGATAGTGGTCGGTTCAGAAGTGGTGAAATATGAGAGAGAACACCCAGATCAAAGGATAGACCTTGATGCACCTGTACTTCATAACCTGCAGATAGTTGCAAAGGCCCTCAACAGGACGGTGGATGAACTTGTTGTTGTCATTCTTGACAGGAGCAGACACAAGGGAAAAATAAAGGAGATAAGGGAGGCAGGTGCCAGGGTGAACCTGATTAGTGATGGTGATCTGATGCCAGGTATATCAACAGCAATCCGCGGATCTGGCGTGCATATGGTCCTCGGGGCAGGTGGGTCCGGGGAGGCAGTACTTACGGCAGCTGCAATTAAGATACTTGGAGGCAAGATACTTGCAAGACTTGTCCTGCCCACAGTGGCAAACGTTGCCTCACCTGAAGAGATTACAACGGAAAAGGCTGAAAAGATGCCAAGGCTTGAGAAAATGGGCATAACAGAAGATAACATCAATGATGTGCTTGATACAGAGCGCCTGGCCCCTGGGAAGGACATTATTTTCTCAGCTACTGGTGTCACTCCCGGTTCGCTACTGAGGGGAGTTAATCTTTTCGGAGAGGGTGATTCCAGGGTACATAGCCTGACCATGGGGAGCTCGGGTGTTGTCAAGTTCTCAGATACCATTTACATAAACGACAAGGAAAAAACGCCCCTTCGATTTATATAAGTATGCTGCACCGTAAATGAAGGTACATATATCAACTTATGGCTGTTCTGCAAATCAGGCATCAGCAGAAATAATGAAGGCAAGTGTACGGGACAGCGGACATGAGCTTGTTCCTGCAGAAAATGCCGATGTGGTCGTTATCAATACCTGTACTGTCAAGTATACCACAGAACAGAAGATACTTCATAAAATAAGAGAGCTTGGTGAAAAAGGGACCGGGGTAATAGTCACGGGCTGCATGCCAGAAGTTCAGCTTGAAGATATAATGCAGCAGAATCCCGGTGCACATATACTGGGTGTGAATTCCATATCAAGGCTGGGTCAGGTACTTGCTTTAATGGGACCTTCAAAAGGCAGTTCTGAGGAGAAATTCAAGGTATTCCTGCCGGATCCGGAAGGTTTCCAGAGTGTTCCAAGAATTCGCTATAATCCCAATATCCATATCTGCCAGCTTTCACAAGGCTGTAACTATTCATGTGCGTATTGTATCGTGACAATTGCAAGGGGCCATCTGCGCTCATTCACGCCTGATGAGATAGTTGATGACATTAAAAGAGCAGTTGACGAAGGTTGCCGTGAGGTATGGCTCACTTCCCAGGACAACGGCCAGTACGGGACCGACAGGGATGTATTACTTCCGCAGCTTCTTGAGATGATATGCAGGATACCGGGCCAGTTCAAGATACGGGTTGGAATGATGAATCCTTTTTCAGTGACCCCTATACTTGAAGATTTGCTTGTTGCCTTTGATAATGAGAAGATATACAGGTTCCTTCATCTTCCCATACAGTCTGCATCTGATGATATTCTGAAGAGCATGAACAGGCATCATTCCATTTCAGAGGCCAATTACATTATTGAAAGGTTCAGAGCGCGTTTTCCGCAGATGACCTTGTTTACAGACATCATTGCAGGTTATCCTGGTGAAACGGATGATGATTTCAGGAAGACGCTTGAATGGGTCAAAGAGTACAGGCCTGAAAAGGTCAACATCTCCCGCTTTACCCCAAGGCCACTGACCAAAGCATGGGAACTTCGCAAGATCGACTCCCGCATAATCGTTAACAGGTCCAACGATTTGCATGAAGTTTGCGAGGCAGTCAAACTTGAATCCAGGACGGGGATGATTGGCAGGGAAGTTGATGTATACCTTTCAAAGACTGCAAAACAGAAAGGTATGATGGCACGCATGGACTCATATAAGCCGGTTGTCATTCCTTGCTGTGATATAGAACCGGGTGTTACCTGCCGTGTGTTCATATATGATGCAACACCGGGTTATTTCCTTGCCAGGATCGTAAGTCCGGATTAGCCGGGTCTAGTTTATATGATAAAATAAGATCAGATATGGTAAATCAAATAAGATATGACCCGATACGGTCCCTGGTCAACTGTCTCATAATCCCGGGCTTTTCATTCAGATTCTGATTGTGTGCTTTCTTTTTGCAGTCTCTGTACTTTATCAAGGATTTTCTTATCATATAGCTTTACTATATCACTGCGGGTTATTATTCCCAGGAGTTTTGTGCGTTCGGACCTTGATACCACTGGTAGCCTGCCGATGTCCTTTGCAGCAAGACGCTTCAGTACAGTGTTCAAGGTCTCGTCAGGATAGGCAGTTTCAACTTCTTTGCTGCATATCTCATTGATCGTCATGTCAAGCTCGTCATGAATCACTTTGTCCCTGACATCTTTTAGGGTAACTATGCCAGATAGTTTTCCGTTTGGATCAAGTACCGGGAATCCCGCATGCCTGCTGGATTGCATGAGGGAGATAAGTGCTCCTACGTTCTTGTTCTCTGAAACTGTCTGAACGTTATGCTTCATAGCATCCCTTACAAGCAGTGATTCCATGATGTCTATCTCGCGTCCTTTTCTAATGGTGAAACCTCTGCGATGCAATCCTTCGGTAAAGATAGATTCGGAATTCAGGGAACTGGATACAAGATTACTGACCACGCATGCAAGCATTATAGGCAGTATCATGTTATAGTCCTGCGTAAGTTCAAAAAGAATTAGAATGGATGCCAGGGGTGCCCTGCTTGTACCTGCAAATACAGCACCCATGCCAACAAGTGCATATGCACCGGATTCTGCGGTCATCCCCGGGAAAATGTCATGGACAACAGATCCATAAGCACCGCCTAGCATTGCTCCTACAAAGAGTGCTGGCACAATGGATCCTCCTGATCCTCCTGACCCCATCGTAAAGGAGAATGCTATGATTTTAAGGAATATCAGTATGAGCATTAGCTCCATTACCAGCTGGTTATTAAGGGCAGCACTGATGACATCGTATCCGACACCGAATACCTGTGGATAGAAAAACCCTATAATACCTACACATAAACCCCCAATGGCGGGTTTGATAACTGGATGAACATTGAGTGAATCAAAGAATCCATGGACTCCATAGAGAGTACGCATCAGTAATACAGAGGCTAGACCTGCCAGGATTCCAAGGCCAAGGTACAGGATTGATTCATAAAAAGGGTTAACAAAGCTATAGGAGGCCACTTCGATTGTTTTGACATCGAATACCACGCTTGCGACAAGTGTTGCAAAGACCGCAGATATCACAATAGGGATAAATGTCCTTGCTTCTAGCTCACCAAGGATCACTTCTACCACAAATACAACTCCTGCAAGAGGTGCATTATAAGCAGCAGCTATTCCCCCTGAAGCACCGCATCCAACAAGTATTTTCACTCTGCTACCGTGAATTCTCAATATTTGTGCAAGGGAAGAGCCAACCCCTGAACCTGCCAGGACCACAGGTGCTTCCTTCCCTACTGACCCACCGGACCCTATGGATACGGCAGATGCAAGTACCTCAAGAAACGCACTCCGAGGTGACATTTTTCCGCCTTTGAGTGCAGTGGCCTCGATCACTTCCTCAATGTCATAACGTCGTGTACGTATTAGAAAATGGACTATCAGGCCAACGATCAACCCTCCAAGTGCAGGTACCAGTATGAGAAAATAGCCTGGTCCTTCTGTATTCGTTCCAAAGAACAACTTATGGCTCAGTTCCAGCAAGGTACCATAGAAAGCTATGACAAGGCCTGTAAAAACACCTACTATAACAGCTAATGAATTGGATATCAGTGATTCTGTCTGTAACCACTGGAAAAGATCTTGCTTTAATCTTTTAAAAGTAAATCTTTCGAAAGCTCTTTTTATATCCAAGAAGTTTCATCTCTGTTACTGGATGGCAGATGTAACTTGTATGTTATAGATATATTTTTTGAATAAATATTCACCTGGAGTATTCACCTGGAGTTCCAAAATTGCAAACATTGATCGATTATAGTTGATAATTTCTTTTTAGATTACTTTTTGAGAGTATTTTTCTATATTATTCATCAATATATTAATACACGATAATTTATAAAAATTGCTAAATTGAAAACTTTTATAATATATCATGCTCTATTGATAAAATGTGGAGTAATGTGGGGGCATCAGTGAAAGCACTAGATGTCCGCAAAGCAAATAGCGGAGTTGTATTCGTGGTTGTATGCAACCTCCAACCTTAATTATTGGCAAATATCATCGGACTCGGATCATATGTTATTGTCAAGGGTGAGAGTATGCATCCTTTAATGAAAAACAGTACACAAAACGGAATATTGAACTATATAAGGATATTCTTGTCGATCTCCATAATTCTTTCGGCATTAAATCCTATGATCATTGCAAGTGCGTCACCGGTAGATTCTCCAGTGTCTCTATCCTCTGAAAACAATTATTTCTATAACATCAATATTTCAGATGTTGTAGGCGGTAGTGCAAATATAACTACTGATAAGACTACAGCACAAGAGAACGATCCTGTAAACCTCACTATCTCTGATATTGAACCAGGTAAACAGTTCAAGTCCATTAACGTTACAGATTCAAACAATGCTCCAATTGCACTT
>JARVGJ010000015.1:0-5111 GCA_029762595.1 Methanolobus sp. | reverse complement strand
TACTTGTCACACTCGAAGAAGCTCCATTTCCTGTCTATAACATCAATATTTCAGATGCTGTAGGCGGTAGTGCAAATATCACTACTGATAAGACCACAGCACAAGAGACCGATCCTGTAAACATCACTATCTCTGATATTGAACCAGGTAAACAGTTCAAGTCCATTAACGTTACAGATTCAAACAATGCTCCAATTGCACTTACTGAAGTTTCAGCAGGTTTTGAATATAACTTTACTATGCCTGCTTCCAATGTCACAGTACTTGTCACACTCGAAGAAGCTTCAAAAGGTGATGGCAGTAGCGGTGGTGGCGGCGGCGGGGCTCCTTCAGGGACTGGCGAGAAGTACGAGAATATCGATTTCAAGGATTTCGTACTGAAGCCTATTGTAAAGGACATTGAATCGGTTTTCACTTTCACAAATGAAGATAACAGTATTGTTTCAGTGAGCTTCACTTCAAAGCTTAACGGTGGTCAGGTCAAGGCAGTGGTTGAAATTTTGAAAGGTACTTCCTCACAGGTCCGTTCAAGTGCCCCTGGGCTTGTTTACAGGAACATGAACATCTATGTGGATTCAAATCTTGCACCAAGTGTCATAGGGAACTCAAAGATAGATTTCAAGGTAGAAAAGAGCTGGATATCTTACAATGAAATTGATATGGCTACAATTGGACTTTACAGATATTCTGGTAACAGTTGGGTCAAGTTGCCTGCAAAAGTAACAGGAGAAGATGAATATTACTATTATTTCACTTCAACAACACCTGGCTTTTCTCCATTTGCCATATCCAGTGTCATTGAGCAGGTAACAGAACCGGTGGATGAAAGTGCGATTTCAATAACTGAGGATGCCGATTCCTTAATGTCTCCAGCAGATTCAATTACAACTGAGCCTGTAAATACGGCAAGTCAGGAAAACAATACCGGATTCCCGTTCATGCTTATCATAGGACTTGTTTTGTTGATGGTAATAGGGATATTTGGTTACAGGAACAGGGAGTACTATGATAAGGTACGTATGCAGATAGGTAATCCGGACGGTAAAAGGTATAGGCGTATTAAGAACAGGTAAGAATGGATTCTAATACGAGTCACGAGATTTAGTGTAATATCATATAAATACTAAAAACAGGCAGCTATATGCAGCAGTCTCCATTGAAGTGTTCTGCTGCGTTTTTCTCTTTTCTACTATTTAATTTATTTATCTTATATTTTCCTAATATATAAACAGTTCATTATAATTACATATTCTTATTTTTATAATCAAATAAGTTTATCTCATGGGAATGTTAAGTAAAGGCACGATGGAGGGGATCTTATATTTGGATTCATGTGGAATGGACTTGCCTGTCTAGTTGAAAACAGGAAAATTAACAGTTTCCGTATTCTTCGTACTTTATCTTTTGTGCCGTTTGTCCTCATCATATTAATAATCCTACACAGCATGCCGGTTGCTGCTGAGAATAATCATCCTGTCCTTGAGGTGATAGGTGACAGATCTGTCGATGAGAACAGCCTGCTGAGCTTCACTTTGACCGTATTTGATATGGACGATGATGATGGTCTTCTGTTTTCAGCATCCGGATTGCCCGTTGGTTCTTACCTGAATACTTCTTCGGGTCTTTTTGTGTGGACACCAACATATAATCAGTCGGGCATTTATCGTGTACAGTTTACAGTATCCGATGGTAGCAGGATTGATTCGGAGTATATTTCCATAAATGTAAATGATGTTAATCGACCACCTGTTTTTTCACCCATTGAGGGCATTACGACCAATGAAGGACAAGAAGTAATAATTATTCTCCAGGCATGGGATCCTGATGATGATCTGCTTGTTTTTTCAAAGGATTCGGCCTTTGGAAAAATCAAGGAAAATATTTTTACCTGGACTCCGGATTACGATGATCATGGTGAAAACCATATTGTTTTTACTGTAAGTGACGGTTTATTCTCCACATCACAAACTGCAATTATAAATGTTTCAAATGTAAACAGAGGCCCGGTATTATATTCCATAGGTGATACTTCCGCTTCTCTGAATGAATCTATTACCATACAGTTGAAGGCTTTTGATCCTGACGAAGACCATCTATATTATTCCAATGTAAGCGCTTTACCCCCAGGAGCTTCCCTTGATCACGACACTGGTTTGTTCCAATGGCCAGATCCGGATTCTCTTGGTGTCTACATACTGACTTTCGAGGTGGATGATGGTTTAGCCTCGTATACGAAAACAGCAAGGATAGTCATAGGAGACTCTAACTCCCCTCCTTTTATAAATCCGATAGGTATGCAGTATGTAGATGAAAATTCTGAACTGTCTTTTCAGATCTTAGCTACAGATCCGGATAATGATGTACTCAGTTTTTCCTATCCGGCAAATATTCCCACAGGTGCGACTGTTACATGGACAAACAGTTCTTCAGTTTTGTTTAAATGGACACCAACATATGAACAGGCTGGCTCATATAAAGTTGAATTTGGTGTATCTGACAACAGTATGTACAGGTATTCATCTTATGAGGTGGTTGACATTGTTGTCACTGATGTTAACCGTCCTCCACTCATTCATCCCATAAATGACAATTCTGTGAGTGAGAATAGTGTACTACACATAAATTTAAGTGCAACAGATCCTGACGGTGATTACCTTACTTTCTCAAGCAACAGCAGCATTGGGATCATAAGGGGCAACACTTTCATCTTCACTCCTGGTTATTATGATGCAGGGATACATAATATCATGTTCACGGTCTCTGATGGAAGCCTAAGCGATAGTACCAATGTAACTATCATGGTAAGTGAGACCAATATGCCTCCTAAGATCTCCCCCTTCGGACCGTTCAATGTTTCTGAAAACAAAACGCTGGAATTCTATTTGTCAGTCTACGATGGGGATAAGGACGATATACTCACATACATGGCTATTGATCTACCTTCAGGTGCCTATTTCAATACGTCTGCCGGACATTTCAGATGGACACCTTCTGCCGGTAATAAAGGCTATTATTCTGTTGGATTCTATGTAAGCGATGGCCAGCTTGACGATTATGAGACCATTGCCATTATAGTTACGGAACCCTCTTCGTCCACCCAGGAACCTGCTTCATCATCAGGAGGTGGCGGAGGTGGTTCGATGTCAGCCGGTGAGAAATATGAGAATGTTGACTTTAAAGATTATGCCATAAAATCGGTCATAAAAGATACAGAAACCACTTTCAATTTCTACAAGGATGGCAACAGTATTGTTTCAGTTAGCTTCACCTCAAAGCTTAACGGTGGGCAGGTCAAAGCAGTTGTTGAAATGCTTAAGGACACTTCCTCACTTGTAAGCTCCAGTGCACCTGGTACAGTTTACAAAAACCTCAATATATGGGTGGGCGATTCAAAGTTTGGTACGAATGTGTTGCTTGACATAGCGGTCAATTTCAAGGTTGAGAAGTCATGGTTATATTCCAATGACCTGGACTTTGGGTCAGTGGAACTATACCGTTATTCAGGGAGTAAATGGGTTCCTGAGGATACATATTTTATTTATGAGGATGAGGATTATTTCTATTATGAAGCAAAATGCAATGGTTTTTCCTCATTCGCCATAACTGTCCCGGCTACTGAAGAAATCATTGTCCAGGATGATGATCTTGTTTCCAATGAGACAAGAATGTCAGTTTCAGACGAGTTTATCGTTGATAATGATGATGATGTCTCCCAGAACAAAAAAAGGTCACTGATATTTATTTTACTTATAGGTATAATCTCTGCAGTTGTGTTGGCTGGTATTAAATACAGAGGCCAGTATGAGAAATTGTACATGCAAATTGGAAATCCGGATGGTAAAAGATATAGACGCATTAAAAAATAATATACGACTTCGAGAGTTTTGTTCCTTGTGATATTTCCTTTTTTCCCTCTTATTACTGGTTAAGTACCATTTTATCATGCTTCCATTTTCTTTTCAGGGATCTGCTTTTTTAGTGAGTTGATAATTATTAAATAAATGTAATTCAATAAATTTATTATCCATTAGTTATTAAACTAATTGGTGTGGGCGGTAGCTTCCTTTGTGGGGTAGTTATCTGATATCAATATCGTAGATTAGAATGATACATCGTTCTTTCAAAAAAATGTTTGGTGGGGTAGGTATGTTTCGTGGGGAAACAAAAAACTGCAAAAAAATATGTTTTCTTCTGATAGGTATAGTTCTGATGTTGTCTATGTTACCTGTACTTGCTGGTGCAGATTCAGATGGAAAGTTAACAATCGGAAGCATTGTTGTAAATCCAAATTCTTCCTTTTCTTTGCCTTTATTCATTGAAAATGCAACAGGCGTTCAATCCGTAGCTATGGATATATTTTTTGAGAAATCCGGTCTTCAGATGACTTCCATTGATAATAACAGTTTATCTGATTCCAAACTTGAATACTTGATCGATAATTCCAGCGGTTTTGCCAATATGACCATCAGCTCTGCAAATATAAAAACAGAAGAAAAAACAAATGCGGCCGATTTTAATTTCCTGGCAATCAACAGTGGTAATTATACCATTGTACTTCAGAATGTATCATTAGAAAATGATACTACGATATACCCTGCCCAAACAGTAATCAATGGTTCGGTAAGGGTCAATCATCCACCACAGATGGATGATATTGATGATATGTTTGTCAATGTAAGTTCTGATCTTAATTTTGCAATAAATGCAACTGATGAAGATGATGACGAACTTTACTATAATGTTACAGATTTACCTGCAGGATATTACCTTAACTCTGCAACAGGATTCTTTAATTGGACACCAACCGAAAACGATACTGGTACACACTATGTAAAATTTTCAGTAGACGATGGATACGCTACTGATTTCACACATGCTAATATTACAGTATATAACCACTCTGAACATTTACCTTCTGTTGTAAACGATATTGAAGTCAATGGACCAACTTCAATTGAGATCCCTGCAAGCGGCGATGTGATTGAAACTTACACTGCTACTGTTCTTGATCAGTACGGTACTGTAATGTCCGGAGAATCTGTTACCTGGGATCTTTCAGAAGCTGTTTCTGGTGTATCTGTCGGTCTGGGTGGCCAGGTCACAGTTACCAG
>JARVGJ010000014.1 GCA_029762595.1 Methanolobus sp. | reverse complement strand
GCAATGTGTCAGGGAACTTGTTCCACCAAAGACCACAGATATCAATGTAAGGGCATTCGAGCTGGGGAAAGCGGCAATGGATAAGTAAGTAAGTAAGTAAGTAAGTAAGTAAGTAAGTAAGTAAGTATGACCTTTAAAAGTGTGCAGGCACAAAAGCCTGTTTTTTTATATTTATGGTGTTAATTTTAGCAAAGTCTTTAAATTATATACGTGCATACTATATAACAACTAAGATTTTGGAGGGATTTCATGGTATCTGTAGGTCAGAAACTTCTGGATGTTCCATTCGGGGACATGATCAAAGAAATGGCATTTGCCATTGCAGAGGGGCAAACCGCTCTTGACATAAATTCTATTAATGTCGCGCAGGCCCTTGCAGGAACAGAACTTGAAGCTGGGAGTGTAATTCTATATATAGAGGAAACCGTTGATGATGACGGCAATGTCACTGCAACGAACGTGGTTACTAACGACAAACCTATGTCCTTATTGACATATGGTCTTGAACCACGTTTCTATGAGTTCACCGAGTCTATAATCGAGGTTAAGATGACCATCTCGATGAAAGTCGAGCATTCCACGGAAAAGAAGTATGGGCGTGAGTTCAAGTTCACCAACCAGTCAAAGATAAGTGGGAGCTATAAGTCGGGTGGTCTTGCAGGTCTTCTGTTTGGCAAATCTAAGGTCAGTGCCGAGAACACAACAAACGTTGCATATACTTCTACTTATAATGCAACATACAAGTCTAAGTACAGCTTCAACGAAGAAGGCACCAGCCTGTTGCGCACAACACTTAAACCTGTACCTCCTCCAGAGAGGGCCATTCCAACTGTCAGGGTCAAAGAGGCTTCCTCTCAGTAAGGCCAGCTCCCAGAAAGGTAAACATGGTTCAATGCAGCGGATCAATAAGGCTTTCTGCATTGATAATTTATTTTTAAATTCAAGTTCAAGGAGGTATTACTTTGTCATCCAAAGGTAATAAGGCTATAGAAGAGGTACTTGTGAGTCCTTTGTCAACCATATTGGGTGAGATGGGCAGGTCCATTGCGCAGACCCAACGGGCACTTGACCGTAATTCAATTGATACTCAGATAGAGCTGGAAACTGAAGAAGTCCTCAAGGGTTATGGTTTGGAAGCCACCTGGTATCATATCCCCGAAGTGGACATTGAGCTTAAAATGGCCCTTTCAATGGGATATGAGGAAGAAAGGGATTCTAAGAACCGTGTCAGGGGTTACAGAAGGGTTCTGAATGCAGCACCTTTGAATGCTTCGTACAAATCACTGAATTCCTATGCTGTGGAAGGCTCAAGCGTCCTTAAAGCAAAAATAGTATCGGTTCCTCCGTCTTACAGGAATGTGGATGGATAATGTCCGGAGGGGTGGAATGAGTGACACTAAAGAACTCAGACAAAACATCGAACGGTTGAATAAGTCAACAACGGCAGCATTAAAGAATCAGAGTTATAATCTGATATTAAGGAACATTGAAAGTATTGAATCTGAGCTTGTAGCTTCCCAAAAGGAGCTTTCAACGAAAACCGATGTGCTGGAGCAGTTGAAAAAACGTAATATGACCTTAGAACAGGATTATTCCGTTCTTAATTCCAGGGTACAGGAAATATTGAAAGAAAAGGCTGAGGTTGAGAGGAAACTGGAAAAACTTTCACGCACAAGGCCACAACTTTCTTCTTCAAATCTTATAAAGGCATTCCGTGAGTCCCTTGAGCAGATGGACGAGAGCATGAATGAAGACTCTTCAAGGATGAGCTATAGTGTCAGTTCCATGAACATCAGACTCATGACAAATATTGCCGTAGAGGATAATGAACTGCGTTTCCAGCTTCCAAAAGCTGATGATGTCATTCCTGCGGATAACATGAGTCAGGTCGAGTTCACCATAAAGCCTTCGCTCAAAGAACCGGCTTTCTCTGGTTATGCAGATGTGCCTGATATAATTGGGCTGGATATCGATACTGCGGTATCGATGTTGAAAAGTGCAGGTTTTGTAAGGGGCGAGGTTATCGAAAAGGATAGTACACTTGTGCAGGGGACGGTACTGTCACAGATACCTTCAGGTAACTCAGTTGCAAAACCAGGGGATGCTGTTGATATGGTCATATCCCGGATAACATCGGTTACAGTTCCTGATCTTGTTGGTATGGACCTGGATAATGCTAAGAAAGTCCTGGGAACCGGCAGGCTTGTCTGCGGCAAGGTAACAGAGCAGGCAGATAGTTCAAGGCCAGGGACAGTTCTCAGTCAGTCTGTAGCTTCGGGTGAATTTGTGGATATAGGGACACCTGTGGATCTTGTGGTGGCAGGTTCTAAAACAGAGTTTGCCGCTGTTTCGGGAAAGAGTAAGGTAAATTCAGGTCCCAGTCCTGTTATTGCAGGAGCTGTGAAGGACCTGAAAAGGATGTCTTCGATCGACCCTTCATCTAGGTTCTCTTCGTCCCGGACCTCGCTAAGGTGAAAGGAACGGTCTTCATGCCTGTAGAAACACATTTGATAAGGGTTGCAGACAAAGCAACCCCCTCTCAGGTAGAGTCTATTCTTAAAGCTCTTGTTAATTATGGGGCTCGTATAGATGTGGTTGTGCAGAAAAGCATAATTGCTACTTTTAACAGTGATCATATTGATTCCATTAGGAGGAAACCCGGAGTTCTTCTTGTGGGAGGTGTCAACTTAAGGGGAAGGACTGTAAGGAAGGTTGTAAAACACAATTCGGAATGACCTTGTTTTTCATATGCTAACAGGCTTTATCGAGGTGTGGGATAAAAAAGAAGTAAAAAAGAATAATATTTAGCGAATGTCTTAGAGACCTATCTCTTTGATATGTTTCATTATATCCTCTTTTATCTCTTCATTCTCAAGGGCAAAATCAATGATCGCTTTTACATATTCTACCTTGTCCCCAGTGTCATATCTTTTGCCGGTGAACCTGTAAGCATATATCTTCTGTTCTTGATTAAGAAGGCGAATTCCGTCGGTAAGCTGTATCTCGTTCCCGACACCTGCTGTTGTCTGCTTGATGCAATCAAGTATCTCAGGTGTGAACACGTATCTTCCGATGGCACCTATGTTGGAAGGAGCCTCCTTTGGATTAGGTTTTTCGATTATGTCTTCCAGTATGTAGAGTGATTCATCCATTGCTTTTCCCTGGATTATCCCATAATTTCCTGTTTTTTCAGGAGGGACTTCTTCCACTGCTATGGTGGAACGGCCATATTTCTGGAAATTATCTATCAACTGCTTTGTACAGGGTGTTTTATTTACTATGATATCATCACCAAGAAGTACAGCGAAGGGTTCATCATTAATGTGCTTCTTTGCGGTCAGGATGGCATCTCCAAGTCCTCTGGGTTCTTTTTGTCTTATGTAATGTATGTCTACCATAGAAGAGATGTCCTGTACCATTTTCAGCAGTTTATCACTGTTCTTCTGTCTGAGGTGCCCTTCAAGTTCAGGGGATTCATCAAAGTAGTCCTCAATAGACCTTTTACTCCTTCCGGTTATGAATATAATATCATCAATGCCAGATGCTATGGCTTCTTCTACTACATAATGGATAACGGGTTTATCTATTACAGGTAACATTTCTTTAGGCATGGATTTTGTTGCCGGCAAGAACCTGGTCCCCATTCCTGCAACAGGAATCACTGCTTTTTTTATTTCCATTTAATTATCCCTCTTAAGAATTCATTTCTCTGCATTGTTATTTTAATACCACATTATTATTTTAATATATAATAGATGAACGTCTTTTTATTTTTTGTATTTTTGACTTTTCTGTCAGTTATCCCGAATTGATATGTGATTCGAATTGAACTTTATTGGCCTATACTATTGGCCTATGTTATATGTGCCATGACTTTAATAATCTTCTACCAATATGCCAGAATTTTATCTGCAAGATGAGTGTCCTTTCAATTTGTTCAGATACAAACTATAATCAATAGTAGCTATGCTCAAATAATAACCATTATTTTTATTAAGGTTGAGTGGACTTGGTAAGTGAAGTACTATCTTAAAGGTCCAATACTAAATTGCGATTCTTTCATTGTCTGTAAGTGTGGTCTCGGGGATGCCATGCATGTCGTTATTTTGATTAAGTTCCTGCAAAGGTTTTATATAGGATATATTCCTTTAATGGCGCAACGTTAGATTACATTGAAATATGGATATCTGGCCGGATTAAGATTACAGTGCGAAAAAGTCGGATTTAACATGAAGTATGATTGGGCCTCTTCAGGAATGCCCGCTTACACAAAATGTGTTAAAATACTGGGATGTTTAAATCTTTTCGAGATGACCACTCAGTAATGCCATTGGGTATACGGAGTCCGTTGATGACTGGAATAATGTACATGTTCGGTGTTGAATGCGTACCATAAGGGTACGTGGAGTCTGCTGCATCATGTCTGTTTCACCCCCATCTGTGACTTCTGCCTGGCTTTCTCGCGTAATATGGCCTTGCAGATCTGCATAGGTCCCAAGAATTAAATGTGAAATTAGGAGAATAAGAATGGCAAAAGGACACAGACCAAGACGAGGTTCACTCGCTTTCAGTCCACGCGTAAGAGCAAAAAGCCACATACCAAGGTTTAACTCATGGCCTCATGCTCCCGGAGAACCAAAGCTCCAGGACTTTGCTGGCTATAAGGTAGCTATGACCCATGTGGTAATGATAGATGACACTAAGAACAGTCTCACTGAAGGCATGGAGATATCAGTTCCTGTAACTGTTGTGGAGACTCCTGCTGTTCGTGTTGCTGCCGTCCGTGCCTACACCAGCTCGACATATGGTGAAAAAGCACTTTCAGAAGCCTGGGCTGCAGAACTTGATGAGAGTCTTGGAAAGACGATTGCACTACCAAAGACCCCAAATACAGAGTCTTCCCTTGCAAAGATGGAGGAGCTGATCGGTGAAGGCAAGGTCACGGATATTAAAGTGATCACCTATACATTACCTAAGAAGCTGACTGGTGTTCCTAAGAAGAATGCCGATATAATGGAAACGGCAGTGAGTGGCTCTGATGTACAGGCAAAGTTCGAGTATGCAAAGTCCATACTTGGCTCTGAAGTGAAAATCACAGATGTTTTTGATGAAGGTACATTTGTGGATGTAGCAGCTATTACTACTGGAAAGGGTACCCAAGGTCCTGTTAAGAGGTGGGGTATCAACCTGGCAAAGAACAAGCACTCACGTCAGGGTAGTCTTCGACAGGTCGGTACTCTTGGTCCGTTCCATCCCGCTCATGTGAGCTGGAGGGTTCCGCAGATGGGTCAGATGGGTTACCACCAGAGAACCGAGTACAACAAGCGTATACTGAAAGTAGGCACAAATGGAGATGAGATTACTCCTGATGGCGGTTTCTTAAATTACGGACTTGTACGCGGAGAATTTATCCTTATAAAAGGAAGCATCCCGGGACCATCCAAGAGGCTTGTAAGGCTTAGGGACCCGATGAGATCAAAGGTACCTGCTATGGGTGAACCACATATCGTTCACGTAAGCACACAGTCCAAGCAGGGGTGAACTGAATGGTTACAGCAAAAATTATAGATATATCAGGAAATGTGAAGGGGGATATTGAACTTCCCAGCGTTTTCGATGAAGTATACAGGCCTGATCTTATTAAAAGGGCAGTTCTTGCAGCCCAGGGAAACAGGTATCAGCCCTATGGTCCTAAAATGTATGCAGGCATGGAGACATCTGCAGCATCCTGGGGCTCAGGAAGAGGCGTTGCACAGATACCCAGGATTGTGAATGGAAGCCGTGCAGCAAGGGTTCCCCAGGCAGTTGGCGGCAGAAGGGCACATCCTCCAAAGCCAGAGGCTGACAGGACTGAGAAGGTCAACAAAAAAGAAAGGCGCATGGCCATACGTTCTGCAATTGCAGCTACTGCTGATGCAGAGATCGTAAAGGCTCGTGGACACAGGTTCGATGCACAGCTTCCACTGGTGGCTGCAGACGAACTGGAAAACATTGAAAAGACAAAGGATGTTGTAAGCTTCCTTCAGAATGCAGGTGTCTATGACGATGTGCTCCGTGCAAAGGACGGAAGGAATATCCGTGCAGGAAAGGGCAAGCTTCGTGGTAGAAGATTCAAGAACAAGAAGAGCATCTTGATAGTTGCAACATGTGACAGCCCGCTGATGCGCTCTGCAAGGAACCTTGCAGGTGTGGATGTAGTGTCAGTAGACGTACTGAATGCTGAACTCCTCGCTCCGGGAACACACGCAGGAAGATTAACACTCTGGACAGAGTCTGCAATATCCTCTCTGGGAGGGTTGTTCGAATGAACGTTGTAAAGTATCCTTTTATAACTGAAAAAGCAATGATGCTGCTTGAAGACAATAAACTTCAGTTCATTGTTGATTCACGTGCAAATAAAAAGCAGATCAAAGCCGATGTGATGAAGATGTACGGCTTCCCGGTGGCATCAGTCTGTACGATGAGTACGATGAAAGGTCTGAAAAAAGCAGTTGTTACTTTCGAAGGTACGGAAGCAGCTCATGAGATCGCGACCCGGATAGGTCTAATGTGAGGTGAATATAGATGACCAAGAGAATCATATCACAGAACAGGGGTCGTGGAACTCCTACTTACAGGGCTCCTTCACACAGGTACAAAGCCAGCCTTAAACATCCTCGTGTCGATGAGGGAACTGTTTATGGTACAGTGATCGAGATCACCCATGATCCTGCTCGTTCGGCACCAATTGTAAAAGTTTCATTTGATAATGGCGAAGAACGCCTGATCATTGCACCTGAAGGTATAGCAGTAGGCGATAAAATAGCATGTGGCATATCTGCGGAGATAAAACCCGGTAACATCCTGCCTCTGGCAGAGATCCCGGAAGGTATCCCTGTATGCAACATCGAGTCTAAACCAAACGATGGCGGCCAGTTCGCACGTGCTTCTGGTGTATATGCAACGGTCATATCCCATGACCGTGGTAAGACAGTTGTTCAGATGCCATCAGGCGAGATGAAGTGGTTAAATCCAAAGTGCCGTGCAACTATAGGTATCGTTGCCGGTGGTGGCAGGGTTGACAGGCCTTTCCTTAAGGCAGGTAAGAAGTACCACAAGATGAAGACAAGAGCTGCAAAATATCCCCGTGTATCAGGTGTTGCTATGAATACCGTAGACCACCCGTTTGGTGGAGGTAACCGCAAGCACCCTGGTAAGCCAACAACCGTTGGAAGGAATGCACCTCCCGGTCGTAAGGTAGGTCAGATCGCAGCACGCAGGACCGGAAAGCGTTAACCGGAGGTTAATACATGGCAAAGAAATCATCATCAAGATTACCAAAACGAAAAGGTGAATATACATACCGTGGAAAGACGGTAGCAGAACTCCAGGCTCTGGGTATTGATGAGTTTATAGGTATGTTGCCTGCACGTGAGCGCCGTACTCTAAGGAGGGGCTACACAGAAGGCAGGAAGGACGTAATTCAACAGCTCAGGGATGGGAAGGAAAATCTAAGGACTCACTACAGGGATATCATAATATTCCCTGAGATGGTCGGCAAAAATGTAGAAGTATATAATGGCAAGTCATTTGTGGCATTTGAGATACAGCCCGAAATGATCGGACACAGGTTCGGAGAATTCTCCCCAACAAGGCCAAAGGTTTCCCACGGAAGCGCTGGTGTTGGAGCTACCCGTTCAAGCAAGTTCGTGCCACTTAAGTAAGGTGAGATCATGGCAAGAATCGCATATTCTATAGAAATGGACCCAAAGGCAAGCTCAAAAGCAATGGGTGCTGAGCTTCATATCTCCCCGAAAAAGTCACGTGAACTTGGTAAGGCAATCAAAGGCATGCGTACCAACGTAGCTCAGAAGTACCTTGAAAATGTCGTAACCATGAAACAGGCCGTTCCTTTCAAGAGGCACTGCGATGGTTCAGGGCACAGGAAAGGTCCGATGGCAAACGGTAGATACCCTGTAAAAGTTGCTGAGGCGTTCCTCAAAATCCTGGAAAATGCCAGGAGCAATGCTGAATACAAGGGACTTGACCCGGAGCGCATGTATATTGCGCATGTTGCTGCAAAACGCGGGCGTGTGATACATGGTATGAGACCAAGAGCCCGGGGCCGTGGCAGTCCGAAGAACACGGACACTGTGAATGTCGAGATTATTTTGAACGAGGTGCTTTAATGGCAATAGAGAAGAAATTTGTTCAGGAGGGCTATGTAAAAGCCTCAATGGACGAATATTTCGCAAAACAGCTCAGTAAAGCTGGCTACGGTGGGATGGAGATCAACCGTACTCCCATGGGTACCCAGATAACGGTCTATGCTGAAAAGCCGGGCATGGTCATTGGTAAAGCTGGTAAGGTCATCCGTAAACTGACACGTGATATCGACAGGATATATGACATAGATAATCCTCAGATCGATGCACAGGAAGTTAAAAAGCCGGAACTTAACGCTCAGATGATGGCCACACGTCTTGCCTCTTCAATAGAGAGAGGCTGGTATTTCAGGAAAGCCGGTCATAATACCCTAAGGGCAATTATGAACTCAGGTGCATTGGGCTGTGAAATTGTTATTTCTGGTAAATTGACAGGTGCAAGGTCAAGGGTTGAAAAACTCGTTGATGGATATATCAAGCACGCTGGAAAACCAGTTGATGATATTGTAGATGAGGGTTTCGCAACAGCTGTAAAGAAGCTGGGAACCCTTGGTTGTAAAGTTAGGATCATCCCTCCTGGGGCGGTATTACCTGACTCTTTTGATATCAGAAAGGTCGTAGAGGAAGTAAATGTCGAAGCTGTTGCAAAAGATACTGCAAAGGCTGATATAACAGAACTCGTAGACAAGAAATCAGAGGGTGAGGTTGCAGACGAGGAGGAAGCAGTGGAAGTTACCGATATCGAAGAGACAGGAGTCACTGAAGAAGCTTCAGCTGAGGAAGTTGAAGAAGGATCCTGTGTAGATGAGGTATCAGAATCTGATGATTCTATTCCGGTAGAAGATCTCGGAGATGAACAGCGCAGGCTGGTTGATGGTGTATGGCAGCATAAACATGAAAGCTATGATTACTGGCATCCGGTTGCACGTGTCCACAAGGAGGAGAAGTAATGGCAATTCTTCGAGTAAACGAGATCAGGGATATGTCCCCGGTAGAAAGGATGGATGAGCTTGATAAACTGAGGGATGAAATCACTCGTGAGCGCGCACTTTCATCTGCAGGAGGAGCTCCGGACAATCCAGGAAGGATTGGCGAGATCCGCAGAACCATTGCCCGGATAAAGACCATCCAGAGGGAAATGAAGGAGTTCTGATTTGGAGATAACTCCTTATAAATTGGTATTCCATGAACTTATCGGATTGAAAGTTAAAGTAGTGGAAGCAAATAACCCTACTTTGAATAAAATATATGGCAAAGTGGTTGACGAAACGAGGAACATGATAATTATCCAAACAGAGGAAGGAACCGACAAAAAGGTTCAGAAAAACGGAACATCCTTTGTGTTTCAGATACCTGCCCATCTATCCGGTGAACATTCCCAAAGGTATGTTAAAGTGAATGGGAACCTTCTGCTCTCACAACCCGAGAACAGAACTAAGAATATAAGAAAAATACACATGAGGTAATAATCATGGTTAAAGATATTGGATTGGATGTCCCGGCTCCCAGTGAGGAGTGTGACGATGTCAATTGTCCTTTCCATGGAACACTCCCTGTTCGTGGACAGGTCCTTGTTGGGACCGTTGTAAGCGACAAGATGGACAAGACCGTGGTCATCCAGCGCAAACATGAGATGCTGATCAAGAAATATCAGAGATATGAGAAGAGGCAATCCAAGATACACGCACACAATCCTCCCTGCATCGATGCAAAGGTGGGGGATGTTGTGACTGTGGCAGAATGCAGGCCTCTCAGTAAGACAAAGTCCTATGTGGTCATCAAGGCGGAGGTACAGGAATGAGGGGAATAAGATCAACAGTTCCCCGTGCACTCAATGCCGGTGCCAGGATCGACTGTGTGGACAATACAGGTGCACGTGTAGTGGAAATAATATCTGTAAAAGGCTACAGGGGTGTTAAGAACAGGCATCCTAGGGCTGGTGTTGGTGACATGTGCGTTGTTTCCGTAAAAAAGGGAACTCCGGAAATGAGAAAGCAGATCCTTCTTGCAGTGGTAGTTCGCCAGAAGCAGGAACTGCACAGGCCTGATGGTCTGAGGGTTTCCTTTGAGGACAATGCAGTCGTGATCGTTGACAAGGACGGGATTCCTAAAGGGACCGACTTTAAAGGTCCGGTTGCAAGGGAAGCAGCAGAAAGGTATCCTAAGATAGGTACAACAGCGTCTATTGTTGTGTGAGGTGTGTGATATGGTATCAAATCAGCCAAGAAAACAGAGAAAAGCCAGGTACACTGCTCCTCTGCACATCAAGCAGAAATATATGGGTGCTCCCCTTTCAAAGGACCTCCGTGATAAATACGGGCGCAGAACAGCTAACGTTATAGTTGGCGATACTGTGAAGGTAATGCGCGGTGATCATGCCGGAACCACCGGAAAGGTCGAGGCAATATCCCTGAAGCACGGAACGATTGTCTTAGAAGGTGTCACGGTGTCAAAAGCAGATGGTACAGAGGTTGCAAGGCCGATATATCCTTCAAACGTGATGATCACGACCCTTGACATGAAGGACAAACGCAGACAAGAAGTAATCAATAACAGGTGATTTTGTGGGCAAACATCAGAAGAGAATATCTGTCCCTAACAGCTGGCAGGTATCAAAGAAATCCAACAAATGGGTCACATCAACAAGACCTGGTCCACATAACAAGCAGCAGAGCATTCCTCTGGCCGTGGTCCTTAGGGATATGCTGGGTATTGTAGATACCCGTGCAGAGGCAAAGCGTGTTCTTTCCGAAGGTAAGGTGCTTGTTGATGGCGTAATCAGGAAAGATCTCAGGTTCCCTGTAGGTCTTTTGGATGTAATTTCCCTCCCTCTTGAGAATGCAGCATATCGTATGTTGCTGGATCGCAAGGGAAGGCTTGAGGTTTATAAGCTGGCAGATTCCGATGCAAATAAACTTTGCAGGATCAACGGCAAGACCATACTTAAAGGTGGAGCAGTACAACTAAATCTAAACGATGGTACAAACCTCCTTGGTTCCAGCGATTATAAGACAAAAGATTCACTCATCCTCTCACTGCCTGACAAGAATGTTGTCAAGCACATCAAATATGAGGTGGGTAATCTGGCCATGATCGTCGGTGGAAGACACACAGGAGAGATAGGTACTATTAAGGAGATCAATACTGTAAAGAGCTCCAAGCACAATACAGTCTCAATATCCGGAGACTACGATTTCGAGACAATTGAGGATTTCGTTGTAGTCATCGGTGAAAATGAGCCTGAAATAAAGCTAGGTGGTGAGGTAGTTGAGTAATCCAATGAGAACACCTGTTGTTGAAAAGGTGGTTGTTCATATGGGTGTCGGAGAAAGTGGTCAGCATCTTGTTGATGCTGAGGGCATTCTTAGCGGGATTACCGGACAGTCCGTTGTTAGGACATATTCAAAAAGGACTCTTCCAGCTTTTGGTATCAAGAAGAACGAACCAATTGGTTGCAAGGTCACCCTCAGGGCAGACCGTGCAGAAGAGTTCCTCAGGACATCACTTAATATTGTAGAAGGCAAGCTTAGATTTTCCCAGTTTGATAAATATGGGAATGTTGCTTTTGGTATCGAGGAACACACTGACTTCCCCGGGATGAGGTACGATCCTAACATTGGTATCTTTGGTATGGATATCAATGTTGTTGTCAATCGTCCAGGTTACAGGATAAGCAAAAGAAGGATAGTGAAGAGGAAAGTTCCTGCATCTCACAGAATCACAAAAGAGGATACGATTGCTTTCTTCAAAGACAAATACTCCGTGGAGGTAATATAAATGGTTCAAACCATAAAGAGCTTTGGAAGAGGAGCAAGCGAATGCAAGAGATGTGGGAGAAAACAAGGCCTTGTAAGGAAATATGGTATTTATCTTTGCAGGCACTGTTTCCGCGAGATTGCCCACGATATGGGATTTGAAAAGTATACGTGAGGTGTAAGAAATGGTATTATTAGATCCGCTTGCTGACGCTTTGTCTACTATAAAGAATGCAGAGGCAATTGGTAAGGATTCCTGTATCATCAAACCCGCATCAAAACTAATCGGTACTGTATTGAAAGTTATGCAGGACCGTGGCTATGTAGGCGAATTCGAATTCGTTGAAGATGGTAAGGCGGGAATTTACAAGGTAGAACTCATTGGTAGTATCAACAAGTGTGGTGCTATCAAACCACGTTATTCAGTGGGAGCTGCAGATTTTGAAAGATGGGAAAAGCAGTTCCTTCCTGCAAAGAACTTTGGTACATTGATCTTGACAACCTCCCATGGTGTCATGTCACAGTACGAAGCTCGTGAGAATAACATTGGTGGACAGTTACTTGCATATGTGTACTGATGGATGTGATGTCACATGGCAAAAGAAATAAAGAAAATAATCCAAATCCCTGAAGGTGTGACAGTTACATTCCTGGGCAGGCTCCTTACAGCATCAGGTCCCAAAGGCAAGAACGAAAGGAGCTTCTGGTACCCGGGAATTACGATCGAGATTGCAGGCTCTGAGATCATTGTGGACTCAGCTGTCACAAAGAAGACCCAGAAAGCAATGGTTGGAACCTTCGCATCACATATCGATAACATGATAAGGGGTGTCACCGAGGGATTCGAATATCGCATGAAGGTCGTTTATGCTCACTTCCCAATGCAACTGAAGGTTGAAGGAAGAAGGTTAGTAATAGGCAATTTCCTTGGAGAGAAAAAAGCAAGGACTGCAAACATCCTTGGGGAAACTGCTGTCAAAACCACAGCTGACGAGGTAGTTGTCACTGGTCTCAACAAAGAGGATGTTGGTCAGACGGCAGCTAATATCGAGCAGGCAACAAGGATAAAGAGATTCGACCCGCGTGTGTTCCAGGATGGAATATATATAGTGGAGAAGATAGTGTAGGTGATTTGAATGGATGATAGAACTAAACGCCTTTTTAAGGTCAGGAAAATCCAGAAACATAAAAAACCTGATTTCAAGAGGACAGACAGTCATAAGTACAAGCGCCTGGATTCTAACTGGAGACGTCCAAGAGGTCTTCAGGGTAAGCAGCGCAGGCACTTTAAATCAAAAGGTGCCCTTGCCCAGGTAGGATATGGAAGTCCTGCCGCAGTAAGGGGTTTGCACCCATCCGGCTATGCAGAGGTACTTGTGTTCACAGTTGGTGACCTGGATAATCTGAATGCAGCGGAAGAAGCTATCAGGATAGCTGCAAAGGTTGGCTCAAGAAAAAAAGCACTTATTGAGGCAAAAGCAGCAGAGCTTTCAATAAAGGTCCTCAATCCTACCAGAGGTGAGTAAGATGACCGATCTTTCTAACCAGAAAAGGATTGCTTCTGATGTGTTAGGTTGCGGTATCAAAAGGGTCTGGATGGACCCAGAAGCTGCAGCGGAGATTGCTGTGGCTATCACCAGGGCGGATATCCGTGAACTTGTAGAGGCTGGCAGCATCAAGGCAGCTCCTGTTAAAGGAGTAAGCCGTGGCCGTGCAAGGATAAGGGATGCCAAACGTAAATATGGTCATCGCAAGGGACACGGTAAGAGGAAAGGTAAACAGGGAGCCCGTAACCCTCGCAAGGAGCAATGGATGAAAAAGATCCGTGCTCTGAGAAAGGAACTTAAGCAAATGCGTGAAGATGGCTCACTGGACAGGTCAACTTACTGCAGGGTCTACCGCAAGGCAAAAGGTGGGGAATACCGCAGCGTAGCTCACCTGAAAGCAAATCTTGAGTCACAGAAACTCATAAAACACGAGGAATAATCATGGCAACAGGACCCAAATACAAAGTAGCGTTCAGGCGACGAAGAGAAGGGCGTACTGATTATCACCAGAGACTCAGGTTACTTATTTCAAAGGAGGATCGAGTGGTAGTACGCAGGAGTTCGAGGCACATGCAGGTCCAGCTTGTAGCTCCTAAGCATGAAGGGGATGTAACCCTTTCAGCTGCAATTTCAACAGAACTTAAAAAATATGGATACGATGCATCTACAGGTAATACAACAGCTGCGTACCTTACGGGGCTCTTGTTCGGTTACCGTGCATTGAGTAAAGGATATGATTATGGTGTTCTTGATATAGGACTTCAGGCATCATCCTCCGGATCTCGTGTATATGCAACTTTAAAAGGTATCGTAGATGCAGGATTCGAGATTCCTCATGACTCATCTGTTCTTCCTTCAGATGAGAGGGTAAGAGGAGAACATGTGGCAGAGTACATGGAAGGATCAAATCTGCCTGAACTGTTTGATGCAGTTAAGGAAAAGATCTCTGCTGAGTTCAATTAGGTGATTATATGGCATATCAATATGAAGAGGAATGGGTTCCACAGACTAGACTTGGAATACTCGTTCAAGAAGGGCAGATCACTTCCATGGACGAGGTCATCGACTCAGGTCTTCCCATAAGGGAATCCAATATAATCGATATCTTAATGCCTGATCTTGAGGATGAGGTTCTTGATATCAACATGGTTCAGAGGATGACTGACTCCGGACGCCGTGTTAAGTTCAGAGCGACGGTTATTGTCGGTAACGGCAACGGCTTTGTCGGTATTGGGCAGGGAAAAGATGTTCAGGTAGGGCCTGCTATCAGGAAAGCTATCATTAATGCCAAGATCAATATCATCAAGGTAAAGCGTGGATGCGGTTCATGGGAATGTGCATGCGGTCTTGAACACACCGTACCTTCGGAGGTACGTGGTAAAGCCGGAAGTGTCATTGTAGAACTTAAACCAGCACCACGTGGTCTTGGTCTTGCTGCAGGTGATACTGCAAGGAAAGTTCTTGAAAAGGCAGGTATAAAGGATGTCTGGACCAGAACCGAAGGTACTACAAGGACAACTCTGAACTTTGCAAAAGCAACATTCAATGCTCTGGAGAATGCAGGTACCGTGAGGGTCCCTGTGCACCATGGCAAGAAGGAGGCTTAAAATGTACGCTTTGATCAGAGTACGTGGAGATGTGAATGTAAGGGGTACCATTAAGGATACCCTGAAGATGCTTCGCCTTCACAGAGTGAATCACTGCGTCCTTCTCAATGACAGTCCTCACAACACAGGAATGATCCAGAAGGTAAAGGACTACGTAGCATACGGAGTTATTGATGCTGACACCCTTGCGGAGATGCTCAGTAACCGTGGCAGGCTTGAAGGCGATGTAAAGCTTACTGATGAGTATGTGGCTGAGAACACAGATTACGATTCTATCAGATCCCTTGCACAGGCTATATGTGATGGCAATGCAACACTGAAAGATGTTCCTGATCTCAAGCCGGTATTCAGGCTTCACCCTCCAAGGAAAGGGCACGCAGGTATGAAGAGAACTGTTCAGCAGGGCGGTGTTCTGGGTAACCATGGAGAAGACATCAACAAACTACTGAAGAAAATGAGGTAATCTCATGGCATCTAAAAAGACCAACACAAAGAAATTCAGGGGATCGCGCACATGTGGTGGCGGTACTTCCAAGAACAGGCGTGGTGCAGGTAACCGCGGTGGAAGGGGTAGATGTGGTGAGAATGCTCATCATGCAACCCGTGCATTGTTGCTCGGTTATTACCGTGGGCATCAGAGAGGATTCAAGCGTCCTTTGAAAGTTATAAACGATGCTTCTGTGGTAAACGTCAGGGAACTTGATGAACTTGCAGATCAGCTTGTTGAGGACGGCTTTGCAGAATTGAAGGATGACACGTATGTCATCGACCTTTCTATCCTTGATATAGATAAGGTACTTGGATCAGGTAAAGTGTCCAAGAAGCTTGCTATAAAAGCAGCAGAGTTCTCTGCGAGTGCAAAGGAAAAGATCGAAAGTGCAGGAGGTTCTTGCACCGAGATAGCTGAGTAATGCCATCTGGCATTACTTATTTATTTTATATTTTTGCAATTGGAAGGGTACATATTTATTAATGTTTAAATCTATGTAGGTGTACTTTACCGAATAATTGTATGGATCTTCCATTCAAAGGGTGGAATTAATGAGTCTTAGAGATAGTTTGGAACCAATTTTCAATAAATTGCCTGCGGTTGCAAGTCCGGAGGGGCACGTCCATTTTAAAAACAAGTTAATGTGGACACTTGGTATTCTTGTGCTCTATTTTGCTCTTGCCAATGTGCCGCTGTTTGGATTGTCAGCGGATTCGATCGATCTGTTCGAATCCTACAGAGCATTCTTTGCAGGAGCGTCAGGTTCATTGATGCTTCTGGGTATAGGTCCTATTGTTACTGCATCCATTGTCCTCCAGCTTCTTGTTGGTTCTAACGTCATTAATCTGGATCTGTCAAATCCTGCGGACCAGGCTTTCTTCCAGGGCTCGCAGAAGGCATTGGTTCTTGTAATGACAGTTCTTGAGGCACTACCACAGTTACTTGGTGGTTTTATTCTGCCGGATGCGGCTCTTGCAGCAACATTAGGTGTAGATGTAGGTGTCATTACGTTCATTCTCTTCATACAGATCTGCATAGGTGGAGTACTTATACTCTTCATGGATGAGATTGTTTCCAAATGGGGTATAGGCTCTGGTGTAGGTCTTTTCATCGTAGCGGGAGTTTCCCAGCAGATAGTTACCGGTCTTTTTAACTGGACAAGGGACACAAGTGGACTTCCAACAGGTTTCTTCCCAAAATGGATATACATCATTCAGAACGTCGAGGCGGATTTCCTATTCTCCGGCGAAGGTATCATGTTCATGCTGATAACCGGTGGCATACTTGCACTGGTGAGTACTGTTATGATCTTCCTGCTGGTCGTCTTTGTGGAAAGTACCCGTATAGAGATCCCTCTTGCACACAGTGCAGTAAGAGGTGCAAGGGGTAAATTCCCTGTGAAACTCATATATGCTTCTGTCCTGCCAATGATCCTTGTGAGGGCACTGCAGGCCAATATCCAGATGATGGGCCTTCTGCTGAGCAGCAGAGGAATAAATGTCCTGGGAGAATTCAATGGTTCAACTCCTATCAATGGAATAATGTATTATCTGGCACCTATCAACAGTCCATATGACTGGATTCCCTCCCTTGTTAGGGAATCTTTTACCAGTATGGGTGCTCCTGTGCCTGCTGTATGGCAGATTGGATTGCATGTGTTTGTTGATGCTTTCTTCCTGATAGTCGGTGGTATAATATTTGCCTTGTTCTGGATAGAGACCACCGGGATGGGTGCAAAGCCAACTGCCCGGAAGATATTCAATTCAGGTATGCAGATACCTGGTTTCAGAAGGAATGTTGGGAGCATTGAGAAGGTAATGATCAGGTATATTCCTAAAGTAACCATTATTGGTGGTGCTTTCATCGGTTTCCTGACACTGGTTGCTAGTCTCCTTGGTACTCTTGGAGCCGCAGGAGGGACTGGTCTTCTGCTTGCTGTAAGTATTGTATATCGTTTGTATGAGGATATTGCTTCTGAGCAGATGATGGAAATGCATCCGATGATAAGGTCCTTCTTTGGACAGGATTAAAGGTGTTGATGATGAATATTGCATTATTTGGCCCACCGGGTGCCGGCAAAGGCACCCAGGCAAAGGAATTATCAAAGTATTATAATATCCCTCATATATCAACAGGGGATATTTTGAGATATAATGTCCGTGAAGGCACGGAGCTTGGATTAGAAGCAAAGGTATACATGGATAAAGGTGAACTTGTTCCGGATGATGTTCTTATAGGGCTTATCAGGAACAGGTTGACAGAGTCAGATTGTGATATCGGCTATCTTCTTGACGGATATCCAAGGACCATTCCGCAGGCAGATGCACTAACTGATATTCTGGACAGGATCAATAAGCCACTTGATGCTGTGATAAACATTGAGGTAAATGACGAAGAGCTAGTAAAAAGGCTCAGTGGACGCCGCAGCTGTGCCTGCGGTGAAAGTTACCACATAATGTTCAATCCGCCTGAAAAAGAAGGTATTTGTAATGCATGTGGTGCCAAGCTCTATCAGAGAGACGATGACAGGGAAGATGTTATACGTCAGAGGTTAGCTGTCTATAATGAAAAGACAAAACCTTTGATAGAATATTATGAGGATGCAGATGTCCTTGTGAATGTAAATGGTGCAGATGATGTGGATGCGGTCTTCAAGGCCATCTGCAATACAATGGACCAATTCAAATAAACCCACATAAAAGAGGCTATCTCTTGGTTACAGAAGAATTTAAGAAAAAGCTGGATAGATTCCTCCTGGCTTTTGGTATTTCTCTAATGGTAGGTATACTAATACTGGGAGAGGGGTTCAGGGATTCTCTGGGGCAGTCAATGAGTCTTATTATGGACCCGCTAGTTTCTATCTTGGGTGCGGAGAATTTCCATATAGTACTGTTCATAATGGCTTCAATTACTGCTCTTTACGCTACTTTGATCCAGAAATATACTATTGACTGGGACCTGATGCGTAATACACAGGAAAAGATGAAGGTTTTCCAGAAAGAGTTCAGGGAGGCTCAGCTTTCCAACAACACTGCCCTGATGAAGAAAATGGATGAAGAACGCTCAAAGATGATGCAGGATCAGATGGAGATGTCAAAGCAACAGTTCAAGCCAATGGCATATATCAGTATAATATCCTTGCCATTGTTCATGTGGGCTTACTATTATATTAAAGCACATGAGGCAGCTTACTTCGTATTTCCATTCTGGGGTCAGCAAATACTGATCGATACGATATGGGGTCCTTTCCAATACTGGATATTCTGGTATTTCATAGCCTCACTTGCCGTAAGCCAGCTCATCAGAAAAGCACTGGATGTCGGTGGAGTATAAGTGTTATTGACTGTTAGCGGTCTTCCGGGAAGCGGTACTACCACTGTGTCCCGCTTACTATCTGAAAAACACGGTATGGAAATGATATCTGCAGGTGAGGTTTTCCGCTCACTTGCAAAAGAGTATGGGATGAACCTTGCAGAGTTTGGTGCATTGGCCGAGTCTGATGATAGTATTGACCAAAAGATCGATGCGCGCCAGAAGGAAATTGCTTTAACCCATGATAATATCATTCTTGAGGGGCGGCTTGCAGGCCATATGGCCGAAAAAGCCCTGAAGATATGGATAAAGGCTTCTGTGGATGTCCGTGTTAAACGGATAGTCGACAGGGAAGGTGGTTCTTTTGAGGAGAAGCTTAAGGAAACCATAGAACGTGAAGAATCAGAAGCCGTCCGGTACCGGACAATACATAATATAGATATTACAGATTTTTCTGTATATGACCTAGTTATCGATTCTACTATGTGGGACCAGTTCCAGATAACAGATATATTATCCTGTGCAATAGATAACTGCCCGCATTTCTAACATCCTGATAATGAGGAATTTCCGGCTGATCATATGAGTCCTGATATATTACCCTCTGAACATAAACGAGAATTAGTGCACAAGGCACAAGCAAGTACCAGTCAGCTATATGGTTTTTCTCCCTGCCAACGTCCTGTCCGGCAATACATAGAGATGGGTGTTGTAAATCTTGACAAACCGGCAGGCCCCACAAGTCACGAGGTCACAGCCTGGGTCAAGGATATTCTCGAACTAAAAAAAGCAGGTCATTCGGGTTCTCTGGATCCGGGGGTTACGGGTGTGCTCCCCATTATGCTGGGCAAAGCAACAAAAAGTGTTGCAGCTCTTCGTTTGTCAGGTAAAGAGTATATGTGCCTTATGACTTTGCATGAAGCTGTTTCTGAAAAGAAGGTCCGCAAGGTATGTAAGGACTTTCAGGGCCCTGTTTTTCAGATGCCTCCTATCATTTCTGCTGTCAAACGTGCGGTACGTGTAAGGAAGATATATTATATTGAGGTTATCGATATAAAGGACCGTTCTGTCCTTATGCGGGTTGGCTGTGAAGCTGGGACATATATGCGCAAATTATGTCATGATGTTGGTGTTGCACTGGGTTGCGGTGCACATATGCAGGAGCTTCGCAGGACAAAGACCGGACCTTTCCGGGAGGATACGCTTGTGACCCTTCAGGATCTCAAGGATGCCTACGTTTTCTGGAAAGAGGACGGTGATGAATCTTTCCTGCGTCAGGTTGTCAGGCCCATGGAAGAAGGTCTTGCACATCTTCCAAAAGTAGTTATACGTGACAGTGCTGTTGATGCGGTATGCCGGGGTGCGGCAATTGCAGTACCAGGTATATTAAGCCTTGACACAAATATCAAAAAAGAAGATGAAATCTGTCTTTTTACTTTAAAAGGAGAAGCTGTTGCATTGTGCAGATCTCTCATGGAAAGCGATGAGATTTGTAATAATGACACTGGAGTCGTGGCTACGACCGAAAGAGTAATAATGGATGCTGGCACTTATCCGCAAGGCTGGCGCAGCAAGCCAAAGTAATCAGTGTGCCGAGGTAGTCTAGCGGTAGGGCGCAAGCCTGGAAAGCTTGTGGGGCATCCGCCCCTCGGGAGTTCGAATCCCCCCCTCGGCGCATTTCTGTTTTTGCTTATTGTTTACTTGATATTAAGCCGTTAAATCGCATTCGGTTTTAGTGCATTGCTTGAATGGACTATTTTCCAACAAGGTCCTATTTTATAATATATCAATAAAAGTATGCATCTACTATGCACTTAAACCATACATTATTCAATTCCCTAGGTAATGCTTTGTTTCTTCCATAGAAAAGTAATAAAAAAGGGTTATGTAGAAAATCTTTTATCAATAATTTGTTAACCGCAGATACATTCACCTCTTACAGAGTTGAGTGCCTGCTAAACGGATGTTTAGCAGGTCACGCTGCTGCACGCAGATATTTTTCATATGTGTTACCTGCTGAACGACTGTTTAGAAGGCACCCAAATCCGTAGGAGGTGATTGTATTCGTATTTATCTGTGGTTTATTAATAAAGCAAGGACTTCTGCAGAGCCTAAAAAAGATCGGGAATTGAAGATTGAAATGAGTATTGATCAACAACACTCATCTATCTCTGCAATTACCTGGGTATATAGTTCCATATACTCTTCTTTTGGTGTCATTTCATATTTAGATTCCACTATATAGCAATCTTCAAAGCCCTGACCTTCTGGAGCATCTGTCAGTCTGTCTGCATATTTGGAATAAAGCATTGATACGATGTCGTTTGCTTCAGCCAGGTCAAGTTTAAGGGCCAATCTGCTCACTTCTCCCATAAATCTTGATTCCAATCCGCAGGAATGGTCATCTTTTGTAGCTCTTCCTCCAACAGGTCCTATTAACATCTCTCTGCCACATACTGTATCTCCTATCACCTGGGCGGCAGTTTCATAGAACATCATGTCTGTGCAGCATCCTGCAATATTCCAGTGGAATCTTGCAGTAGGATGGTTCATGTTACGGGAAATTGCAATGGAAGCCATGTTAGATGCCCAAATTATATCCTTTGATGAAGAAGCATTAGTGTCCTTGTGTATCGAACCTGAAGCGTGTAAGCTTGCGCTGGTTACCAATCTTGACTGTATCGTTTCAGCAACATCGACAATGGCCAGACACTCTGCAGATTTAATAGAGTCTCCTCCAAGGACTGGGTATTGTGAACTGAGGTAATTATTTCCATGCTCCTGGTGGAATATGGAGTTATAAAATACTTCAAAATCGGTTTTTAGATCACCGGGATGGTGCACTTTAAGCACATCACTATTTGAGTACAGCTCATTTGATGAGACTAACATGTGAGCCTGTGATATGCCAGGTGTCCCTGGTCCGAATAAAGCAAGTCCCTCCCTTTCAGCAATTTTTGTAGCAAGTCTTTGAAGCCTTGCTTCATCCAAAGCTACAAACATTTCCTCGGGAGTTTTAGTTCTTATGGGGACTCTTCTAATACTCTGCATATTGCCAGCATAGATACCCTGTACAATAGGCTCAATGGCCGAACTTATATGTACGTCAAGATAATTCTTTTCAGAGACCTTCCCTCCCATTGGCCCGCCTATTATTACAGGGGGCTGGCAGTCCATTAACATCCTGTTAGCAACTTTGATTCTTTCTTTGAACCTGCCAATCTCAAGGTTGTTTGGTGTTCCCAGGGATTTAAGGATCTCTTCATGATCTATCTTTATTACCCTTCCTGTATCTTTACAATATATGCCAACATTTGTTAAAAGTTCAATGGCAGCTGAGAATACAGAATCTGCCATATTGACATCATAGGGTACAAAGATCTCTTCATCCTGTACTATACCATAATATTCAGCAAGCTCATGGGATACTTTCAATATGTCCTCATCATGTGCTTTCTCTTCTATTTCTCCGCCTGAAAAGGATTTTCTTAAATATTTATATACATTTGACATATAGTTTGCCTCCACTGCTTTATTATAATTGCTTATGGCTTATATCCATGCCCCGCACATATTTATATGCAATTAATGTAGTCTATAGCTATATTAATGTAGATTGTTAATACGATTTATCATGTGTATACTATTATACTGGATGGGGTATGTTTATGCTTATTAGCATCAGAACAGTTTGAAAATTCATAAAATTGTATGATCAATGTTTTCATAAAGGATCTCTTCAAATGGAGAGTTATAAACATTGGATTCAATAAAAAGAACAATAAGATATGTTTATTATATTTGTTTGGATTGATTTTTATGGAAGCATATTCTTTTAACCTGCCAGTACATTTTTATCGTTGTGGACAATTAGCTTTTAAATTTTATGCGGAGGTGCATATATGAGACGAATGCAAAAAGGACTCACTGAATTTTCAGAGACTTTGAAAACACCTACTTTGCTGGTGTCATTATTTCTAGCTTTATTATTTGTGTTGGCGGGCACAGTATATACGGAAATCTTTGGTGAATATATGAGTTCGGTTTTTGCCTGGATGGTAAGTAACCTTGGCTGGTCATTCATGCTCGGAGCAAGCATTTTTCTTTTCATGACCTTGTTTTTGATGTTAAGTCCAATAGGAGAGGTAAAGCTTGGAGGCGATTATGAAAAGCCTGCTTATTCAAATCTTTCATGGTTTGCCATGCTCTTCAGTTGTGGAATGGGTATAGGATTGCTTTTCTGGGGTGTTTCAGAACCAATATGGCACTACATATGGCCTCCTTATGGGGATGCAAAAACCTCTGAAGCTGTATATACTGCTATGCGGTATTCTTTCTTCCACTGGGGTTTCCATCCATGGGCAATATACTCGGTTGTTGCCGGCTCATTAGCATATTTTTCTTACAGGAAAGGCTTGCCCATGATGCTAAGCTCAACCCTTGAACCCATTCTTGGACAGGATGGTATCAATGGAAAATGGGGAATAACAGTTAATACTATTGGTGTACTTGCAACTCTTTTTGGTATAGCTACTACCCTTGGTTTGGGTGTAATGCAAATAGGAGCAGGACTTGAGGAATTATTCGGTTATGTAAGTGGCCCTGATCTTTGGCTTGCAATCATATTTGTGGTCACTGTACTGGCGATCATGTCAACAGCATCTGGTATTGATCGAGGTATCAAGTGGCTCAGTCAAATAAATCTTACAGTTGCCGCTCTTTTAATGTTGCTTATTTTTGTGCTTGGGCCAACCCTGTTCATACTGGAAATATTCACTACTTCTGTTGGTGGTTATTTGCAGAACCTTTTGCAGATGTCATTTGGGACCGATCCTGCAGGAACCGGGGCCGAAGGCTGGGGAGGCGCATGGACTGTCTTTTACTGGGCATGGTGGATTGCATGGGCACCATTTGTAGGTACTTTCATTGCCCGTATTTCCAGGGGTAGGACGATAAGGAGCTTTATCTTTGGTGTAATGCTTGCTCCTACATTGGTAGGTATGATATGGTTCAGCGTTTTTGGTGGAACTGCCCTCTATATCGAACATTTCGGACCTGCTGAAATTGCTGCTGGTATTGCTACAGCTGTGGAAACAGATTCTGCGCTTGGGTTTTTCAGCATGCTTAACAATTTCCCATTCTCAGGCCTGCTTATTGCAGTTGCAATGTTCTCTGTGGCAATCTTCTTTATCACTTCATCTGACTCGGGTACATATGTTATAGGTATGCTGACATCACAGGGTAATCCTAATCCTCCACTTCCACTTAGGATTATATGGGGTAGCCTTGAAGGGGCATTTGCCGCGGTCCTTTTGCTTGCAGGTGGCCTTGAAGCTCTTCAGACAGCCTCTATTATTGGTGGTTTCCCATTCATGGTAATAATGCTGTTGATGCTATACTGTCTTTTGAAAGCATTGCGTATGGAGCTGCAGGAAGAATCGCTGCCTATTGAAAGGGCCAGGCTGAGGGCCACTATGAAGGAGATCAGGGAAAAGGCCGACACTGAAGATGAGAAATAAAATTATCCGGTGTTGGAAATATCTGCTGTATCTGATTTAATAGTATTGGGGACAGGCTCAGTTACCTTTTACTGATCTTATCCTTATGCTTTTTTTATATTTGGGTTTATACTTACTATATGGATGAGCTGCAATGCCTTGATTAACGGGAAAGTATTTATCTAATTAACTTGTAGAGATTGCTCACTTGTCTAGTACTTTCTTGCAGATAATGCAGGTAACAGTATAGTTAAGGCGAGTTATTCTATTAATCTTTAGAATTGCCTGCTCCATCAGTGGAGTGTGTCGAAACCTGTGTTTCGAGGCTACAGGACTTTTATGTCCCTAAGGAGGAAATAATAATGGCAGATGAAGAAATAAGACATTTAGTCCGTATCATGAATACTGACCTTCAAGGCAATCAGCCTGTGATGTACGCGCTGACAGGTATTAGTGGTATAGGACTTCGGACTTCAAGGATCATAGTTGAAAGTACGGGTATAGACGCGAAAGAGACCATCGGTTATCTTTCCGACGAAGACGTTGCAAAACTCGATTCAGCTATTGCTGGTTTCGAACAGAATCTCCCCACATGGATGCTCAACAGATGTGCAGATCCGTTAACAGGCGAAGACAAGCACCTTCTGGGACAGGACATATTGATGACCCTCAAGGAAGATCTGAACAACCTCAAGAAGGTCAGGGCATACCGCGGTCTCAGGCATGAGAGAGGTCTTAAGGTCAGAGGTCAGAGAACAAAGTCAACAGGAAGGCGTGGCTCGACCATTGGTGTGAGCAAGAAGAAGTGAGGTAGATCTTATGGGATATCCAGGTAAAAAAAGAAAGAGTTATGATACTCCAAAACACCCATGGCAAGCTGCCAGGATGGCCAGTGAAGTCGAGCTTCTTAAAAAATACGGCCTCCGTAACAAAAAAGAGCTTTGGAAAACACTTAGTATTCTCAGAAGGTACAGGGCAGATGCCCGCAGGATCCTTGCAGAGTCTGCAGAAACTGAACTTATCGGTCACCTCAAAACAGAGTCTGACCAGATCCTTGCAAGGCTCAGGCGATATTCGATCCTTCCTTCAGATGCAAATGTAGATGATATTCTTGCATTGCAGACAGAAGCAATTCTGGAACGCAGACTGCAGACCCAGGTATACAGACTTGGTCTTGCAAGAACTCCTAAACAGGCAAGGCAATTCATCACACATGGTCATATTTCCATTGATGGTCAGAAAGCAACCGTTCCTGGTATGCTTATTTCCAAATCTGAAGAGATGCTCATCGATTACTATGGCAATTCACCACTTACCAACGAGTCACATGCTGAAAGGCCGGCACAGATAGCTTCAGCAGTTGCAGGAAAGGAGGAGTAAATTCATGGCATCAAATGGAATATGGGGTGTAGCAAACATAAAATGCTCATTCAACAATACTATCATTACAGTAACTGATATCACCGGTGCCGAGACCATTGCCAAGTCATCAGGTGGGATGGTTGTAAAAGCAGCTCGTGATGAAAGTTCACCGTACACTGCCATGCAGATGGCAACTCAGCTAGCAGACATCCTTAAGGACAAGGGTATCGAAGGCGTCCACATTAAGGTGCGTGCACCAGGTGGTAACAAGCAGAGGAGCCCGGGTCCCGGAGCACAGGCTGCTATCAGGGCCTTTGCAAGAGCAGGTATCAGGATAGGCAGGATACAGGATGTAACTCCTGTGCCACACGATGGTACCCGTCCAAAGGGTGGAAGAAGAGTATAAATATTAAATGGATATGAACTCATGACAATGGAAGTAGACATACTTGAACTGTCAGAGAGGTCTGCAAAGTTCATCCTGTCAAATGCAAATGCATCCTTTGCAAATGGTATAAGGAGGGCAGCGCTCTCTGATGTACCTACTCTTGCGATTGATGACGTGAACATATATAACAATACATCAGTCCTCTTTGATGAACAGCTGGCTTTGAGGCTGGCTCTTACACCTTTGACAACAGACATTGAGGAGTTCGTACCTGCTGAAGAATGTACTTGTGGTTCAGAATGCCCTGCATGCAAGGTATCCCTGACCCTCAGTGCAGAAGGTCCGAGAATGGTATATTCGGGTGATCTTGTATCATCCGATGCAAATGTCCAGCCTGCTGATCAGCATGTTCCAATTATCGATCTGAAAGAAGGCCAGAAAGTGGTCCTTGAGGCCATCGCCCGTATGGGTTATGGTCATGATCATGCAAAATGGCAGGCAGGTGTTGCCTGTGGCTACAAGAATATGCCCGTTGTCAGGTTTGAGAACTGTGATCAGTGTGGTGCCTGTGTGAGTGAGTGTCCTCAGGGTATAATACACATTGGTCAGAACGGTGCAGAAATATCCGGTGACGATATCCTTAAATGTATACTCTGTAAACTCTGTGCATCCGTCTGTGAAATTGATGCTATTACGGTATCCGAAGATGAGAACACTTTCATTTTCAGCATGGAATCCGATGGTTCATACACAGTCCAACAGTTAATTATAAATGCAGGAACAACTATTAAGGAGAAAGCCAGCCGATTGGGGCAGATTTTAGAGTCTCTCTGAACTGGTTCAGGAGATTTACTCTCCTTTAATTTATTAGAAGCTTTCTTGATGCGGGGGTTGCCCAGCCAGGCCAAAGGCGCTAGGTTGAGGGCCTAGTCTCGTAGGAGTTCGTGTGTTCGAATCACACCTCCCGCACCAGATATTTCTTATTTACAAATTAATTTAAGACCTTTTCAGGTTATATTGCTACTTAGTCACATATCATGTGCGGGGGTTGCCCAGCCAGGCCAAAGGCGCTAGGTTGAGGGCCTAGTCTCGTAGGAGTTCGTGTGTTCGAATCACACCTCCCGCACCAGATATTTCTTATTTATGGTTTAGCTCAGTATCTTGTTTAGAAGGAAAAACTTTTAGTTTCAGTAATCATTTTTAGTTGTTGAAAGAATATACTTTGCCTTACACAGAGAAAATGCCAGGATTGATTAAACAATCACTCAAAATGTTCATGAATTATAAGGCTGGAAAAATTGGATTGAATATCTTGTAGATACTATTCTGAAAAGAAAAATTGTTATCCTCTGTGTAAATGCTGTACCATAAAACATAAAAGACAGGGAATTCAAGCCCAGCCAATCTGCTGGAGTGTAATCATATCGTTCCAGATCTTTGTCATATGTTTGATAAGATCTCCTTCGAATATCATCAGATATGCATAGTCTGCTGCTGCGGTCTTACCTGTTGGAGGTACAGGGCCACCAGGGCCTGTCTGAGTTCCATGGAATACAGCACATGCAGCAACAGCATTTCTTTCTTCATCTTCTGCAAGGAAAAGCAGTTCATAATGTCCATCTGGTATTGGGGTAAGTAAATTCTTCATCCATTCGGTGTAACCCTCTACAGTGTTTATTCCTTCCAATGTGCCTGCTTGGGCAGAGAATGATGCACCAGAATGACAGTATTGCTTACAGACTTCCCATCCTTTTCCAGTTTCACATGCTTCGTAAAACAGTTTCCCAGTTTCTAGATTTTTTGTCATCGTTCCACTTCCATCTCAAACCAACTAGCGAAATTCAATAATAATGCTAAGTATGATATGCGTTCACACACATACACATATATATGTATGTTTGTATGTCTATATATATAGCTTATGCTAATCCATAAAAGCAAGAATATATCTTTTTGAAATAAAGTGAGTAATCTGAGACAGTTTTCAATATTACATGAATTTCAGACTATATCATAATTTAATATAGATTATTAGAAATTCATTTTTCACGTTATCTGTAGCTAGCACCATGTTCTATATCCTGGAATGCTGTCTTACTTCCTCTATCTCTGCTTTGCCAAGGTATTTCAAAAAATGGGCTGCACGGGTGGTTGTATTTATGTGCTTTTCTTTCATGCGGGATTGATAGGTACGTATGGATCGCAGGAAATCTATCTTACGGAACTCCGGCCAGAAGGGTGCACAGAAATATGCTGCACATTCACTTCCGTTGGCCTGCCATGGCAGGAAATTGGAGACTCTTTCATCTCCACCTGTTCGGATTATCAGGTCCACATCGGGAAGTGCGGTACTGCCGCAGGGGTAAAGGTGTCCGGATATGGTGTCTTCGTTTATCTCATCAGGGTCAAGTTCTCCGCTTTCAACCTTAGAGGCAATCTCCCTTACCGCCTTAACGATCTCCTGTCTTCCTCCGTAGGCAATTGCAACATTAAGGTTGAAACTATCATATTCAGAGGTTACAAGTTCCACATTTCTTATAGATTCACGCAGATTCGTAGGCAACTTTTCAATATCTCCAATTGCATGTACTCTCATCTTTCTTTTATGTGTTCTTTCATCCACGCTGATTTCGTCGAATTTTACTCTGATAAGGTCAAACAGTTTATCTTTCTCATCATCAGGCCTGTTGAAGTTCTCAGTAGAGAACGCGTATATGGTAAGATGATCTATTCCAAGCTCACAGGACCATTCAAGCACTTTCTCAGTCACGTCAGCCCCTCTTTTATGGCCGAAAGAACTTAAATGACCAAGTTTGCGGGCATATCTGCGATTCCCGTCCATAATGATGGCCACGTGTCTGGGGACGTTTTCATTTTTTACTTCCTGGGTCAGAAGACGTTCGTAGCCCTTATAGAATATTCGGGGTATGTTTTTTAATATGTTTGGCACTCCCGTTATACGATGATTGTTTCATAAGTTACATATTATCTGAAACTTTCCAAATACGAAAAAGAGATCATATATCAGTAATTGTCAAGAACCGACCGTACAATATCCCTGTAATCCTCTTTAAGCAGGTAGATATTGTGGTCCCCGGTGACATCAATGCTCAGGATACCAAGCCTGGTGTTCATAAGTCCGACCATTGCTGATACTCCTCTGTAGCTCACGTCAAAATCCGTATTATGAAGATGCTCGTACACATCACCTGTAGTAAACTTACCACCATTAAGGAACAATTTCAGTACTACTTTACGTATACCTGTATCATCGCGACTAAGATATTTGATCAACCTTTCTCTTACCCGCTCTTCAATCGTTTCCAGTACAAACACCTCTTTTTGCAATATGTTATTTTATGTTATAAAACTATTTATTTGTAATAGTTTTAAACCCTTGTTGAATATGGAAATTGTACCATCTATATCATTCTCACATATATATTTTAGCTTTTTACAGTGGTATTTTCTCAACAATCAATCCACCTTCAATGGGATATCTTTCAATGATATATAATTTAACAGCATAATCTCTGATAGCTTCAGCAACATCTTCAAGGATCCAGCCGGCAATTTCAATAGTATTGATGCAGACTTCCATCATCTCTGGAGTAACTCCACCATATAAAAGTTCTTCTTTAACATATTCTAAGTCATCAGCAGTAGCACATTCAATGCATCCGTACAATATTGTACCATCCTCACTGATGATATCAAAAGGTCTTGCAGTGTTTTCCGCAATTCTGATGAGTCTTCTCCGAAGCTGCACTGCATCCTTGTAGCTTGATGAACAGAAATGTATCTTTTCACAATATGATGCAATTCCAATCGCATATTCTTCAGAACCCGCCACTGCGTTTGAGACATCATCCTTTAGATAATAATCCATTGCTTTCATTGCATCAGCATTTGTATCGGAGAACTCCAGTTCGTTCAGGTTAAGGAAGCATCCTATGCTATTTGCAAAACAGGCAACTATGTCAGCATCTTTGATAGATGGTATCTCTATTCCAGTTTCCAGTCCAAGCTTTTTTGCAAAACGTATTGCTCCAGCATAAGGAGATTCTTCCAGCCTGCCCCAGAGTTTCAAGGCTGGGTGGAAACGTATCTCATCAAGCCCGGTATCTGCCAGTTCTTTTAAAAGCTTGCTATCAGGTGCAATGGAAGTGTACATGTGTATGTGGTGCCTGGGTCCGAACTCCCTTTTAAGCAGTCCTATATAGTGAAGCACTCTTTCAGGTCTCAAAAGTGGCTCACCACCGGTGATGCCTGTGCCCAGTGCATTCATCTGTTTTGCTTCATCAAGCACGTCCCTGTCGGAAAGCACCCTTCTTTCATTTGCAAAAGTAACATCTTCTCGTCTCTCTTCTGACACGGGGCAATAGAAGCAATCCTTTGTGCATTTACCGGTAATGAACAGGACCATCTTGGCCCCATGCTGGCATAATTTACAGCCTTCAGACAGAAAAGAGTGGAAAGAACCTGCTTCCCCAGGGATTATTTCACTCATCCTGGCATCAAATAACCTTTATCTATATAAGGCTATTTTTAGAATCGTTCCGAAAATATATGTATCATCCTTTCAATAACACTTCCAATGGATGGGCTTGAAGGTTTTATTGTAGTTCTGGGTTGCAGGAAATGCGGCAAATGTGAGAACATATGCCCAAATGGGGCTCTTTACAGGATAAATGGTTTTATCAATGTGGACACGGAAAAATGTGATATGTGTATGAAATGCGTAAAGATATGCCCTAACAAGGCCCTGGTATATATGGAATGACCAGGTCCTTTAATGGGTATTATAGCTTTTATTTTTGACTGCCTATGGAAAATGCCTTGCCCAGCATTTTACCGATCCCATAGTAAGCCCTCTGTGGGGAGTATATTACAGGCCTGATCTTTTCAATGTCAGGATTCCCTTTTTCGTCCAGAATAGATTCTTCCGCTTTTATACCTACTATCTCACCAATGAACTGTGTATGAAGTCCCAGATCAAAACTATGTATCAGTTTGCATTCAAGTATAAAGGGAAACTCCTCTATGTAGGGGGCATACACTATTTCACTTCTGACAGCTGTAAGCCCGGTATCTTCGAACTTATCCGTATCCTTTCCGCTTGCAATACCAAAGTAATCGGTTTCTTTAACATATTTCTCGGAAGGGATATTTACAGTAAAAGCTTCTTTTTCCATTATATTGGAATAAGTATAGGTTGCCTTGCGCATGGACACACTGATGCAAGGTGGATCTGAACAGCAGATACCTCCCCATGCTGCAGTCATGACATTTGCATTCCCGTACATATCATAGCTTCCAACAACCCATGCAGGTGTCGGATATGCAAGCGATCTTGCCTCGATGGATTTTTTCATTACATGCACCTGCATAAAAAAAGGTGTCAGGGGCTTTTAATCTTACGCCTGCCGTTATCTAGATCATTCCTCTGAATATAATTCTTGAGAATACCGTGGAGACAGTGAAGACTATTATGGTAATTGGCATTATCTGGCCAATCTCGTAAAATAGTTGTGACCTGTCTCCACCATACTCTATAGTTCCTGAAAAACGCACCAATATCACAGTTATCATGATAATGTATATACCAATTGAAAACATGAACATGTCTGAAGGAATGGATTGGTTCAGATTCTCAGCAGAGATCTGTGCAGGACCGGGAAATGCATTATCGGGGAGACGTCTGATGCTGTCAGATATGTTCTGCAGTATCTTTGCTATCACTTCTGATAATGCAATTGTGACTCCTGCGATCAGCGGTGCAAAGATAGCAGCAGTAGAACGCATCGTAGATGTCATGTCATAAAGTGATTGACGTATCTTGATCTCCACATCCTGTAGCTCTTTGAGATGGTCAGCAAGTTTTACAATGGCCACACCGGCAACCTCATGACTTTTATGCACACTCTCAACCAGTAGGAGCATGGTGGTTCTTATCCTCTCTGAATAGATATCCCTGAAAGCCCCGAAATCCCTGTCAAAAATGGCTGAATGGATATCAGTTCTCATATTCATGAGGTTTAGGGATATCCTCTCAAAAGCAACTGATATATCTGACCCCTGCATGGTCCTTGCTGTATGAATAAAAGCTTCTTCTGCAGATCTTCCTTCAGATATCCTTCTTCCAAGAACGAACAGTGCGTCTGAGAATTCATTCTCTATCTTGCGTATCTCTTCCCGTATCTTCTTATAAGGTGCGTAGCTGATATTCAGGTAAACAGCCACTCCAAAAACAATGCCCCATATTATGAAAAGTGCCGGAGGTATGATCCCGTCAAGGGTAGATGTGGATACTATATTCCAGGGATTTCCCCTGTATACGAGAATGTAGCCGAGAGAGGATATAAGTATCCCGGTAGCTGCAGAAAGCAGCAATGCATGTAGTTTTCTCTTTCTGATACCTTTAAGGTGCGGATGGTTCTCAGGTATGTCCTGCGGGACAAAAGCAGCCGGACGTTGCATCAATATGTACTCTGCATATGCAAAGGTCAGCAAAGGCAGGATCACGTTATACAGGATCACAAGGGTTGCTATATTGAATCGGATACCAACAACTGTTATTGCAGGCATCAGGGCTACCAGTGCCAGAGGTATCAAGATAAATATGGAATAAAGGACATATGTTGGTGTCTTCAGTTTTGAAGCAAAACTGTCCATAAGGTCCCGCGTGCTTTCAAGCACAAGGTCAAGTGATCTGTTAAGTGTGATCACTCTTTGTGCTTCATCAGGCTCACTTGTAGAGCTTTTTATAAGGTGTAATGCCCTTTTGAAGTATTCGCTGTTCTTTCCCCAGAGATTAGAGAATTCGATTATTGCCTCATCAATTCCCCTGTATTCTCTTACATGCAGGTTCCACATCATCTTTTTCAGGTCCTTTGCAAGGGGACGGGTGGAGTTGCTTGCAGCAAAGCGAATAGCTACTTCCATATTTGGCACAAGTTTCATTGACATTACTATGTAACTGATTATTTCCGGCATGTCACCAAGTGAGCTTACTTTCATCCATTTTGCATGGATCTTGATATACTCACTCATGTATATCAGTACGCATAATGGAAGCATAAAGCTCAGTATGATCACTGCATGAAGGGCAGCTTGCTCAATATATATGACTCTTAAAATAAAAAAATCAAAAACAATTATCCCCATTAGTGTAATGGCCGCAGTTACGTATGCAAAGAGCACAGTTTCATGTGGCTCAAGTCCAAAACCCGTGTATGTCATAGCATCATGGTAACTTTCGCTTGTAGCATTCTCTGACTTCTGGCGGAATGCCTCAAAGTCTTTTACAAGCCAGCCAAAATTCCGGGCAGTGAACTTGCATCCATTGTAATACCAGTTATTATTGTACAGACTGATCACCTGCACTGAATAAAATTAGCTGACGGACACAAAATGACATTCTTTTCCTGTGCTATGTATGGTATATCTTTTTTTTTCCCCGAAAAAAAATCGAACCATTCCATCCACCTGTCATGGACCCTCTGGTAGTCAGTTCCTCCGGGATTGGATATCTCAATGTCCATGAGCAGCCAGAACATGTTATTTGCAATAGCCACATTTCTTGCTTCAAGCAACTTGTGATCCTTTTTACCGTATTCTGCAATTCTGGTTTTTATTTTTGCTCTCATGCGGATGTTAAGGGATGCCTCATCCATTGAGATGCCCCACTTGTCTGCAATTTTACCAATAAGGGCTGATTGTCCCCTGTCCATTATATCCGAAGGTCTGAGGCTGTCACTTGATGCATCGTAACTAAGTATGTCTGAGAATACTTTTCCCTGACCTTCTTCCCATTTGTCATTTACTTCTGAAACCTGCATGACACGTCTTTTCATTGTCATACTTCCTGATATGCGGGTGTTGGCACAGACTACAACTGCATCAGTTGCCTTGAAAGATGCAGGTGGTACTCCCAGGGTGTTCACTATCCTCTCATATACTGCATTTGTGGATGAGCCATGGATGGTGCCAATCACCGAATTTCCGGCAGCACCCACCTGCATAGCCTCATAGAGTACGGCCACCTCCGGACCTCTTACCTCTCCCATGACAAGGGATGAGCTTCCAAGCCTGAGAGATGCCCTTAATGCAACAGAGGGCTCTATCTCTATACCAAATTTCATTATTGCGGACTGTGAGTTGAGGCCCTGTACCTTCCATCCCATTTCCTGTAGTTCCTCAACAGGTATCTCGGGTGTATCCTCAATTGTTATCATGCGGTATTTCTGTGGTATCTCCAGAAGCAAGGCACACATGAGAGATGTTTTTCCCGCACCTACTCCACCGGCAACTAGGACGGAAGCCTGTCCGTCCATTATGAAACTGAGCAGACCGGCAGCCAGGGGCGAAATGGAGCCGTTGTTTATGAGTTTTGGAAGTGTCCGGGGGTCCTTTGCATGTTTCCTGAACGCATAGGCAATTCCCTTTGCACTAAGGGGATCCCCTATCACCGATACACGTACTCCATACTCCCTGAGAAACATTTCAAGAACCGGTGTGGCCTCTCCAAAAGGGCGCCCACTTATGGATCTTAATCTTGAGACCATAGATTCCATATCTTCCTGGGATAGATACACATTGGTGATGCATTCCTCACCATCAAGTACCACATGCACCGGATTCTGGTCGGCAGGTGCGTTCACATAGACATCTGTGACCCGTTCATCAGAAAGGATGTCTTCAAGTATGCCCAGTCCTGTAGTGTATTTTGTCAGCAGGTTGCAGCAAAGTCTGACCTTTGCAGGGTCAGAGATAATATCATCGACCCCCTTCTCTTCAAGAAGGAGGTTCTTGCTTAACCTCCTAAAATATTCTCTCGAATTAACAGGATCTGCGAAATTCAGATCAGAGGGTCGGTGAACTATCATTTTCTTCCTGACCCTTTCAATGACTTTGAGTTCTGTTTCTTCCAGTGAATATTCTGCCGGATCAATGATATACATCTTCTCCGGACGGTCCGTTAGCCTGTATATATTTACCGGTGAATTCCTGGCATCATGGCATCCTATGTCATAACATTCCTGGAATATCGTATTATCCGGGGGCTCGGTGTATATCCTTGATGTTGAAAAAGGAGGTCTGACATATGACCTGAGATATTTTTCATATTCAGGCAGAGATGCATCATTATCAAAGAACTGTCCTGCAGCAGATCCACGATTACTGTTATATGTTATTATTTTTGAGATTTCACGCATTTCACAAAGCATCTGAATGAATCTGTTCCTGCAAGACATGCATTCTGATGATATGTCTTTCTGTGTATCCTTTACTTTGTTGTATTCGATGAGTCTGTTAATAAAGTAACAGGTTTTTTGTGGATCCTTCCCTGCGGTTTCTATAATCCGGTCCATAATTCCTGCATGCACTTTACGACAGCTGTCAGGGTTTTTACATGTTCCGGATATGATCATTGAGCTTTTGTAGTGGATCAGTTTTCCTTCCAGCTCTGACATCATATATATCCTTTCAAGGGTCTTTCCTTCATAATCTCTCTCATAAAGCCTTGAAAGCGTGAGCCTCTCGATAACAGGCTCATTCTGAAGCATCATAAAAATGTTTTTCCTGCAATGTTCATCCTCAAAACTGGATTCGTACATGCAGTCCCTGCAATCGATGGTAATGTTTCTGCTTCTTTTTGATATTCTTGTCCTGTAACTACATCCTTTACTATTTCCTTCTTTTTTTCCTGTGATTGAAGCAATACCTGCAAATAGTTTCTCAAGGATCGTGTTTACCTTTCCTTTATCATCCTGCAGGTTGATATCCCCTGCATATGATATTTCACCGGACATTGCAAAATGCATTTGATTATCGTATGGGTTCTCAACAGCTTCACTGTTCAACAAACCGTTATTTTTTACATCCTTTGAAATCACGTTTTGAAACCACCAATCAATTTTTTTAAAAAAGAATAATCTATTAAAACCTTTCGAAATAAATTTCTATTGATTATTTTATTTTAAGTATTATTTTTTAAACTGTCCTGGCACAGCGGGTAAATGAAACAGCATAGCATATTTGATATAATACTTTCACCCAACTCTCCTCGGGATTTTATATATATTAAACCTAATTTACTCTAAAGGCCGGAGCATCTGAATGGGTATATACACTGTATCACAACTGAACGAATACATACGACAGGTTCTTACTCAGGACCCCCATCTTGGACAGTTATGGGTAAGAGGTGAGATATCCAATCTGAAAAAACATAGCTCCGGGCATTATTATTTTACTCTCAAGGACAGGGATGCCCAGATAAGTTGTGTTAGTTTCCGCATGACCAACAGGACCCTGAAATTTGAACCTGAATCAAGTATGAAGGTACTTGTCTTTGCTTCGTTGGATGTTTATACTGTGCGAGGGCAGTACCAGCTAAAAGTGCTGGACATGCGTCCTGATGGTATAGGCGAGCTCTACAAAGCTTATGAGCAACTCAGGAATAGATTAGAAGGGGAAGGTCTGTTCGATTCCTCCCATAAGCAAAAGATCCCACGTTTTCCTTTAAAGGTGGGTGTCGTCACATCAAGATCAGGTGCTGCAATCCATGATATATTGAATGTAATTGAACGCAGGTTCCCTGTGGATGTATTGCTCAGTCCGGCCATAGTCCAGGGAGAGCGCTCGGCTGAAAGTATAGTCCGCTCCATCCAATACCTCAACAATACTGATGTTGATGTGATAATCGTAGGGAGGGGTGGTGGTTCACTGGAAGACCTCTGGTCATTCAATGAAGAGGTAGTTGCAAGGGCTATATTTGCTTCTAAAGTACCTGTCATATCTGCGGTAGGGCATGAAACAGACTTCACAATAGCTGATTTTGTAGCAGATGTAAGGGCTCCCACTCCTTCGGCTGCAGCAGAGATCGTCGTTGCGGACAGGAACGAATTAAGGAAACATATCCTTTCCCTTTCATTGCGTATGGAAAAGTCTGAAATACATCTCATATCGGAGATATCCCGCCATCTTGCTCATCTTTATTCCCGGATAGAACCGGAAAGGTTCATTGAGATCCTGCACCGGGATATGCAACGTGTAGATGAATTAAGTATGCGTATGGAGTTTGGGCTAAGGAAGATGCTCGAGTCAAAGGTGTCCTCTCTTTCCGGGCTTGCGGGTCGCCTGAATGCAGTGAGTCCTTTGAATACGCTGGAAAGAGGATACAGTATCACTCTTCGCAGCAGGGACCACAGTGTTGTCAGAATGACAGATGATGTAAGCATTGATGAATGTCTTGATATAAGGGTAATTGACGGCACAGTCAAATGCCGGGTAACGGACGTTGAAGCTATAAAGGAAGTTAAAGCTAAAGAATGGAAAGATCGGTGAAAAGGAGCTGGACCAATGGCAGAATCAAAAAGTAAGGATGAGAGTGGAAAGATCGAAGAACTTGAAGCTATGAGTTTTGAAAGTTCTCTGGAAGAGCTTGAATCCCTTGTTGAGAGGCTGGAGAGGGGTCATCTGACCCTGGATGAGAGCCTTGGGATATTTGAACGTGGCATGAAACTTGCCCGCATATGCAACCTGAAACTCTCAAAGGCAGAAATGAAGGTTCAGGTTCTGGCCGAAGAGAACGGAAAAATAAGAACCACAAATTTCATTGAGGAATGATATTCAGGACAATGCAAAAATAAGTAAAGAGAAGTTCTTATGGCAGCTCCTCTTCAGATGCCTTTGGAACATTCTCATCTTCCAGGTATCTTCTTCCCAAAAGAAATACACTGCATAATGTAAGCAATGCCAGGAAGATGGCAATTACAAGACCTTCTGTTGTAAAGTCCTGCCAGGAATGCACTGAGGCCCATATTCCGCTCCTTGTGACAAAGGTCGCAAATATCACCAGTATGAATGAGGCCACAGCAAGCAGTGGTGCCAGAAATCCATATTCCCCGTGTTTTGCGCGTGTCTGGGCATGCAGGTATGCCGTTGAAGTTATCCATGGTATAAGTGATGAAGTCTCAACAGGATCCCATGTCCAGTACCATGCCCCCCATCCAAGCACTTCGTATGCCCAGAATCCACCAAGTCCGATCCCAAGTGTGAGGAAAAGCCAGGCTATCCTCATCCAGTCCCTTGCTATCAGTGTCCAGCGTTCATCTTTTGTTATCAGATTGCCTATGGCTGCTGCAAAAGGAAATGTGAAGGCTGCATATCCCAGGAATAGCACAGGCGGGTGAATCGCCATCCAGGGATTTCGCAGAAGGGGATTCATGCCCTGCCCGTATGGTACGTTATAGAGTGCAACAAAAGGATTCCAGTTGGTAGGCTCGATAGCGCCGGAGGACAATACGCGAAACGCTGAGAATGGGTTGTCTATTACAAGCATAAAAAGGAAAACAGATGCAATTGCCATGGATATCATTGTTGTCAGATCCATGATCCGTGTTTGTGCAAGTTGCTTAGTGTATCCTGTGTAGCGGAGCAACAGGAGCATCACAAGTATTGACCACGTCCAGAGCAAAAGGGACCCTTCTCTCCCGGCCCAGAATGCTGAGATCCGATAGAACCACGAAAGATCTGTACTTGAATGACTGAATACATATTCATAAGATGCATTAACGCTTAGCAGATGTATCAGCAGTATGACCGCGGAAGTCGTGATACTGGCAGTGCACAGCAGTTCCAGTTTTTTAGAGAGGGCACGTGCCCGTTGGTCCGCTGCAGTGTAATGGCGAATTGAATAGATAGTAGCACCTGCTCCACAGATAAAGGCCAGCCATATTAATATCATACCAAGGTTCAAATCATCACCTTTTCCTCTTTTCCCTCTGAGTCCTGCGTTTTTCTATTTCCTGTTCAAGCATACGGTCATATCTTCCCTCAGCACCAGCTCTTGATCCTTTAATGGCGTTATTTGTCCTGTCGCTGGATGCACGATCAGAAATGAGCAGGCCGATTATTCCTATTGCCATAAGGTATATCCCACCCCAGAGAGTATTAATGAAGGGTACGGTTCGCATGTAAAGGTCGATCTCTCCTCTGGATTCGTCAATGGCCCTTGGTGCAATGAAAAGCTCTTCTGTGAGTCCTCTGTTTATGTAAGTTGTGGTGTATGTCTGTGCCCATTTGAAGTCAGTGATGTACTTTACCTGTCCACTCTTGAAATACTCTCCATTCCGGTAAATGTCAAAATCCACTTCAGTAGTATAAGATGATGCCGGATAGTTACGGAAAGCCTCACCACCGTAATATGAATCCATACGACTGATCTTCAACTGGTAATTCTGGCCTTCAAATATCCCCATTTCTTCTGTCCCAAGCACGGCGGAACTTTCTATTCTCATGTTGGAACTGAGGATCACACCAATCAGTATCAATATTATTCCTATGTGGATCACATGTGCACTAAGTTTCCGTATTTTCCCCGATGTGGCAGCATTTTTGTTAGTGGCGTATATTTTCATCATCCTGTAAAGGGTTGCAAAAAGTGCAATGACGAGTATCGGCACGGAAATATCAATGGCAGTGTTGCCAAATGGGGAAAAGACCACAAACATAATTGAAATAAGGATCGATGTACTCACAACAGCAATTACGTACTTACGATCCGAATAACCTGTGAGCATACATGCACTCAGGAGCAACACAAGCATCGCAACCGGAATAGCAGTCCGGTTGTTGAAGTATTCAGGCTGTAGACTAAGTTCGATCCCGCTAGTGATCTTTATAATAAGGGGTGTCATCATCCCTACTGTCACGATAGTTGCAAGCAGAAGAAAAGTGACAACAGTCGCAAGCATTGTATTACTTGTTGTCAGAGGTGGTATTTTGTTTTTCATTTAAGCCAAATCTTATGTGTACAACATATTTATAATTGTAGCTGTTTTATTCCCTGTACTTTAATGTTCAAGATGTTATCTATGAGGACTGAAAAACAAAAGCGGGTTGATAATTACGATTGAGATACTGATTACTGCGGTTTGGCTGATGCTTCCTGCCTATATACCAAGTCCCCTGGCAGCTGTCTTTGGAGGGGGTAAAGCAATTGATGGCGGCAGGACCATGGCTGATGGAAGGCGTATACTCGGAGATGGCAAAACGTACCGTGGTCTTTTTGCCGGTATATTTTTCGGAATGCTTGTGGGTTTGCTCCAGATCTATTATCTTTCAAGGAGCACAACCCTGTTCTCAGTAGAATTGCCATCATTTGGAGGTGAGGGCATAACTGCCAGCGCTGTTATTGTGATATTCTCACTTGCCTTTGGTTCATTGTTTGGGGACATGTTCATGAGCTTTTTCAAGAGAAGGCTCGGTCTTAAACGCGGAGCCCCTTTTCCCATTGCAGATCAGCTTGATTTTGTGTTCGGGGCATGGCTTATAACATATCTTGCAGCTCCTGCATGGTTCTCTGCAAATTTCACACTTCCGATTATCATTGCAGTACTGGTGCTGACCCCTTTACTGCATCTGGGTACGAATATCATAGGGTATTTCATAGGTGTAAAGAATGAACCCTGGTGAGCTGTTTGAATATCTATTGTAAAAGTTACTGTGAATATTTATAAGGTGATCAGATTGAATGAAGGGAATGGTAAACGTGCATTGATAGATGCTCTGAAGACATGTGGGGCTGTTAAGTTCGGTGATTTCACACTTGCCTCTGGTAAAAAGAGCAGTTATTATATAGATATTAAAAAAGCAAGTACAGATCCTGCTACACTGAAAGTTATAGCAAAAGAAGCAGCGATGGCAATAAAAGGGCTGGATCTTGATTCCATTGGTGGTGTCGCACTTGGTGGTGTTCCACTTGCCACTGCTTTATCTCTTGAGACAGGAATATCTCTTGTATTGATACGCAAATCTGAAAAAGACTATGGTACCGGTGGACGATTTGTCGGAGATTTGCAAAGTGGCTATAAGATAGTGCTGATAGAGGATGTAACCACCAGTGGAGGGTCTGTAGTAGATGCGATCAGAGCGATAAGGGAAGCAGGTGCTGTGGTTGACAGGGTTATCACTGTGGTGGACCGTGAATCGGGAGCAGAGAAGAGTCTAAGTGATATCGGTGTAAAACTTGCTCCTCTGGTAAGGGCAAGTGATCTTATCTGATAATATTGATTATAATAGCAAGCTATAAAAAGTAAGTTATAAAGGCAAGTTATTTATTTCAGGAATTAGAACATCTCTGGTGTTGCGATTCCTAATAATGTTGTAAATCATAAGTTGAAAATGATATACCACCTAATAATATACCAGCTGATAAATAACAGATCACATAATTATAATTTACATATTATACATCTACATATCCTGTGACAGTTTCAGTAAATGACAGTTTTCTGATAATGAGGTTTGATACATGAATATACTAGTAGTTGGCGGCGGCGGTAGAGAGCATGCAATCACAGCAGCGATAGCATGCAGCAGAAAAGATCCGTCCATCTATGCTGTGATGTCTAAGAAGAACCCTGGCATTGCTGCGCTTTGTGAGGATTTCTTACTTGAGAAAGAGACCAATGTGGAAAAAGTTGTTGAGTTTGCACTATCAAAGAAGATCGATATTGTTGTTGTAGGGCCAGAAGCCCCTCTTGCAGCAGGTCTTGCAGATGCCCTGGAAGAAGCAGGAATCAGTGTTGCCAGTCCTGGCAGGAAAGTTGCACAGATAGAGTTTGATAAAGCATGGGCACGCAATTTCATGAAGGATAATAATATTGCGGGTTGTCCTGTATTTGAAGTCTTTACCGACAGGGATGCGATGGATGCTTTCATCGATAAGCTTGGAAATGTTGCAATAAAACCAGCGGGTCTTACCGGTGGCAAAGGTGTGAAGGTAATGGGTGACCAGTTACCTGATATCGGTGCTGCCAAAGCATATGCTGCAGGTCTGCTTGACCAGGGAAGCGTTGTTGTTGAGGAGAACCTGGTCGGTGAGGAGTTCACACTGCAGGCTTTTGTGGATGGCAGGAATCTTGCTTTCATGCCCACGGTCCAGGATCATAAAAGGGCCTTTGAGGGTGATCTGGGTCCTAACACAGGAGGTATGGGCTCTTACAATGCTCCGGGAGAGATCCTTCCATTTTTGGACGCCGGGGACGTTGACAGTGCAAAGCAGATAATGACGGACACGGTAAATGCCCTGTACAGGGTGACCGGACAGAAATACCGGGGTACATTGTACGGTCAGTTCATGATAACAAAGGATGGCCCAAAGGTCATTGAGTTCAATGCACGTTTTGGTGATCCTGAGGCAATGAATGTGCTCCCGCTGCTTGAATCTGATTATGTGGATGTGCTTTGTGCAATGGCCAGCGGTACGCTGGATCAGGTGGATGTCAGATTCAGTAAGAAGGCAACAGTATGCAAGTATGCTGTTCCTGCAGGTTATCCTGACAACCCTACAAAGGACCGGGAGGTTGTAGTGGGCGACATTGGGGATGCGATCCTGTTCTATTCAAGTGTCTATGAAAAGGATGGTAAGGTCTACACCACCGGCTCCAGGGCTGTTGCTGTTGTAGCTGTGGCCGATTCTATTAAAGAGGCTGAAACGATCGCCCAGAATGCCCTGGAACATCTCATTGGTGATCTGCATTACAGGAGCGATATAGGTAAGGCTGATCTTATCCAGAGGCGTATTGACCACATGAAAGAAATACGTGGGTAGGAGTATAATTATATAATACATAGTGAAGGCTGATAGTATGAAACACCTTATTTCCATGGCTGACCTTACTCATGATGAGGTCGTTGAGCTACTCGATATGGCTGAAGACCTGAAGGAAAAACGCTTAAGGGGCAAGGTCACAGACCTGCTGAAGAATAAGAGTCTTGGTATGATATTCGAGAAATCCTCTACGCGTACCCGTGTGTCATTTGAGGTTGCCATGTGTGATCTTGGCGGGCATGCACTGTTTTTGAATGCAAGGGACATGCAGCTTGGACGTGGCGAGACAATAGGGGACACTTCGGAAGTGCTTTCCAGGTACCTTTACGGTATAATAGCAAGGGTATACAGTCATGACACAGTAAAGCAACTGGCTGAACATTCCTCTATCCCGGTGATCAATGCCCTCTCGGACAAGGAACATCCCTGCCAGATACTTGCTGACCTGCTCACTATCCGTGAGTACAAGAACGGGCTGTCAGGTCTGAAATACGCATGGACGGGTGATGGTAACAATGTCTGTAATTCTGCTATCATTGGCTGTGCCCTTATGGGTATGGAAGCTGCTGTTGCATGTCCTCCCGGATATGAGCCTGATGAGGACATCGTGAAGCTTGCAAGGGATCTGGGTGGAAATATCACCATCACCAATGACCCTGCTGAGGCCGCAAAAGATGCCGATGTCCTTTATGCGGATGTATGGGTTTCCATGGGTGATGAGGATGAACGAGAGCAGCGTCTGAAGGACCTTGCTCCCTACCAGATAAATTCAAAGTTGCTGGAGCACGCAAAGCCCGATGTGATTGTAATGCATTGCCTTCCTGCCCACCGCGGAGAGGAAATCAGCGCACAGGTCATGGACGGCCCCCATTCTGTGGTCTTTGACCAGGCCGAGAACCGCCTGCATGCCCAAAAAGCACTTCTCTTGAAACTGCTGGGCTAATCTCCATATATTTTTTTTAGTAGGTCGTTCCAAACACAAAGTTTAACTAGAAAAAACACTACTAAGCATCATTCACAATGCGGGAGTCGCCCAGCCAGGTCAAAGGCGCTAGATTCAGAGTCTAGTCTCGTAGGAGTTCGTGCGTTCGAATCGCATCTCCCGCACCATTTTTAAGGGATATGTATCAGGGGATAAACAGAACTTTTACTAAAAAAGCAGAACTGCTTTTGATTGAATAAATCAAAAAAGACGTTATCTTAATAAAATATATTTCATACTATTAATCATAAAAAAGAGTTGCTAGTGTTTTCCGGCCAATTATGGCTCAGAGTTACCTTTTAAGCATATTGTCTAATCATATTACTTAATTAATGATTTATCTATGATCTCTTGTATTGTGTGGTGACAACATTTACCTAAGGGATTATTTATTTGGCAATTTGGATTAGTCATTGCTCCTGTTATTTCTAAAACTTCTTTCATATTAGCTGCCTTCTCACTAATCACAGCATTTATTATTTGTTCTTCTGTTACTTTACTACAATAACAAGCATATTTCGGTTTTGCATCTTTTTTAAACCATATTGGTACTTTGACATCATTTTTTTCGAATTTAATTTTGAAATCATTGTTATAATAAGAAATTTTGCAATCATCATCCATGCATAAATAATAGTCAAAATTCCCTACACTTTCTAACAGGTGGTCAGATATCATATTTCTTACAGTAACATTTTTTACAAAACTACCTGGGCCCTTACAAACCGGACATGGACCAACTTTGTCCTTACCATCGGTTTTTAAGTTTGTTTCACATGGTATGACATTAAGACTCATTCCGTTCATTTCTGTTTATCTCCTTTAGTACTTGTAATTATCAGTCTTCCCACGTATCCAATCTTTCTCTGACATGAATATAATGTAAGGTGACTTTAGAATACCTCCTCTTCTTGCAGACACATTAACAGACAAAGAGAAAGACGCATTCAAGGCCTATGCATTTACATATAACATGGACCTATAATGTCAGTCCATTTATCATGTTTGCGGGATGGAGAATGTTGGTGAAGGGGTATTTAGAATGCCAAATAAAATATTCCTCCCGCGAAAGAAAGAAAATCTAGAATCCTCACTTTTCATTTTATGGCTTTTTCGCCCCGCTCTTATACTTCTCATACCTGGCACAGGCCGTGATATACGGTCCCCACGAACAGGCATTGCCCATTGCGATATGCCTGTAGATCTTCCGGTGTTCGATGTCGTGTATCCGGCATGTTCTCATGAACTGCTGGATGTCGAAGGGTGTAAGGGAGTCGGCCTTAAGTTGTGTTCTATAGGCGTTCAGCTTGTCGTACAGTTCCTGTTCAGCCAGTGTCGGGTTCATAATGGGATATTGGTGCGGGGGATATCCGTGTGTTCCAGGCGGGGAGAAAGTGATTTGTCTGGTCCCTCGGTATCCCATATCGCATTAATCGCAAAAGAAACCATGTTTTCTCCCTGAAGGGAAGCCTAAGCCCCGAATTCCGACAGGTATTCCCGGTCATATCTGCCGGCTTGCTGTCTAGATTATGATGTCCGCATAATCACAGATGAGATCCTGCGGAGTCACACTGTATGTCCCGCTTCCGGTGAATGATAATGCGTCCTATGTAGACCGGAACATAATTGATACGGGTTTCAGTGAGGATGATCCTTCTCTGGCTACAGATACCTTTTCTATCTATCAATACGCGTAAAATACGCGTAATACGCGTAATACGCGTAAAATAAAGCATTCACTTTTCCAGTACGTAGAATGTCCCTCTGGAGTGTCCTTTCTGAACAATTGTCCCGTTCTCTTTCAGGCGACATAGTAAAATGTATGCTTTGTCCTTGGTGATCCTACACAGGTCCATGACATCAGCTCTTTTGATGGAACCGTGGTTTTTTATATAACTCAGCACCATCTGCTCATGCTAGTGATTTTAGCGTGACAAGAACGTTCATTTCTTCGCCCCACTCTTATACTTCTCGTACCTGACACATGCCGTGAGATACGATCTCCACGAACAGGCGTTACCCATTGCGATATGCCTGTAGATCTTCCGGGGTTCGATGTCGTGTATCTGACATGTTCTCATGAACTGCTGGATGTCAAAGGGTGTAAGGGAGTCGGCCTTAAGTTGTGTTCTGTAGTCGTTCAGCCTGTCGTACAGTTCCTGTTCAGCCAGTGTCGGATTCATAATGGGATATTGGTGTTAAGGGGAATATCCGTGTGTTCCAGGCGGGGTGAAAGTGAGTTGCCAGGTTCCTGGGTATCCTATATCGCACTAAAAGCTGAGATTACTATATCTTCACTCTTCTATTTCCGGAAATAGAAATATAGTAAGTGGTCCTTTTTACTAATGTTGTCACAGGGGCATTTACAGTAGTTGGATCTAAGTATAGCAGGGGATGTATCTTGTCAAGAACATGTACAATAAGGGATCATGCTGACCGGAAAAGAAGCAGGTTGATCTTCTTATTGATCGCAGTTTTTATCCTGTCGTGGTCGGCGGTCCTTTATTCCTATTCTCCTGCCAGGATAGTTTCAATGCTTGGTGTGCGCAATGTTTATATTTTTGTCATGTTGCTGGCCATGATCGGTGGCGTCTCGATATTTACGACAACCCTTTTCTATACTTCCCTTGTAACGATATCCCTTGGAGGGGTTAACATAATATGGCTTTCCCTGTTTGCAAGTACCGGCCTGCTTTTCGGGGACCTGGTCTTTTATTATTTTGCCAGGGCCGGCAGTAATTGTGCTCCGGAAAAATACGCGACTATCATTGCCGGCCTGATCGAAAGGATCGGAAGGTACAGCGATAAAATGATGATTTTTTTCATATTTCTATATTCCATGACACCCCTTCCCAGTGACGCCATCTCAATAGTCCTTGGGGTCCTGTCTTTTCCCATAAGGAAAATGGTTCTTCCGTTAATTCTTGGTAAATTCATATTGATAGCTGTTTTCCTGGAACTCGCATTACTTGGGTATAGTTTTATATGATGGTCATGGAAGCTCTAAGATCGCTTCCGAATCAGGCTCCTTTACCTTAGCAACTGCGGAACCATTCTTCTTCAGCATGATACATTGCAGTTCTGCCTGGCAAAAAAAGGTTACATGCTAAAGCTCAACAGAGGGTAACATTTTCCACTCTTTACCCTTGCCTTACCCTTGCAATGTAAGGAACTTTAGTTATGATTTGACTTTTCACCAAACAGAGGGTGAATACTGGAAGCTAAACTTGTCAACATCCTCTTCAGCTAAGCCGATGTTTTTGAACATCTCCCTGAAAACAGTCCTGTATCTCTCTTCAGGGATCTCTTCTCCAACCGGAAGGGTTATTTCAAGATCCACTCCTCCCAGTCTGTCTGCCTTGATGGTGTATTCCACATCGTCTGTTTTATGTATTATCCTCTGGTTTGGTACCATAAAGCTCATTCTGCCTGCCAGCAGTCCGTCAGCATAGAAGTAAAGCATGGTATTGCCTTCACCATATGTCAGTGAGAATTCTGAGTTTGTGCTCATAATTTCAAGGTCTTTATAAATCGCATCAGGCAGTACGCTATGCGAGATCTCCATTTTTGCTTCATTTCCCGCATCGATGGAATCTTTCATCTCTTCAAGCTCATACCCGGCTTGCTGCCTGTCAAATCCAAAGGCCACCATCAGTCTTTCTATTATCCAGCTATCTTGTGGAAGATGTTTAACTTCAAAGGGGGATATATATGGGTCTGGCCTGCTGTGATTGAAGAACATGACAGTTGCCCGGTCATCGGCAAGGAACATTATCTCCATTACAGGTTCTTCATTATCGTAATATGTGGCATGATTGAGCAGGAAATCATCTCCAAGACGCTCCTGCACATATGGCATATCCTCCGGATATATCCCGGTTGCCTCTTTGGCTCTGACATTTATATAAAAGGGTCCATGTACATAATAACCTGCATCCTTTGCCCTCTGAATTATCTCCTCATGGTCGATCTGTCCCAGGTTCTGTCCCTCTTCTGTATGGTATGATGCATGATCTGAACTGACCAGTATGAATGCAAATGATGCATAAAGGAACGCTACAAGTACAACACCCATAACAAGTGTCATCAGTGTTTTCTTTGTAAGCGAGTATTCCTTGTTCTGCCATATCCTGGTAAATATCCCTGTCAGGAAAATACTACCTGCAATAAGTCCAAGCAGCAAGAACAATCCTATCATAGCAGGACCTATCTCCTGTCAAATATTAGTACTTTGTTGTGTTATCCTGTGAGTATACCGGGATCATCTCATTAGCTACTTTGCACTGGATGAATGGTAAGTTATTCATACTAATCTATCCTTTAAATCCCATATCTATATAATATATAAACTGAATTCCTGATCAAAATGAAACTCTACAGTACAAATCTGAATGCACCAGAAGTAAGCTTCCGGGAGGCCCTGATAACAGGACTTGCTCCTGACAGGGGGCTTTACATGCCAAAAGCCCTTCCGCACTTTTCAAAAGAAGAGATCGACTCTTTCAGGGATGCGCCGTATCCTGATATCGCTTACAGGGTACTGAGCAAGGTCCTTGAAGGTGAGGTTGATGACCAGTCTTTGAAAGCTATCACTTATGATGCTTACAACTATGATGTCCCTCTTGAGGAGCTGGATAGCAATACGTACATAATGAGACTTGACAGGGGCCCAACTGCCTCATTCAAGGATTTTGCGGCCCGCATGATGGCAAGGCTCATGCAGTACTACCTTGACAAAGAGAACAAGAGCCTGACGATCCTCACAGCAACTTCCGGCGATACTGGCAGCGCTGTTGCAGATGCATTCTACGGGCTTGATAATATCCGGGTGATCGTGCTCTTCCCCACAGGAGAAGTGTCTGACCGCCAGCGCAAACAGATGACAACCCTGAATGGTAATATCACTGCCATTTCTGTGGATGGCAAGTTCGATGACTGTCAGGCAATGGTAAAGCAGGCATTTGGCGACGAGTGCCTTAAGCATTTAAACCTCTCATCAGCAAACTCCATCAACATTGGCCGCCTGGTGCCCCAATCCATATATTATGTCTATGCATATGCAAGACTTCGGGATTATCCAGAAGATATAATATTTTCCATACCTTCCGGTAATTTTGGTAATATGATGGGCTGTGTGCTTGCAAAGACAATGGGCATACCTGTCAGGAAAATAATTGCTTCTGTAAATGAAAATGATGAGGTTCCCTGTTTCCTGCTCACAGGAGAGTATGAGAAGATAGTCCCGTCAAAGAACTGCCTCTCCAATGCAATGAATGTGGGTCATCCAAGTAACCTTGCAAGGCTTATAACTGTCTATGGGGGAGCAATGGATGAAAAAGGCAATATAAGCAAAGAGCCTGACATGAAAAGACTCAGGAATGATATCTACTCCGGTTCGGTCACCGATGACCAGACCAAAACTACAATAAGGGAAATATACCATAAATATGGTGTGCTTATCGAGCCGCACGGGGCTGTAGGTATAAAGGGATTGTTCGACTACAGGGCTGAAAGTAATGATAACACTCTTGCAGTATCATTGGAAACTGCTGATCCTGCAAAGTTCCCCGAACACGTAAGGGCTGAAACGGGTGTCGAACCGCAAATCCCGCAGAGCCTGAAGGAGATCGAAGAAAAGGAAGAATTCATGGATGATCTTGGCACCGATTATGCAGGTTTCAGGAAGTATCTCCTTGAAAAACTGGATTGACCATTGTTATTTGATCTTATTTCTTTTTCATGGATCTTGACTTTCAGGCATAAGATAAAGTGAGGTGTTTTTGTGACAGGGGAAGTATCGTGTTCATCTGCAGGCCGTGGTAAATATTTTGGGATATGTACATCCTATCATCATTCAAAAGGGTGCCAGTGTCCCACATGTCCTTCCTATCCTCAAGCAGGAACCTTTATGTTTTGCTCCAAAGGCCCCTGCTCCGGAGTGCAGAAGAAGGGTTGTATGTGTTTACAGTGTATCATTCACAAAAAGTTCGCTCTTGAAGGGGAGTACTTTTGCACAGAATGAATCTTGTATAGCTTATTTCTGATTTTTTTATTATTACTTTATGATTTTTCTATAAGAGTTTCTATATTATTTCTTTTATTTTTGGACCATGGTTTTAAAACACATCATCATTATTATAATTATTATATATACGAGTATACGTATATTTATATAGTAGAAAAATATACTATGGATTGTGGCAATAACTGTCATTCAGGAAATGCCAAAATGTGCCATACGGTGCGACGATATGAGCTTCATCCGAACATCATCCGGATAAAAAACGGAATTGCTTTGCATGGAGATGTGGGCCTGATACTTTTCCCCTCGGTATCTGGAAACAAAAAATGCCCACATTTCCCCATTCCGGATAAATGAAGCAAAGGAGTATGAGCGGTTTCACGGGGGTTCGTGGAAACTGGAGTATGAGCAATTGGGGTGGCCATTCCAATAACATGGGATGGCTTTGGGTTATTGTCAAGTTACCATCAAAACATCGTTGAATATTGTTATATATTATTGTTAGATTTTTGTCATTTTTCTGGCCGATCATTGGCACATCTAAAAGTGGAAGTGCGCTGGTGACTGTGGGTTATTTATACTCATCAGTTTTGCTTATTTATGCATACTATCTATACGGTTTTGCTTTTAAGCATGGTATTCACACTATACTACATAGTATCTTGTTTTTCTTCTTTCTCTTGTTATTGTGGATTCTAATATTTTGTGACACTTTAATGGTGTTCTTTCCTGTTTTAATCTGTTAATATGATTTTTCACGATTTTGCACTTTTATTAGCCTGGTATTGTTTATTTTATAAGCTGAAAACTGTTATTTTGAATTATTAATTCTTAATGATTTTTTATTTCAGATTAATTTATATATAATAATGCTATTTCAGCAAAGCTAGTATTATGAACCTTAAAAACAGTAACTACTCTTATTTAGAACTTATAATCTCATGTACTATATTTGGAGCTAGTGGAATCTTCCTAAAACATATATATGAGATGCAAATCTCTTCTATTATCTTTTACAGGCTTGTTTTTGGATTCTTAATACTTTTAGCATATTTTATTGTAGGTAAAAAGCTTTATATGATTCGTATTGGTAAAAAAAAGCGTTTTTTGCTCTTGATTGCTATTTTTAATGTTTTAACGCTTTATACGTATTTCAATTCTATTAAGTATGCTGGCATTTCAATAGCCGTACTGCTGTTGTATACAGCGCCTGTATATGTGACATTATTATCGCCCTTTTTCCTGAAAGACAAAGTTACAAAAAGGGGTCTGCTCTCTCTGCTGATCTCTATTACGGGTATACTAATGGTAATAATGCCTGGTAGTGCTAACCCAGTTTATGGTTCCGGTCTTATGGTAGGTCTTATGTTTGGGATCCTTTCCGGTCTTTCTTATAGCGGGACAATAATGAGCGTAAGCTACCTCAAGGATGAGTATTCAGGAACAACCCAGCTCTTCTGGTCAACTTTTATCAGTTTGCTGATCCTTTTGCCATTCGGAAGCCAGGTGCCTTCAGCCATCCTGCTCCTTAACCTGCCTGTATTGATCATGTTTGGCCTTATAACCACGGCATTTGCTTCGTTACTTTATCTGAACAGCGCTGCAAAGATCCGTGCACAGACAGTAAGTGTTCTTGCATTGCTTGAACCTGTAAGCGGGATACTCTTTGGCTTCCTTTTCCTGCATGAGCCTATATTCCTTAACACCATACAGGGCTGTGCCTTAATACTACTGGGAGCATTAGTCCTGATTGCAGATCCAAAAGATCTGGGTCTAAGCTACTTTATAAGCTCTAAGGCTTACATATCCTCACTCATTAAAAGCAAATCATTCAGGGTTCCACCTATGCCGGTTTTCTGGTACCTTAAAAAATAATAAAATATGACCTCTTATTTCCTGTGGTGTATCATGGAAATGCAAAGTACTACGATCACGGGTAGTACTATATGTGGAAACTCTGGTATTTCATTTTCCTTTTTTCCATTATTATTTTCCCCAGTACCTGTGTCAGATGATCTGTTAGAGGTGGTAACAGTACTGCGGCCCTTGCTTTTCCACCATCCTGGTCTGTCGTCGATGTCATCAGGAGATGACATCAATGGCATTTGTTCAATTTCAGGTGTTTCGTTTGTGCTATTGTTCATATCCCCAATACCTGCATATTCGTCTGGGATCAGGAATACAGCTATAAGTAACAGAAAAACCACCAAACCTGCAATTGCATGATATCTTGTAATTGTCAACTTTTCCCCATCCATTAGTCAAGACCTGACTATCCCTCAATTCACATATTATATGTTCGCTGTGAAATATATCTTTTTCTATATATTAGGCAATAAGTATTTCTTATATAGCAAAGCTTAATCTTTAAGCGATTTGATATATCTTCTTTCCAATCCCTGCTGTCAGCAGTTATCTTTGATTAATTTTCAGATGGTGAATAAGTTGTTGCTAAAATATATCAATATGTTCCAGTCCTTTACAATAAAGTTTGTTATTGTGATGATGGCGATTGTTATCCTTAGTTCTACACTGGAAGTAGCATGGACCGTCTTTAATTATATGCTTACTGAACCTTTTTTCTTTATAGGTCTGGACAGGCTACTGGATATATTTTCCCTCTTCTTCTTAATTATAATAGGAATTGGATTGTTGGAGACCATTAAGATGATAATTGTCGAGTCCTCAATGAACGTCGACTTCATTATCCTTGTAGGCGTCACCGCAATCATAAGAAGGGTCATGATAATCGACCTGCAAAATACAGACCCGTTGTTCCTTGTGGGAATGGGCGTACTTACGGTTGCCCTGGCAGCAACATATTACCTTATCAATAGTTCCGAAAAGGAATTCAAATGCACACTCAATTACGATAATGAAAAGTAGCAACAGGAGGTTTTATGCCCGATGAGTCCGTTAATTGCAGAAATATATGAAAATACACTGTCTTGTTCATCTTGATTTTGAGACACTTGGTAATATCCGGGAATGGATTTGTAATAAAAAACATGCCCTTTCATTGGGTATGCCTGCTGAGGATTCCGTTTTTCCGCAAATGGATGACTTTGACCTGCTCATAATAATGGGAGGGCTGATGAGTGTCTGCCAGGAAGATGATTTCCCCTGGCTCAGGAATGAGAAACAATTCGTAAGAGATGTTATTGATTCAGGTAAAGCTGTTTATGGGATATGTTTTGGTGCTCAGATGATTTCTGAAGTACTGGGTGGAAAAGTATCTCAGAGCCGTTATAAGGAAATAGGCTGGCATAAAGTAAGGTCGTTGGATCCTTTTTATGAGGGTGATTCTCTTTTCCATGTGCCTGCTGACTTTGTTGCTTTTCACTGGCATGGTGATACTTTCACACTTCCGGCAGGAGCCAGGCGCTTATTTGAAAGTGAAGCCTGCCCTGAGCAGGGTTTCATCTATGGTGGCAATGTGCTTGCAGTGCAATTCCATCCGGAAGTTGATGAGGGCTGTGTGGAAAACCTGATAAAGAATTGTGGTTCGGATCTTGTGGAAGGCAGATACATGCAACATATGCACGAAATTTGTGGAAGGGACGATCTGATACTATCTTCTTCCTCTCTGATGTTCTCAATACTTGACTGGTTTGAGGACAAAATCGAGCAAAGATGAAGCGGGATGGTTTTGATAGATGTTAGAATGACAATCAAAGGACAATCGAAAGTGATTAATTCTGGATAATGGTCATAATTTAAAGAAAAAAGGGGATGAGCTTGTTGTTCCTCTGGACTGGTATGTCTGTCAGGAGTGAATATCTCCTGATGAAGGACTCAGGTCATTGTTGATTGCTTCTGGTGGTCACTGCTTCTGCTCAATTGTTCGATAAGGTCCTGATAGTTGAACATCGAGTATGTATTGTATTCTCCAAGCTGGCACCGTGCAAATCTTTCCGGCCCGTGGAAGTCCGAACCACCGGTCATTATCAACTGCTTTTTTTTGCAGATCTCATACATCATGCAAACATGATCTTTGCTGCTTTTCGCATAAAAGACCTCAAACCCATCCAGCCCTGATCTTATAAGTGATTCGGATATATGATGCAACAGCAAAATGTCATTTGTTTGCTCCAGTGTTCTTAGAATATGGGCACAGACCGCTTTTCCACCTGTGCAGTGTATGGTTTTTATTACTTTTCTAGCGGGTAATTTCTGCATGACTTCTTTCAGGGGCGAGTTCCCTGAAAGCCAATGGTTGTGGAACTCGTAATTACTGCCTGGTTTATTGATAACAGCTCCTGAAATGTCGTGTTTGGTGATTATTCCTTTGCTGCTATCTATTATGGAATAGTCTATTTCCCAGCCGAAAGATTCCAGGGCAGGGCACACTTTCCGGCAATAATCATTTGCATTGGACTTTGCATGTTCTGTCATTTTCAGGAGACTGTAATCCATGGGGTCTATGCCATATCCGAGTATGTGTATCTCTATGCCCGAAAATTCGGTTTCAGATGTGAACTCAATGCCGGGTATGAGTTCTATGTCTTGCCTTTCACATTCATTTCCTGCAGATTCAAGTCCATCGACCGTGTCATGGTCTGTAATGCTTAAAACCTGCAATCCTCTTATTTTTGCAAGACGCACGACTTCTTCAGGTAAAAGATCTCCGTCCGAATAACATGTATGGGTGTGAAAGTCAGAGGTATTGGGCATGATTCCGCCTTCCTTGTCATTAAATGATTTCAAAACCGAGCTCTATAAATATAGTTTTTATCTATATATTATATGTTGAAAGTCAGTAATATATAGTTGAAAACCATCTCTTAAAAAAGAGAATGATAGAAATGCTATCTCTATCATTCGGATATTATCTCTTCATCGTTTCGGATGGCGGCTACTATCTCCACCGGGGATATGAATATTTTTCCGTCACCGAATTTGCCCGTCCTTGCACTCGTCCTTATTATCTCGATGATTGGTCTTACATCCTCATCCCCAACCACCATCTCTATCTCCGTCTTGGGAATCATGTCTACTTTTATCTGTTTACCTCTGTATTGAAGGCATATTCCCTTCTGTGCGCCACGACCTTTAACTTCATGCACTGTCATGGGAAAATAACCTTTCTCTTCTAATGCTGCTTTTACATCTTCAAGCTTTTCCGGACGAATGACTGCTGTTACTTTCTTCATTCATATCACCTCAGGCGGTTGTAGATTCTCCGTGCTGGGAGATATCCAGTCCTATATATTCTTCTTCTTCGGTCACACGCAATCCCATTACCTTATCTACTATCTTGGCAAGAATGAATGTCATTGTGAATGCGTATACCATGGCAACTGTAGCGTCAAGTAGCTGTATCATAAACTGGTTAACGTTCCCATAGATGAGCCCATCAACTCCTCCAATGGCCGCGCTTGCAAATATCCCGGTTGCGATTGCTCCCCACAGGCCTCCCATGCCGTGTACGGCCCACGCATCAAGACTTTCATCCAGTCCTTTACGTACGCGCAGGAGCAGTGCGCCATAACATAGAAGTCCTGCAAATCCGCCAATCACTATGGCAGACATGGGTCCTACAAATCCGGAAGCTGGAGTGATGGCGACAAGACCTGCAACTGCTCCGCTGATAAGACCGAGAGAACTTGGTTTTCCCTTTATCCATGCTGCAGCCATCCAGGTGATCGCCCCGGCAGCTGCGGAGATATTTGTCACTACAAGTGCGTTGACTGCAATACCGTCTGCTGCAAGTGCACTTCCTGCATTGAATGCGAACCATCCGAACCATAGAAGTGCTCCTCCCAGAAGGGTAATTGTTATGTTCTCAGCTTCCATGCTGTATTTTCCAAATCCTGCACGGCTGCCGATAACAAGTGCAAGTGCAAGTGCACCGAATCCTGAGCTAATATGTACAACCGTACCTCCGGCAAAGTCAAGAGCCCCCATTTCGCTTGCCCAGCCACCACCCCATGCCCAGTGTGCAAGAGGGTCGTAGACAAATGTTGTCCAGAGTAATCCAAGGACAATAAAAGAACTCAGTTTTATGCGCTCAGCAACCCCTGATGTAAGAATTGCAAGTGTTATTCCTGCAAACACCATCTGGAACATCATGAATAGCATATCAGGGATCCCGTTGCCATCCAATCCCACTCCTGCAAGGAACATGTGGTCCAGGCCTCCTATGAACCCTGCTATGTCTGGGCCAAATGCAAGGCTGTAACCAATTGTAACCCACTGGATGCTTACAATGGCAAAGGCAATGAAAGCCATGGCCACCATTGAAATTATGTTCTTACCGCGCACCATTCCGCCATAAAACAGTCCTACTCCCGGGGTCATTAACATGACCATGGCAGTACAGATGATGATAAATGCAGTATCTCCGCTATCAATTGCCACTTACATCACCTTTTTTTTTGAAATGTGATTCTCTTTTTTGTTCCATAGTTCCACCTATATTTGTATTATAATTGCAGTATGCCTGCAATAACTTTCTTACTTCCGATGTTCAAATATTTAAATATTTTGCTTAATATGGTCTTGGCCATAGACCCTTTACTTTATATTCAAACATCATACTTTGTAGTCAAAGAACATTTTGTAGTCAAATCGCATATGTTCAAACAATTTCCTATTACTAAGTGGATAAAAAGTTTAATTTTGATTGCAAAATCCGAAGATACGACCTCACCTATGTTGCCGTGCCTATTGGCAAGGTGATTTAACTCCACAATCCAAAATTACAACTATTTTTCATTGTTGACAACAAGTTAAATTTGATGTACTTTCCAGAATCAGCAGCAATAGAAATTACTGTTCATTGACTGTACGGGCAAACGCATTACTTTATGGTCAATACTGGTTTTTGGTTTATCTGCAGGGTGACTATGGTGTGTAAAGATGTCCAATTACTTGTAAAGCATAACACTCTTTATGAAAAGTTATATATACATTATGTAATGTATACTTGACACGGTGATTAAAGTGCAAACCAAAGATACAGGTATGTTAGTTTTGGCTCTGTAGAAATCCTCATTTTGACAACAAGTATAACCTTGATATACCTGTCAAGGTTATGCACTAATATCTTTA
>JARVGJ010000013.1 GCA_029762595.1 Methanolobus sp. | reverse complement strand
GATCGAGAACGATAATGTATACGTACTCGAGATAATTAAGCATAAGTGAATATCTAAACCACAAGCCTTGTTAATGATCCGTGAAATTATTTTGTCACTTACCTTTAAAAGGGAAGTTATTTAGTTACCATTCCTAAAGGAGCTTTCATGACATCTGATGAACACATTGCGATCAGACCCTTTGTACCGGAAGACCAGGATGCCGTTGCAAGGATTGCGCGACGGTCGTTTTCGGCGCTTTGGGCGCGTCTTATCGTGCCTGGCCCGGAGGACTTTGTCGCGACGGTGGACAACCGAGTTGCTGGGGCGGTGCTACTCAATGCCAATGTAACGGACATGTCGGGTCAGGAGCGGGTCGGGCGCATCGCCTGGCTGTTCACCGATCCTGACTACCGCGGTCGGGGGCTGGCTCGTCAACTGGTGAAACAGGGCGTGGAACAGCTCCGTGCACAAGGCTGTGGCCCGGTAGTGACCGAAGTAGAGGGCTACAATACCCCGTCCGCAAATATCTTCCATGAGCTTGGATTTCGCCGCCTGGGCACGATGGACCAGGTCCGCTGGCTCGGAGTGGCGGGTGCGTTGCTGCTTGGCCTCAGGACGAACCGGCTGTTTACCCCCGGACACTTCCTCTGGGCACTCGATGTTCCGGGGCGCCCGGCCTCGCCCGCTGTGCAGCGCGCAGGAACATGGACCCTCAATGTGTTCATCACCCTACTGGCCTTGCTGCTGGGTGGTGGGCTGCTTTTACCTGGCGGTCCTGTTATGCCGGGTGCTTCCGAGATACTCGCTGTTATCGTTGCGGTGGTGTTGCTGCTTGGTCTGCGAGAGGGTGCGATGCAGATTGCTGCAAGGATGCAGGGCTTGCAGCTGGAGTTTCGCGGGTGGGGATCAGGGGCCGCCGTTAGCGCGCTCATCGCTGTCTTGTTTGGCAAAGTGTTTCTTCTCCCCGGTAGCTGCTATCCACCGGGGGATGGGTGGCACTATCACCAGTTCAGGCGCCAGTTAGCACTGTCAGCGGCAGCAGGGACATCCATGGTGGTTATTCTGTTCCTCTCTGCCTTGGTCTTACCTGCACAAGTTCCGGAAGGCTTTGCGCCAATGATCGCTGGGAACATCGTTGAGATCGGTATCGCGCTGATCTTGTTTGACAGCATAATCGCATTTGAGCCATTTCAAGGCTATAGCGCACGGCGCATGCTGGACTACAGTCGCACTCTATGGATCGCCTTCGCATTAATTGTCGCGGTCATCTATGTTTTTGTAGTGATCTTAGGCTGAATATACAATATGAAAACATATCTCCCTGAAATCTATCGTTTATATTTAACAAAATATGCAATTTTTATCGATTATACTCGATAAGCATATAAACAAAAATACCATACTTGTTATATGTGGACACACGGGAAAAGCTGAAAAGTGCCATTGTTGACTGGCAGGGAAGAACATTGCCATTGCTGCAGAAACGCAAGTATGGTCTTAACATCGATGCTCCCCATATAAATGATATCGTGGGCATCAGAAGATGTGGAAAGACCTACTATATGTATCAGTTGATCTGCGAATTGATCGATAAGGGCGTGCCAAAAAGCAATATACTGTACCTGAACCTTGATGATGACCGTCTTCAACCTTTAAATGGCGATGAGCTCCAGTTGCTTATAGAGACTTTCCGCGAGATGCAGGAGACCTCTGAAGAAAATCTTCTGTATCTTTTCCTTGATGAGGTCCAGAACTTCCCTTTGTGGGAGCACTGGGTTAAAGGAACGTATGACAGGAAGCAGAATGTAAAGATGATTATCAGTGGTTCCAACGCCTCTCTGTTATCCCAGGATATATCTGCATTGCTTACTGGAAGGCATATCAGTACCAGGATGTTCCCTTTCAGTTTTGCAGAGTTTCTGGATTATCATGAAATTAAGTATGACCTGAAAACACTTCCTTATTCTGAAGGCAAGCCACAAATGAAACGCATGTTCAATGAATACCTTGAAAAAGGAGGGTTCCCCGAAACAATTGTTTATCCATCGGTCCGGCATCGTGAAACATTGCAGTCCTATTTTGATGATATAATTTACCGTGATATCATCTCGAGGCACGGTGTTCGCAATCCACTTATATTCAAGGATCTGGCGCTCTTTTGTATTTCCAATATAGCAAAACCACATACATATAACTCCCTCAGGCGTCTGTTTGCCAATTACTCCTCCCTCAGTACAGATACGATAATAGATTATATTGCATATCTTGAAGACGCTTTTTTGCTCTTCAGTGTAACCCACTATGAGGAATCCCTTAAGCAGCAAATGAACAAGCCAAAAAAGCTCTATTGCATTGATACAGGCATGATCAATGCCGTTTCATTTAAGTTGTCCTCTGATATCGGAAGACTATATGAGAACATCACCTTCCTCCATATTCTACGCTGCGGTAAAGAGACCTACTATTGGCAGGATCAGAAGGGTCTTGAGATAGATTTCGTAATTAAGGAAGGACTTGAACCCACTACACTGATACAGGTCTGCTCAGATATATCCGATCCGCAAACAAAAGAACGCGAAATAAATGGCCTTCTGGCAGGAATGAAGAAATTCAGGATCAAAGAAGGCACTATTATCACAGCGGATGTTTTTAGAGAGGAAAAGGTAAATGGTGGGAATATCAGGTACATTCCTCTATGGTACTGGTTGCTCTCTCATTGACCATGCATTTTTCTGCCATCATTAATGCCATTCAGATCACCATTCCCTTTTCCATCATGTTTGTTGTCACTGATAATTCCAGGCAGGAATATATAATGAAAGGGTGGTCTCTAAAACAAAAAACAAAGCAACAAACCCGCCACATGCGGCAACTTCCACGATCAATGAAAAACAAAAAAAATGCGATTCCACACAAAGAAAACAATTTAAACACACAATAAAAATAACTAATATATCACGTCATGATGATCATAGTCAAGGATCTTGATCGCTTTGATATTCTCATCGATCTCAAAGATCAGTACAAAAGAAGAATCGATATATACTCTTCTTGCACCATGCAGATCACCACGTAATGGTTTATAGTGATACGGATTCTGCACGATCTCTTGAACCTTCTTGCCGATGATCTTCATCTGTTGAGGATTCTTTTTAGCAAGCTTCATGAATTTTCTGTCAGCGATCTCAGATACGACAACGTCATATGCCATTGTTTTTACCTGTAACGCTCAGAAAGATCAGCAACACGGACAAATTTCCCTTTTCTGATATTGTCAAGCTTTTCCAGATACTCCTCACTTGCTTTGGGTTCCTCGGATATTACGCTCTCCATGAACATCTGTACCTGTTTGCTCATGCTTATACCATGGGATTTACACAGAGCAGAGAACTTCTTATATGTATCTTCATCCACGTTGAATGTTTTTAATACCATTGATATCACTATAATTATTAAATGTTTAATAAGTCTATTTAATGTTATTTAATCATTACCATCCTCTCCCATCAGGTTTGTTGCAACTGATAAGTTCATGATCAAATATCTGATGAAACGGAATCCTTAAAGTAAAAACAAAAAAAGCATCTCCGCTGCAGGCGGCACGGTACATCTCCACTGAACACAAAACAGCCTCGCAACCAAACCAAAGATCAGCACAGATACAAGAACAACAGCCACAATCACCCGATCCGCAGGTGTCAAAAAGACCTGAAGAAGCCCGGCAGATATCACAAATATTGATATGCCATTAGTCCCTACCCTTATATGCATTAAATATTCCTTTAAATGCTGGATTGGATAAAAGTGGAAAAGAAAAATTTAAATTCAAAGCTCAGTCCTAAGGTCAGGGAACAGTTGGAACGCATGAAAGAAGATGAATTTAAACCTGGCAAGTTTATTGAATCCTTAGTTGAGTTAAAATTCTATAGTTCGTTGGGAAAAAAGAAATGGAAATAGATACAGCAGACCCACCATAATTAAAGCAGGTCCACAATGAATACCCTAAACAACGATTAATTATGCAGCATGAGGCTGAAACCATATCTATGGGCCGATCTTAGCAGATCCTCTGACTATGATATAGCTGCCATAATATTGCCTGAAGAACAGCCACCTGTGAGCAATACTTTTTAACTGGCCCAAAGGATAACTAATAGAGTGAAACGTATTAGGACCTTATAGGAGATAAAACCTAAAAAACAGCCATCTAATCATGTGGCACTCAGACTGAATAGCTGCAAAGCCTTTTAAGCAAGCGCCACATGAAGTTATAACCTGGCAGATATTATAGAACATATAGTTCATAAAGCAAAGATCCTTGTAAAGTGCCGAGGATTTAGATCGATGGTGCAATAATGATACCCATAGAGACCCTTGCAATCGTTTTTGGACTTGCATCGGCATTGTCATGGGGTGCAGGGGATTTTGTTGGGGGGTGTGCTGCCAGGCGGACAAGTGCCTTTTCTGTGGTCCTGGTCACACAGATAATGGGAATCCTTATATTTCCCGTCCTTGCATTTGCGGTTGCAGAGGCAATGCCTTCAATGGGCAATATTATATGGGGTGCTTTTGCAGGATTCTTTGGAGCTGCAGGACTTATAGTACTATATATAGCTCTGGCCAAAGGAAAAATGGGTATAGTTGCTCCACTGGCTGCATTGGTATCGGTCATAATACCTGTAATATATTCAGCCTTAAATGAAGGCATACCTTCTGCATTTAATATAACGGGTTTTATTTTTGCATTTATTGCAATATGGTTCATTGTCAATAGAAGTACCGGACCCAAACTGACAGCAAAGGAACTGGAATATCCACTGCTTGCGGGTATATTATTTGGCTTTTTCTTCATATCCATTGACAATTTCACATCAGGTGCACTTTACTGGCCACTGACGGTCTCAAGGATCACAGCACTTATCATGATCGCAGGATTCATTATGATAACAAAGACTGTCAGTAAACCCAGCAGCGATGTGGTGCTCATACTCATCCTTGTCGCACTGTTCAATACAGGAGGTGTCACCTTCTTTGCCCTGGCCTCTGAGGCCGGAAGGCTTGATGCTGCCACCATCCTGGCCTCGCTAAGTCCTGCAGTTACAGTGCTCCTTGCATCTACATTACTAAAGGAACACCTTGCATCACGTCAATGGGCAGGAGTTATAGCCGCTATGATAGCCATAATCCTTATTTCCATTTGAAAGTCCCATTTATTTAAGAAAGTTTTTACTTCACTGTTTGGTTCACTATTTAATTCACCATTTAATTCACCGATTGATTCACCATTTAATTCACCGATTGATTCACCATTTAATTCACCGATTGGTTCACCATTTAATTCACCGATTGGTTCACCATTTAATTCACCGGTTGGTTCACTATTTAATTCACCGATTGGTTCACTATTTAATTCACCGATTGGTTCACTATTTAATTCACCGATTGATTCACTATTTAATTCACCGATTGATTCACTATTTAGTGAACTGGCATCTCCCCTGAAGATAGATCATCATTCAAAAGCAATGGGATCGTCATCTGACCCACATTGCGATCTTCTGCGCAGCTCCTCAGCCTGGGCCCTGTAGCCAGTAGCCTCATCACCCATTCCCAGCCTGTCCAGGACATCCGCATATTCTTCTAAACAGGTGATTCCCCATTCTATATTGAAGACATTGACAGAAGGTTCAATTTCTACCATTCTGGCCTGGGTTTCCAGAGAGCTCTCAAAAGACTGTTTTGCAAGATCTGGCTTATCAATTGCTTTGTAAACCATACCGAGCCTTATACTGACAATTGCCATCACTTCCAGATATCTGATATCATCCGGATGTGAATCCATAATGTCTTCCAATAAGGAAATCGATCTTAAATAGTATTCAACTGATCTGTCAAATGCGCCCAGATTGTAGTGGATCTTACCAAGATCATCATTAGAGACGACAAGAGATAAGAGCAGCTCCGGGTCCAGGACATTATTGGCAAATATGTCTTCGTAGAAAGCATTATAAAGCTCTACCAGGTTCTTTGCCTTATCGTATTTTTCCACTTCCATATAATAATGCTCTTTTAGCATCATCTCCATGGTCACGATCATTTTATTTTCAGTATCAAGGTCAGCATCATGGAGAATACCTGCATACATGTCAACTCCCCTGAAAAAGTACTCCTGTTCATTTTCAGGATCACCAAGCTCTTCGTAGACGTTTGATATAGCAAAATATATATCTGCCAGCTCTCTGGATACATCGCCTTTAGCACTTACCCCTTCAACCGGCAATCTGTGCAGTATATCTGAAGCTTTATTGCAATGTTTCAGGGACATGTCAAATTGCCCATATGCTGCATAGAGCACGGCCATTTTTTTAAGGGTGTTAGCAAAACCCATGACAGAACTTTCATCCAGTTCCACAAGCTCTTCAAATATCCCAAGTGCATCTTCGTAAGAACGCAGGGACTTTTCAAAATCACTGTCAAAATACAATCCTCCCAGATCCCTCAAAGTCTCTGCAAGGAATTCGTCGTAATCAGTCACATCAGGATCTTCTTCACGCAAATCCCTGTATATGGCTATCTCTTTCTGGAAATAATGATCTGCTTTCTCTAAGTGAGCATTTTCACCAAATAGTACAGCTAACTGATCAAAGGTCTGGGCGATGCACAATTTATTGTCGGTCTCATCCATTCCTTCTTTGACCAGACCACCATAAACGTCTATTTCAAATAAATAGATTCTTTCAGCTTTATCAAGATCGTTGATATTTTCAAAGAACTCAGCCATATGTTCCAACGAACTGATTTCATCAGCTTGCATTGAAAGAAATTCCGGGGGCAAAAACTGCATTTGCTCAAAAACAAGCAATGATCGCTCAAAATATGAAGCTGCCTGTTCAATGTCCCCTTCCTTTTCAAAGATCAATGCTATTTTTTGATATGTTCTGGCGGCCAGAATATCGCAGAAAATACGTTTTGAGCTATAATGTTCCAAGCTATCAGTTCCGAAGCCACAGGTTTCACAGCTATCGTTTTCAGAGCTATCATGTCCATTCTCACACCTGGGTGTAACGTGTTCCAAAATATCAGAGAAACAGGCATATGCATCATCGATCTGGCCAGTAATACTATAATGATCCCCTATTAATGTCTTTGAATTTATCCATGCTATGAAATTGCTCATGTCATCGGGATTATCTTTATATTTCCTATCTGTGAGTTCAAAATATTTATCATAGACCTGCTTTGCAGCATCAAAAGCTTCGCTGGAAATAAAAAAGTCCCCATAAAGTTTTGCCATTCTCTGCACAAATATTTCAAGGTCAGAATAATCAGGATCCATTGCTGAGATCTGGCTGTACTTTTCCATGACCTTTAATACATAAGAAACTTTGATCTTTGGGATCTGTGCCATTGCAAAACATATAAGGATATTGTTCAAGGCTTCCACATAATTCAGATGGTAACCGATATCCTCTTCATTATCGATATCATGCTCCATCAAAACGTCACATACCCCAATGAAAACATCCCCGTGCTTTTCACATATACTTACTGGACCCATACTTACTGCATCTTCGATATCTCCTGCGGAATTCAGAGCATCCTTAATGCCGGTGATGCTTCCTTCCAATATCATAAGAAGATCTGGATTATCAGGTTCTTCTAAAAAAAGACGTGATGATATCGTAAATGCCTCATCGTAATTTGTTAAAGCGGCATTTACACTAAGATCCGTTTCTAAAACATTGCCCTTTAATATTAAAATTTTAGCAAGCAGATCAGGTGCTTTTTCCCCCTTTGCAGCAATTTCTGCCTCTTCCAGGACCTTCAAAGCCTTTTTATAGTTACTTTTCTGAAAATGATTTGAAGCTGTGATCATCTTTCGGTTAATGGTATCGATTTTCTGTTGTGACATATGTTTACCTAATGACTCTCACAGAAATAAGGATTCCCTCCAACCCCCGAAGAACAATAGAAATGATGACACTTATTGAGATTTTTTAATACACATTGATCATTCATTAGAGGATAATTCATTATATCCAAGTATGTTCCTTTTTATCCACATCCTGAACACATTGTCAAGTATGCCATACTTACCTTCCTGTGGTTTTTGCACGGTCATGGTATAGTAGAGGTCACGCATTGAGGTGGTAAGTGATGAGGATGGTTTCTGCATATCCCGGGCGATCTCACTGAGCCGGCGTATCCGCTCAGCAGAGAGGTATTTAAGGATCTCCTGCTGCTGTCTGCTGAACTTGGAAGAATACCTGGCCTCAAACTCACTATCAAACTCCCGGAGCATGGAGTTGAATGCAATATCCACATCCTCTGCATCTATGAATGACCTGTCCTCAAGGGTGGTGTTCTGGTAGAGGATGAAACCAAGTTTCTGGAAATAAAAAGGAAAGCCATCGGTATAATCATATATCCTGTCAAGTGCAGAATCTGATATCCCAATATCCTGGGTTTTGAGGCGTGAGCGGATGTAGGCACTCACATCATGCTTTTTGATAGGCTCAAGCCGTACCCTGGCAGCCATCAGATATAGAGGTGAATCCGGTTTCAGGAACACTTCATGCAGCAGGGACACTGATGATCCCGAGAAGATATATCTTACATTTGGGTTGCTGTCCATATGGCTTTTGAGCTGACCGAAGATGTTACCCGGAAACTTGCTAAGCTCCTGGAACTCATCAAAGGCAACGACTGTGGGCTCATCTATCTCATTTGCAAACCTCTCAACAAACCCGAAGGTCTCTGCCACCAGCTCCTCTTCATTGATATCATCCTCACGGAATCTCAGGTATACATTGCCCACATGTTGTATACTGCCCCCTATCTCTGATATGGAGCGTGTGGCTGCTGTGATCTTGCCCCTGAACACCTCTGAGAATTTCTTTGCAAGGCCCTTTATCTTATGTTTCTCCTCATAAGCTAAGATAAGTGCATGGGTCGTCAGTCTGAAAAGGTCGGCGGGTTCTGTTATCTTCCTGCAGTTGACCGGGACATAGAGCACATCACTTCGAACACTGTTCTTGAGATTCTTTAAAAGCGATGTCTTGCCTATCCTTCGCGGACCGATTATCACATTGTTCTGTGCCGAGAAGAGGATATCCACTTTTATCCTCCTCACCTCCTCATTCCTTCCGATAAAGAACGGAGGCTCTACTTCCCCTCCAACTACGAATATTTGTTCTACCATAGCATGTAGTTAGATATGAATATATTTAAAATTAACTATTGATATGATATCTGAAAATGAATATATTTGAAATCAAAGAACAATATCCTACCAACAAAAGGAATGCAACAAACAGAATACAACAACTAAATTCAATGCAATAAGCATCGGCAATTCAACAACTATCTTCAATTATACTGTATTACCTGATCAGTATCATTCAAGAAATAAGTATCATTCAAAACAAAAAAAAGGAAGTACGGTCAGACCAACCGCACTGTTTCCAGGTTTACCAGGGCCTTTGTCTCCATTTTGTTCTTCTTGTGAATGGAGCTTGCAAGGTCTATGCATGAGCGTTCATCGCCATGCTCTGTATAGACCCTTTCAGGGCGTGGCTTCATCTTTCTGATGTAATCCATCAACTGCCGCCTGTCGGAGTGACCTGAGAAACCGTCAACCACTTCTGCCCTCATGTTCATCTTTACAACATGGGTGCCATTGTTGCCTGAGAGCGGGATCTCTTTCCATCCTTTCTGGATCCTTCTTCCCAGTGTTCCGTCTGCCTGATAACCTACAAAGACAAGAGTATTATTCTCATTCTCTGCAAAGGCCTTGAAATATTCAATAACAGGACCTGCACTCATCATACCGGAAGTAGACAGGATGACACATGGGTGGGGCTCATCTATGATCTTCTTACGCAGCTCGTTGGAGTCCACAGCCTTGAAGCATTCTGCAAGGAAAGGGTTCTGGCCTTTCTGGAATATAAGCTTGCGCAGGTCGTTGTTAAGGTACTCGGGATACGTTGCGTGGATAGCCGTTGCCTCCCATATCATACCGTCAAGATAGACAGGGACATTGGGTATGCGACCGTGACGTATTGCATCCTCCAGTACGATCATAACCTCCTGGCTCCTTCCCACAGCAAATGCAGGTATCAGTACAACCCCATTATTCTGAAGGGTTGAATTGACAATGTTCTCAAGATTGGCTTCAGCCTCCTGGAGGGATGGCTGGGTGGCATTGGAAGAACCATAGGTGGATTCCATGATAACACTCTCCACACGGGGGAATTTGTTAACCGCAGCATCAAAGAGCCTGGTCTTCTCATATTTGAAGTCACCTGTGATGACCACATTATGAAGCCCGTCACCGATATGGAAATGAGATACAGCAGAACCAAGGATATGTCCTGCATTGTGGAATGTAAGCTTGATGTCCGGAGCAATGTCTGTAACTTCCTCATAATCAAGAACAATAGTATGTTTCAGCCCTTCCCTTACATCCGCAGAACTATATGGGGGTCTCTTGCCTTCCTTTGATGCAACATCGATAAAGTCCAGCTGCAACAATGCCATAAGATCCCTTGTGGGAGGAGTGCAGTATATAGGACCTTCAAAGCCGTATTTGTAGAGAAGCGGGACAAGACCCTGGTGATCAAGGTGAGCATGAGTAAGCACCACTGCATCTATCTGATTGATAGGATAGGCTTCGGGAACATAGAGGTAAGGCGTCATATTCTCATCGGAACCGACATTGACACCACAGTCTATCATTATCCTTGATTCTGGGGTCGATATTATAAAACAGCTCCTGCCGACCTCCTTTGCACCGCCCAGTGAAGTGACCCTGACCCATTGGTCCTTGGAAGTACATCCCCTGTGGATCTTCCTTCCCACAGATTTTAGGATCTCCTTCCTTTCTTTGTGGTTGGTACGCATGAACTCACGGATATTCTGTACTGTACGTGACTTGATAGGAGGGGTCCTCACCACCTTAGGGGTCCAGCCTATCTTCTTTGTTATCTCCCTGAGGGTCTCCCCGTGTTTACCGATAACAAGTCCCGGTTTTTCCGCCTCTATGACCACCTCTCCCAGATCAAGGTCGAAGTGATAATTGGATACACCGGAATCCTCGGGAACGGTTTCCATGATCTTCTGTATAGATTCCTCCGCAGGTAAAAGCACACTTGGATCAGGACGAACAACAATACGTGTCCTCAATGCTTTTGCAAGGTTCCTGACAATATTGCCATTATCTGCAAATTTCTTAGGTTCTTCAGTATAAACCACCAGCTGAGGCCCTTCAAACTCAACACCAGAAATAGTAGTACCGCTAGGCAGTTTTTCTTCTATTTTCTTCTTCAGATCAGATAGTACTTCTTCTACCGCCATTAAAATAGCCTTCCTTATAAAAAAGTAAAAAATGTGTTATAGTTATAAAACTATATTCAAAACATCACGTTAGATCTATGTTGGATTGTATGTTAAATTAAATGAAAGAGATCAAATAAACATCATATCAATTGAGTTGTTCCCTCATCTTTTTTACATCTTCCTGGTCAAGCCTGGTGTATTTATCCCTGGTTATGACAACCACATCTATGCCCTCACCGGAAGCTGAGTCTCTCTTCATTGCGTTATGAAGTGCCCTTACAGCCAGCTCCACACCATCTTCGGTGGACATGTCTTGCTTGTAGCGGTCTTCCAGTACACCATAGGCCATAGGAGAACCTGAGCCTGTTGCTACAGCCTTTGTCTCTTCGATATTGCCACCAAGTGCATCAAGTGAATAAATGGCAGGACCGTTCTTATCGCATCCCCCGACCAGAAGCTGGACCATCATAGGATAGTATCTCTGTCCGCTGAGCATATTAGAGAGCAACGTCGTAAGACCTTTGATGGTCATGGACTCCTTGCGCCTCATTTTGTATAATTTGGATTCCACACTGATGACCCTTACTATCTGCTGTGCATCACCCACAGAACCTGCAGTGGTCATAGCTACCAGATCATCTATCTGGTAGATCTTCTTTGCAGTTTTGCTTGCAATGAAATTCCCCATTGTTGCACGCTGCTCGGTTGCAAGAACAACACCGTCATTGCAAACTATCCCTACAGTGGTTGTACCTTTTAAATGTTTATCATTAACCATTAATTATACCTCATACAAAAATGAGAAAATAAATATGAAAAATGTATTATGCATGATAATGCATCAGTAACCCATTGGCAATTTTTATATATATATTTATCCCTTGCTCAGTAAATACCTATTTCCCCGGCAAGCTTTTGCGTACGTTCAATGATGGCAATGTCAAAGTTCTTTTCCCTCATTTTCCTTATCCGCGATTCAAGGGAGATACGTTCTGTCCCCTTAATAAGGTTATCAGCATGAGCAACTATTTTCTGCTCCAGTGTAACTGGCATATAGTCATCCTCAGGCAGACCCATGGTCTTTGCCTCCTCACTTGTTATCCCGGCCCCAATATGGCGCTTGATAATCTCGATCACTTCCGGATCGATACCATTGTCTGCTGCAATTTTTGCTCCTGCAATGGCATGGTCCATCCCATGGCTCTTTGCCCTTCCAATATCATGAAGCAGACCGCCTACCTCAACAAGAGCCATATTAACATCCCTGCCCTGGGCTTTCAGCCCCTGGGCGATCTCAAGGGCCAGCTGGGCAACTGCTATGCAATGTTCTATGACCTTTTCACTGCATCCTGAATCCCTCAGGATGCCAATAGCAAGATCACGGGAGATCATTCAAACCAACATTCAAACCAGCGTTAAAACCATTCTATTTATCTTTATTAAGAAAAGCAAGCCGGTTTTCAATCTTTTTTATAAAGGCGCTGTTATCCTCATACATCATATCCTCACCACAATCAGGACAAAGGAATTCACATTCAGTAGCCTCGTTGAAATTCAACCGGGTACATCCTTCGGGGCAGGAATAGAATACATTCTCCTCCTCGAAACTGAGCCTGGTCCTGAGGTTTTTGACCAGTCTCTTTTTTTCCTTAATAAGCTGGGGACCTATATCAGTCATATCAAGAGTCCATAGATATGTAAGCCATCCGCTACTGGAATCACGTTCACGCCTGCAGACGGCAAGCTTGTTCTCATTGAGGATAAAAAGAGTTCTTCGGACTATATTCAAAAGAATACCTGTGGCCTGTGAGATCTGCTCATCGGTCACCTCACCTTCTGGCATGTTCTCTATCATCTGCAGTCCATCTTCACCCACCAGCCGAACGATATATCCCCTTACAACCAGATCATTTAAATCTATCAAAAAATTTCACCTCATGATGTGCATTCTAAATGCAATTTATTCAGATATTAATCTTTGCTTGCAGTTCTTTACCTGTGAGGAACATAATCAGGATATAGAAGTCATTTAAGCCATTAGAACTTATTCCCTGTTATTCCCGCATCGTATCTCAGAGGTCGGATGTCCACCAGACCCCATGTATCAGGATTGAAATAGATTCAGCGTTTCACGTATAAACATGATGCATTCTTTCAAGCCGGACAGGACCTCTTCACGGGACTCACCCGTAGATATGACCGACACCACAGGCTCCCCATATTTGATCAGCTGACCGCTGACAGGAATATCACAAACATTCATTCCAAGCAGTTCCCTGTGAGCTGCAGAGGATATCACAATATCCTTTTCTGCATAAAGTATTGCACGACCAGCATACCGTGTAGCCCGTGTAGCTTTGTCTGCAACTATATCGGCACATCCTTCAAAGGCCCTCATATGTGCATCGAACATATTGATACCCGTTGCCATTTCAACTGTATCCAGGCTTCCCTGTAAGCGTGCATTCACCTCAATTACCACAGGACCGTCCTCACCTATAATAAAATCAACCCCATTGGAACCTACAAGTCCCAGTGAAAGTACCAGTTCTTCTGCAACAAGCTTCATTTTCAAAGCCCATGGTGTTTCATAGGGTGTTATGTTACCACAATACGCAAAAGGAATATCAGTAAGCCAGGGAGTACCAACAAGCTGCTCGTTGACGGCAACAGCAACTGCCTTTTCCTTTGTGGATATCACCGAAACACTTGCAGGTATGCCAGTTATGTATTCCTGGGCGATAAACCTGCCCTTAGCTGCCGGAAACGATTTATCTTTCAGTTTTTCACGGAGGATCCCTATATCCCTCTCAGTTTCAACTTTCATGTTAAAGATGCCACCCCCGGAACATGCCGGTTTGACCATCACCGGCAATCTGAGGCTTTCAATTTCACAAAGAAGGACAGTTTTTGGATGAGGTATGGAGAGCCTTTCCATTATTGATGAAAAATTATATTTGTCCGATACTGATGCCATTATATGCGGCTCGTTGCCAAGCACCTTTCCATATAATAGCTCCCAGTCCATTGTCTCAAAGCCTGATCCTGGAATTATTGCATCAAATTCAACATTCAGATCTTTTATCATTTCTGTCAGCTGGATGGTACTGATATCTTTGATATCAAATGTTTCAGCAATTTTCAGCTTTCTTGCACCTGCAGCACACTGAACAAGATCATGGTCACAGAAAGCATCTATGGAATACATCTTGTAACCTGCCCGGCTGCCCGAACAGACTATGTTGCGGGTGCTGAATCCGATAACCAGGATATTTCTCATATCAACATGACCTTTTTATCTTGTCATATCCGCAACTGCAATGAGTCCCTTCTCTGTCCTCACAACAGCTATATCGCTACCCTCTGAGGCATTGAACATGGGCGGCTTTTTGAGGGTCACCGTCTCATAGGTCTCAGGATCAAGCACAAGAATATCATTATTCTCAATTGCCACAAGTGTCGTCCTTGGCAGGTCCTTTCTTTTTGCAACAAGGACAGCTCCTGTCAAATCATCGGAACTTGCTGTAAAGCGTGCTCCGGTCTCCAGATCATTGCCCGTGACATTTTTGGAAAAACGCCTTATCTCAATGATCCTTCCTCTATGATCTATAATGTCCCCTGGCATGAATTCGGGCAGACGCAATGAAAAAGTGATACGATACATATCTTTTCCATCTTTTCTTCCCTGTAAAGTGGCTGACTCACTAAAACTTCCCCCCATGCGGGAATTGATCTCCTTACATATATGCCGGGCAGCATTGGAAGAACCTAAATAAAGATCAGTACCTTCCCTGATATCCAGGGAATTGGATATGAACGCCAGTCTGTCCCCTTTATTGAGCATTCTCTCCAGCACATCATTGATAATGGCCATACACTCTTGTTTCTCATCATCGCCTGGAATACGGTTAGTGGCCCTTACCTGTATGATGGCCTCAAAATAACCGCCTGAAATGCGGCTGCACATATCACAGGACTCACGCAGGATACGAACCTCTGTCTCAAGCTCCTGATGGAACATCTCATCAAGCACCAAGGCATCCACCACAATGTGAACTCTATACAAGTAAGGAGTACGAGCCCGGGGCTCAATATATATCTCAATATCTTCTGCCATGGCATGTATAAAAAGTGCATCTTCTGCAGTATGGACCACGACATCCTCAAGACCGCCGTAATTGACCCATTTGCTTTTTACATAACGTGCCTCGCAACCTGAGCATATTTTTGCGTGCAGCACCTGAGCTATTTCCGCAAGGACGAAATTCTCCAGAAAACAGCTCTTACAGCGTCCTTCAAAGAGCTTATGGGTCTGGTTCCCGCATCTGGGGCAAATGGTACTGTTCATCGGTTTTGATACCATAGTCTATTAGATATTGTTTACGCTCCACCAGAGGAGTCTTTTACCGGCGTATAAGTTCATAGTCCATGCTGCCGGCACCGAGCTTTTGGGCATATTGCAGGTGTATCACCGGGTCTATACCCCATACATCGTTAACACATCCTCTTTTTGTATTTCTCATCTTCTCATTTATAAGATCAAGGCTTGCCATATCAATGGCAACCGGGTCCCTTGAAGCAGTGATCCCCACATCAGCTGAAAAAGCGGGTGCTGAGAAGTTGAAACAATCGCATCCCGGAGTAAGGTCAAATATCCAGTTGATATAACCTATCTTTTCGGGCAGCAGCTTTACCGGTCCCATAGCTGCCTCCCCCAGCCGCTCCTGCATCCTGACGGGTGCATCTTCGGGAGGTATTATAGCCTGGTAAGCACAGCTGCCCAGACATGAAAGCTCACCTCTGCACAGCTCTTTGTCCACAGAGGCCTTTTCCCTGTCAACTGTGATCGCACCCCATGGGCAGTATTTCAGGCATTTTTTACACCCGACACATTTATCGATATCAATCTCAGGCCTTGCAACCTCGTGCACAGCTGTCTTGCCTGCCTTATCAAGGCACCCCATTCCAAGATTCTTCACCGCACCTCCAAATCCGGAAGCTGGATGACCTTTACAATGGGATATCATTATCATGGAATCGGCATTTGCAATTGCAGATGCCACCGTTATTCTCTCCAGGGTCTCTCCGCCTATCTCCACGGTAACGGAATCATCTCCAAGTAAACCGTCTGCACAAATGATGGGGGCACCCATACTTGCATGTGTGAAACCATTGGTTGCAGCAGTGCATAAAAGATCGGCAGCATTGAAACGTTTCCCGCTGTACAACACAGTGGTATCTGTGATAAAAGGAATACCTCCTGCCTCTTTTACAAGATCTGTGACCGTCTTTACGATAACAGGACGCATATAGGTCGTATTGCCAAGTTCGCCGGGATGTATCTTTATAGCAACGATATCACCCTGCTTAACCGGGGAGATCTTTGGGAAAATATCAATTATCTGGTCTATCTGGGTATTCTCAGGACCTATATCTTCAGCAGCTCTAAAAAAAACTTCACTCATGCCAATAACCTCTGCATATAAGAATTACATTCCAGTACATATAAATGATTCTGACATCATGCATTGCGAGAAATACGAAAATTTTAAACCTAACGTATCTTTGGCCAAACTGATAGATGAATATATTTTTAGAATATCTATATAGATTACATGCATATTGTATATATCTGAGAATGAAGTATTATGTTTTGATCTGAATTGAAGAGGAAGAAATAATGCGTAACATTCAAAAATGTGTAAAAACATATACAAATAATGGAACAGATATTTGCCTCCTATCTGTGGTAAATGGGAAGTACGAAAGATCCATGGACAAAGAGGACCTGGAACTTATGCGTTTCATGATAGGCGGAATGGAAGCAAAGTAAAACTGCAAGTACGATCGGGTGTGGGATGAACTGATGAAAAATGAATATTTATGCTGCAAAAAATGTCACAATGAAGTTAAGCGGCAATTAATAGGATCCAATGTATTCTATTATTGCAGAGAATGCGGAAGGATATCTTCTGCAAAGGATATTACAAACACTGCCAGTAAAGATGACGGGGTGGAAGCATGTGTATGATCGAAGAAGAAGGGTATTCGCCAGAGAATAAAGAACTTTACTGCCGCAATTGCATAATCTTCGTAAGAACGGGAAAGTGCGAATTCCTGAAGTATCTTGAATCACAGGTCACCGCAGATCTTAACAGGGACCATCTTCAGGAGATCCTGATCGATGAATGCGGTTTCTGAATTACAGGCATAAATATAATAGAATGATAATGAAATGGCAGGAATAAGGGATTCTGACGTGGGTTTACACCTGGCTTAAAAAAACCAGCCTCAAACCCATCACTCCACAAACCAGTCAATATAAACTAGCAACTCTTTTTTTTCCCAGTCGGCTATACTTTCGGGACTGTCCTTGCGTGCGCCTCCAAACAGGTCAGCCTTCTGGTCATCATCAAGGACATGGACTTTGTATTTACCTTCCTCACTGTTACGTATAAAGTAACCAGGGCTCATTGTAGCGGACTTTTTCCACATGGTGATCTTATCATAGTCCCACAGGCATCTTGCCCACTCGGCCAGTTTTTCAATATGCTCATCCCTGACATCCTTCACATCACCCATGATAACGCAATGCATTCCGTCCTTTGTCAGTTCGATACTATCGTTGCTACGTATGATCAGATCCATCTTATCCCAACGTAAAAGCACATACATATAGTATAATAATTTTGTGTCTGGATACTATTTTAATATAAAAATAAAATAAAATAAAATAAAAATGTATTTTGAATGATATGAAATAGTTTCAAATGACTATTAACATACCACAGACCCGGCTGAAATAAATATTAAGATGCTATGATAATAGCATCATCTAAAACGCCTCATTTATTCTGAGGTGGCCAGTTCTTTTCCATCCATCCGGGTATCCTTCCGGAATCAGCAGGACCTACCATAACATTAGCACCTGTTGCATCTTCCACATCACCCTGCAGACGTGCTGCAAGTCCGGGGATGACAACTGTGTTGTGTGTTGTGTCCTTCTTAAGGTCAAAACCCGCGTCCTCGATTCCCTTCCTGATCTTCTCGGCGGTGAGCTGTCCTCCGGCCACTGCAGCCTCTACGCCTATACCATCGGTATCGATGGCCCAGAGGAAGCAGTCGATCTTGTTGGATGAGATATCGCTCTCTACTGTGTAATATGTAAGAGCGAAGTTGGTCGTGACAAGCACCGGTGAATCCGCTGTTGGTTCTCCTACCTTGTACATGCCCGGATCGACCATTACGGGCTTTCTCGGATCAGTGTAGATGGTATCACGGATATGCAGCTGCGGCAACATTGCATAGGGCTCTGTGCTGTGAAGGATCATTATATCACCGTATTTGATGGTGAATACTGATGCTACTACAGTCTCCCAGTAAGATGCACTGACAGGATCGTCATGTGCCATCCACGCTGTGAAAGGCACTGCCATAATTGGATATGCTATCTCACGGTCACCGTCTATTCCGGCCCTGCGCACCTTGACGAAGTTACTAAAGGTCTGTTTGAGCTGTTTACCTGTGGGGAAGGTTCCCGGATCGAGTACCAGTTTCTCCGTACCCATCTCAGCAAAGGTCTTTGCCATGGACTTGAGCAGGTCAAGGTCATCTGGTGCAAAGAGGGTCACAGGTACATCATACTGCAGTGCAAGCTCAGCTACTTCCTTCCAGTTGTCCCTGTTCGCGGCATAGAGGAGAGGGTTACGGTCCTTTGCAACCTCAAGACCTGCTTTGAGCACATCCGGGTTGAATGAACAGAGAATGATAGGCAGATCAGTAGTTTGCACAACTTTCTTAACGGCTGCAGCAAACCTTTTCGGGTCATTGGATGTGCAGCGCACTGCCACCATGTCCACAGTGAGGAAATTGCCCACATAGAACTTCCTGAAATCCTGGATGTATGTTACCCTTTCAACAAGGTCCTTCTCATCCATGGTATCCCATACATCATAGGCCAGTTTCGTCTGGTTGAAGAATGTAAGCTTGTGGCGGTAAAGTACATCGTCCCCGCCGATCTTTGAGATCTTCTCACCAACACCGATCTCCACTTCCCTTATCTCAGGTGCCAGGAGTTGATCCAGTTCTTCAAACTTCTTTTTGAACTTATCCTGCAGGATAGGAGTACAGTCTGTGAGCTTCTTTGACCTGTCTATAAGATGTGCCGCAAAGGCCATACAGGTAGCTTCACCACATTCACCACAATTGGTTGCAGGCAGGAACTTATAAGCTTCAAGAGGGCTGTTGATCTTCATTTATCACACCTCCGCCCCTATCCAGTTGCTGATGTCTATCTCCTGGGCCTCTATGGAACCGTAGAGAGTCTGTGTTATTTCCTTGAGCACCTGGACAGATGTCGGGTGCATCATCATGAACATATCGTTACCTGCAAGCGAGAGTGCAAGACCTGTGACGATCTCCCAGATAGGGCCACGGTATTCCCTTGGTCCCCAGTCAGAGTCCTGCTTTAGGGGGGATGAGACCATCCATGCCTCACGGGCACCCCATGCATTTGTGGTACCTGATGACATTGGGAATGTAAGTTCATCGTCACCCATAAGACCTGCAAGCCTTATGCGCTCCATATTGGTGTATGCATAGTCAAGACCATAGCCCAGTGCTGCTGTTGTAGGGTCCATTATAATGCTGTCCCTTGGGACATTGCACTGCTTCATGAGCTTCCTGTTAAGCTCCTTCTGGGCATTTATCTCAAGCTGGGTCCAGGAAAGGACGACATGCCCATGGTCGATAGCTGCCTTAGCTATCCTCTCATAGTCAAGGTTCAGGCTTGCTGAAGCCAGCAGTACCCTCTCGCCTTCTGAGACCTCTGCTGCTTTCTCAAGCACCTCCGGGTCCTTCTCAGGATTACCGGAACCACCAATGACTATTGGTACGTCTACTGCCTGCAGCACATCCTCAACTACCTTTGCAGCTTCCTTTGCAGGAGTGTCATTGATCAGCGGGTCGGTTGAAATAAGGTGAATTGTCACCATGTCCGCATTAAAGTCACGTACGACCTTCTTTGCCCATTCAGCAGGGTCGTTTATGACATCCTCATAATTACCCTTGACAGCCTTTGCCATACCTATGGGCATGTCAAAGACATCCATTGTAATGTAGTTCCTGTGGGGCATCGGGGCATCAAAGTAATACGGAAGTGCATTCTCCCCTCCAAGGGTCACTGTGCTCTTTCTCGAACCTCCGTCAGCTGAAGTTGCACCGAGTGTGACTTCCTGTATGGAGTTCTTCCAGTTATCGATCTTTGAAACCTCGAATTTGGAAGCAAGAAGCTCCTGTATCTTCGGGGATTGGGAAGGAAGTGTTCCGGGCTGTGGCATCTCACCCATTCCAAAAGCAGATGCGAACAACTGTTCAGCAGGGAATCCAAGCATCCTGCCGATGTTAGCCATGTGCAGGGATATCTGGGATATCTCATTGCCCAGGGCATATGCCAGAGCAGGATTCAGTCCCCCGCCTCCGGAGATATTAAGCTCAATGTCACCTTCGATGGTCACACCTTCAAGTGATTCCACATTGAGGTCCTGCAGCATGTCACTGAGTTCCTTTAATTTCATTTTATTTGTCATGTGCATTTCACCATATGATATTTTTGTTACAAACCAAGTTTTTGAGCGATCCTCTCAATTTCCATTACTGCAACAGAATCGTCAGGAAGATCAAATAAAGGTTCCCCTGCAAGATCTCGCTGGATTATCATTTCGTCCACGGGGATCATTCCTATGAGTTCAAGACCAAGCTCTTTAGCAGTACCGGCTATCTTCTCACGGTTTGCATCTGTGACCTTGTTCGCAATGACATAGATATTGGAGACTTCCGTTTCAAGCTCGCCCACAAGTTCCCTGATACGTTCGGCAGTCCGCAGTCCTCTGCGTGAGCCATCCGTTACAACTATCAGATCATCGACATTCCTGAATATCTTCCGGCTGAAATGCTCCAGCCCGGCCTCGGCATCTATGATAAGTACGTCATAATTGTCCACGAGCTTGTTCATGATGCTCCGGAGAAGGTTGTTGACATAGCAGTAGCAACCCGAGCCCTCAGGCCTTCCCATGACCAGCAGGTCATAACCTGGCATCTCTTCAAGGATCTCATAGAGCTTTCCCTCCAGTATAGATTCCTTGTTGACGTCCGGGGGTAGATTGTCGCGTTCTTCGTGCATGTACTCCTTTATGTCACCAATGGTCTTGCTGGCATCACACCCAAGCGTCTCTGGAAGATTGGTATCCGGATCCGCATCAACGGCAAGGACGATCTTGTCCCCTTTTGTAAGGTGGCGGATAAGAAGACTGGTTGTTGCAGTCTTCCCTGTTCCACCTTTTCCTGTCACTGCAATTATCTTAGCCACAGAAGACCTCTCTTAGTCCTGTTTCTTTATGATTACCTTATCGATGCTGACCTTTGCATTCTTCAATATGATCTTGACACCACCAGACCCGCCTCCGCTCATCGCTGGCATAGATGGCATGGACATGAGATTTGAAGGCATCTGCATCATCTGAGGAGCAGCAAATCCTCCCTGCAGGGCTGCTGCTTCAGAAGCTTCTTCCTCTTCTGGCACTTCCTCTTCTTCCTCGACCCATCTTTGAAGTATCGGGTGATCATTTTCCTTGAGGAAGGTACGCAGACTTTCCACATCTGATGCATCCTCTTCGGTTGCGATCATATCACGGATATCTTCTGGAATGTCGCTTAGTATTTTTTCCTTGAGCATCTTTGGCATCCATACTACTCTGCCCCAGCCACCATCGGACTGGATGAACTTTGGAGAGCGGAAGTAGTTGACACCCACTCCAAGGAAACCGACGACCTGTTTGCCTCCTCCGGTCTGTCCTGCCATGGTGGAAAACTGAAGACCATTGGGTGCCGTGCCTGCAAAGTCCCTGTCGACCCATCCTATACCATCAACTTCGGGGATGTAGAATCCCACAACTTCAAAGCATCCGCATGATGTGTGAGGATATTCGAAGAAGGAGTGTAGTTTTATACGGTCGTATTCACCACTTGATAATCTCTTTGCAGCCTCGTTGACACCGGTATATTCCCCGGACTCTGCATCTATGACATCACCTTTTGGAATAGCGAACTGGGGACCCTCGGGGTCTACCTTTGCAGCTGCCCTGCCATCAAACCAGTTAATAGCACCACAAAGCGATATCCTGTCAGGCGTTACAACACAGACATTTGTGGGAGCAAAGGATGCACAAAGAGTACAACCGTAGAAAGTGTCCACATCCTCATCATGAAGGTCACGTGTTCTCTCGTCCCTTGCCTTGTAGACTGCCCTTGCATTATCTACCTCTTTCTCAATCTCATCCATGTCCGTGATATAGATAGCTTCGACCTTCTCTATGAAGGGAAGCTCGTTCTTGAACAGCATCATTATGGCCTTTGCAACAGGTTCAAAGGATGTCATGCCTTTTGCAACCGCATCCTTGCTGACCCGCATCCAGACATCGTCCCTCTGGTTGAGGTGCATAAAGCCCTGTATGTAGTTCTGGAATTCGTGGTTCCTCCTCTCCACAATGGACTCAAGGTCAGCTTCCACAAGCTCTCCTGCGATCTTGTAGATCATTGCAAGAGGATGCCTTGAACCCTCCTCCATATCCGAAAGGTCCGGGCCTATAAGAGTAAACTTGCCGTCCTCAACATCGTCAATATCTGCTGCCCTTACCAGTTCGAATCCTTTGGATTTTGGACCTGCAAGTTCCACAAACATACCATCTTTTCTAATCCTCTCTCCTTCAAACATAGGAGATATATCAAAAGGGAATTCATCTGCCATGATCAGTTCTCCGTATTACCAACAACGATTTCATATATTATCAATAAATTCATCAAGTGCGTCAAGATGTACCTCAGGTCTGAGATTGCCAAAGGACAATGTAGCGTTCTGCATAAAATGCCTTTCGATGGCAAGGGTCTTCAGATCCGTGAAATTCTTAAGACCTGAAAGTACCTGATCAAGATAGTACTTCTTATGTCCGAGGAAAAGTATAGTGTCATACGAGCCCTGTCCGTCCAGGCCACCCCACTTTGCATCACCCAGAAATGTTGCAAGTGAATGGACATTTATGTACTTTGCATCTATACCCTTATTCATCAACGCAGTTATGGAATGTCCGGTAGCAGCTACCGGAATTCCTTTCTTTGCAATGGATATGGTCTTCTCTACCAGTTTTTCATCCATCAGGATCTCAGACCCGACGACCAGCAGAGGCCTTTTGGCCTTGCTGATTACCTTTCCTGCCACATTGGGATTGACAGGTTTTGCCATCTTCCTGCCCCATGTGGAATATATCTGGGTGTTCTTGGTCGTGTCAACCACTTAGCATTCCCCCTTGCAGAGTCTCTTCACGTTGGTGGGCTGGGCTGAGACATCAGATTTCATTGAAGGTCCGGAAAGTATCTTCTTGCGTTTCCAGTCGATCTCCCATCCATGGTCCTTCTCAAGGATCTTAAGCAGATCCTCACGTTTTGCAAGTGGAAGGTCGGTCTCGGTCCTGACGAACTTGTACCAGTCCGCAGGCATATGGCCCAGATATTTCTGGCTAAGTTCCATATAGTGGGTGAGCTTGATCATCCTGCCCATGTTGTTATCAGACGGACGTATACAGTTCTTTGCAAGCATAGGAAGCAGCTCTTCAATGGACTCTGCGGTGGTGAGCAAGAATTCAGGTGAAGACGGAATTGGCATTTCTGAGCCATCCCTTGCATCATAGACCTTCCAGTCCTCTTCATTGTATGGCTTGCCAATAAGTGCCCTTCTGTATTTTGAACCGTGTGGTCCTACAACCACAGGTATACCAAGTCTGTTACAACCGGATGCTATGGAGGATGCTTTCTGGGAGTATGCTCCCCATGCAACACCAACAGCACCTATACGGTTGGTGATATAGTCAGCTATCTCCTCATAGTTACCTGAAACCTGCCTCTGTGCAAAGATAGCAGCTACCTTGATTGCTGTACCTGTGATGTGGGAATTGGATACACATGAACCCACGTTTATCAGGTTACCTGCAAGGAATTTTGCAGGATATTTCTCGTATAGGGTCTCACCATCTTCATCCTTATACATTCCAAGGTCCATTGCAGAGCATCCGGAGATCACTACGATGTAGTTCCGCTTAAGCATCTCATCAGCAACCCTGTACAGGTCCTTTGTACCGTCCGGGTAGTTGGAGCATCCCACCATTGCAATGATACCGGGAGTTGTGCCCAGCACAAGGTTGACACCTTCCTCACGGATCTCCGGGTCACTTATCTGCCCCCTGCCTGCCCTCATAAGTCCCTTTTCCTCACGAATGAGCTTCTGGGATGCTTGCTCTATCATATTAAGGATAGGTATATCCTTCGGGCATGCCTGGTCACATCTTCCACAGGCAATACACTTATCGTGCAGATACTCGAACTTGCTGAAGTCCCCGTCAACTCCCGCCTTCATGGCCTCCATTATAGGGAGGTTGTCAGGACAGTCCATTTCACATGCAGCACACATGACACATTTTGTTGAAAGCTCCTTAAGATCTTCATCACTTGGAAGTGCCTTGATGCCCATCTCGTCACGGATCTTTGACATCTTCAGTGTCAGTTCAGGTGCTACCTGGCCCAGGACATCGAAGTCAAGGATAAGGGCTCCTGGCTCCTTAAAGCTGGAAAGGTCATCAATGATATCCTGCGGCCTGTCAGCTGACCTGTTGCGCAGCCCATACATTATCTTCTCGTTGGTGGTGATGACCGGAATGGAAAGCTTCTTCGCCTCATCAAGAACATCAGCCCTTACACACTGCTCGTCAACAACTATAACGTCAGGCACACCGGACCTTATCATCTTGAGTTCCTTGGCCAGTGTCCCGATGACCTTTGCATGTGGCTTGCCACCCCTGTCCGTCTGGTAGCGTGTCATGTCAATGGCTGTACAGCACAGGCCTGCAAGCTCCATTTTGTCTTCAAGACCATGGTCCTGAATGTAATCCATGATATTGGTGACACCTGCAACATTGTGGCCTATGACAACAAGCACCGGTTTGCTTGAATCGATGCACCCCATCCCGATCTCCACAAGAGGAGCCTCAGGGTCGGATTTTGGCATTCCCATACATGAGATCTGGGCGATGTCGGACACTTCCATACCAACATGGTCGAGCATACCACCATGAAGGATCTTTGACTCAAAGTCAATGGCTGCTCCTTCCTGGCCTGCGTGGATGGTTGCAAGGAGCTGTGTGAGCTGCTCTTCCACATAATCCATAACCTCTTCCAGATCACCCAGTGTTTCAGGCCTTATGCCTGTTACTGCCTGGGTGTTTGGTGCCAGCAGGTTTGAGGGGCCTACATCTATGGGCTTGTCACGTCCGTACAGACCTATAAGATGATGAAGGATATGACGACCGTGTCCAGAGTGTGCTGCTGCACCTGTGATAACCCTCAGCAGGGTTTCACGGGCCTGGTGAGCTTCCATGTTGATACCACATGCACCTTCCTTGTTGCCTGTAAGGTCACACTTACCAAAGGTACAGTAACAGCACTGATCACACACAGGGGTGTAAACAGGCTTGTACCGGGACAGAAGTTTATAATCCCAGTCCCGAAGTGCAGAGATCCCCGGTTTTGGAGTAGGCCCTACTTCAACTCCTTCTTCTTTTGCTTTTTGTTCTATGGCACCGACAATCTTTCCGATCGTTATCTGAACATTTTCCAGTTCATCAATGGAAAAAAGCCCATTTGGTATGTCGCTCATATTGTTTTGTCCTCCTTTATAGGCATATGAGTGCTACGAAAGCACATGGTATTGTTATTTAGTGTTGTTTATGCAATGTGTTGTAATAAACATACAACTGTTGTGTTGGATGTACTAATAACACCATCCTATATAAAAAAGTTTCCGGAATCTATCATGATTATTTGTGAGCATTTGCTCAATGTTCCACATAAAAGTCCTGGCAAAAAAATATCAACCATCCTGATAAATGTGCTGAATATACGATTTTCACATATAAGTGTTCCTATATCTGTCTCGACCATGAAAATAAAAACAGATTACCGTTCTCCTATTTTCTCTGGAAATGGTTTTATTTGATGGCTGTCTACTCATAAAGAAAGCATCGATCATGGTGAATTATTTGGAAAGGAAATGCTGGATATGCGGCAAGGAAGAGAACATACCTTTCAGATGCCGTTTTTGTGGAAAAACGTTTTGTTCCAGTCACAGGCTTCCGGAACAACATGCCTGTGAAGGTCTTGAAAAGATCAAAAAGGACGGGACCTACAGGAGCAGCCCGGGCCCTGGGAACAGCAAGAATGACAATCATTTAAAGGATGTACTGAAAAGCACTGCAAAATATGCAGCAAAAGGTGCGGTTAAAGGAATTGGGCGCAATATCGGCCACTCCATGAAAAGCAGTCCTTCAATGGCTATAATCTACCTGTGCATATTCTCTTTTATTCTGCAGATACTTATTCCCGGCTATCAGCAGCTTTTCCAGATGGTACCCGCCCAGATACTGGAATTTTCCCGTCCATGGACCCTGGTATCACACATGTTCATCCATGCGGATTTCATGCATATATTCTTCAATATGCTGGTACTCTTCTTTTTTGGGCCCGAACTTGAAAGGAGAGCCGGGAAAAAGGTATTCCTCTCTGTGTATTTCGCTGCAGGTCTTGTTGCCGCCATAGCATATTCTCTGACAAGCAGCAGGCCAAACATCCCGATAGTCGGGGCCAGCGGAGCCATAATGGGTATCTTTGCAGCCCTTACAGTGATAGCACCGGATATTCGGGTATACGTATATTTCATACCAATGAGAATAACGCATGCCCTGCTTCTCTTTGCCTTCCTGGATTTTATCCTGCTGGGTGCAGATGATATGATAGCCCATTCAGCACATCTCAGTGGTATATTTGTGGGCCTCCTTATGGGTTTCCGTATCAAAAGAGCACAGATACGTTACGGAGCATATAATAAAAGAAGGTGGGAAACTGGCAGGGAAAGGAGATAATCGTTGCAGGCTTTTTCCCAGACCTGATGAGGGAGAATTTATTCCCATCCAGTTCATTGATATGCAGGAAAAGCTTGCCGGATGGTCACCTGAGCTTAAAAGGTCGGTATATGTTGATGATTTCAAGGACACGGATGGATTGAAACGGGTCAGGGAGATAAACCTTCTTAAAGTCTATAACTGTTTCTTTGGCAGCGAAAGCCTGATAGAACTCTCTGAAATGGAAAAAAACCAGTTCGAGGAAGTAATGGACATGTATATAAAACATGGCGGAGAAATCCTTTTTACGAGAAAGAGGTCTGGAGGGAGGTTTATAAATTATTTCATCCGGGATGACAGGGTCAGATCAAAGGTTGGTATTAAAAAAAGATCACTTGCAGAAATGCTGGAACATTGATCAGGAAAACCTGGACCAATAAATGCAACTTCTTAAAATTTATGCCTGAACGGAAAGGTTTGGTCCTGATGCAATTATATTTTGTTGACCGTAAGCACAATTTATAAAACTGTTTAATTAATAATAGTAGTAAAATGGTATTTAGGAGTAGTGACTAATAATGCAAATGTGCATTACTTATGTTTAGGTGCATTACGTATGTTAATAGTCTGTCTATGTAGAAATCATATTTATGTGAACTATTGGAATGGATCGCTCTGAAGCGCCGTCATTATACATCATTATAGCGAGGCATCATGGCTAATGTGAAAACCGGACTTAACTCCATCGTGAAATACCTCAGTACCAAAAAAGAGACAGGCAGACGTAGCATCGGCCTTCTTGTAGATGGTCCTAACGTATTGCGCAAGGAGTTCAATGTGAATCTCGAAGAGATCAGGGATGTCCTGAAAGAATATGGGAATGTAAAGATAGGAAGGGTATTCCTGAACCAGTATGCCTCCGATAAACTTGTAGAGGCCATTGAGAACAACGGATTTGAACCCATCATCTGTTCAAGTGATGTGGATGTAAGACTTGCTGTGGAAGGAATGGAGCTTGTATATAACCCTACCATCGACACAATGGCTCTTGTTACCAGGGATGCTGATTTTAAACCCCTGTTGAACAAGGCCAATGAACATGGCAAAGAAACGATCATTTTTGGTGTGGAACCTGGCTTTTCCACAGCCCTGAGAAATTCTGCAGACTACGTCATAATACTTGAGAATGAAGAAATGAACTACGGTGATGTGGCCTCAGAAGAAGACGTTGATGTTGCCCAGGATGCTGAGGCAGCCCTAGCTTCCCGTAAGAAAAAAGATTCATTGATACATTAGTAGTCTATTGGTCCTTCTTCATTTCAACTATCATAGCCTCAAGTTTTGATGATGAGATACCGCCTTTTGTTTCATTGCAGTTCTTTATCCTGTCAAGAAGTGAGACCAGTTGCTCATTTGAAAGTTCATGGCCCATACTACCGACAATTCCTTTCATGGCTTTCATGCCCGTATGTTTACCAACGATAAGATGGCGCGTTCCGCCCACCATTTCCGGGCTGAAGAGTTCATATGTTCGTGGTTCTTCAAGAATGGCACATACATGGATACCGGATTCATGTGAAAAGGCATGTTCTCCTACAATAGCCTTGGTAATTGCCGGCCTGATCCCGGAGAAGTCATTTACCAGCCTGGAAAGTTCCATGATCTGTGTTGTGTCGTACCTGTCAATACCATATTGGACCCTCAATGAGACAAGCACTTCTTCCAGGGAAGCATTCCCTGCCCGCTCACCGATTGCATTAACGGTGGTGTGAAGCTGTTTTGCACCTGCTTCTGCTGCAGCAAGGGTATTTGCAGTAGCCATACCAAGGTCATTGTGACAGTGGATGCATATAGGGGTACGAACAACTTTTTTGATCTCACTTACAAGATAATGGGTAGTACTGGGATTCAGGATACCGGTGGTGTCTGCAATGCTAACATAGTCCACTTTGTATTCCTCGGCAGCTTTGAAAGCGTTTTTCAATACTTCCACATCCGTCCTGCTGCCATCCTCGGCTGCAAACCTCACACCTACACCGTGGTCCTTAGCATACTGAACAGCCTCCATGGCACAGGAGAACATTTCCTCACAGCTCTTATGATACTTGTGCTTAAGATGAAGGTCAGACATTGCAATGAATATACTGATAAAATCCACATCGCAATCGACAGCGGTCTCAACATCGCTCAGCTTTGACCTTGCAAGACAACATGTCCTTGCATCAAGCCCCATATTGGCGATCTCCTTTACGACCTCTTTTTCAGAAGCGGATACTACAGGGAAACCGGTCTCGATTATTTCAATACCTACAGAGTCGAGTTTGGATGCAAGGGCAATTTTTTCTTCCCTGGTAAAGACCACTCCAGGGGTCTGCTCACCATCACGCAGTGTAACATCACATATCTCAATATCAAGAGGAGGCAAGTTCAAATAGTCGATTAGCTTGTTTCTTGAATAATCTTTATTTTCCGACATGCTTATATGCTCCAATGATTGAGGGTCAATTTCCAGTTCCATTATATAAGTGTTAGGTTTTTAAAGGGCATTTAACTGATCATACATAAACGATCAAGAGTAATGTTTATCTAGTTCATGGGAGGCAAATTTATTCACTTTTCAGGAAATCATCCTGACTTAGCACATTATACGATGTTGCGCCAAAGCTCAGGCAAGTTTACTCTGGACCTTCTCATAGAAACCGTTCGCAGAACTACAAACCAGTCTTGCAGGATTCTCTGCTTTTGTTATTGTCACAATATCATTTTCCTTCATGCTATAGGAATGCTGACCGTCTATCACAACAGCAGCTTCTTTTTCCGGAATGATCATCTCCACCTTTATGGTGCTGTTTCCAGGTATGACCCAGGGCCTTGCCGAAAGTTTGAAAGGTGCCAGGGGAACGATAATTGAAGCATCCACCCTGGGATCAACTATCGGTCCGCCTGCACTCATGGCATAGGCAGTTGATCCGGTAGGTGTCGCAAATACGACCCCATCAGCCCTGAGATCCTCTATCCGGGAATTATCGATGGATATCCTGAATGTCAGTATCTTTGCGGGCCTTGCGGTAATAAGCACTATCTCATTGGTCGCATCCTGTAACCTTTTGCCGTTTAGGGACACACTGAGCCTGGAACGTTCAGTATATGTGAAACCTTTCAGCACATCCTCAATGTCCTCTATTGCATCCTCCGGCGGTACATCCACAAGAAAACCCAGATTACCCATATTGATCCCGATAACAGGCAAGGGGTCTTTCATCTTAGAGATATTGCGAAGCACTGTGCCGTCACCACCCACCGATATTATCAATTCGACGCCTGCATCACGCATCTTCTCAACCGGAAGCAGGTTCTCTTTGATCCCAAGGTGTTCTCCGGTACCGGGTGAAAGAAAGATATCAACCTTCGAACCGAATTCATCATAGATCTGCCGGACCATCTCAAGAGCATCCTGCTGATCAAAACGTGATACAATTCCTATTTTACTGATCCTCATGTAAGATCCCTGCTGAAAGTTTTAAGATACTGGCGTGTGCATTTCCATTGGATGCAATAACACTAACCCTGCTCATTATTACTTTGTCCTCCAGCTTTAAAGATTCACCGCATCCACTGGTGACAATACCACCCGCTTCCTCAATGATCAGCTTTCCTGCAGCTATGTCGGTCATGCGCATTGTTCCCCTGACATCTGCAAACGCATCGATCTTCCCTGCGGCAACGTAGCATAGTTCAAGTGCCACACTTCCAAGGGCCCTTGACCTTCTGACACTTCGTGACAGGATAGCAGCCCCTTCTATATTGTTCCTGTGACCATAGATACTCATGCAGAACCCGCTGATATTCCGGTTATCTGATGCTTTTATCCGTACACCGTTAAGGTAAGCGCCTTTTCCGGCCTCTGCATAGAATGTATCGCCGGTTGCCAGGTCCCTCACATATCCAAAACGTATATCATTTACATCATTTACGGCAAAGGCAAGTGATATGCTGTAAAAGGGAATGCCGTAGCATGCATTATAAGTGCCGTCTATGGGATCTATTATTAGCGTGTGACAGGGAGCCTTCCCTATTACCTGCTCACCGGCCTCTTCACTGATGACCCTGTAAGAGCTATTCTCTTTTTTTAGCAGCTTAAAAATAGCCTTTTCAGAAACATCATCTATCAATTTTGTGGGTGTCCCGTCAGCACCGGTATAAAGGACCCTGCCGGCATCCCTGGTGCCGACAAGTCCTTTTATAGCTTCTTGTACTGCATCAGCTATCCTTTCACTAAGTTTTAGAAAGTCATTTGAGTGCTGCATAAAGTAGGGCTCTGTTTTCAATATAGATTAAAGTCCCATTGCCCTGTTGGTCTTTGCTATGGATTTTGCGCCATCGCTCTCAAGCTCCGTCATGGCACGGATAGCATCTATATTCTCAGGGATAACATCGGACTCCTGGTGAATTGCCTGGAAGAAGTAAAGCTCACCCTCATACATTGTTACAGAGTCTTCCCATATGCAGTTCTCCCACATATCGCCCCTTGGGCGTCCAAGGTCCTTTCCAAGCTCCATTATCTCCGCTGTTGAGCTGATACCCTGCCCCACGAATCTTATACGTGACTGCTTTGCAAAAAGGGCTTTCACATCATCTGCAGTGCAATCCTTCTCAAGTTCGATGTTAAGCGTGTGCAGATGCATCAGGGTCGTAGGCAGCTTCACTGCAGTAGAGGTAATATTGATGTGAGGGATAACCGACTTTACATCAGGGCCGTGGTGTGAAGGTAGCTTGATAGGGTTTGGCACAATGGCATTGATAGGGCCGGTCTTGATATCATTCGGGTCGGCGGCCCTTCGCATAAGCGTGACCCTGACCTTCTTCACACCGTACTCCTGATCAAGCGGATATATGACCCTGCAAAGGCCTGTGGTATTACAGGAAACAACCCTTACAAAGTCCCTTCCAATTGCCTGGGCATAGTTTGCCTCAGCATTGAACGAGCAACCTGCAAGTTCATGATCTTCGCCACCCTGCCAGATAGCCTTGACACCGGCTTTCTCATAGAGTGCCTTGTTCTTCTCACCAACTCCTCCCGGAGTACAGTCAACAACCACATCGGCCTTTGCTATCATATCTTCCACAGTACCCGCAGCAGGGATACCTGCCTTGATCATAGCATCCACCCTATCAGCAAGGGTGTACACATCATAACCTCTCTGCTGTGCAATGAAAGCTTCATAATTAGGTCTTGTTTTGGAAACACCTATTATCTCCATATCATCCTGCATGGTAACAGCATCAGCAACTCTTTTACCGATCGTACCATATCCGTTTATCGCAACTTTTACCTTTGACATCTTATTCCCTTCCTCTATTTGTCTATTGAATTCTGTTTCAACGTCATTGACATATGATCAGATAATAACAGAATCATATCTTCATACTAAAATTTAAACTCACTTGTGAAGTATTATTTGAATTCACCTGTTAACTATAATAGCTTCTCCCGTTGTAAAGTTTATCTCTTTGATAAAACCTTTTACAGATTCTTTCTCCCCAAGTATTCCGTAAAGACCTATATCATCCCCGTCAACAATTATCCTTGTCACTGATTCCATGACCATGCTGCGAGTATCGCCTTTTACCATGACAACTTTCAGTTCACACATCAACATCCCTCCTGTTCGAATAAACGGGCCACTGAACAGCCCCTTGGTGCGCCTATGTCCTCTCCCACAGGATCACACTTCACCTTTAGTAGATATGCTATGGGCCTATAATTCTCTTCTGACAAGGTCTCATAATTTGCCATTCCTTTACTGATGATCAGTGATGCATCATCAAGTGCATCCTTAAGCTCCTGCGGAGCTTCTTCAAAACGAACACCGATTGCATTGGAACCGGTCGTTAGCACCCTGTCGACCATTACATCGATACCAAACTCCCGGACTTCTTCCATAGTCACATCGTTAAGTATTGGTGCGCCCCTGACAACCAGAGTGATCTTACCACCCATTTTCCGAATGATCTCAAATACAAGAGTATCAATGAGTATCTCACCGCAATTGTCAGCCAGATACACGACATTGCCCAGTTTGTCCAGCATGCGGTCAGTATCATCAATGTCAAGTCCACGCCCGAAATGCTCCCGGAAGGTCTCATCAAAGACATCAATTGGCACTTCAAGTCCCATAACCCCGTAATCGAAATAATTACCTATCACAGCCGCAAGTACCGCCCTTTTGAAAGTGGCTACATCGTCCTCATCCCCATTGAAAACGTGGGAGCGTATGACAGGCAGGAACCTGGCTGCGGTCTGGCTGCTCAGCTCCTTCATTGCACGGTACGGATCATTGTCGTTAAGTATCTCATAGGCTTTCCTGTGCATAGGAGTGGAGAGTTCTGCAGCAGGCATACCCGGCTGATACAGTGCGTTCAATACCCCAATGCCACCAAGGATAGCTTTATGCATGAGCTCTTCGTCATCTGTTGACAGTTCCGCTTCCAGGTGGACCCTGGATAGCAGGCAATACGAACATCTTGGGTGAACTTTCATAGGACCATTCCTGTAGGTTGTCTGTTCTGTATTTTTATCATGTGCAATAAGCTTAACCTTGCAGGATAGCTGTAAAAGGAAAAGCTTTGCACGGCCCTGTTACTTTGTGCTGGTCCGGCGGGTATTCAGGATCTGCTGGTATTGTGGAAGATAAATAGTATTTTAAAGAGTTTAAAACCGAGATAATGAAATTTTGTTTTTATTGATGTTAGTTTATCAGTCAGATATACATAAAAAACAAATTTTGTAAAACTTATAAACAATTAATATTTTAGGACAGGAACATCCGGCATAAGCCGAAATAATAGATATATGGTGGTATATTATTAAATGGAACATGTAAGAAAATTACTGATTTCAGTTGTTATAATATTGATCTGCCTGACAACAACAGGCACGACACTGGGAGCTCCCTATAGAGGAGTTGAATTTCCTGCAGGAGCAGTTTCCTTTGCTGATGAGGTAGTAGACTATCAGCTAAACGGCGGAGCAGCTTCAGGAGACGTCAGCAGGATACTTGGAATACCTGACGGGAAGTATGTGAGCCTTGGTGATAAAGGCCATATAATCGTTAAGTTCACAGATAACGCCCTGACAACATCCGGTGACAGTCAGTACGATCTGGCAATTTTTGAAGCAGGCACCTCTGCAAGGGAATTTGTGGAAGTGTTTATCAGCAGTGACGGTCAGAACTGGATAAAGATAGGCGATGCCAATAAGAAAACGCTCTTTGACATTGACCCCATAGAAGGCGTCATCCAGGGAGAAAAGTACAGTTATGTGAAACTGACAGATCTGACCGGACTCAGCAAAGGCACTTCATATGAAGGTGCAGACATGGATGCAGTAGGAGCTATTACTTCAACTGACCCTGCTCCTGAAGATGCAAGAGCAGAAGAAGAAAATGAAGAAAATGAAAATGCTGAGCGGACAATACCTGAAAACAACGAGATCCCCGAGTTCCCGACAATAGCCATTCCGATGCTTGCGATCCTGGGACTTGCATTCATTTACCGAAGACATAAAGAGTAAAACATCCTGAGGAACCTTCCATGGGTTCCTTTCAGGGAACTATCCCGTTTTTGTGCATATATACAAATTGTGACAATGGCATCCCATGATGTCACTTACTTTAAATCCCTTGAGAATATATACAGACCCTCATGTTTGTAACGGTTGCATTATTGATCCTAAGTCTGCTGATGATCACAAAAGGCGCAGACTGGTTCGTAGAATCCGCGGTATCCATTTCCGAAAAGAGCGGCATTCCCAAGATAATAATAGGAGCTACGATAGTCAGTTTTGCAACTACTGCACCCGAATTCACCGTTTCTGTAATGGCAGCTTACATGGGCCATGTTGAAATGACAGTAGGTAATGCTGTCGGTTCTGCATTGTGCAATATAGGCCTTGTACTGGGTTTAATAATTGCTATGAAAGCAATACCAGTGGAGATCCATGGGTTTACCCGTAAAGGTGCTTTCATGCTCTTCTCTGCATTGCTCCTGATAGTTGTGGCATATGATGGTGTGATATCATCTTTCGATGGGATACTGCTGTTGATGGTGTTTATAGGTTTCATGTATTATAATGTCCGTTTACAACGTGCTATTTTTAAAGATAATGAAAGTATAAGGGAGAAAGTTCCCCTGAGCCAGTTGAAAAGGGACATCATGCTCTTTGTCAGCGGTGCACTTCTTGTTGTGCTAGGCAGCCGTATTCTTGTAAATTCCGGAATAACCATAGCAGAATGGCTAGGTATCCCGGAGATGATAATAGCCCTTACCTTGGTAGCTCTTGGCACATCACTCCCGGAGCTTATCACAGCAGTCTCATCCACTTTAAAGGGACATCAGGACATATCCATAGGCAATATACTCGGAGCCAACACCATGGACATTGCACTCATCCTGGGAGTATCCGCACAGATAACACCATTGAACATATTACCTCAATCCCTTGAGTACGATTTTCCTTTAATGATAATTATAATGGTGCTGCTGCTGATATTCGGGATCACGGGAAAGAAACTGGAAAGATGGGAAGGCGGACTTATAGTCGGAGTATATATTGGATATGTGGCTGGCCTGTTCTCGCTTTACAACTGAATCCATTTCCGGGATAAATCAATACATTTAAATCCGGACAAATATCACTCTCTTTCAAAAAGGGGTGTCCTATGCAAAAGAGAATGATAGTATTCCTTATATTACTGGTATTGTCACTTGCAGTATCCGGGTGTAGCGATAAAGAAGATTCAATCGTCAAGTTTGAAGATGGAGATGGAAACGAATACGAAGTCACCTATAATGAAGGGTCTGCAGATGATAGTTGCCCTGTTGGTACTGTGTGGACTTTAAGTAACCCCGGGTCCGGGGAACTGGTAACAATGGAAGTAGTAGGTACCAGGGTTGTCGAAGGAATCGAAATGTGCCATGCTGTATATGAAACCAGCGTTCCGGATGATGATGGGATGGTAAGGATGGAATACCTCTGGTCAAACGAGGACGATGAGTCATTCATCTGGACAGCCTACGACAGGGATGGTAACATTCTGTCAGAAATGAAAGCCATGAAAGGGAAGGTCACAATGACAGACAATGAGGGTAATGTGATGGAATTCAGCACGAATTCCTGATCTTCCTTTTATCTTCTTTCCTTTTACCTTCCTTATGTTAACGGCTGCCTTTTGTTGGATGTTATTTGCTTTCTTTAACTGGTTTTAAATAGGATAATTACCATGAGTAATAAGTATGCAACTTCCATTACCCGATGAACTGAAGCAAAAAAGGATAGATCTGGGCCTTACACAGAATGACCTTGCTAAACGTGCAGGTGTAAGCCAGCCACTTATAGCAAGAATAGAATCAGGAGATGTCGATCCAAGATTATCCACCCTGAAGAAGATAATTGAAGTGTTCAATGAGATAGAGAAGGAGGATGTGTGCCTGAAGGACATAATGAACCGTGAACTGATAGCAGTGCCTCCTGATGAGAGCGTAGACAAAGCAGTATACATAATGGAGAAATATAACATATCGCAGATACCTGTTATCAGGGATGGCACCTCCGTTGGCAGTATATCTGAAGAGATGATAGTCAGGTCAATGGCAAATAAGAAGACCTCTGTGGTATCCCACATGAAGATAGCTGATATAATGGGAGATTCATTCCCTGCGCTCTCACCTAACACGGATGTGAAAACTGCATCCTACATGCTGGAAAAAAATCCTGCTGTAATGGTGCTGGAGAACGGTCAGGTCATCGGGGTCGTGACAAAATACGATATACTGAAATTATTGAGTGATTAGGATCTTAAGGTTGTGTCTGGCTAAGATTATATAATAAGGTTACATATCAGGCAAAAGTTGCCTTTGAAAGACGGTTCTTTTTAGAGAATGGAGTTGTTTTACATCGGGCACGCCACATAAAATCACTTAAATTGCAATTACAGCATAGATCGGGAGATTAATAATGAATCTTGAAGATACACTTCTTATGATGCCGGGACCGGTCCCGGTGGCACCCAGGGTTCTCAGGGCAATGTCAAAACCCATGATCAACCACAGGGGAGCCGAATTTGCAGCAATGTATGATGATTGCTGTGAGATCCTGGCTGATGTTTTTCAGACAAAAAATGACATTTTTATTATCAGTGGTTCTGGTACCGCTGCAATGGAAGCAGCCATCGGATGTACAACATGCAAGGACGATGTTGTAGTCACCCTGGAGAACGGCAAGTTCGGCGAAAGATTCAAGGATATAGCTGCAAGATATGGAAAGGTCAACCCTCTGGAGAATGAATGGGGCCATTCCTTTGATCTTGATGAAGTTGAAAAGAAACTTGAAGAAGGGGCAAAGACCATCACCCTTGTCCACAACGAGACCTCAGTGGGAATACAGAACCCTGCAAAGGAAATCGGTAAGCTTGCAAAGAAGCATGACGCACTTTTCATTATGGATGGTGTGACAACACTTGGCGGAGATACTGTTAAGACCGATGAGTGGGGTGTCGATATTGCTGTTGTTGGTTCACAAAAGTGCATCGCTGCACCACCCGGGCTTTCAATGATCTCTGTCAGCGAGAAAGCTTTTGACACCATGGTGGACAAGGAAAGAATGCCATACTATCTTGACCTTAAGGCGTACAAGAAAAGCGGTGATAAATCACAGACCCCCTATACTCCGGCAGTACCTCTGTTCTTTGGTCTTCAGGAAGCACTCCATATTGTAAAGGAAGAAGGCATGGCTGCAAGGATAGATCGTCATGTGACATGTGCTGAAGCGGTAAGGGCAGCAGCCGCCGCACTGGACCTGGAGATGTTCCCGCAACTTAAAGACGGACATAGTCATTATTCCAACACTGTCAGCGCTATGAAGGCCCCACAAGGGGTTTCCGGAAATGACATAAAGAAGGATATGCTAAGCAGGGGCATCACAATAGCCGGTGGCCAGTCCCACCTCAGTGGCAAGATCTTCAGGATAGGAAGCATGGGCAATGTCCAGCCAAAGGATATAATGCTGACAATACAGGAACTCGAAGTTGTCCTCAAAAAGAGAGGGGTAATTTCAGAACTTGGAAAAGGTGTGGAAGCTGCCAGTGATGTTCTGGACAGTCTCCTGTGAGAGAAGATGAGCATGGCAACAATAGGGGTTGTAGACACTACATTTGCACGCTTCAATATGGGCAAGGCAGCTATTGATGAGATAGAGAGGAACGTCTCTGCAAGAATAATACGCAGGACGGTCCCCGGTATCAAGGACCTGCCGGTGGCAGCCAAAAAACTTATAGAAGAAGAAAAATGCGATATAGTCATGGCCCTTGGAATGCCTGGCAGCAAGGAACAGGATAAGATCTGTGCTCACGAAGCATCAACAGGAATAATCCAGGCACAGCTTATGACGAATACCCATATAATAGAGGTATTTGTCCATGAGGATGAAGCAAGGGATGAAAAGGAACTTGCATTCCTCATGGACCAGAGGTCAAGGGAGCATGCGATCAACGTTGTGAAAATGCTGTTCACACCTGACAAACTGGTAAAGGAAGCCGGTACCGGCCAGCGGCAGGGGTTCAGGGACGCAGGACCTGCAAGGATATGATGCTGCAAAAGATAGATAACAAAATATAATAATACATAAAGCAATTAAGGCTTTTTAAGTGATCATTATGACCATAAAATTGGGATTTGTAATAGCTGAATTCAACAGGGACCTTACATTCCAGATGGAACTGTTAGGTGAGGAACATGCAAAATTCCTGGGAGCAGAGGTTGTGGAGAAGATCCTGGTTCCTGGAGTATATGATATGCCCCTGGCTATCAAAAAGCTCTGTGAACGTGAAGACATTGATGCAGTAGTTACTATAGGAATAGTAATAGAAGGGGCAACAGAACACGATGAGATCGTAGTCCAGCATGCTGCAAGAAAGATCACTGATCTCTCACTGGAATACAATAAGCCGGTAACACTGGGAATTGCCGGGCCGGGAATGACCAGGATGGAAGCCCACGAACGTCTTGACTATGCAAAGCGTGGTGTGGAAGCGGCAGTCAAACTGGTACAACGTCTCTGAAACTTTCACTACTAAATACTAAAATGGTTGTGTTATATTCAATGGCATCCTCAAGATTAGAGCGTGTTGAAGAATCGGCAACGATAAAGGCTGCAAGCATTGCCAACAAACTGAAGGAAGAAGGTATCGACGTTATAAGTTTCACCCTTGGTGAACCTGATTTCGATACTCCTAAGCACATTTGTGATGCTGCTGCAGATGCAATGTACAGAGGAGAGACACATTACACCCCTGCAGCAGGAATTGCGGAACTCAGGAGTGCAATTGCCCAAAAGCTTAGCACAGAGAACAAGCTGGATGCGAAGGCTTCAAACATACTTGTAACACCTGGTGCGAAACAGGCCATCTTTGAAATAATGATGTCAGTGCTTGATGACAGGGATGAAGCTATCCTTTTTGATCCTGCATGGGTCTCGTACGACCCTGCGATAAAATTTGCAGGTGCCAACACTGTGTGGGTACCTACTGACCCCGAAGATGGATTTAAACCGTATGATATTGAAGAATATATCACCGACAGGACAAAGCTTATCGTTGTCAACAGTCCGGGAAATCCCACCGGAGCTGTCTATGACAGGCAGACCCTGCAACATATTGCAGACCTTTCAATAGATAATGATATCCTTGTGCTTTCAGATGAGATATATGAAAAGATCATCTACGACAGGGAGCACCTGAGCATTGGCTCCTTTGAAGGGATGCAGGAAAGGACCATAACAGTGAACGGCTTTTCCAAAGCCTACGCAATGACCGGCTGGAGACTGGGCTATGTTTGCGCAGAACCTGAAATACTCAAAGGTATGCTAAAGATACAATCCCATTCTGTCAGCAGTGCAACAAGCTTTGTACAGTACGGCGGTGTTGCTGCCCTGGAAGGACCACAGGAACCTGTAAACGAAATGGTCAGCATGTTCAGGGCCAGGCGAGATCTGCTTGTAGATGGTCTGAATGCAATAGGGATCAAATGCCAGAAGCCTGGAGGTGCTTTCTACGCCTTTGCAGATGTAAGTGAGTATGGGGATGGTGATGCCATCGCAGAAAAACTCCTGACAGATGCTCACGTTGCAGTCACACCAGGGTCCGCATTCGGTGAAAGTGGCAGGGATTTCATAAGAATATCCTATGCGACATCACTGGACAGGATAAAAGAAGGCCTTGAAAGGATCAGATCAGCACTTGTCTGATCTTTTTTTGTTTTGACTTATTTGTGTTTCAACTGGTTTTTATTTTTATATCACATATTATTTGCTTTTTATATCGCATATTGGCTTTCTGTTTTTGTGATAAATTTTTGTAATAAAAAAATCCTATTAGCCGAATGATCAATCTGATCTGTTGTAGCGTTCAAGTACACTTTTAATTATCTTTCCGGTGCTGCACAGAGGACAGGCAAGGGATCTTTTTACCCTGACGACCTTACAGTCAATACCCCTGTCATGTAACTCTTCCTGAAGCTGTGTGATATCAAATCCCTGATCATAACCAAGTGCAATAATATCAGGTCTTATTTCCATAATAGGCTCAAAAATATCAGTATCACTTCCAAGAACAGCTTTATCGACCACTTTAAGAGAAGCGACCATTTCAACTCTTTGATGATCCGGGATAATAGGTTTTGGCTTATGTCTGATCATAGATTCCCTGGCAACTATCACATAAAGTTCATCGCCCATCTTCCTGGCCTCATCAAGATAGAGGATATGCCCCGGATGAAGCAGATCAAATGTCCCTGTTGCAAGCACTCTTACCAAAAAATCACCTGTATGAAGCACCCTATAAACAAGCATAAGTTATAAAGATAGCTCTGAACCCAGTAAGTGCAGATTATTTAATCATTGTTATTTCCAAAAAAAGATAAAACAGACCTTAAACAATACAGAAACATATTATCCCCACAAAATCTTGTGGGATAATGTGGTTAATTTTAGAAGGGATTTACATTAAAAGAATTGTAGAATTCACTGATGATACAAGCGATTTGTGTCAAGAGAAAAAGTCAGTGAATGAATAAAATCAAAAGACTTCTTAATAGGCATCTCCTGATGATATGATAGAACTGTTCCAGTCTTCCAGACAAGTGAGCTCAGCGTTAAACAAAGATTACGAAGTAACAGGGCTGGAACTTGCAATTGTCAAAAAATATGTTGAAATGCACGGAGGAAGCATTCGTGTTGAAAGTGAACCTTATAAAGGCCCATCATTCATATTCGAATTAACCTTTTATATCCTCCGTGAGCCCTTATATAAAACTCCTTACTTTTTTATCGTACCTACAATTGGATAATTCTCCAGTGCGTCCGTCTCATGCGGGGCTTCCAGATCCAGGGCTTCGGTAAGATCATCTCCTGCCTCATGCAGTCCCATATGTTCCCCATCACTCCAGAAATCGCTATCACTCACATCGTAGACATTACCTGCATATACGACATATGCTTTTTCTCCTTCTTTGCCATTATATTTTGCAACTTCTTCAAGTGTGAATTCCTGCATATCTTCACCTATGATACATTCGATTTTAAACTTATAGGCTTTTGGGTTGGACCTCACACAAAGCTCTTCCTCTCTTTCAGTACTTTATGATACATCCACCTTCCCTGCCCATTTTTTCGAAATATTGCTGATGATATTCCTCTGCACGGTAAAATGGCCCCGCAGGCACTATCTGGGTCACTATCTCTCCCCCGTATCTGCCTGAATTTTGCAGCTTTGCCTTTAAGTCTATGGCAGCATGCTGCTGTTCTGCACTATGATAGAATATTGCTGAGCGGTACTGTGTACCAATGTCTGGTCCCTGTCTGTTAAGGGTGGTTGGGTCATGTAATTCCCAGAAGAGTTCAAGCAATTTATCATATGATACTGTCGAGGGATTGAAAACAACTTCCACTGCCTCTGCATGTCCGGTGTTTCCGCTACATACCTCCTTGTATGTGGGATTCTCTTTTTTACCTCCGGTATAACCCACCTGTGTGAATTCCACACCCTTCACCTTTCTGAAGATCGATTCCACTCCCCAGAAGCAGCCAGCTGCAAAGGTTGCTATCTGGTAACCCTGTCTTAATAAGTCTTCTTTAGCCCTCATCTGATCACCTGCCGATTCCAACTATCTCTTTCTTTATCGCATGATAACAGTTCTCGAATATGTCCTGGCCACCCTCTATCTCAAGCACCTCAAAATCGAATATCTTTGCAAACTCATCCACCTTGGCATCGAAATCTTCTGTATATGGTAAACCTGTCCTGATCTTGGCAACCCGCTTGTATCCGGTAATGTCATTGACCTTCCTTAGCATCCCTATGGTCTCGTCGGGTTTTTGAGGGTCGACACGCATGATCTCCCTCCAGGCATGAGCGAACATTGGCGTAAAAAGGAATGTACCCTGATCACTGAACTTCTTAAGAGTTGCCAGGTATTCCCTGCAGCCTCCAAGTGTAGCACCCACACAATCATCAACTGTGCGCGTGTCATCCCTGAGTATCCTGACAGGACAGCTTGCCTCCAGATGTTCAAAGTCTGCTTCTATTTTGTCGAAAACGTTGCCGCAAAGCCCATAGAACATGAGTATACCGCTGGAATACCCACTCAACTCTTCTACAAGCCTGTATACCTCTTTTTTGAGCATCTTGGGGAACTCGTGCAAAGCAAGTTCGACCATGTACACCATGACCGTGTAATTACATGGGTCAGCTCTGTGAGCCATGGCACCCACGGATAGTTCTTCCGGGGACATGAGCCGGTAATCCAGGCCGGTGGCCTGAAGTTTTGAGATGAGATCCTTCTCATGTCCGTTACTAACGACCAATATTTCGTTCACCGAAGGGTCGTTGTTAAGGATGTGTACTATCTCGTCCTGCAGTATCTTACACGACAGTATTGTGAGTAATGGCATATTGTTACCTATTTAATTGTTCAGTATTCATTCTTTTGCCTGTACTTGCAGACAAATTTCAGTGCAAAGGCCACTAACCCCAATGGAATGGCGACAAATAATGAAAAGAATATCCTTTCCTGCAGCGCCCGGTAAATATTGCGGCTAGCAATGCAAAGACAACAGGAATTATTATTACAATTTTTGCAACATATATCTTTTTTTCATATGAATGCACACCTTCGGGCAGTTCATTAAAAATATCTGTGTTCCTAATAGCATGAGAAGTTAACGCTCTTAATACAGGATAATATTAATTACACCAGATCAAAGGAATTATAATATATCAAAGGTAAGAACATGGAAATGAATCCCGTTAAACATAACATTACTGTGAGAGCGGCCAAAGAACAGGATATCCCGCTTATCATGGATCTTGTAAGGTCACTGGCCAAGTTTGAGGGGCTAAGTGACAGGGTCCTTTCAACAGAGGATGATCTAAGACATGCCCTCTTTGGTAAAAGACCTTATGCTGAGGCCATAATAGCCGAGGTTCACAGAGATGCTGCCGGTTTTATCATATTTTACCATAATTTCTCTTCCTTTGCCGGAAAACCCGGCCTCTATATAGAGGATATATTCGTTTACCCCAGATACCGTGGTCTTGGTGTGGGAAAAGAACTCATGGTACGTTGCGGGCAGATAGCAAAAGAACGTAACTGCGGCAGGATGGAGTGGAGCGTACTTGACTGGAATCCTGCAAGGAAATTCTATGAACACTTTGGTGGGGAGCTGCAGAAGGAATGGCTTCTGTACAGACTGGAAGAGAAAGGTATAGAAGAACTTGCAAAAAGAAAATAACAGGTTGCATTCCAGAACGCTTACATGCCTGCAATTATCCTTCATCTATCCATTTTCAACAGACTATCAAAGTACTTTGCTAAGGAATGAGCGAGTTCTTTCATGCTTTGCATTGGAGAATATGTCATGCGGGGTTCCCTGCTCGACTATGAGACCATCGTCCATGAAAAGAACTCTGTCGGCAACCTCCCTTGCAAAACCCATCTCATGGGTTACGACCACCATGGTCATCCCTGCCTGTGCAAGGTCTTTCATGACCCCAAGGACCTCGCCTACCATCTCAGGATCAAGAGCTGACGTTGGTTCGTCAAACAGCATCAACTTCGGATGCATGGCAAGAGCCCTTGCAATTGCAACCCTTTGTTTCTGGCCACCGGACAATGCAGATGGGTAGACGTTGGCCTTATCTTCAAGTCCGACTTTCTTCAGCAGGTCATGAGCACGCTTTTCAGCTTCAGCCTTTGAGAGCTTCCTGACCTTAATGGGTGCAAGGGCCACGTTCTGGATAGTTGTTTTGTGAGGGAACAGGTTGAAATGCTGGAACACCATGCCGGCTTCCTCACGTATCTTGTTGATATTGATCTTCCTGTCTGTTATCTTTTCGTCATCAATGAAAATCTCACCGGAGCTTGGCATCTCAAGTAAATTGATACATCTCAAAAAGGTGCTTTTACCCGAGCCGGATGGGCCTATGACACAGACCACTTCACTCTCTTTAATGTCTATAGAGATACCCTTCAATACTTGAAGTTCTCCGAACTGCTTGTGAAGGTCTTTAATTTCTATCACTTACACCAAGCCTCCTTTCAGAATATGCCACCAGCCGTGATATAAGGATGGTCAGTATCAGGTACATCAATGCAACCGCGATGTATACCGGGAAGGCTGCAAATGTCCTTGAAATGTAAAGCTGTCCTGTTTTTAGTAGTTCGTGTACGCCGATGACAGCAAGCAGTGAGGAATCCTTTAAAAGGGCTATGAACTCATTACCCAGGGGAGGAATGATCCTCCTGAATGCCTGTGGAAGGATTATTTCCCTCATAGCCATGCTTTCGTTCATACCCAATGAGCGGGCTGCCTCCATCTGACCCCGGTCTATAGACTGTATGCCAGCACGGACTATCTCTGCAATATAGGCACCACTGTTTATACTGCATACGATAATACCTGCAATTATCGGATCTATGCTCAGCGGATTACCCGTTACATTTGAATAAAGACCCGGCAGACCATAGTAGAAAAGCAATATCTGAACAAGCAGAGGTGTTCCCCGTATAAAGTCAATGTAAACAATGCTTAAGTATCTTAATATCCTTTTGCGGGACAGTTTCCCAAGACCCGATATGGTTCCAAGGATCATGCCGAAGAAGAGGGAAAAAGAGGTAATCTCTATGGTTATCATTGACCCTACTATCAGGTCAGGTAAGACTTTGATTATGTGTTCAAGATAGGTTGATAGAAGGGACAAGGACAATACCTCGTTTTTTTGTGCAGATGACAAGAATATGATTATCTATAATAGGCATACATGAACCGAATATAAATATATCGATGTGTATCTGCAAACCTGCCTTTTCCACCCAGGATAAAAATGAGTCGGAACTTTGGATTTAAAAAAAGAATATGCAAAAGTAGTTGCATATCCAGTAGACAAATGCTCAGAGAACAGTTTTTTAGAAATATTTGTCCATTATCTGATCGTATGTTCCATCTGCCTGCACATTGGCAAGCCCTTCGTTGAGCATGTTAAGCAGCTCAGTATTCCCGTTCCTTACAGCAAAACCATATGATTCACTCTGTATCTTGTCATCGACTATCTTAATAACACCGGGGTTATGCGATATGAAAGCATTTGTTACCGGCAGGTCATTGATCATGAAATCCCCACGTCCGTTCTGGATGCTCATTACAATATCACTCACATGTGGAAGGTATATGATATCAGTGATTACGCCTTCTGACTTCAGTTCATCAGCCTTTGCAGCACCTGTTGAGCCCTGTTGAACAACAGCAACCTTACCCTGAATGTCATCAATGCTCTGAATCTGATTATTATTAGCTGCAACTGCCAGTGCAAGACCTGCATTGATATAAGGATTGGTGAAGTCAACAGATTCTTCTCGGGCTTCTGTTATGGTCATACCCGAAGCAATAATATCTATCTGTCCTGACTGGAGTGCAGGGATAAGGGCATCGAATCCAAGGTCTTTCCAGGTTACTTGGAAGCCCTGATCTGCAGCAATTGCATTAATAAGATCGATATCAAAACCTATTATTTCATTGTTGTTGTTCTCATCTGCATATTGGAACGGCGGGAAATATGGCTCAGTCCCTACTACATAAACAGGCATCTGCGATTCGGTCTCATCCGTCCCTGCTGTTGCGGCTTTATCCGTACATCCGGACACTGCAACTAATCCTAAGATCAATAATCCTATCAATAAAAGACTCAGTGATTTTTTCATTTTGAACCTCCGTGAAAATACTATCTATATAGAATATAGACAATTATGGATAAATTATCAATCAACTTAAGGCTTTCTATTTGAAACAATTGAAAAAATCTGAAACGCATGATTCACATAAGTATTTTAGGAACTGCTGGAATAGTTAGACAAAAAGTGTATTATCATAATGATGACACAATAAGAGGAATTATCATCAAAATAGAAATGAAATTAGAAATGAAATGGACAGCAGGATATGATAACTTCAGTGGTGCGTACACGGTTCGCAAAGAGGTTTTTGTGAAGGAACAGAAGATAGATGAAGAACTGGAGCTAGATGAATATGATAATATATCCCTGCATCTGACCATATACAGGAATTCAAAACCTGTTGCTACAGGAAGATTGTGTGAACATGAAAACTCTTTTATTATAGGGAGAGTTTGTGTCCTCAAAGAATATCGCAAAATGGAACTTGGAAGGATGCTGATGGAAAAACTCATTGAAAAAGCTATCTCACTTGGAGCAAAAAAGCTTCGGCTTTCATCCCAGACCACAGCAATCGGATTCTATAGCAGGTTCGGTTTTTCAGTATGCGGCGATACTTATCAGGATGCAGGCATAGAACACATATCAATGGTCCGGAAGATCATCTAATCCTACCATATGTATTATGAAATAAAAGTCATAAAAGAAAAAAATAAAGGGATAGTTAACCTTTTTTCATTCAACAAATACCATAGCAGCCAGAACAGTTGTCCACTTGCCTTCTGCATTGCCGTATGCGACCTGGCAGTAGTGTGTAGTATCAAATATGTGTCCACTGGCCTTATAGACCTGTTCCCTCTCCTGCCATGCAGAATCAGCATCAAATTCCACACCAAGTGTTGTCGCAAGCATTGTTGCCGCCAGATCTTCAGCATATTCACCTGCTTTTATTTCATCCTCACCAAAAGAATGATGCTCAGAGATGTAACCGTAGTTGTTCTCATTCACAGGAACTGCCGTCCCAACAGCAGCAGAAACAAGTCTGTGCGGTTCGTTTGTGTCATTACGTGCAAGGACGCAATGGACAATCTCACCTGCTGGTAATTCCTCCAGTCCATCTTCCTTTGATACCAGTTTACAATTTGGTGGAAGGATACTGGAAACAGTAACAAGGTTGTATTTTTCTATTTGTGCAGCACGCAGCGCCAGTTCAAAAGATGCTAACCGGTCTTTGTGTACACCAACACCTTTGGTCAAAAAGCATTTTTTCGGAACCATTTTATCATCACTTTATATCATAAATTATCTTGAATTTACGAAATTTATTATTTCCATATTCTTTAAACAAATATATCTAATCAATTACGTGATGATTGAAAATGCATACTAATATAAGAACATTATGAGTGGTTACAAGTTCCACACCGGGCTCAATGAAATACAAAAAAGCACCAAATGGTCTGTAAAGGCATTTCAGGTGCATATAAGAGGAAAAAACATAAAAGAAAAAGATATTTTTGAGCCCATCTAAGAGCCCAATATCTGTTTATGTTTCTACTTTTATGCTTCTACAACTTTTATGTTGAAGGTCAATGCCTTGCCGGCAAGCGGATGATTCATATCAAGGGTTACGTTTTCATCACTTATCTCGCTGATCCTTGCAGGCATCTGCTGACCTTCGGCGGTTCCCACCATCAGCATCATCCCTTCCTCTAATTCCATATCACACTGGATCAGTGACCTTGGAACTGTCTGGGTCAGAGCAGGGTTGTGCTCGCCATAAGCTTCTTCCGGCTCTATTCTGAATGTTTTCTCCTCGCCTGCTTCCATCCCTCTTACAGCTTCTTCAAAACCGGGAATGACCTGACCTGCACCTACTGTAAATTCAAGAGGTTGATCATGGTTTGCAGAACTATCGAAAACATTACCGTCATCAAGTGTGCCGGTATAATCTATCTTTATTGTATCTCCGTCTTTTATTGGCAAAATATCAACTCGGTTTATACAAAAACAAGCTTTAACTCGTTTCTTGTTCAAAGGAGGAGACAACATTACTTAGGTGTTTTGGTTGCATGCAAAAACAGCATCTGATGTCACTGGAACAAACAGAGTGAATATTTATAAGAGGAGTGGGCTTGGGATGGCATATATAATAGTATGACATTATAATTTATAGAGATATGTTGCTTTATTATATTGTATGCTTGAAAGCAATAAAGAGCTTCTTAAAAGACAATAGCTAATAAAGAAAGGTAGGATGATCATGACTGAGCCGGATGAAAAAGAATCAATGAAGAAAATGATATTCGGTATGGATGAAACAATAGAGAGGATAAAAACTGCAATATCTGATTTTGAATCCGGCAGGAGGATAAATATCGCGATAATGGCATTGCCCTATGCAGGCAAATCCGAACTTTTGAAAGAGATCGTCAAAATGCATCCTCATAATGTGACGAAGGTCACTTTTTCATCTATAGTCAACAATGAGGAAGAAATACCTTTGGTTAAAGATGATAATAAGATAATGTTGTTTGACAATTGTCATTACCTGTATATGAGAAAGATCGGGGGATTTGATGTTCTTGAAAAGTTCCTTGAAATGGTGGTATCAACAGATGACAAACTATGCATAACAACATGGAATATCCATTCGTGGAATTATCTTAACAGGGCGATGGACATAGGAAGATATTTTCCTATCCAGATAACTATTCCCCAAATGGGACATGGGGATATGAAAAAGTTCTTGCTTTCAGAATATGAAGAGGATGAGATCAAGTTTATCAATGACACAAAAATAGAGGAAGAGAAGATATTCAGAATAATTAAAAAACCGATTAAAGAAAAGTTCAGCCACAGCAATATCAATCTTTATACTCTGAAGATCAACTATATTGCACTTCGCACAATGTTCTTCAACAAAAAACCGGATGAAACAGCAGAATCGATCATATTTAAAGAGATATTAAGGCTATCAAGTGGGAATCCAGGGGTTGCAACGGAAATATGGGATAAATGGCTGGAATACCCCATTATAAGAACAAGTAGCATTGATACGATAGATACTAATATAGATCTTGGAAGTACAGGAAGATTTGTTCTTTATCTTATTCTTTCAATGGGACATATCAAAAAAGAAGAAATGAAAAATATACTGAACTGGAGTTGCAATATTGACGACATGCTCATCAACAAGATATTGTTTGAAATGCAGAACCAGGATATCATAATGAAGAATGCTGAATACTACAGTGTGAAACCTGAAAGGCTGTATGTTGTGGTCAGGTATTTACAGAACATCAGGTTGGTGTGGTAATGGTTGAATCTGAGGTAGAGACTTTTATAGCAAACTTTGAGCACGTAGATACGCAAACCTTGCTCTTATCTTTGGCCATTATAGTTATGGCAGTGGTTCTTGCAAAGATAGTGGCCTTTTTGCTGACCAAGTTATCGGAAATGTCCTGGAGGTACAGGCTCCATCTCAAGACAATAATACCATTTTTAAAAGTCCTCATCTATTCCTTCGCTATCTATTATATCCTGGCATCTGTATTTGCACTTTCACTGAGCCACCTGGTACTCCTAAGTGGTCTTATTGGTGCTGCCATCGGTTTTGGTCTGAGGAACCTTTTTGAGGATATTGCGGCAGGTGTCATAATAGTAATGGAAAAGACGTATCAGGTAGGGGATCGGATAGAGATGGGAAAATACTATGGTGAAGTGAAGGATATAGGTCTGAGGTCAACACGCCTTATAACTCCCGATGATGACCTGGTATCTGCACCAAACAATCTGATATTTACAGAATGTGTGGCAAGCGGGAACTCGGGCAGTTCAGAAATGATGGCATCCCTTGATATTTATATAGAGAACGACTCTGATGTAGATCTGGCAATGAAAATACTCAGGGAAGCTGTTATTACTTCCAGGTTCGTGTACATATCACCTACAAGACCTGTAACTATTCTCCTAAATGATCATCCTTTCTACAAAAGCCTTAAAGCAAGGGCATATGTGAACGACCTGAGAGATGAATTTGTGTTCAGGTCAGATATAACAAGAAGAACATGGAACGAGTTCTATAAGAGAGGCATAAGACCTCCAAAAGCCCATATTATAAGTGATGTTGGAAATAACTGATTGATGTACATTCTTCTTCCCGACAGGATCTAGCGGGAAATCCCTTTTTAGTATCATAACATACAAACTAGCAAAGGAGTCTTACGCATGAAAAAACGATCTGCAATATTATTGTCACTAATACTTGTTTCAACATTAATCATGGTCACACTTTTGCAAAGTCCAGGTACATCCTTACAAATGATATACAGGGCATGCGGCCTATTTGCATATTTATTCATTTTCCTGGCTATATTGTCATCTGAATATATGAGGCAGATGAAGAATGTCTTTGGAAAAGGTTTTATTGCGATACACCACATCCTTGCACGTATAGGTATACTGTTGATGCTTATCCATCCAATAGTATTTGCAATGGAAAAGCGCAGCATGTCTGTTTTTGTCCCGGTATTCCATCCCCTTACTGACTTTCTGGAACTTGCAGGAAGGCCGGCATTATATTTGATAATTATAGCTGTTTTTGCCGCGTTTTACAGAAAAAAAATTACAGACAAATGGAAGAAGATCCATTATCTAATATATCCCGCCTTTTTATTGACCTTTGTTCATGCCTGGTTGATAGGCACAGATCTCAACTCCGGATCAATGCAGTTTCTCTGGATAGTTATGGCCGTGTCTGTGGCAGGGATATTTATTCATAAGCGTGTTGCCCTTTACAGGAAAAGTAAATACAAAAAACATATAAGGTGAATTTCTCATATAAGCTATAGTAAAAATAGCCGTAAATAAAAGCATAGAACAATAAATGGAGTGGGATCTTTGCCTTATAGAAACATAAATGAACTACCATCAAATGTAAAGGACAATCTTCCAGAGCATGCACAGGAAATATATAAAGAAGCATTCAACAATGCATGGGACCAATATGCTGATCCAGAAGAGCGCAGAGGGGATGCCTCAAGAGAAGAAGTGGCTCATCGTGTAGCCTGGTCTGCTGTGAAGAATAAATATGAAAAGAATGAAAAGGGAGATTGGGTGAAGAAATAAGATATTTTGAAAACTCAGTTTACTATTTAATTTTATTTTACTCCATACACTTTATTTTAGTCCGTAAAAATTATCTTTATTTTCAATACCTGTTAAGCAAACAGGTTAACTAAATAGAAAATAAACCATAGCTATCTTTTACCCACACAAAAAATACTCCATATGAGAAAGGTGACATTAATATATCATTCCATAGAAAACATGTAATACTTGATTCTGGTTACGTTCAACCTGGTAAATGTGTTTGCTGGTTTGGGAATGATACGTTCCAAAAACAAAAAGGAGTTTGAAAATGCCATTGTTGTATCTGATATCCTGTCGCATGTTCGAGGATGAGCTCGTTCATATATTCGAAGAAGATAAGAATGCACGCCTGATACTGGTAGATAATGAGAATACAGAAGGTATTGAAAAGAAACTAACAGAAGTGGCAGTGAAATATGAAAAAACAGGTATCTTTGATCTGCCGTCGGTCATTGGCTCAGGTGATGTTACTGACCAGTTCACAGTTGTCCTCAATCTTCTTGAATTCGCATTGGATGCCGAGCCTGCTCTGCTCAAGGATAAGGTATACAGGTCTATTGAGGAAAATGGTGAACTATTTGACGGGATACTTGTTTTTTATGGCCTGTGCGGGAACGTGCTGGGTTCACTGGAAAAGGATTTTGACCATCTGGGAATACCTGTCAGGATACTAAAGGATGCCCATGGAGAAATCGTAGATGATTGTATCTGTGCAGCATTTGAGAGCAGGAATGCTTATGTAGAAGCTGTTATGGGAGAGAAGAGAGGCGAAGGTACTTACTTCCTCACACCTATGCAGGCGGCTAACTGGAGGGAAATGCTCGTTCTTGCAAAATTAACGCCGGATCCCGATGATACTGAAATGATGAAAATGGTCTTTGACTACTCCGGCTATAAATGTGTAGGAAAGGTAGATACCGGGTTATGTTATGAAAAGGAGTTTGACAATATAGTAGATGATTTCGCCTCACTCTTTGATTTTGAAAAGATAATCTTCAAGGGCTCTACAAAGACAACGGATAAATCATATCGTTCAATTAAGGAGGAAATAATTGAATATCCAAAGTAAATGCAGAATATGAGTTGCTATAACTTTGATTAATAAGGATATATTAAGTGCAGTCTGGAAAATATCTGGTTGCATATGAAAATTTCTATATTGAAAACACTTATGGAAATCTTCAGTATCCATACAAAGCTGCAAACTCTACAAAATCATAGAAATCCACATCCCCGTCTTTATCAAAATCAAAAAACGGTTCATAGTTAGCATCCCCTTCCATGGAATCATATGCGCCTGCAAACCAGACGAAATCATAAAAATCTACAACACCATCATTATTGAAGTCTCCTGGCATTTGAGGAGGACTGTTATCCAGGATCTCAATGATAATGCCTGTTGAAATGGCTTTAAGTGCATTGCCTGCCTGGTCGCTTAAGATCACATTGTTCAGATCCAGAGTCAGACAATCTGAGGCTTGCTCATCCAGCGAAAAAGTAACTGTGGCAAATATGGCAGCCTTGGAAACTGTTTCACCGCCAAGTATGCACCCATATACATCCTTTAGTAAATTGTCTTCAATAATTCCTTTACTAAAAATACTGTCCCCTCCTCTTTGATTAAAGAGGATTCCCTCCTCAACACCCTCTATCCGGACCTTTGAACTATCAAACACAAGATCAAGTTGCATTCCTGTGATCGCAACATCCGGGGCTACAAATACATCTACAGTAAAAATATCACCTGGTGCGATAGTTTCAGCTGATGGTATGAGTGTAAGCTCAGATCCAATGGCACCGATACAACAGCAACTTAACAGAACAGCCAGCAAAGCTGTGATAATTACTCCCTGTTGAAAGAATCGTTTTTTTGCAGACATCTTATTTTCCTGCCTTGGCTATTAAAGAGACATGTTTTTAATTTATATACAATATATATTATAATAATTGCTTTACGCATTGTTTTATGATAAGCATTTTGAAACATTATTTAGTAATTAAACTAAGAAGAATTGTTAATTAATATAAATAAGAAGCTTATATCCGTAATCAAAAAAGTTCAATTATAAAGGGGCTCTGTAGAAAACCTATTATCAATAATTTGTGAACCGCAGATAAAAGCAGATGCACACAGATATTGTTTTTTATCATCTTGCGTTACCTGCTAAACGGCTGTTTAGAAGCCACTCAACTCCATAGGAGGTTAGTGTATCCATATTTAGATGTGGTTTATTAATAAAGAATGGATTTCTACAGAGCCTATAAAGTATTCAATTGCAAATTATTCATTCATTCATTCAATTATAAAGCATTCAATTGCAGTGGATACAACCGGAATCTTTTAAATACATCGCATTTTGAATAATATGGATGGAAAAGCAATGACAGTAAATGAAAAGATAAATAAGGTACTCAAAGAACTCGGGGAAACAAAACTTGTATGTGTCACAAAGACTGTAGACCCTGCCAGGATAAATGAAGCCATACGGGCAGGTGCCACCATCATAGGAGAGAACAGGATACAGGAATTCGAAGAAAAATCAGATCATATCCTGCCTTGCGAAAAACACTTTATAGGACATCTTCAGACGAACAAGGTCAAACAGGCAGTTGATCATTTTGACGTGATACAGTCCGTAGATTCTACAAAGATAGCAGAGGAGATAGATAAAAGAGCAGGGGACATTGGCAAGATACAGGATGTCTTCCTTCAGGTCAATATAGGTGAAGAGCCCCAGAAATTCGGTTTTACTGTCCATGAGATAAAGACTGTCATAGCAGATATCCGCTTGCTTGGAAATGTCAGGATAACAGGACTTATGTGCATACCTCCTTATGTATCACCGCAGCAGGCACGTCCGTATTTCAGAAGAATGAAAATACTCTTTGAAAGGATAAAACAGGATAATATGCACAATGCCAACATAGACCTCCTTGAACTATCCATGGGAATGTCAGCAGACTACCGGGTAGCCATTGAAGAAGGAGCCACAATGGTGCGCATCGGCTCTGCAATATTCGGCGACAGAGAATATTGAGAGATGGTTAAAAATAAAGAATAATAATCATATATATAGAGTAACTGGAATTATATAGTCTATAAAGCTTAAATTTATGAGGGCCTCATACCTAACACAGATGATATGGCATCCGTTGATGATAGAACAAAAGTACTGTTTATATGTGTCCACAATAGTGGAAGAAGCCAGATAGCTGAAGAGTATTTAAAAAGAATCGGAGGGGACCTGTTTGAAGTTGAAAGTGCCGGCTTTAAACCCACAAGTATTGACCCTTTAGTAAAAAAAGTCATGGAAGAAGATGGTTTTGACCTCAGCGATAAAAAGAGTCAGGCTGTATGGGATCTTTTCCGGGAAGGAAGACTTTTCAAATACGTGATCACCGTCTGTGACAGAGCAAATGAGGAGGAATGCCCTATATTCCCCAGACCGTTTGTGCAGTTGAACTGGCCTTTTCCTGACCCTGCAGCATTTACCGGGACAGAGGAAGAAAAACTGGAACAGACACGAACACTCAGGGATTCTATCAGGAAAAAGATACAGCAGTTCGTTGAAGGAACATAGTACCTTAGAAAATCCGGCCATCATAAGTTCTTCATCTATAAAAACATTTTTTTATTTCAAAAAGCTGTCTGCCGATAAAGATGAGTTGATATTGCATAAATGAAGTAATGGATAACTTCCATTTTTGTGTATATATGTCGCTGCACTTTATATTTACAACTGGTTTTGTGGCTCTGTAGAAAAGCGATTATCAATAATTTGTGAACCGCAGATACACTCACCTCTTACAGAGTTGAGTGCCTGCTAAACCTCCGTTTAGCAGGTAACGCTGATGCACACAGATATTTTTCATCTGTGCTTTATTAATAAAGAAAGGATTTCTACAGAGCCGGTTTTGTTAAAGTATTTATAACTGGTTTTGTTGAAGTATCTACCTGCAATCAAAAAGAAATGATTAAATAAATTAACAGCTTCAGCATAATGTTAAAATGTACTAAAGAGGTTGTTATTTGTTATCAGATAAACTAGCCATTTTACTTGTTTTTGCACTCTATCTGCTCTTTATGGTGGTGATTGGTGCTATTTATTATAGGAAGACCGCCAACCTTTCAGACTATATACTTGGTGGAAGAAAGCTTAACAGCTGGGTAACTGCACTCAGTTCACAGGCTTCAGATATGAGCGGGTGGCTGTTGCTTGGACTTCCGGGATATGCCTATATTGCAGGAATGGAATCCATATGGATAGCTATTGGTCTGGCAATTGGGACCTATCTTAACTGGAAATTCATAGCAAAGCGTCTGCGTAAATATACACAGATAGCAGGAGATGCTATTACTCTTCCGGTTTTCCTTGAGAACCGTTTCAGGGACAGTACAAAGTCGCTTCGGATCATATCCGCTTTACTTATTCTCATATTCTTTCTATTCTATACATCATCCGGCCTGGTTGCAGGCGGGAAGCTCTTCAGCACAGTATTTGATGTATCCTACCTGACAGCACTGACCATAGGCACCCTGGTTATAATAGCCTATATCTTCCTTGGGGGATTCATGGCAGTATGCTGGACAGACTTCTTTCAGGGAATGCTCATGATCATCGCCATTACACTGGTACCTATTATTGGTATGAGAGAAGCAGGTGGATACAGTTCGACCATTGACATCATAAGATCGATCGATCCTCAGCTCCTGGACCCTTTCAGCTCTTTGGGCGGTGAGATGATCTCTTTGATGGCAATAGTTTCCCTGCTTGCATGGGGACTGGGATATTTCGGCCAGCCCCACATACTTGTGAGATTCATGGCTATCAGGCACTCAGGACAGGTCAGAAAAGCCAGAGCCATTGCCATGTTCTGGGTCATAATATCTCTTGCCTTTTCGGTCTTTGCAGGAATGGTGGGCATAGCTATGTTCCCCGGATTACTGGAAGGCGCAACAAGTGAGACCGTGTTCATGGTAATGATAAACGAGCTCTTCCATCCATTTATAGCAGGTCTTTTACTTGCAGCGATCCTTGCAGCGATAATGAGCACAGCAGACTCACAGTTACTCGTATCAGCATCTGCCTTCACAGAGGATATATACAAATTGCTCTTAAAGAAGAATGCCAGTGAAAAGGAACTTGTATGGATGGGAAGACTTGCCGTGGTTATAGTATCGATCATAGCATATTACTTTGCACTTGACCCTGAAAGTTCGGTTCTTGATCTTGTAGCTTATGCATGGGCAGGTTTTGGAGCTGCTTTTGGACCCACTATAATCTTCTCTCTTTACTGGAAGAGAATGACAAGGAATGCGGCACTTGGTGGCCTTATCTCCGGTGGGCTCATGGTGATCATATGGAAACAATTAAATGGCGGCATATTCGATCTTTATGAGATAGTACCGGGTTTTGTACTTTCATGCATCGTCATCTTTGTCATAAGCATGCTGGAAAAGGCACCTTCTACAGATATAACAGAAGAGTTTGACAGAGTGAAAGTTGCAGACATCTGAAGCAAAAAGGAATCTTAAATAATGGAAGCAATGGCAGGAAAATTACATTAGCATTCTTTCACAAGAATTATCAGAGAAGCCTTTATGGGACATCTGTAAGTTGACCTTTCAGAGACTTCTTTTATAATTTCATAGCAATAAAAAACACATAATATCATCATCATCATTCTCATTATACATCCAACTATAGATATATTTAAATAGTTGAAAAATCTACAACATATTGCAGTCACAAAGACAAATTGTCCAGGCAGGCTGCATGACAATCGGTGGTACGATATGAACATGATTTAAAATAACTAAAGCTAAAAACGGATAAAAACAAGTGAACGCTAACAGACCTGTTCCACATTACTCCCACAACCACACACATCAGGTTTGTTACGTTCAGGCTTTAGAGGATTCAGATTAACCCTCTTTTTTTTTAAACATCTGATAAATTCAAGTTGTAACTCATCCTTTTGATCCCATATTTTTATGTTTTTGTTCCTTTTCACCTTAATTTTAGGATAGCTTACGCTATCCTAGATTGT
>JARVGJ010000012.1 GCA_029762595.1 Methanolobus sp. | reverse complement strand
CAACAGATTGAAGGCGTTTGTATTCTTCATTAAGGGCAAAATCAGTTAAATCATCCATGATACTTAATTTATTTGTCTATTATTTATATTTTAGTGCAATGTAGTCCTAGTTTATCGAAATCCTCTTTAGTCTTTTAACATTAATACAAAATGGATCATACAGAGTATGAGCAAACGGGAAAAAGCTCCTTCATTTTTCAGAACAGCGATCCAAGTATAACAAATATCATCAGGCTTGATGTAAGATTTGCAATAATTGCAGCTTCAAGACCTTTTTTCCAGTAGAGCCAGCCAAATGTTATCCCTGCCAATGCATTAAACAGTAACAGAGCAAACATATGCATCTGATCCATGTTTGAAGAGACCGATGAAGAAAGGTATCCCAGGCCATAGATAAAGCTGACTATCAAAATAGCCATCCATACGCCTGCTGAGGTGGGAAGACCCTGTGAAGTCCTTTTTATTTTCCACGATATCCAGACCAGAAGAGTCATAAGGAAGAATCTGAGAACAATCTCCTCTACAAAGCCTGCATAGAAGGAATACAAAAAGCGCTCCCAGACGGGAGGTGTCATCAAATGTACTGTAAGGGGTTCGGAGAATAATGAGAATACGAAGCGGTCCAGGATGAAAATGATGACACTTATAAGGATGCCAAGGAAAACAGACAACTTAAAAACCGAACCATAGTTTGCTGGCAAATTCCTTGTTCGGAAAAGAGAATCAAGCAACGGTGTTCCAAGCCCGGTTCTTTTACCAAGGTAGAGCCCTGTGAAGATGGAAACTAAAAAAAGCACTGTTGCCTGGGTAAACTGAGTTGCAAGGACAATGGGCAGTGAGACACCGAAGTCATATATAGCTTCACCTGTCAGTGTGATGGAATATGGCAAAGCAGCAAGAAGTGACAATTCAGCTGCTATGAACAGCAGCCAGTACACATTCCAGTCAACTGTATCCCTGAACTTCATTGATCATTTCCTTTCCCTGTCCCTTTCTCTGTCTGTAGATGAGGTCGTAAAAATATCACATGGCATCCTTGGATGCCTTTGTGAAATAATCTATCGCCTGTGCAAGTTCCTCATGGTCTTTGGCATAGTTTTCAATGTCTATATCCTTCAGATAGGCATCACATGCCTGCACCAGAGCCATTGCACCTGTGCGGGTGCCCCCGGGATGGGCATGGACTCCGGACCCCATGGTGGTTATGAAATCAACATTGCCCATCACATCTATGAAAGACTTCAGCCTTACAGGATTCAGTCCGCCGGAAACTATCGGGCAGCATTTTTTCATCCCCCTCCAGCTGTCATCCTCCAGGATAACATGATGAGCCATGTCCTCATTCACAAGACCGATAGCGTCCTTATCACTTTCAGGTATCTTGGTCCAGCTCTGCCTGAAGAAATGACCTTCACTTCTCAGGTACTGGATGCCATGGGCTGCAACAACATCATCTTCAGGTGTTCCTTTCATCTTACCGACACCTGCAGTTCCCGTGTGTATACCCGAAGCTCCTGCCAGCCGTGCAAACTTGGACAGGACAAGTACCGAGAATCCGATAGGGTTCTCCGGCCTGGTATAAGCTCCGTGGGCTGCCCTGTGGAAGTGGATGAATACATTGGGATATCTTCTCCTGAGAGTCTGCACAGCCATCCAGCCAGCTGTTATACCGTCTATCAAAAACGCATAGCTTCCAGGTTCAAAGCCTGCGTTGACTATCATATCACATCTTTGGATCATGGTGTCAAAATCAGCAGCTGAGACATTGAAAGAATGAACTTTTTTATGTCCTGTCTCAAGGACGGCCTTGTCCATGGCTTCCTTGACATGCATGACCATTTTCTCATAAGGACAGAAATCCTGGTTGGCCTGTGGCTCGTCATTCTTGACAAAGTCACCGCCTCCTGCCCAGAAATCATAGCATACCTCAGCATACTCTGCAGAAGTGAGCCCCATCTTTGGTTTAACTATAGTGCCAAGTATGGGCCTGTCATACACATTGAGATATTTTCGCATGTCATCCACAGTATAGCCGGGACCATCATATTGTTCAAGCATTGAGGGCGGGAACCAGACATCAAGCAATTTCAGAGCAGCCACTTCCTTCATTCCAAGGATGTTACCCACAATATAGGTCAGTATGTTCTGAACATTGCCGCCTCTGTCAAAAAGCCTCCATGGATAGGCTATCCACACCAGCTCCCTCTCAAGGTCAAGCTGATAGACCAGTGCGTTCATGGTTTTGGAAAAGGGAGTCTCTGTATTGACCTTGAAATTCGTACCGGTGGACGATTCAGCAGCTACCTCCGCAGCAGCCTGTAAAACGTTGAATTTTCCTCCCGGGACCAGGTGGAAAACGCTGAGAAGATATTCACCATTGTTCGGGTCCGGTAATTCCATATTCACATATGCCTGCTGTTTGGGGTTGAGTGATTTTACCAGTTCTTCATGAATCGAGCTCATATAAATAAGAACATCACACAATCTATTTTAGTTTTTGTACCGATATCGGCAAGTAAAAATAGCCATGGCGACAACTATATAAATTATACAATAACAAAAAAAATTAGTTTATTCCAAATAAAGATGGTGAAATGAAAAAAATATTATTGTTTCTTAATGGTGATTCAAAACACAATGGTATTGCAGAAAGAGTACGATCCCTTGGATACATTGTACATGAAAAATCTATTAGTACACATGATCTTGGAACTTATTTTAAAAATGAGAAAATCCATCTTGTCCTGCTTCACCCTGGATCAGCAGAGATATCCCTGGTTTACGAAATCGCAAGCCTCTCAAATACCTATAATATCCCAATGGTTCTGATAACATCCCGTTTAAATGAGCATGATTTTAACTTTATTGCAGACTCACAGCTCTCAGATTTCCTTATAGAACCTTTTTCTGACGAACAATTGAGTAGTACAATAGAATTTTCCTGCATAAGCTCAAATGAGCATCTGGAAAATAAGCCTGGAATTAATGAAAAAAGCAAGGATCATGCCCAACGTTATCAGACGATAACTGAAATGTCAGTGGATGGATTCTTATACATTGATCTGGAAGGCAGGATACTTGAAGTCAATGATAGGTATTGTGAAATAACAGGCAACTGGTACGATGAACTTTTACAAAAGACGATATGTGATCTGGACGCAGATATGAAACCCTCAAGGATCATATACCATATTGGAAGGGCTAAGAAATTTGGAAATGATCGTTTTGAAACCCGTCATAAAACAAAAGATGGAAGAATATTGGACGTTGAGGTTAGTACGATCTATTACGAACATGGAACTTGCGGGATCCTTTGCTTTATAAGGGATATAAGTGATCGTAAGAAACTGGAGCAGGCACTTCAGGAAAGCGAGAGAAGCAAGTCGGTACTGCTCTCAAATCTGCCGGGTATGGCTTACAGATGTGACTATGATCGTGAATGGACAATGCGGTTTGTTTCAGGGGGCTGCCGCACATTGACCGGATATGAACCTCAGGATCTCCTTGATAATCGGAAAATATCCTTTAATGACCTGATAGAATCAGAATACAGAGACTACCTGTGGGAAAAATGGGAACAGACTCTTTTGAAAAATACGTCATTCCAGGATGAGTACACGATAACAACTGCCACAGGAGAGCTAAAATGGGTGTGGGAACAGGGAAAAGGTGTTTATGATGCTGCAGGAAATGTAGAAGCTATAGAAGGTTTCATTACCGATATAACCCGGCGTAAAATGATAGAAGAGAAGTTCATGGAAAGTGAAGAGCGCTATAGAAGCCTTTTTGAGAATAATCACTCTGTAATGCTGATAATCGACCCTGGCACAGGAATGATCGTAGATGCAAATCATGCAGCTGTTAACTATTATGGATGGTCATATGATAATTTGTTACAGAAAAACATAATGGATATCAATAGCCTGCCAGCTTCAGAAGTTAGGCAAGAGATGGAGCGTGCAAGGTCTGAGCATCGAAGTCATTTCAGTTTCAGGCATCTTCTGGCAGATGGCTCTATCAGGGACGTGGAAGTTTTCAGCGGCCCCATCCAGATAGAAGGTCGTACTTTACTATATTCCATAATACATGACATTACAGATCGCAAACTTGCAGAAAGATTCCTGAAAGAAAGTGAGGAACTTTTCAGGACTACTCTTTACAGCATCGGTGAAGGAGTAATAACTACAGATACTACCGGTGTCCTGAGACAGATGAACAATGTTGCTGAGGAACTGACCGGATGGAAAGAGAAAGAAGCCAGAGGCAAAATACTTGAAGATGTTTTCAGGATATTAAATGAGGATACAGGAAAACCAGTTGAATGTCCTGTCAGAAGGGTATTGAGAGAAAGGAATGTTGTCGGGCTTGCAAACCATACATTGCTGATATCCAAGCAAGGAAAAGAAATACCAATAGCCGACAGTGCGTCCCCCATAATTGATCAGGAGGGAATGATAACAGGTGTTGTGCTTGTATTCAGGGACCAGAGTGAGGAACGGGCAGCAAGCGAAGCACTGGCTGCAAGCGAGGCACGTTTCCGTCTTCTTGTTGAGAATGCACCAGAAGCTATCTTTGTGCAGAATGGCTGTGATTTTGTATACTTAAATCCGGCAGCATTAAAGCTGTTAGGAGCAGAAATACCCGATCAATTGCTGGGTCAGCCTGTGATGAACATATTCCATCCTGATTCGCAGAAAAATATTCTTGAACGGATGCATCGCCTTAATAATGAAAAGCAAAGTGCCCCACAGACAGAAGCTATATGCCTGCGCCTTGATGGCAGCTCTTTTATTACTGAAGTTTCGGCTGTACACATAAATTATGAAGGTTATGACGGAGCTCTTGTGTTCTTCCGCGACATTACCGGCAGGAAGCAGGCAGAGGAGGAGATCCTCAAAGCTAAATTGGCATCTGATAATGCAAATCGCAGCAAAAGTGAATTCCTGGCAAACACCAGCCATGAACTGAGGACACCCCTAAGTTCTATTATCGGCTTTTCTGACCTGCTTCTGGAAGGAGTTATGGGGCAGATTGATCAAAAACAGGAGAAATATATCCGTACGATCAATCAGAGTGGTCATATACTTCTCAACCTGATAAACAATATACTTGATATCTCACAGATGGAACTGGGGGAGATGCAAATTAACTGTACAAGGTTTGATCTGGAACATGCCATAAATGATGTCTGCTCTATGATGTCAATTATTTCTAAAAGAAAAAATATAACCATGATCATTGATATCTCCTTAAATCAAAGTGAGATCGTTGCTGACAACATTAAAATAAAAGAGATACTCTATAACCTGATAGATAATGCCCTGAAATTCACACCTGATGGAGGGGAGATAACAGTTAACGCCATCCAACGGGATGATGATGTACTGATATCCGTCAGTGACACTGGTATCGGAATTCCTGAACACGATCTTGAAAGGATATTCGACCCCTTCTACCAGGTAGATGGTTCAACAACACGTAAATTCAAAGGCACAGGACTTGGGCTTGCTATCATAAGGAAATTCGTTAAAATGCATGGCGGAAAACTGTGGGTCAGAAGTGAAATTGGTAAAGGAAGCAGCTTCTTTTTTACTATTCCGGTTTCAGGTGTTTCTGAAGAGTTTCGATGCTAAATGGGTCAAAAATCCCATAAATTTTAACTTTTTTGCTAAAAAGAATTTTAAAAACTTGTATAATCAGATATAATCATTAATAAGAACTTTATTACAATATCCGTTTGTAATAACTGCTTATTTCAAATAAAAAGTAATAAAAATCATTATTAGTCATTAATAATCAGTTTTAAATACTTAAAATGCTATTAACTGCAAATTATCAAGTCTTTGATAGAATAAACTGGTACGGTATGATTTTAATTATTCAACTTACTGGTTTCCATGATAATTATCCAATAACACAAGGAGTAGATATGAGAAAAGAACAGTATGATTTTCCCCTGGATGATTTCATTTCAGTGGAGGACTTTGGAAGAATAAAAGAGTTCTCAAAGGATAAAGAGACTCCTTTTTTGATCGTTGATCTGGCTAAAGTCGAAAAAATGTACGATGCACTGGTTAAGAACATGCCTTTTGTAAAGATATATTATGCAATAAAGGCGAATCCTCTTGATGAGGTCATATTGACCTTAAAGGAAAAAGGATCTAACTTCGATGCTGCCACTACATATGAAATAGACCAGCTTCTCAGACTGGGAGTCCCTCCAGAGAAAATAAGCTATGGCAACACCATAAAAAAAGAGAAGGATATCGCATATGCATACGAAAAAGGTGTCCGCCTCTTTGTCACGGATTCTGAGAGCGATCTGATGAAAATCGCACGTCGTGCTCCGGGCTCCAGGGTGTTCTTCCGCCTGCTCACAGAAAGTGATGGTGCGGACTGGCCTCTTTCCCGAAAATTTGGAGCTCACCCTGACATAACCTACGAGATGATACTTCAGGCACGTAAACTTGGTCTGGAACCTTATGGTCTTTCTTTCCATGTCGGTTCCCAGCAACGTGATATCGGACAGTGGGATAATGCTCTTTCAAAGTGCAAATATCTTTTTGAAGCCGTAGCGCTCCAGGGAATAAAACTGAAGATGATAAATCTTGGAGGAGGGTTCCCTGCAAAGTACCTCTCACCTGCAAATGAACTTGAGACGTATGCCCATGAGATCCTCCGTTTCATACAGGAGGATTTTGGTGAAGAACATCCGGAGATTATCATAGAACCGGGCCGCTCACTTACCGCAGATGCCGGAATCATTGTCACTGAAGTAATAATGATCTCCAAGAAAGCAAAGCTCAATCAGTATAAATGGGTATATCTGGATATCGGGAAGTTCGGAGGGCTCATAGAGACCCTTGATGAATGCATAAAATACCCCATCTACTCTGAAAAGGAAGGATATGAGGAAGAAGTGATACTTGCAGGACCAACCTGTGATAGTATGGACATACTGTATGAAGACCATAAGTACGTTTTTCCAAATACCTTAAAAGAAGGCGAACGCCTCTACATTTTAACCACCGGTGCCTATACACAAAGTTACAGTTCCGTTGCCTTTAACGGAATTCCTCCTCTGAAGGCATATGTTATTTAAAGCACAATGCAGGAAAAAGTACTTCCTGTACTTTTTTCTTTTTAAATTTTCTCAGGCATTGAGCCAGTTACTGTATACATACTCTGCATTGGCATTTGAACCCCATGACCATATAGCCACTCGATATCTCTCACCTGCAGGGACGCGAAGGTCTGAGACGGAATCGGTTGTTTCAAGGTAATATACCTGTTATCGGAATGTTCATAGTAGCTGCCAATATGAAGTTAATTGAAAATATGAGTAAAAAGTTCATATTTAAAAGTCGAAGAGCCGATTTAGAAATAGTATATATACGACTGCATATTTATACAAAAAAAACAGTTTTAACTGTACTATAGCTTAAAAGGAGGGGTACTTATGAAAAAACAAATGATTATATCCATTTTAGCATTAGTTCTTCTAACTGCAGGTTGTGTAGGTTTTGGAAGCAGTCCTACAAAGACTGTAGAGAATTTTGCATCCGAATTTAGCCAAGAAAATTATGACACCTGTTATGCTATGATGTCAGAAGCTTACAAAGAAGAAATAACTCTTTCAGATTTTGTAGGCATCTGCAAAGATATCAATCCTGAAAAGTACGAGTTTATAGAAGTAAGCAATGAATATGTTGAGGAGAATATGGCAGTTGTTGATGTGCTTGTTAATGAATCATCTGTTGCTATTAAATTCTCAATTGAGAAGTTCATAGAGGTTGAACATGAATACAATGAGGTTACAAAGGAAATTGACCTTATAAAACAGGAAGATGAGTGGAAATTCACAGAATTCCCATATGCACTGACATGATATATCATTTTATTTTTTTCTTCTTCATCTAATAACCTGCGACTATTCAACCTGAATGGCACATGGTTTCATAGTCCATATTTTGAATCTTTCTTTCTTATGCGGTTTTAATGAGTTTTTCTTTTAATCATCCTATAGAGAATACAGATAGAGCTATAGAGGAATTCGATAAACCCGTACAACATTATATTCAAATCTAAATATGGTGCAAATTAATCAATTAATATGTTAGTCTGAATGCTTCTAATATTGAATATATTTGTGACTTTTGATTTATTAGTAGAGATTTCAACAGGTATTCTACAAAGCACACGGATCAATAACTTCATGGAACCTACTAACTTATCTATATCTTAAAACCATATGAATGAAATGGAATAGTATCTGATATCGATTTTATCGCTCAGGGGGATGGGACTTATTGAAAAAGCCAATCGTTGAAGTACTACTTGCATCTGAAAAGAGAAAAAATGTGCTTTTACTATTGATGGATGGCCCAAAGGAAATGGAACTACTCCTCGAATCACTGAAAACGACCAGAACAGCGCTACTTCCACAGATCAGAATATTGAAAGAAAATCACCTTATATCTAAACTTTATGGAGACACCTATAAGTTGACAACTATTGGAAAATTGATCGTTGAGGAAATGGTGGTTTTTCTGCGCACTACGGACATGTTTGGTGAGAATCGTGACTATTTAGGAACTCATCTCATCGATTTTATTCCAAGCTATCTTCTAAAAAAATTACCGCAGCTTGGCTCTTGCAATATAATTGACATTTCCATTTGTGATTTCTTTGATGCTGAGAAAGACCTTCTTGAAAAAGCCATTATGTCAAAACACTGGTTACAGATCACCTCTACTATACACCCTGAGTTTCACGAGTTCTATGTAGAGATGATAGAGCAGGATACAGATGTATCAGTAATTATATCTCCGGAAATCTACGAGAAGCTCAAACATGACTATTATGATGACTTTAAAGAATTGATCGATATCAAACTTATATCATTTTACGTGTACCCTAAAAGTCTTGAGTTTGTATCTTTTATTCTGGCTGATCAATGCATTAACTTCAGACTATTCACACAAGAAGGTAAATCTGACAATAAAAAAATACTCATTTGCAGCCCAAATGCCTTGGAGTGGGGGAAAGAACTATTCGAATATTACAGGCGGCAGTCCACACCTATAATTGAGATCTAGATGTATCATGTCATTTTGATGATGATTAGCCTCCTATAGGATAATACCTATTAACTTTTGTTCAAATGACTTATTTTTCCTTTTCCTCTTTTCACCCGTCTTATGATCTAATTTCCCTCTCAGTGGTCGCAATTGAATACACTTTGCCATCTGCATTTACCAGGGGGGTAGCTATCATCCACACATCTACGATCCGGCCGTCTTTGGTGAGCCTTTTTGCCCGGGAAGGTTTTGGGACCTCGGCATTAGCAAGCATCTTCAACAAGGCCAAAGATTCTTCTTTTTTGTTCTCCGGGACTATTGTGCTAACATTCAAAGCCAGTGCCTCGGTTTCGCTCCAACCGTACATCTTCTCAGCCATTGGATTCCATGCAAGGATATGGCCTTCCATATCCTGTAGAGTTATAGCATCGCCCGAGTCGCGGACCACGGTAGCCAGGCGAATCAATGATTCGGTCTGCTTCAGAAATGTAATGACTGCCCCCTCAATAGTATTTTTCAGAGTTCTATAGGGTTGTATCCTTATAATGTAACACTCACCATCACGGGTTTGAGCTTCAATCTCCCTGGGGATCAGGGTATCCAGCACAGCCTGTACGTCAGGTATCAGGTCATATTCTAAAATGTTTGAAACTGTATGCCCAAGAGGGCGTCCCACGTCTGTAGGAATAAGATTTATCACCTTTGTGGCAGCAGGAGTAAAGCGCTGGATAAGCAATTGATTGTTCACAACAATAATGCCCACACCGGTGCGGGCCAGTAAGTTATTCATATCTTCATTGGCTTGTGAGAGTTCTTCGACCTTGGATTGCAGTTCAGCGTTGACAGTAGATAATTCCTCGTTGACAGATTGCAATTCTTCCCTGGAGGTTTCCAGTTCCTCGTTTGTAGATTGCAATTCCTCGTTCATGGACTGCATCTCTTCGTTGGAAGATCTTAGCTCTTCGTTGGAGACTTCCAGTTCTTCATTAACAGCTCTGAGATATTCTTCCATGTTCCTCAGTTCCTCTTTCAGAGCTGAAACGTTTTCTTCTTCCTCCTCCTCACTCCCAGTAACACCTTTGTCTTCTTTCGTTGAATTTTGCTTATTTTTCAGGCCAGGACTGGATTGCGGCGTTACATCAAAAGTTACAAGGAACAGTTTTTTGTCAAAAGCTTCTTCCACTGGTCGCACCGTTAGATCTACAATGGTAAAGTCGCCGTTGGTCTTGACCCGAATTCCGGAGCGAACTACCTGCTCTTTCTGGATAACTGCTTTGCTAAGCGTTGTGGTCAATGCCTGCTGCAATCCCTCCCGGGCCATCTTCAGGATATTATAATCAGGCTCACCGGGAGACAGTTCAAGATAAAGACCGGTACGACCATGAAGATAGAGGATCTCGCCATGTTCGTTAACCAGCGCACCCGCCGGCGCGTACTGCTGCAACAGCTTCCTTTCGGCAAGTTCACGCATTTGGAGTTTGTTCTCACCAGGAAGCTTCCCTGAAGGTAGTTTGGATACACTCTTTACAGGGGGTTTAGAGATAAATGTTCCAATTGAAAAGTCATATTCACTAGAAATCACTTTGCGTTGATAAAGTTTAGACTGTTTATCCAGGGCATCAAAAAGGTAAGAAAACTCTCCTATGCTCTCAGAAGAACCAAGTAAGAGAAATCCTCCTGGATTCAATGCATAATGGAACATCGGAATGAGCTTTTTCTGCAATTCCTTGTTCGTATAGATCATCAGATTGCGACAACTGATCATGTCAAGTTTAGAAAACGGAGGATCTCTTATTACATCCTGTTCAGAAAAGATAACCATTTCACGGATATTTTTCCGGATGCTGTAGGTATTGAGATCGGGATCGTAAATAAAAAAACGTTTCAACCTATCGGCTGGAACATCGTTGGAGATACTGAAGGGATAGACACCCTTGCGGGCCTGCTCAACAGCTCGGCTATCAATATCAGTGGCGAAGATCTGTACTTTGAAAGTCTGCTTCAATTTACCCATCTCTTCTTGAAGGAGCATACCAATGGAATATGCCTCTTCACCGGTGGAAGAGCCTACCACCCATATACGTACGAATGCATCTGGAGACTTGTCTAGAAAGAGAAGTGGGATCACTTTCTCCTGGAGTACCTCAAAAACCCTTGGATTGCGGAAGAAATTAGTAACATTGATCAGAAGATCATTAAAAAGTGCCTTCACCTCTTCCGGTTTGTGCTGTAAATAGCGTGCGTATCCGACCAGATCTTTGATATCGTTGACAGCCATACGACGCCCTATACGGCGGTCTAATGTTTTCTGCTTATATTGGGAAAAGTCGTGACCTGTTTGGGTGAGCAGTTGATCGAAGATCATCTTCATTGTTTCTTCTTCATTTGAAGATATATCTGTCTTCTCCCCGAATATTGAGGATATATGATCAAGGAGTTGAGCTGGCATCTCGGCCGGCTTCAGTATATAGTCAACAAGGCCTGTTTGAATAGCATTTAACGGCATACCGTTGTATTCGCTGGATTCGGGATCCTGTGCCATTAGTATACCACCTTCGGCCTTGATAGCCCTTACGCCCAGTGTGCCGTCACTGCCGGTGCCCGAAAGTATAATCCCAATGGCCTTCTCCTTTTGATCTGAGGCAAGAGAACGGAAGAATGAATCGATCGGCATACGATGGCCATGCGCCTGTGCCGGTTCCATCAAATGCAGAATACCATCCATAATGATCATATCACGATTGGGTTGGATGATGTATACGCAATCGGATTTAACAGCCATCCCGTCCTTGACATCATAAACCTCCATCCTTGTATAACGCCTGATTATTTCAGCAAGCATGCTTTTGTGGGCAGGTGCCATATGCTGCACGACGACAAAAGCCATGCCCATGTTGGTATCTGCTTTCATTGCTGAAAAGAATTCTTCCAGCGCAGCCAGTCCACCAGCCGACGCACCAATGCCTACAACGGGAATTTTCTCATTTGCAATATCGTTTGCAAATGTACCTGAGGCAGGATGAGCGGTGACAGACGTTTCTGCTGCATGCTGTACCTGGTTGTCGCTTGCAGGTCCTATTTTATTTTTAACTGTGATTTTCTTAGTTTTGACCATCTGCTCACTCCTTTTGATCCCAAATAGTTCTCCCAAATAGTTCTAATACTTACAAAGAATACATACAAGATGTAAATCAGTGACAATATAATATTCAATAATTCCTTCTATTACTTATATTCCGCAGATGCCTTACAATTTTGCTAATTATCAAAATTTCAGGGATTTGTCAATTCAAAGTGTTACGAATAATTCATTGATCACAAATTGATCAATATTAGTGTGCCTAGGCCCCGAAAGAAGATATGTTTTTTAGTACTGCAAATCTGCAAAACATATGATATCATCGTTGAAAATTATAATGCCCTTATAATTTGATAGTACGTTTAAAGTTTTATTGAAATCATGTTAAGTAGACAAACAACATAAATCAGTATGTTAGATTGAGAAAGAAATTCTGTCTCAATCAAACATGCGTGCGGATTGGGGAGTGGGAATTCTCAAGAAATTGTGGGGTCTAAAGCTTATTTCAAAAATCTACGTTAATCTTATGAATAACAGACAATGATTTTTGAAAGAAGCGTAGGGAAAATGGGGTTTTTTCACAAAGAAGATGCCATTTTCCTGGGGAATGGAAACTGCAATCGGTGGTGAACCACAAAAGGGAGGATGGCTCTAGTCCATCCTTCTATCTTCCTTATAGGAGGTATCTATAAATGGTATTTAAACATTGCTAACTCTTTTAAAATTCTTAATTTACTAATGGAGGTTTCTATATGGACAAAATGACAAAAGTAGGTATTCTTGGAGCAGCTGCGCTGATAGGTGTAGGATTAGCAGCTTTGTCTGAAGAAAGAATAAGGGATTTCATTAAAGAAAAGGTTGATGCAGGTGCTCTGAGCATTGAAGAGGGTAAGGCTCTGGCAGATGATCTGGTTAGCGAAGTCAATAAACAGAAACTTAACCTGGAGAAGAACGTTGTTGAAAAAATACATACTACAGTCCTGAAGACTGATAAGGAACTCTCAGACCTTGAGGACAGGATCAAAGAACTCAAGATCAAGGAACTTGAAAATGCACTTGAAAAAATGAAGAGCCAGCAGAAAAGTGCAGAATAAGATCTAATCAATACAATCAACTTATTGAAATGTTGCATGGTTCTGACCAGCAACATGTTACTTTTTTTAGTTATATAGTTGAGCAGCTTGCTTACTAACCCAAATTTGACAGTTTTCACTCTTTGACTAAGAGAATGTCTTCTCTTTCAACCTAAATTTTCGTTTTTTTGTCAGGAAAAGCTATTTGACAGTTTAAACAATTTTATCCAATATTTGACGATTTAACCCATTTTTGCCTTAAGATCAGTGTATTTATGGCATCAAAGTTTGCGTAAATGTACTTTTTTGTCTGACCTTTCATGAAATCCACGGTAACTGTCAAATTCAATAAGCTTTTTTTGATGAATTTTGTGGACTTATGTTTGAGTTCATTGAACTCATATCGCATCAGCGATATGAATAATTGTGCAATGAACCCGATGATCACAGCACCATAAATGCTAGCATCCGACCATACTCTTAACGGTTTTATCTCGATTTCATTTTTCAGGGAATTGATGATCTTTTCAATAGAATCCTTTTTTCTGTATGTTTGCAAAGCTTCTTCAAGTGTCAAATTCTTACTTGATTTGAGGCAGAAAAATCCTTCTCTGCCTGTAATCAATTTCTCTTCCAGTAGTTTGATAGCTTCTTGCTCGTCAAGTTCTGTCAGTTTTGTCTGCAATGAATAGACAACATCCACAAGAGTATTGTTGATCCTGAATTTCTTAGGTAGTTTCTTGTTCTTATCAATGGATTCTTGAATCAGTTTTGCTTCCTCTATCTGCCTTATTATCTTTCTTGCTCTTGATTGAAGTTGCTCTTTCTGAAGCTTTTCTGAGAAATACATGTAATTTACACTGCTTGGTTTAACGATCTTAAGACCATAGATGCCATCCTCTTGATCAACTATCGTAAGAGAATATTCCCAGAAGTTTGCTATTATCTTGTCATCGCTGGAATTGAGCTTTCTTGCAGTCAGGTATTGCATCTTATCAGTTCTTATCAAGCTGATGTTGTCAACACTGTTAGCTCCTTTATCAAATACAACGAGTGAATCTTCTCTTAACCTTGAATTTACCTGTAAATAAGTTGCCTCAAAATGTGTTTGATCAGGTACGTTCCCCTTCTGAACAGTTATGCCGATGGGTACATTGACAGGTTCTGCAAGTTCTACAATTCCTAAAGTGATCTGCTTCTTATCTGGTCTGTGGTCTCTACTGTAACCATATTTACCTAATGGCGATTTATCACCATGCAGAACAATACTTGTCCAGTCCATATTTATGTTGGTATGTTCGAAATCATATCTTGCAAACAGTCTGTCCAGGATGTCGGAAATAATCGTTTCACGATTATTTCCAAGGGTTTCAAGAACCCTGTAGAGAGTTCTTTCACTGAACTCTGGAAGACTGAAAATGTCAAGGACTTCATAACGGTTGATCCATTCATGAGCCTTACTTATGCTGAAATTGTCTGTAAGCTTGTAGCTTACAAGACCTTTGAGCAAGTTGTTGATATCAATACCGTTCTTTTTATGTTTACCAAAAACGGTGGAAAAGTCAAGGACATCATAAAGTTGGTCAACAGCCAGAATGGTTCCGATAGGAAAGCATATATTCTCATTGGGAATAATGTTAAATGTTCTTAGTTTTGTTTGCATTTTTGGTCGAATACAACAAAGCTAAGAACACTTTTATTACTTTTGACTGTCAAACTTGGGTTACTAACCTGTGAATTCAAAAGAATGTCATGAAATAGCAAGGGAATTGAGGGTGCTTTAAAAAGGGATTTTGTACTTGAAATGCCAGCATTTGTTGGTTCTAAATGCATGTTCAACATGCTCTACTAACAGAATTACAAAAAAAGGTTCATGCAGTAATGGTGGTAACTTATGAGAAACGGTATACTGATGCAATATTTTGAATATGCAATGGCAAATGATGGTCTGCATTGGAAAAACTTAAAAGCTGACGCCCATCATTTAAGTGAACTGGGGATTACGGCTGTTTGGATACCACCTTGTTTCAAAGGTACTTCTTCCAGTGATACAGGTTACGCTGTTTATGATCTATATGATCTGGGAGAATTTGACCAGAAGGGTACCGTAAGAACGAAGTATGGAACTAAAGATGAGCTGATAGAAGCTATTAATGCACTGCATGAAAACGGAATACAGGTATATGCTGACATAGTGCTTAACCATAAAGCCGGAAGCGATGAAACCCAGACCTTTAAAGTGGTGGAGGTTGAAACTAACAATAGAACCAAAGTTATTTCAGAGCCTTATGATATTAAAGGCTGGACTAAATTCACATTTCCGGGAAGAAATAATAAATATTCTGATTTTAAATGGTCCTTTGAACATTTTACGGGTATTGATTACAATAACGCAAACAAAAAGACTGCCATATATAAAATTCTCGGAGACAACAAGAATTGGGCAGAGAATGTTGATAAAGATCTGGGCAACTTTGATTATTTGATGTTTGCAGATATTGATTTTAATCACGCGGACGTTAAAAACGAAATATACACATGGTTTAAGTGGTTTGTAAACGAAACACGGATCGACGGTATAAGAATTGATGCGATCAAGCATATAAATCAGGATTTTATCAGAGGCTTCTTAAAGTTCATTCAAAATGAGCAGGGCAAAGAGTTCTATGTTGTAGGCGAGTATTGGCAATCAAACCATGAGGCATTAGACGATTATCTGGATATAGAAGAACATCTTCTGGATATGTTTGATGTTTCACTGCATTTTAACTTCTACAGGGCATCTAAAGAGAGTAACAACTTTGATATGAGGACAATTTTCGACAATTCATTGGTCAAGACTCATCCCCAGCTTGCAGTATCCTTTGTAGACAACCACGACTCACAACCGATGCAGGCATTAGAATCCTTTGTTGAGGATTGGTTCAAGCCGCTGGCATATGCATTGATCCTTTTAAGGAAGGATGGCTTCCCTACGATATTCTTCGGGGATTACTACGGAATTGCTAATGTGAAAGAGTACAGGCCAATTCGAAACATTATTGACAATCTGATCCGGATCAGAAAAGAGAATGCCTACGGAAAACAACAGGACTACCTTGACCATGAGAATACGATCGGCTGGACAAGGCTTGGAACCGAAGAGTATCCTAACGGCTGTGCGGTAGTATTAACTAACGGATCAGACGGAGAAAAGGGGATGTATGTAGGGGAGATCCATTCGGGTGAGATATGGATTGACCGTCTGGGCGATAATCCTGCAGAAGTAGTTATCGATGAACAGGGAAAAGGGGTATTTCAGGTTTCAGGAGGTTCGGTTTCCTGCTATACAAAAAAAGAATAGGACAAAAACTTTTAAATTTCAAGGATTTCTCCAGATCCCTTCAAATACTAAGTTATAAATACTCAGGACCTAACCTGATATATAAGGGAGTAATTTAATAGGGAGGTTAGTTAATGGTAGATAAACTTTCATGCCACGACATGAAGAAAGGGGAGATTTACATGTGTGAAACTTGCGGAATTGAGCTGCAGGTACTCAAGGAAGGTAAAGAATCCCTTAAACCCGGAGAAACAGATTCTGAACATCCGGGATTCGAATGCTGCGGCAAAGCACTTACTTTAAAAAAGTAAATTGATTTCCTGCTATTGAATATTGAGACTTTTGCAGGTGAAAAACGTTTTTATTTTTCCAGACTTAAGACGCGCTATGAATAACCATTAATGTGTGGCATTAAGCAACATGGATGATACTAAGACTCCTATAAAGTGTAAGGATCGCAGTAAGCTTGAAGTGCGCAAACTGGTAGAGCAAGGGTTCGTTGATATCTTTGGGTATAAGCAGTATGCTTCAACGTAACACCTTAGACAGATTAACTGTTAAATAGTAAATTTAATCAAATTATAAGTGGGGGTAAGTAGTGTATGGTTAATAATTTATTTGATCTAACTGGCAAAGTTGCGATTGTAACTGGTGCTTCCAGTGGATTAGGGGTACAGTTCGCTAAAGCATTAGCCAGTGCCGGAGCAAATATTACTATTGCAGCAAGAAGAGTTGAGAAGTTAGAAACACTTAAGGTAGAACTGGAGAAAATTGGCATAAAGTGTCTCACAGTAAAGTGTGATGTTTTAAACGAAGATGATATCATAAATGTAGTCCAACGTACAGTTGAAGAATTTGGAAAAATCGATATTCTTGTAAATAACGCAGGAACCGCTTCTTTTGCACAGGCAGAAGATGTAACTAGGGAAGAATGGGACACAGTAATTAATACAAATCTTAGAGGTGTGTTTTTCTTCGCAAAACATGTTGCCAGAAAGATGAAAGAAAGCAATCATGGAAGAATAATTAACATAACTTCAATGTATGGTGTAATTGGAAATACACAAAATCCACTCTCTTCCTATCATGCATCAAAAGGAGGAGTAACCAATCTTACTCGAGCACTAGCGGGCGAGTGGGCAAAATATGGAATTACTGTAAATGCCATAGGACCTGGATTCTTTGAATCTGAAATGACAAAGGAAATGGTTTCTGATGATAGTTTTAAGGATTTCATTGAGTCAAGATGTCCTATGAAACGAATTGGTAAACCGGGTGAGATGGATGGTTTGCTAATATACCTTGCATCTGACAATTCTAGCTATTTGACAGGACAGGATATCTGTATTGATGGTGGATGGACTGCTGTATAATCATCAAATGCTTAAATGACGTATAACTATATTATTTATATTGTATGTTGCACAGTATATTTGAGCGAGCAAACTGTTGAGGATTCAGATTAACCCTTTTTTTAATTTTCAATCCAAGGGCATTAAGCTGCCTCTTGTTCTCATTCCGTATTTCTTTCTCTTTTCCATTATCGATAATTCTTTTTCTGAATGACCAGACAGTTGTACTGTCCGGAACATATTCCTGAAATTAAAAAAGGGTTAATCAGAATCCTCTGTATTCGTCTCAGATTGATAGAAGAGCAGATTGCAGATGATGAAACTTTTTATTGGGAAGGGATATTCACCAAATTCCAATACCTTTTCACAGGTTTTTTTGTATAATAACGAACTCTATTAATGCTGTTAGAAATTATAATAGCGTTATAAGTTGATAGCAGGTGTTATATTTCATTCAATTTATGTTATGTAGATAAACAACATAAGTAAGGATGTAAGATTGAGAACGAAATGTGAGTCTCAATTGAACATATATGCGGTTTGGGGAGTGGGAATTCTCAAGCGGTGGTACAACGATAGTTGTAGATCTAAGCGGGGTCAGCGTAGGTCTAGAGCTTGTTTCAAGAATCAGCTCCTGTATTTCATACAACCAACCAACCAATGTAGCCAAAATAGGAAGTAAGATTTTTGAGACAAGCTTGAACTTAATGAATATCTGTTCTCACAAAAAAGACAGAAGAAAAGATCGCAAATAAACCATTGGAGTCGCGATGGGGTCTAAAAAAAGGAATAACCATCACATTATATACCTCCAATAAATGTTTAGGTGATGAGAACTCCCACAACTTTTTTTCTAAATTACATCGATGATGGAGTCTCGATCAGAACAAGAGTTTTGGGAGATAATTTGAGAGCCTCTTTAAAAGAAGCGCTTCAAATACTAACTTCAATATTAGAAATATAGCATGAATTTGTAAGGAGTGATAGAGTATTGTAGATCTAATAGGATTGGCTATTACGTTCCTGATACTGGCTGTTATTGCCTATGTATTGGGTGCACGTGGTATTGCCGGAATGTCAATGGGCATCGCAAAGTGGCTTGTGATAATATTTGTAATACTAGCAATAGTCACGTTCATACTGTGATGAAATGGTTGAAAAATAAGATAATAAATATTCAAAGAAAAATATGAAATTTAGGACTTATGACAAAAATCGAAATTTAAATTAATAATTAAAAATAGGGAGTGATAATTATGGCTATATTAAAAGTTTTGTCTGCAAGTACAATTAGAGGAGATTCAGTAGAAAATCCACAAGGTGAAGATTTAGGGAATATAGAGGATATAATGATTGACCTTGATAGAGGAATGGTGGCGTATACCGTACTTTCCTTTGGAGGAGTCCTAGGGATTGGAGATAAATATTTTGCAATACCATGGGACGCATTGAGGATAAAACCAGGTGAACATAAGTTTATTGTAAATATTGATAAAGAAAAACTGGAAAATGCCTCTGGATTTGACAAAGATGACTGGCCAAGAAGTGAAGAAAAAACTCACATCGAACATGTAAATAGGATATTTAAGTACTATGGGTATAAACCATATTGGGAGAGAGTGCGTGAAACTCCTTCTGAGAAAGAAACTTCCACGCGGGGGACACGCATATCGGCCTTGGCTGTAAGTGATATTGAAGGTAAATCCATAGAAAATCCACAAGGTGAAGATTTAGGGAATATAGAAGATATAATGATTGACCTTGATAGAGGAATGGTGGCGTATACCGTACTTTCCTTTGGAGGAGTCCTAGGAATTGGAGATAAATATTTTGCAATACCATGGGACGCATTGAGGATAAAACCAGGTGAACATAAGTTTATTGTAAATATTGATAAAGAAAAACTGAAAAATGCCCCTGGGTTTGACAAAGATAACTGGCCAAGAAGTGAAGAAAAAGTTCACAGAGAAGTAAATAGGATATCTGAGTACTATGGTTACAAACCATACTGGGAGTACCTATTATCTCCATAAAATAAAAATTAAGTTAACCCAGTAACGGCTCTGTAGAAAACCTATTATCAATAATTTGTGAACCGCAGATACACTCACCTCTTACAGAGTTGAGTGCCTGCTAAACCTCCGTTTAGCAGGTAACGCTGAAGCACGCAGATATTTTACATCTGTGCTTTATTAATAAAGAAAGGATTTCTACAGAGCCCCAGTAACCTTATTTTAATAATGGATAAATAGGCTCTGTAGAAATCCTCATTTGAATAACAAATATAACCTTGACATACCTAGGTTATGTACTAACAACTTAAATTTGACCTCTTTCACTTGATTCCAGTACTTTTTTGCCCAATCTCCTCACCATATTTCCTCTTCAGAACAGAGAACATCTTTTCAACCAGGTTTCTATTATGATACAATTATCCTTTTTAAATTATTATACTAAAATAAAATGTGATGTAGGATTTCTACAAAGCAGGAATTATCTTTAAATTCATATAATGCCATTCATACTTATGTTATAATATTAAAATGAGGGGTTTTATTGAAAGAAGAAGTGATCGATAAACTAGCTAGTCTTATAACCGCAGCGTTTGGATTAATAGCTGCCCTTGCATGGAACGATGCTATAAAGTCGTTATTTGCAGAGGGAGGGGCACTATATTTCCTTGCTTCCTCTGGTATCTGGGCATATGCTCTCTTTGTGACCGTTATTGCGGTTATAATGACCATCTGGATAGGAAGACTTGCAGAAAAATCCAAAAGGGAGACTAAAGAAGCAAGTAAATAAATAAATAAATAAATAAATAAATAAATAAATAAATATCAGAACATAGTTTTTTCTATTAGAGACATTTTTGAAAGGAGCCTGTCTACTTTACACATCACCTATTGAAGTAGAATTACTTTCCTATAACACTTCTTTCAATTATCCCAGATAACCTTGGAATTCCGGAGTATCTTTTAAATTCTTTGCACCAGTCCCAAGAAGCAATTACATACCTGATGGTTTGCACATTATCGATGCTTGTTGCAGCAGCTGCAAAGATGAAATTTAAAAAGTTAAAGATAAAATCTTTTTCAGATAGGAGAAATCAAAATCGGATATCAGCATTGAAGATCCTCTTGTCATAATCCTATATTCTATAGATATCATTTCCACTTCCATATATTATGGGCTTTTTTAAGCACGGTGAAAGTGTGGAGATATTAACATCAAGTAGAACGCTGAGGGGGAGATTCGAACTCCCGCAGCGCGTTAGCACTACCGGTTTTCAAGACCGGCGCCGTAGTCCACTTGGCTACCTCAGCATGTCGGATGGTTCTTTAATAGCAACTTCGGATATAAGGGTTTTGATTCAAAACCGGGATTGAAGGTGAGTGTCCGCATACCGCGGGTATTGGGACCAATATAAAGTGAAGTACAGAGGAAGTTTATTCCTCTGGTGCTTCAGTCTCTTCTGTTGCTGCAGGAGCCTCTGCTGCGTCTGCCTCCTCAGTCGGAGGGACGTATGGGTGTGTCTCGACATATTCCAGTTTAGGGATATCGAGCTTGTTGATGAGCTCGTTTGCAATGGTCATCTTTGAGACAAGCCATCTCTGGTTAAAGCCAAGCTCTATAGGAGTGTATATCCTTATAAGATCGTCAGTTACTTCAACATCTATCTCAGGCATGCCGGTGTATAGTGAGAGCAGGCCCTGTGCCTTAGCTACCTTGTCCTCTATTTTCTCAACAATGGTGTACTCATACTCTACTTCCTGACCTGCAAGTGCATGGTTCAGATCAACACGGACCCTGCGGCCAATGATCTGTGAAATGACCCCACGCTTGCCATTAAGTTCAACAGGCATTCCAGGATATGGCTTCTGGCCCTTGAACTGGTCAGCCATCTTTGTAACTGAAACGGTCTCCACAAGGGCAGGGTTGTGTGCACCGAATGCCTTCTCCGGAGGGATTATGATAGAGCCGGAGTAACCTACTTCCTTGTCAATGAAATCATCATCCAGGCCTGCAATGGTGTGACCTGAGCCAACGATAACGACATCCCCGCCGTAAACGCCGCGGGGGTTATAAATGCCATTATCTTTTGCAAGCTGCTCATCAGTGGTGTCAAAGATCTGTCCTTCATTAAACTTTCCAGTATACTGTATCTTTATGAAATCGCCTTTCTCAATTGCCAAATCGATCAACTCGTTATTAGTTAAGATTATAATCGGACCCTACGGGCAAGGATCCATGAATGGAATTACCTGCACGCTATACTCATATGCCTTTAAGAATCTTTTGCCATAACACTCAAAAAAAGAATAAATATGTTATCAGCCCGAAGAACTCCATTTAAAATGTGAAATGATCCTGTTTGAGTAATAAACATCTATAAACATCTATAATAACATGATTATCAGAAAGTATCATCTACCACGATCCCCTGTACAAAATCCCTGTCATCGCCATCAAGCTTTATTATACAAGATCCGTACCCCAGTATCTTATCAAAGCCGAAGAACATATTCTCAAAGGGAACCCTGGTATCATGCCAGTCCACTCGTCTGCTGTGGCTGTAAACTCCCTTACCTTCACGGTACTTATAAGGATCGCGCACCCTTCCTATAGCCACCTGCCCTTCAGACATAATAGGCAGCACAATAAGATCATAGACCCTGATATCATAGACAAAGTGCACCATATCCGCAGCCCAGCTATCAAGCAGATCTGTGGGCAGAGTGTTGATCATTGTAATTATTGTCTTTTTTATCTGCTCCATTCTCTCAAACTCGTCGAATTTATGCATAGTAGTATCGAACTGCTTGACTTCATCATCAAATCTCTGAAGCTTATTGTTAAGACGCTTCATTTTCTTTACAACCTCTGATCTGTCAGCAGAATAATCTACATCCTTGATAGCTTCCTCAAACTCTTTGCGGAACTTACGGTCAAAATCCCTGTACTTATCCTTTAAATGAAGGTACTTCTTATAATCAGGAGGCTGCTGTTTCATTTCCAGCAACTCGTTTTTGAACAAATCCATTATATGGAGGTTAAGGTCAAATGAGATAAAACCCCTATCAATACAGACCTTCTCCTGCTGGTTGCAATAACCCGCACGTATTAACCAGACATTGTTCCTGTGTTCAATTACCATATTATCACCATAAAGGATTATCCTCATCATAAAGGATGATAGTTAGATATATCTAATAGAATGTGGTTTGTGATAAGCATATTGAGCCAAGCCTACAGAAAATGCATATAATACCAGATATGAAACCTGAATACTCATATGACATCATTGTTGTCGGTGCAGGACCCGCCGGCTCCACTGCAGCCATGTATGCTGCCATGCATGACCTTTCAGTATTACTGGTGGAGAAAAAAAAGGACATAGGTGTGCCTCTGCAGTGCGGAGGTTTCCTTCCACATTATCCTGTGCTTCAGGAACTTGTACCAAATGCAGAACTCCCCTTCACTCTTGAAGAGATTCCCCGAAGCTGTATTCACGCAACAGCTTCATACCAGCGCTTCATAGCTCCCAGCGGCCTGTCAAAAGGTTTTGAAGTTAATGCCGATGCCATTGACAGGAGACGGTTTGACAAGCACCTTGCAAAAGAAGCAGGTAAAGCGGGTGCACATCTGCTTGTAGGAACCAATGTCAATGAAGTCAACGGTACGGAACTCTCCATGGATGGTGCCTTTGGTAAGTTCAAGGTCAATGCAAAGGTGATCATAGGTGCGGACGGGCCAAACTCCGTTGTGGCAAAGGCTAACAACATGCTTCGCGACCCTGATCCCATGGGAACCGGAACTGCCTTTGAGTACGAAATCAGTGGCGTGGATGTCGATAAAGATGCTGTTGAGATGTATTTTGGAAAGGACTACGTCCCGGGAGGATATGCCTGGATAATTTCCCAGGGGGAGGATACAGCGAACATAGGTGTCGGCATAAGGGAGGCACTCTTTGAAAAACACCTGTGTGCCAGGGATTATCTTGACCGTTTCATGTACAGGCATCCCATAGCCAGTGAAAAGCTAAGGGGGGGAGCCATCACATCTGTGGTAGCAGGACTTGTTCCTGTTGGTGGTGCGCCAAAGGTTACTGCAAACCACAACACGTTAATTGCAGGGGACGCTGCAGGACACATAATAGCAACCAATGGAGGGGGAATATCCACAGCAATGGTGGGAGGAAAGATAGCAGGAGAGACTGCTGCAGAATTCCTTGCAGGGAAGTGCCAGCTTATGGAATATGAAAAGAGATGGCGTCAGCAGATGGGGCTTGAGATTATGACCGCAGTGTATGTTCGCAAGCTCATGGACCGCCTCATGCTCTCTGACAGGCTCATGACCACAGCCATCAGGATGATAAGTCCTGAGCAGATGAAAGCCATACAGTGCGGACAGCTTCCGGACCCTGTCAAAAGGACACTTATCAAACTTAATGTGGGACTCAGCTAAATGTATATCTTCGTTTACGGGACACTCAAAAAAGGACATCCCAGCAACAAGCTACTTAAAAATTCAGAATATATCGGTACTGCAAGGACTGCAGAAAAATTCACAATGTTTGACTTTGGCAACTTTCCGGGAGTCCTTAAGTATGCAGAAGAAAAAAAAGATGAAGATGGACTGCCACAACATATGTCAACGTTCATATATGGTGAAGTCTACAACATCACAGCTGAGATCCTTGAAACACTTGACAGATACGAAGGAGACTGGTACTTCAGAGAAGAGGTTCAGCTTGTATCAGGCATCCGGGCACTTATGTATTTCATAAGAAACAGACCAGTCGCAGACTATCCCTTTGTCCCCCAGGGGATATGGATAAAGTAAAGTGCAGAGAAAAGAAAAATATGGAGATCTAAATGCCAGATAATAACAGCAGTATTCCCGTGCACATGGACACCATCAGCTATGAAGCACACGGTAATCTATATCTCAACATAACAAACCAGTGCAGTGCCAGGTGCGTGTTCTGCATCCGGGACATCTGTGACGGCGTTTATGGCTACAATCTTCGCCTTTCAAGAGAACCGACTGTGCAAGAGATAATAGAAGAGCTTGAAGACCATGACCTTAGCAAATACAAGGAAGTGGTCTTCACCGGCTTTGGAGAACCTACCTGCAGGTTTGACACCGTCCTGCAGATTACGCGTTGGCTGCACACAAAAGGTGTAAGTGTAAGAATGGACACGAACGGACATGCGGCACTTATGTATCCCGGCAGGGACGTAGTAGCGGAACTAGAGGCAGCAGGACTTGATTCTGTATCTGTCAGTCTTAATGCAGAATCAGAGGAAAAATACAACCGTTTATGCAAACCACTTCTTGAAGGCTCCTATCAGGCATTACTGGATTTTACAAAAAAGGCCATTTCTGCAGGTATCAGAACAAGGATGACAGTTGTAGGTCAGCCGGGTATTGATATCGAAGAATGTGAGAGGATTGCAAAAGAACTTGGAGCTGACTTCCGGGTCAGATGAATGTACTATCTGCCTTAAAAAATACTCTTTTTGTATGGTTTTACATGGAATGTCAGAGAAATATAATGACAGTAATACTGTAATCCATAATGATTTTGATCCTGAAGAGTACAAGTTTAACAGAAGGAGTAGCATCCTAAAGAATAGCAAAATCCTATTATAGAATAATATATCAATATAAAAACATTCAGAAATAAGCAAGTAATATCTATATTGTGATAGTTAAAAACAAGAGGGGAGTTTTAAATTGGAAAGCAAGTATACATTCAAAGACTATCAGCTTGAGGGATTCTATGATGAGCTTGTAGATTCGTCGCATGCACCAAGAAAAGGTGCACAGATACTTGACAGGAGGCTTGATTCCCTGTCATCTGAAGAACTGCTAGCGATACAGAATTCTGCAGAAAAGGCATTCTTTGATCTGGGAATCACTTTTACGGTCTATGGAGACGAAATGGGAACCGAAAAGATCTTTCCATTTGACATCATCCCCAGGATAATAGAAGCGTATGAATGGGAAAGGCTGGAGAAGGGACTCAAGCAGAGGATCCATGCGTTGAACCTCTTTATTGATGATGTGTACAATGATCAGAAGATACTGAAGGACAATGTTGTTCCCAGAGAGCTCGTTGAGAATTCTCCTTGTTTTTTTAAGGAATGTATTGGAATAAAACCACCCAAAAGAGTCTGGTGCCATATTACCGGTACTGACCTTATAAGGGATAAGGCCGGAACCTTCTACGTACTTGAGGATAATTTACGCTGTCCTTCAGGGGTATCATACGTACTGGCAAACCGGCAGATCCTCAAAAGGACATTTCCCCAGGTATTCACCCGGTCAAAGGTCCGGACTATTGAAGATTATCCATCTCTTCTTCTGGAAAAGCTATATGAGGTGGCACCGGATGCAATTGAGAGACCGAACGTGGTACTGCTGACACCCGGATGCTTTAATTCGGCTTACTATGAACATGTATTCCTTGCCCAGCAGATGGGTATAGCACTTGTGGAGGGTTCAGATCTTGTGGTTAATGAAGGGTACGTCTATATGCGTACAACAAAGGGACTTGAAAAAGTAGATGTGATATACAGGCGTATAGGTGAGGATTTCCTTGACCCCCATGTATTCAGAAAGAACTCCTTGCTTGGCATTCCGGGTGTTATGGACATATATAAGAAGGGCAATGTGACCCTGGTGAATGCTCCTGGAACGGGCGTGGCCGATGACAAAGCCATATATGCCTATGTTCCAAGGATGATACAGTATTATCTGGATGAGGAGCCAATAATTCCCAATGTGCCTACGTATCTGTGCTCAGAAGAACAAGATCTTGACTATGTACTGGGTCACATGGATGAGCTGGTAATAAAAGAGGCTAACGGAGCAGGAGGGTATGGTATGCTTGTAGGTCCACGCTCATCGAAGGAAATGCAGGATGCTTTTGCCCAAAAGATAAAGGAGAACCCAAGGAACTATATAGCACAACCCATGATCGCACTATCCCGCTGTCCGGTGATCACAGGGGATCATTTTGAGGGCAGACATGTTGATCTTAGGCCCTACATTCTGTATGGCAGGGAAATAAGCGTAATGCCTGGCGGCCTGACACGGGTAGCTTTGAAGAAAGGCTCCATTGTTGTGAATTCATCACAGGGTGGCGGTAGTAAGGACACGTGGGTACTGGGTAAGTAAAGGAGGGGCAAAGAATGTTAAGTTCAAGTGCTAATGCAATTTTCTGGATGAGCCGCTACCTTGAAAGAAGCGGGAACATTGCAAGATACCTGGATGTTAACTGGCATCTTACACTGGATATATCTGGCGAATATGAAACACAGTGGGAGCCACTTATCGCAACTACGGGTGATGAGGAAGATTTCAGCGCCAGATATACAGATGCAAGCAGGGAATCTGCGATATTTTTCCTGACAGCAGATGAGGAAAATCCCAATTCGATCATCTCATGTATCAGGATGGTACGGCTTAATGCCATGCGTATTCGCCATATAATCCCAACTGAAATGTGGGAAAACATCAATGTTTTCTATCATTATATAAAAGATGCTGTAAAAAGACCAAAAAGGATAACAGAGAATCCTTACGATTTTTGTCAGGAAGTTAAGCGTTACAATCTGCTTATAGGAGGTATTGCTTATGATATAATGGACCATGATGAGAAATGGAATTTCTTCAGTATGGGACGTTTTATCGAGCGTTCAGAAAGTACGACACGTATACTGGATGTAAAATACCATATACTGCTGCCAAGTCCAAAACATGTTGGAACCGTGCTGGATCACGTACAGTGGAATGCATTGCTTAAAGCCGTTGATGGTCTTGAATCATTCAGGCAGAGATATGGACAGACAAGCTCAGGAAAGGTGGCCAGCTTTCTTTTGCTTGACCGGTATTTCCCCGGTTCTGTACTCTTCTGTCTGAACCAGGCACAGGAACACCTTCATTCGATATCGAATACACAGACATGGGAGTTCTCCAATGCTGCAGAAAAACAACTTGGTCAGTTATGCAACAGTCTTTCATACTGCACAATGGATGACCTGTTCGAGTATGGGTTACATGAATTCAGTGATGACCTGCAAATAAAATTTGGCAGAGTTCAGCAAGCCATATTTGACACCTTCTTTTCAAGGATGCCACAGGTAAAACAGCAACAGTTTCAGAGCTGAAATTAAGATATAGATCTGCTAAGAACAAACTATATAGAAGGAGCTTGTCCATGAGACTATTTACATGTAGTAGTTGTGGGAATTTACTTTATTTTGAAAACGTAGCGTGTTTGCAGTGCAACTCTGAACTTGGTTTTGTCCCTGAAGAGAGATTGCTGGATGTTATAACCCCTTTTGACAAGAATGGTTCCGGGTATATTCTGGCAGCTAATGAGAAGAGTTATCGCAAATGCAGGAACTATTACAAGCACGCGGTATGTAACTGGATGATCGATGCAGCAGAAAATGAAGAGTTCTGCATTGCATGCCAGCTTAATCGTACTATCCCCAATCTAAGTATAGAGAAAAATAAAGATCTCTGGAATAAACTTGAAATTGAGAAAAGACGCCTTGTTTTCTCTTTACTGCAACTTGGACTGGATGTCAGATCAAAGAACAAGCACCCCAATGGACTTGCCTTTGATTTCCTTGCAGACCATGGCGAGAATTTCAGTGAACGTGACAGGGTCATGACAGGACATGATGATGGACTTATCACCATAAACATCGCTGAAGCAGATCCTGTACAGCGGGAAAAGATGCGAACCAGCATGGAAGAGCATTATCGTACTATTCTTGGACATTTCAGGCATGAATCCGGACACTATTACTGGGATCAGCTTATAAAGAACACAGATGATCTCAGAGAATACCGGGATATATTTGGTGATGAGAGCCAGGATTACAGTGCAGCCCTTGATCGTCACTACAAAGAAGGACCACCTGATGACTGGAAAGAGCATTTTGTAAGTGTTTATGCAAGTTCACATCCATGGGAGGACTGGGCAGAGTCATGGGCACATTACCTGCACATAATGGATACATTAGAAACAGCCTATAGTTTTGGCATACATATAGAACCACGTACCTTAAACGGAGATGATCTGGCTGTAAAGATCAGTTTTTCCCCTTACATGGAAAGGGACTTCAACACCATATTCGAACACTGGCTGTCGGTCTCATTTGCACTTAACAGCCTGAACAGAAGTATGGGTCATGCACATGCATATCCATTTGTAATTTCGCCTTCTGTTGTCACCAAACTTGATTTTATCCACAAGATAATTCTGAAAAATACTGAAAGGATCTGAGCATTCCATGAAAAATGAACAGTTGGAACAATTAATCCATCAGATAAGACCTTGTACAAAAGAAGGTCATGTCGCAACATATATTCCTGAACTTGCAAAGGCCAACAGGGACCTGTTAGGGATAAGTGTGATCACAAAGGGTGGAAATGTCTTTTGTGCAGGCGACCACAGTGTCCCCTTTACAATCCAGAGTATTTCAAAGATAGCTTCTTTTATTTGTGCACTGCAGGATTGCACTTTTGAGAAACTATCCAGAAAAATAAGTGTGTCAACATCTATAGATGGTTTCAATTCCATTATAGCACTTGAAAGCAGGAATGAACAGCGTCCACTCAACCCAATGATAAATTCAGGAGCTATTGCAGCAGTATCAATGGTCAGAGGAGATACTATGGATGAGAGATTCCAGCGTATCTTCGCTATGATCAAGGATATGACAGGAAACAAAGACCTTAAGGTGAATCAGGATGTATATCATTCAGAAGTAAAGACAGGAAACCGAAACCGTGCACTGGCATACTTTATGAGGAGCACAGGAATTATAGAGACAGATAATATAGAAGGTTTGCTTGAGGTATATTTCCACCTCTGCTCCATAGAAGTCACATGCGACGATATAGCAAAAATGGCGCTTACACTGGCCCTGGATGGATATGTACCTGACAAAAACAACCAGCTCTTTGATATGAGAACAGCCCGTATAACTAAAGCTGTGATGAGCATTTGCGGGATGTATGATGCTTCCGGAGATTTTGCTGTCAGTGTAGGTATGCCTGGCAAAAGCGGTGTTGGAGGTGGTATTATAGCAGTATCCCCAAAAAATATGGGCATAGGTGTATTTGGTCCGTCACTTGATGAAAAAGGTAATAGTCTGGCAGGATGGAAGCTGCTTGAGATATTATCTGAAACATACGACCTGAACATATTTTGACTTAAATGGAAAGAATCCACATACACAGGAGGGTTACGCATGATCTATAATATTGTGCATCAAACGACATACAGGTATTCCTGCGAGGTTTTTTTAGAACCCCAGGTACTGCGTTTATATCCAAGGGCAAACCCAAACCAGAAGGTGCTGGATTTTGTTCTGGACATATCTCCGCAACCTGCGGGTATTTCTGTGGGGGTGGACATATGGGGAAATACCTTTCATCAGGTATGGTTCAGTGAACTACATAAGACCCTTACAATAAAGAGTACATCCATTGTGCAGACCATGCGCAAGAATCCCTTTGATTATTATTTACCCCATCATAACAGGACAATTCCCATAACCCTGGATGCCATAGAAAAAGAGGCACTAAAGGGCAGTCTTACAAGGGCACATGAGACAGGAGCAGTGGATCATGTAAGGGATATGGCATCACGTTTTAATGAGGAAAGTAAAGGTTCTGTGACCATGTTCCTGATCCATCTGAACACATGGCTCTTTGAGAACATAGGCCGCATTGAAAGAAAAGAACCAGGCATCTACGAGCCGGATATGCTTTTAGCTCTTGGCGAGGGGGCTTGCAGGGATATTACAGTCCTTTTTATAGAGGTTTGCCGGGAAGCTGGCCTTCCCGCGCGTTTTGTCAGTGGTTACCATGAGGGAGATGACAGGCTGATAGAAGGGGACCTGCATGCATGGGCAGAGGTCTACCTTCCTGGTATAGGATGGCGTGGCTATGATCCTTCATATGGATTGGCAGTTGCTGACAGGCATATTGTCCTCACAGCTGCCCCCTATGCTGAAAGGACGATGCCTGTCACGGGGAACTATCGGGGACCTGACGCCAACCCCATGTTTGACTACAGTATAAGATTGTGGGCAGATGTCCAATAGTTATTGCAAACAAATGCCACATAGCTTTTATAAATATTTAATATTTAAAAATATTTAAAAAGGTCATCTCTTCCTTCATTATGCAATCTTTGCCTGATAAGAGCTTTCAGGGATTTTATATCACCCTTTTTTGCACATATGGGTGCCACAGTATCCAGCCACTGCCTCCATGGTGGTAGCATGTTGAATCTATCACATATCATATCCAGAGTTGCATTGAGCTCTTTTTCCTTTATCTTATCGATCTTATTGACAGCCAGAACAGTATCGATACCAAGCTCTGAGAACAGCTCGAATAGTTCAATATCCACTGGTATCTCATTCCTTTGCTCCCAGCGCTGCACTATATCAAGGAGTGTAGCTCCATCGATAACATGCACTGCAAGGCTTATTCTTTGCGCGTTGTTCTCTATATAGCGCACTATCTGGTCTTTTACGATATCCTGCTTACGATCTTTGACACCACTCATGAAACCGAATCCCGGCAGGTCTGTGATGAGCAGATCAGAGTAACGTATATGGGTTGGTTTCAATGTCACGCCCGGTCGTCTACCCACTTTGACGTTCTTACCTGTGATCTGCCGTATTACAGAAGATTTGCCTACATTTGACCTGCCGGCAAAAAGTATCTCGAAATTCACACCTTCAAGTTCATTGACTTTCTTTGCCATTTGCATCCACTTTAAACCTGCTTTTTTCCTTTCCGATGGCCTTGTCCAGTTCACGGAGGAACTCATCAAAAGAGGACTTGGGGATCCTTGCACCAGCTGCTGCTGAATGTCCACCGCCGCTGCCCCCAAAACGTGGGGCTATACTACGAAGCAGCCTGTTAAGGTCAACACTGTCCCTGGAACGAAGGCTCATATCATACACATCCCGCTTATACCTGTATTCAGCAGACAGACCCACGTCTTTTCCTCCGTAGGAAGCAGCATATATAGCAGATTTAGACATATAACCATTCGGGTCAACCACATATGCCAGGTTAGCAAGTGTTCTGACCTCTTGTTTTACATGGATACGAAGCTTTTCCTCAAGGCTGGCACCTTCTTTTGCAGATCTGAGAACATTAGGTATCTCTGTGGGGATCCTATCATGTGAGAGAGGTAACAGGACCTTTCTTTTGAAATCATAATTGCGCCCTGCGAATATAAGTGCCTGGATAAGAGTTCCTGCCTGGAAGAAAAGACTCCTCTTATCCCAGTCACGCAGCCATTCCCTGACAGAAGGAGTATTATCATAATAATCCCCTATGGCACCGTATATAGCCACCCTGCGCATGTCCCTGCTAAGCCTGTCCTTAAGTACCTTGTAAGTAAGCTCTGATGAACAGACCGTAAGGTCATTGTGCAGCCATTCAACTTCAAAACAATCACTGGGCAATGGATGATGGTCTATATAGATAAGGTTTGAGCTCTGTGCAAGTTCCTCAAGCCTCCTGAAAAGGTCTTTACACCTGCTCTCATCAACAGCAATATCGCATATTATTATATTCTTATACCCATCTGCAAGTTGCAGTTCATCCAGTACCCCTACAGGGGATGTAAAATAAACATCCGAATCAGGATAGGCACTTTTTGCAATGGCACCGGAACAGACACCATCCGAATCCCCGTGAGTCAGGATCAAAGAAGAATTACGCTCAGACCTATTGGATCTTGTCATTGTAACATCCTATCTGTTATTTTAAGTGAAACAAAGAATATTGCATTAATAGATAAGATTAACATTCATAGTATTTTGTCTTTCGTATCCTTCAGGAAGCCTGTTATCGAACCAAGGATGTCATGTAAGAACTGTAATCTACCATGATCTTGTTTTTCAGAGGCATCTGACACAGGCTCTGGGAGATCTTCGGTATATGTGTCATTATGATCTTCATAAGAATAATGAGAATAAAGATCTTCATCGAACCCGTCTTCATTCTTTGTATCAAAGGGATCACGTACGTGTATCAATGTCTTTCCGGAATGGACAGTGCCTTCATATCCCTTGGAATCAACGAATCTTGCCCTGCTTGCAGGTACAACGATTTCCCCTGCCTTACCCATGCGTATAGAATAGATAATCGAGATACTCTCATCTGCATGAAGTACCCTGCTTGCAGCATTTTCACCAAAGAGGAGGACAGCACCTGCCGGAAGCTGATCGCTTATCTTGACATGGGCTGCCCTGTCCCCTTCATTTGTTATTTCCAGGGTTATATTGACCTCGCCATTAAGTTCAACATTGTCAGAAGATAATGATTTGCTCACATTTATGTAAGGACCATGGACCACAAGGGTGCTTGCATTAAGCTCTTTGGAATAAGTCCTGCCATCATGTTCAACCGTGATCAGGGTTCCGTTGAGCTCATAGGTTCCAGGCTTTAAAGCCTTCATTGAGAATTCCAGGGTCTTTTTACCATGAGGAGGGAATGAAAGTTCCCATCTTGAATCCGAATCCGGGTCAAATACCAGATCCTTTGGAAGTTCCTTACTGATAGTTACGGAGGGCATTGGGATTGTGTTCAGGTTTGTCAACTTCAGGTTAAAATAGGCCCTCTCATCAATATAGATCTCGTTACTGCTTTGCTCTTTAAGTTCAAATGCTGAATCCATCCACGATAGTACCACAGGTGGGATTTCTGTTGAATTGGATACGGCCACATTTATTGTAGTATAAGGAGATGGGATATTATTCCCGGTAACTATCTCAAGGGCGGTTATATTTAACCTGTTGTCAAAAACAGTATTATTGGGTATAGCTGTAGCTGTATTATTGGCAAGTATGGCGCCCCATGAATCATGATAGATGCTTGATATAGAAAGCATCACATAATCATTATCTGTATCTTTTGGCTTTGCAGGAGAAAAGTCCACAGCTTTTATCAGGTATCCGCTGTGGTTGATCTCATCCCCCCAATAGAGGGTATACTCCTTTGCTTCAAGCCATTCCACATTATCTGATCGTGCATCTGCAATATTACAGGTATTTGCCAATAGCAAGACCAGCCCAATGAAGAAAACTATTGGCAGCCTCATGGAGTTATGACCTTTCCCTGCGCCTGGATAAGAGATAAACACTTAATAACGCAATAACCATCAGACTTGCTTCAAATCCTGGTTGTACCTTGTCGTCTATAATATTATCCTCATATGAAACTCCGCTTGAACCACTTTGAGCTGGATTGCCTGAAATACTGCTGTCTGAAGAAGAGCTCCCTGCAGGGTTGCTGGATGTTGACGACGGGTCAAGCACAGTTACTGTTGCAATATTGGAGATCTTTTCACCTTTAAATCCTTCAAAGTCGATAAATGATGCAGTTGTTTCCGGAAGTCTTAGCTCCCCTATCTCCTCAACCCTGATAACATAGGAATAGGAATGGGCTTTACTTTTTTTCACCACATCATGAAATCCCAGGTCACCGCTTACATAGATAGCGCCTTCAGGAATGACATCACTTGTAGTAACACTGGCATCTCTTGTACCCTGATTCTTCACATTGACCCTCACAGTCACATCATCACCGGGGTTTACGGCATCAGGACTGAGCTTTTTGCTGAGAACGATATCCGGACCGTCTATCTTGATCTTGGGTGCATCTGACTTAGAAGTATACTGCTTGCCATCAGGACCTGTGAAAGTAGCTACAGCAGCCGGAATAGTGAATGTGCCTGTCTTTGTGGGTTTTAAAGTGTATTCAAAGACTTTTGCTTTTGTTTCCCGGGGTGTGAAAGAAAGTGTAACATCGTTGCCTACATTGTCCTGTAGTTCAAGGTCGCTTGTGACAGTATTACTGAGTTTTACAGAGCTTACACTGTAGATACCATTGTTCCAGATACTGACAGAAACATGTGCCTTTCCATCCATATATATTTCCGGGGTAACCGTTTTTGTAACAATGAGCTCAACTGCAGGTTTTATTTTTAAAGTCTTGGTCTTGGTATCTTCGTGGATCTCACCGTTGATGTCCTTAGAGTTTGTTGTGACCTTGATGTTCACATTGGTCTCTTCCCAGTAGTGAGGAATCTTAAGTTTTAATGTGATAGTGTCCATTGCCTTGTTCTTTTCAACAGAGCTGAAACGATGTGTCAGTTTGCCCTCAGCCAGCTCCATCCCGTCCACATCTATCTCCAGATCCATATTCAACGCTTCGGCATCGCCTTTGTTTTTCACATCTATCGTAGTAACTATTTGCTGATAGGCATTTGGCCGGGGATCGTAAGTATCTTTGTCTGTCTTGATAACAATATCCATTTCAGGAAGACCACGCTCATATACTTCAACAACAGCAGTCGGATCGACCATATTGCCTGACCAGCTATCTATGTTGAGTTTTACGGTTTTTACAAATACCCGGAGGTCATCTCCCTTGTCAGCATCACGGAATTCAAAACCTTCTCCTGCACGCAGAGGGGATTTCTTTTCCAATTGACCGGCACGATATACACCTATGCTTACAAAACCATCTTTGTTGAAATCTTCCACTTTTACGGTGTATTCACCGGATTTTAACGTATTGCCCCACTGAAGGGTACCACTTGCAGATTTACTCTCGCTCCATTCAACATCATCAAGGGTATAGGCTGTTGCAGACGAGACGAACAAAACAGAAATTACCAGTAACAAAGAGAAAAGTTTTTTATTTCCCATAGCTATCCCTGACTTAAATATATTTTAATTAGTTATTTTTTTGGAGATAGAGGTTTAAACCCCTTTAACTGAGAAGGCCTGTCAATGACCTTTGTACGCGAAGTTGATTCGGGAAGGTTCATAAACGAAGGCTGTAGAATCATACCTGCAATACTATCATCACTTACCAGCGAACTCCCATATCCGGATTCAATAGGCTTTTGAGACATTCCAGGCAATATCAAAGCACCATAGTCACCTTTTGAGTCCTTACGTTGCTTTTCAGCTTCTTTTTTAGAGAGGCCGGCGTGCATGTCTCTTTCTTTGGCCTTTACACCATCCAGTTTGCCTTTGGTGTATTTCTCTTTGACAAGCTTGTCAAATCCGGCTTCTTTTGCAAGGTCCTCTAACAATGAATAGTGCTCACTGACCCATCCAAGCTCTGAATGTTTATGATAACCTACTTCAAATCCAAGATCGTAGGCTTTTTTTGAGAGCTCCGCTACCTCTGCGTCCGTAAGTTGCGCCTTTTTTTCCTTTTTTGTGAAAAACCTTACCATCCAGGAACACCATCATTCAAGAAGATCACTGACAACAAGCCCTCTATCACTGAAATTGACTGTACGCATATTGCAATCATGCTTTGTACCTCTCATTTTAATCACCTGTAAAGCCCGGGTCATGGTTCTGTCGTAGAGGAAGTTATGCATAAAAACCACACCGTGAGATGCAAACTGTTCTGTAGAGTAGGCACTGGGATCTGTCATTTCGGATATTAGTATAGTTGTGCATCCAAGTTTCTTAAGATTCCTTATGAAACGGCTCATTTCTTTTTCCTGGAGAGACTGGTCCCTTGAGGTGAACCGTATAGCAGAGACAGAGTCGATGACCAGCCTTTTGACATCATACTCAGCCACATAGGCAGCTATCTCCCTGAATACCATTGCAGGAGAAGGCGCTTCACGCTCTCCGACAGATGATGAGACCTCATAGTCCGGAGTTATGTATTCGCTCATCTCATCCATGTACCCGTATTCCATTCTGGGACCAAGGTCTGCAAAAAGCAACTTCTTCATCTTAATGAGAGTGACGACATTCATTGAATAGTTAGACATATCGTCAATGATATTCTGCGGGCTTTCAAGTAAGGTCAGATAAAGCCCCACTTCTCCAAGAGCTGCACCGTGTGCCAGGTATTGAACACAAAAAGTTGTTTTGCCACTACCCGGGGGACCGCTTACCAGATATACACGTTCTGCAAGCAATCCTCCCTGCACCAGCTCGTCAAAACCTTCGACACCTGTTTTTATTCTCATGAACTGTCCTCTAAGATTCAATACTGCATAATATAATAAAATTATAATTTATAATTATACTGTGCAACTATTTGAATGCTTCGATTGTATTCACAGTTATAAAATAATAGTAAATAAATATAATTTTGCTTGGAATTCTGCTTTTTTGCATATAAGTGTTTTTTGATTACAATTACAATTACAATTACAATTAAAATTGGTTGATGAATTGGAGTAAAAATGAAGATACGTATCCAGGTATGAATAAAAAAGGATATGTGAAATCGAAAAATGAAAACTGAAGTAACATTGCTAATATCTGAAAATATAATGTGCTTCCATATTCAATCATTATACTCCCATATAAATGAATATCTAGTGTTCATTATATTTTTTTAGTCAAAATAGAACAAAATGATAAAGTTTAAATATACAACAGACCTGCTTTGCTCTGCAAAGCATGACATACAAACGCAAAACAAAGAACTCCCGAAACCATGAATAAGCAGGATACATCATACAAAAAACACAGCTTTTACCGTGATGAAAAGGCTTACATACCTTTTGCAGTCATAGGGGTGTTCATTCTCATGTTTTCGGTATTTGCTTCCGTTTACCTCACAAAGATGGACTATGAGCTTGCAGAGGTGATCTACAACACCGATACCAATGACGTTGAAAGGACAGCTGTCAACATGGCATCAGCAGACCTTTCACGCTGTCTGAATTATGCTGGCATGCAGGCAATGGCATGGCAGGGTGAACATCCCGTAATAGTGCCCGAAGAACATTCGGGCCAGATAGTGAACCTTGATGGCTTTTCGGTTGCAGCGAGTGACCGCAATGTTGAACCCGGGAAAACTTTGAAGGTATCTGTAATACTTCCTGCAGACATTTCTAAAGCAATATCATGTGTTTTTTCAGAAAAGCCACGGACACTGGTTGTAAGGAGTGATTCAGGTGTCGTTTACCAGACAATGACCTACGATGAACTGCATTCATTCTGGAGCAGATGTGCTTTTGAGGAAGAAATAACTATTCCGCAAAACGCGGAGTATGGTTACACCTATCTTATCCTTGAATACGATAATGAGACAAAGGCAGTGGACTGGGTCCATGTGGGCAGCAGTCCCCTGAAGGATATCACAGCTCAATACTTCAATGATTACCTGAGGACCAATTACCAGGCAAACCAGCATACTTTCAATAAATATGCCATCAATGTGGAGCCGGCTGTTGACCCTTCACAGATAAGGATCGATAAGATCAACGGAACCCTTGTAAGGGAGCTTGCCAGATCCACTCCGGCTCCCGAGTACCCGATATACTATACTATGACTGTGAAAAACCTCAATTATACACTTGTAGACCTCACAACTGGAAGCTCAAAGAGTGCTTCCATGGATGTGACTGCACTCATCACATCCCGGCAGCCGCTTCTGGAGCAACTGGTTAATGAGTATGAGAAAGAGCTTAGTGCTGGTGTGACCTCAGATATTGTGCTGGGTGCCACCAATATCAGGACATTTACATACGGCCCCTGGCAACACTACCTTAGCGGGCCACTTAATATCGTCACCGGGCCTGCTCTGACCGCTTCTGTGAATGCAGGCTCACTATATGCACAGAAAAGGGTATTTGACTCAGTGGACCCCTGGGCCCTGACATACACCAGCTATTACAACAGCAAGGTGCTGTACAATGACATCAGCAGGGACACTTCCACTTATGAGGAGGAAAAAAAGAGGAACCTTAGCAGTACATACGACCGTCTTGCAGGTGAGGGTACGTTCAATATCAGTGTCCATGAAGGCATCGGTGAGTCTATGAAAGATGCCAATACCTCCATAGAGGAGGTCGCAGAGAGCTCAAAGATAGTGATCTCGGTTTCCAATTTCACCAATGAGGTATACAGCAACTGGGTCTACAACGATAACGTATGGAGTAAGAATGAGCCGGACCTGCTGCATGATGTGACCCGGGAGGTTTACAGCGCCACGATACAGGGACAGGTCCTCAGGGATGGTTTCAGGGAGGCCGTACCTTATGGATTGATTACAGGTCCTGCAAGCTGTGGTCCGATCTCATATGAGAGAGCATCATCAAAGAATAAGAAGAACATTGAATGGACAAGTTATCACCCGGTCTCTTTCTCACATACCTGTGCCCTGGGAGAGGATCATGAGTTCAATGGCATTCTTGAAGTAGACCACATTGCCGGTGTGGATGCATCCTCAAAAAGATGGTATTTCACGGGTGTTGATGTGGATCATATATCCACTGATATCACAATTGAAAGCGTGGATGTCAGCTATGATTACCTGGGCAATGACAGGATACGGGATTTACAACGTGTGGATGATTACCTGCTCCGTGAGGACCGCAGCTTTGACTGGAAGGTAACATATAATGTAAGGTTCAAGGTAAAGACAAGATGGGATATATCCTACAACTATCACTGGTCTTTTAAGACCTATACAGCTTCTGCAGAAGGCGCAGGTCACTGGAACTTCTTCTCAGGAGACTCCTCCGGTTCACTGAGGGGATATCCGCTTGTGGACAGTGGAACCATCATCCACTCCAGGAACGAGACGGAGGATATGAGTATAGTCTATCACCAGTACCTGCCATCGGGCGGTTATTCTGGCCTTGATGATACATATGATCCAGGAAGTTCGAATGATTACAGATCATCCACTGTCATTGTGAATGGTTCACCTGAGCATGACCCTGGCTGCAGCGATGCTGCTGATAAGTACCGTGCAGAGCAGGTCAGTGACAGACTGCTCATAATAGAGAAGGAGTATTACAGCTACAACAATGGCACGCTTCTTCCCCCTACCAGGGTCCATTGCGATATCCCGGAATGGCTCCTGCCGGAAATGGCAGGGGAAATGGAAGAGATGTTCACTGCTATCAATGCCGATAATCCCACAAGGGAAGTATCACTGCTGGGAGAGAACCTTGGCAGGGACCCCACACGCATGATACAGGAGGCATCACTTGATCTTGCCGGTGAGATGGCAGACAGGACAAAACGCGAATCTTTCATAAAACAGGCCAGATATATGAACGGCCCGGAGTTTAACACAAGCAGCGACGCCGCCCGTGCCATCGCAAAGAACGAGGCTTACCAGCGCCTGCTCAAAGAGCTCCGGGAGCGCAACCAGGATATCGGTGATTCCTTCACTGACCACATCGACGAATCCTTCACAAGAGAACAGGGCCATTCCATTCTAGGTCTTGTAAAGAATAAGGTCTCCACAGATGTGCTCTTCAACAATCCCGCCATGGATATGGCATCCACCGCCCTTGCAGCCCAGATGGGCATAATCGAAACAATGGAGGTCGTTGGTCTTCCCGGCAGCAAGTACAGCTGGACAGAGAATATGACCATCGTAGTTGACCAGTACCCCGATTATCTCTACCATGACCCTGATTTTGACATGCAGGGCCAGTATAGGTGGGAGGATGAGTTCAGTGGATTGACTATATATCCACTAGGAGTAAGGAATGTCTGTGTCTTTTCCACAGGGATAGGGGACAGTATTGCAGAAATGCTCTCAGAGGCTTCAGCGCCCCTGAAAGATGCCATCTCGCAGTCCATGAGCCAGAGTATCTCGGACATGAACGGGGAGATTGATTCACTTTTGAAGGATCTGGATTCCAGAAGTGCAGAACTTGCCATGGGCGGCATATCAGTAGATACTGCTGTAATTGAACAGAACCGGGCAATAATGACACATGAATATAGTACAAGTATCAGGCAGCAGGTTCCTGTTATGCTTGCCAATGAAGTTGCAAAGGACCCGGTCCTTAGCATGTGGATAAGCAATTCTGATGTCCGCCTGATAACATCAGCTTATCTGAATGATCTTTCCGATGATGAACTTATAAGCAAGGTTGGCGAAGGCACACTTCAGGATGAATTGATGATCCTTATAAGTGAAAAGATAAAAAATGAAAATCCAACGATATCCTCCAATGAGATGGATGTTGCCCTGTACCGCCTCAAAGCAGACCTTGGTATAGGTATAGCTGATGGGGTCTCAGAAGCCGTAAATATCTGCCAGGAAACCATCGACCAGTGCTTTGAGAACATCAATTCTGAATTGCAGAAAATGCTTGATGACTCCACAGATAAACTGACAGGAAACCTGGCAGACCAGATGGAAAAAAGGCTACAAAGATCGATGAAACTGGTACCAGCAGGCCTGCCGGTAATCCCGCCGCACTGGGTATGTACCGTGAATGTGTGGGAATATGATGTAAAAGGCATGTACAAAACGTTCAAAGTAATAGATAATGATAATGAATGTTTATTCAATCCGTATTTCGGGCATGATGCGCAGGTTTACATTCGTAAAGATGGATATGTTTTTCATCCAACGAAAACAGATATTGGTGGAAGTTTGATTGTTGTTGGTCGAAATCAGCCAATTAAGTTTGGTTTTTCTGGATATGCAGCCACTGTAGTTGGACCGGGGCCAAAAGGTGTTGGGGATAAAGTTGGAGAAAGGGATGAAAGGTCTATTGCCTATGACAATTTTGAATTACAAATTTGAGGAAATAATATGAATTCAAAAATGATTTTTGTTTGTACAATATTCTTAATTATAATGTTTTCAACATTTGCATCAGCAAAAAGTCCACATGGCACACTCGACTATTACTATAATGATGTTTTGATAACAGGCTCACTAAACCCAGTCACTCCAAAACCACTTTTAAAAATTGGGGAGCCTTTCGCTCTCAGATTTGAAGTGACATGCTATAAAAAGAATTACCTCTCAGTAATGTTAACTTCTATTGAAGAAAACGATTTTGATATAATAGAAGGACCCACATCACGTTTGGGAGAAGGTAAACACGGAACAATAGAAGCAAACGAAACAAGAATATTTGAATGGACAGTGGCGCCCAACGATGAATGGGCCGGAGGTAGTACACCCATTAACTTTTACTACCAAATGACAGACTTGGATACTGCAAAAACAATTACAAGTGGCACTTTCACTGCCGCCTACGTCACAATTTCAAATGAATACTACGAGGGTGCGGAAAAACCATCGGGTTCTGACATTGTTCCATCGGATGATGGTGACTCTGCATCAGCGTCTGGATTTACGATCTTGCTTGCGGTGTTTGCTTTGATCGCTGCGGTGGCGGGGAGGAGAGGTAAATGAAGATCACACCATTCAGTTAAAAGCAGCACAGTTCATCCCATGAGTGCAATCCATTCAACTTATGTGAAAGATGATCAGTTTACAAAAGCCGTCATTAAAAGGGCTCTTTAGAAATGCTTTCTTTATTAATAAACCACAGATAAATACGAATACACTCACCTCCTGCGGAGTTGAGTGTATCTGCGGTCCACAGATTATTGATAATAGCTTTTCTACAGAGCAATTAAAAACACGATTGATAAAGTATATAGTCAATAGATACCTAAAATAGGACCTAACTATCTGATATATGAAAAATAAAAAAAGCAATCATATTGAAAAGGACACTGAAGAGGAGAACAATGGCAAATAAAGGTAAGTGCACTACCCAGAAAGGAATGTTCAAAGATGTTATACTTATAGTGTTGGGAATACTGATAATATTAATACTTGCCAGAGTACTTGGATTTATGTGAAATATCGTCCCCGGGATGGATAACAAACCCTGATACTTCTGACACTTGATATCAAGCCTGTAACAACATACAGAATGATAGAAATATCAAAGCATGGTATTGGAGATTCCACACTCTGTCAGACTGTACATAGTGCCTTCATATCATTTGAGACTCCATGAATAATAGCAGATCGATCCTAATCCTCGTATTAATGATAACCGTCCTTTCAGGATTTGCCACTGTTATGGGGATAACATCAGATGATGGACCCGGGCAATATGAGTATACAAGCATTCGCGGAGATGACATCACCATTTACGGTAAAGGCATCTACCAGCATATGTCCGCGGATGTGGCCATCCAGGGAATTGCACAGGACTACGTTACCCTTTTCATAGGGATTCCACTGTTGCTTATCGGATCCTTTTTTTTCGTAAAGAATAGCATTAAAGGACAGCTGCTCTTATCCGGGACACTTATGTATTTTTTGGTGACCTCTCTCTTCTACACTGCCATGGGCATGTACAATTCTTTGTTCCTCTGTTACGTGCTCTTGCTATGCTTATCCTTCTTCGCTTTCATGCTCACTTTTTCCTCGTTTGAGCCTGTAAATATCGGCAAACTGTTCTGCTCACAGAGACTGCTCCAATATGCAGGCATATTCCTTGTGCTCAACAGCCTGATGGTAGCATCATTATGGCTGAGTATTATCGTTCCTCCGCTTCTGGATGGTTCTGTCTATCCAGAACAACTCCAGCATTATACAACATTGATAGTCCAGGGATTTGACCTGGGCCTGCTGTTGCCCACAGCAATTGTTTCAGGAGTACTTGCAGTAAAAAAGAACAGTTACGGTTACCTCTTCACAACGATATATCTTATATTCCTGTCAATACTGATGGCTGCCCTGACTTCCAAGATAATATTCATGGCCAATGCAGGAGAGAATGTGATCCCTGTTATATTCATAATGCCTACCATCTGCCTGATATCAGTGGCCTTCTCTGCAGCCATTCTTAAACGAGTCGATCCCGGCAGACTTTCAGAAGAGACCCATAGCTGCGCACATTAATTGCAAAGGACTGCCAATCCCATAGATCACAAGCATGTTATTTACCACTATTATCAGGCCCATAAAAGAAATGATCTGCCTCCCCAGAACCCATAGAGCATTGTGGCCCATGTTAGTAAGATAGGTATATTCAATGAATAAGAGAAACAGGAAAATTAGCTTGATCACAGCTACTACCATAAAACCATAGATATCAATTAAACTGGCAATTATGAAATTTGCCTCATATCCAATGCCCGTTTCAATGGCAAAGAAAGTTGTCAGCAGATCACCGAGCACATAGAAAAAAAGGATATAACGGATATCATAACAAAAATCCCTTATATTCACATGCCATGATAATACATTGCTGTAAACAAGCCCTTCTACCCTGAAAAGATTCAAAATAACTCCCCATTATATAGTAAGTATGGCAGCTGTTAAAGGCTTGAGAAACATTGTTCCGGAACATAATTATAGAGATGATAGGGCCTCTGCAAAAATCCTTTCTTTATGAATGAACCACAGATGAAAACGGATACACTCACCTCCTACGGAGTTGAGTGCCTGCTAAACAGTGGTGTAGCAGGAGCAGGTAACGCAAGATGATAAAAACCAATATCTGTGTGCATCTGCGTTTATGTGAGGTTCACAAATTATTTAGAATAGCTTTTCTACAGAGACAATAAATATAGGCCGGACATAGGATGAATTCTTCCCAAACTGATATGTGTCCCTTCTATAATTAACGGAACCCAGGGATCATTCCTTTTCCAAAACATCCCGGAGTTTCAGAATAGCAGTTGTCGGAGGGACTTTTCTGGGACAAACGCTCACACAGTTATAAACTACATCACATCCCCATATGCCTTCTTTTGAATCCACCCGTGACAGAAGGTCTGCAAGATCCTCTTTATTGCTGCGCGGGTCCAGATAAAAACGCCATGCTTTTGCCAGTGCCGCAGGCCCCAGATACTTCCCGTTCCTTGCAGCTGCCGGGCAGCTTCCATGGCATGTGGAGCAGAGTATGCAATTTGTGTATCTACCGATCTGCATCTGCAGCTCAGGATCAATGATATTCTCTTGAGGGGACTTATCGTCAGGTATGTTTATCCAGGGTTTGATAGAATCCACAAGCCTGTAAAAATGTTCCATGTCAACTACAAGGTCCCTGATAACCTTCAGGTTAGGGAGAGGTTCCACAAGGACCTCTTCCTTCTTCGGATCCTGCGAACCTTTTTTGAGAAGGACCCGGTGCTTATCGGACTGGTCGATCACCTCACCTTTGACATCTGACAACTGGGTCCTGCACGCAAGACCAGGCCTTCGGTTTATGAGCATCGCACAGCTTCCGCACACAGCACCCCTGCACGAATACCTGAAACACAGGCTGCCATCCAGTCTTTCCTGGACCTGGAACAATGCCTCCAGCACGGTCATCCCGGGCCTTTCCTCAACCTCAAAGGTATCATACCATTTTCGGTCCCCTTCCTGCCTTAGAATAGTGATCCTTACCATCAGTATTCCCTCTTTTGTGGCTGGAACATGCCGATATTCACTGCTTTGTACTCAAGGCGGGGTTCTTCATCCTTATACGCAAGGGTATGCTTAAGCCAGTTCTCATCATCCCTTTCAAGGTGATCGGTACGGTAATGTGCACCTCTGCTCTCTTCCCTTGCAAGTGCACCCATTATTATGACATGTCCAAGTTCAAGCATACCTTTCAGTTCAAGAGCATTCATCAGTTCCAGATTAAAGACTTTGACCCGGCTTTTGACCTTAAGCTTTGAAGCTCTCTTTTTAAGCTTGCTTATCTCTTCCAGTGCATGTTCCAGACCCTGCCTGTTCCTGAATATTCCCGCATATTGCTGCATGACAGACTGCAGTTCATCCCTTATAGTGGCAAAGCTTTCCCCTTCACCAGTCATCAGATCCCCTATTTCCTTTTCTTCATCTCTTTTCATCTTCCCGGATACATCCAGGGATACGTCCTCGTCTTCTCTCCCTGACAAGCGCACATGCTCAACTGCAGCAGCCCCCGCCCGTCTTCCAAAAACAACCGTATCAAGAAGTGAATTCCCACCCAGCCTGTTAGCCCCGTGAACGCTTATGCATGCACACTCGCCTATGGCATAAAGACCTGTCATCGGGGTCCTTCCATTTATGTCAGAGCTGACCCCACCCATTGAATAATGCTGCCCCGGCTGCACAGGTATGGGTTTTTTGACAGGGTCTATGCCTGCAAAGTCCACTGATATCTGCCGTATCCCGGCAAGGCGCTTATCTATTCTATCCTTTCCAAGATGTCTCAGGTCAAGATGAACAAAACCACCGGGAAATCCCCGTCCTTCATCGACTTCCTTCTGAATGGCCCTGGCAACAATATCCCTGGGTGCAAGCTCCATGGTGTCTTTTGCATATCTTTCCATGAAGCGCTCATTGTCCTTGTTCAAAAGGTATCCGCCCTCTCCGCGTGCTCCTTCTGTGATCAGGATATTCGTTCCAAAAAGAGTTGTTGGGTGGAACTGTACGAATTCCATATCCTCAAGAGGAACACCGGCATTGTATGCCAGGCTGATACCGTGACCCCTGTTGATTATGGCGTTTGTGGACCGCTGGTATATTCTTCCGTATCCACCGGTTGCAAGAATGGTTGCCTCTGACCTGAAGGCAACGATCTTCGAATCGGCCATGTTCATTGCAACACAGCCCAAACACCTGCCTTTACCGACAAGCAGTTTCGTCACGAACCACTCACTGTATATTCTGATATTACGCTTTATGACCTGCTCGTACAGCGTATGTAAAAGATTGTGCCCTGTTCTATCCCCTGCAAAACATGTCCTCGGGAACCCTGCTCCGCCAAAGGGACGCTGGGCTACCCTTCCATTTTCCCGGCGTGAGAAGTTACATCCCCAGTTCTCCATTTCAATGACCCTCTCAGGAGCTTCTTTACAAAGCACCTCCACCGTGTCCTGGTCAGCAAGATAATCACTGCCCTTTATGGTATCAAAGGCATGTGCCTCCCAGCTATCATCCGATCCAAGAGATGCATTGATGCCACCCTGTGCAGCCCCTGAATGACTGCGGATGGGATGTACTTTTGAGATAACTGCAACATTCATTCCCATATCATGTATCTCAATTGCTGCCCTGAGCCCTGCAAGCCCGGCACCGATGACGATTATATCATGGCTGACCAGATCATTATCTAACGTTATCTCTGTCATTTTCAACCCCTGTAAGTTTGATAGGATCCAGCAGTTCCCAGATCATCTCATCCGGGAGAATACCCATTTGTACAACTATTTCCCTGATAGAACGGTTCTCCCTGTGTGCCCTGTAAGCTATCTGTGCAGCTTCCTCATAACCAATAACAGGAGCAAGTGATGTCACCAGTGCAAGACTGGAAGCTGCAAGTTCCTCACACCGTTTTGTGTCAGCAGACAGATGATCAAGGCATCTGCTGTTAAATGAAGCGATAGCGCCTGTAAGTATCCTGACAGACCTGAGAAGATTGTGCGCCATAAGCGGAGTGAATACATTCAGGTCAAGCTGCCCTGCCTGTGCAGCCATCATTATTGCTGCATCGTTGCCAATCACCTGAAAGCAGGCCATATTGAGCATTTCGGCCATTACAGGATTGACCTTACCCGGCATTATAGAGGATCCCGGTTGCACAGCCTTCAGTTTAACTTCCCCCAGCCCTGCCCTTGGGCCACTTGAAAGAAGACGGATATCATTTGCTATCTTCGTGAGGCTTACAGCAAGACCCCTGAGCGCGGAAGAACATGCCAGGATAGCACCGGCACCCTGGGTGGCCTCAAAGGCATTTTCGGCAAGCCTGAACTCTGTCCCTGTTATTGACCTCATCTCCCTGATGGCGATGGCCGGAAAACCTGCAGGTGCATTCAATCCGGTGCCCACAGCAGTTCCGCCCATGTTCAGCTCAAGCAGGCCATCCATGGATGCGACAATGCGTTCCCTGTCAAGTTCCACCATCCTGGCATATGCGCTGAACTCCTGGCCCAGTGTCAATGGAACAGCATCCTGCAGATGTGTCCTTCCTGCCTTGACCACCTGCATGAACTCAGAGGACCTGGCATTGAGAAGTCCCAGGAGTTCACCTATCACAGGCAAAAGGTCCCCTTTCAGGCTTTCCACCGCCGCTATATGCATAGCTGTGTGGATAGTATCATTAGAGGACTGGGACATGTTCACATGGTCGTTGGGATGGATGATATCATATCGCCCTCTTTCATGTCCCATTATCTCAAGTGCCCGGTTGGCAATCACCTCGTTTGCATTCATATTCTGGGAAGTGCCTGCACCTGACTGGAAAACATCGACCACGAAATGCTCCACAAGATCACCTGTCCTGACTTCAGATGCAGCTTTTACTATTGAGCTGCCGATAAGAGGATCAAGCTTACCCAGTTCCATGTTCGTCTTTGCAGATGCCATTTTTACAGCTGCCTGGGCCCTTATGAACTCGGCGGGAAGACGCTCACCGCTAACCTTAAAATTAGCAAGGGCTCTTGCGGTCTGCGGACCATAATAAACATCATCCGGTATCTCCACCACTCCCAGAGTATCCTTCTCAGATCTTAGCACAGAATCACCCATATCCCTTCATATATTTTCATCAATACTTAATCATTTTATCTATTGGTCCTTGTGTCAAGTGTTGCAAATGTAGTGTGACTCTTATATAATGTGGCAGCATTCTTTGTATGGGGAGAGCATGTTAAAGATACGCCTTGCAGATAACCGGTCAGCATTCGCTTTTTTATTGCTTGCATTGCTCATTATGATGCTGGCTCTTGCCCTGTTCACCTCGGGCTGTCTTGGCTCCCAGAGAGATCATGACCTGCCACAGGCTGACGGACTTTCCACACCAGACAATGAATATCCCCGTGTATCGGTGCTTGCTGATGACCTGGAGATACCCTGGGCCCTTGATTTCCTTCCTGACGGAAGTATCATCTTCACTGAAAGACCTGGAAAAGTGCGCCTTATAGACGATAAAGAGGGATTGCTTCCTCTTCCCCTGGCAACCCTGGATGATGTTACTAACCTGGGCGAGGGAGGGTTGCTTGGTATTGCCGTGCATCCTGAATTTGAAGATAATCAATTCATTTACCTGTATTATACCTACAGGAATGGAGAACGCCTTTACAACAGGGTTGTAAGGTATACCACAGCTGACCGGGAACTGACCGGCCAGGAGATTGTCATTGACCTCATCCCGGCGGGCAGGATACACAACGGTGGCAGGATCCGGTTCGGACCTGATGGTCTTTTGTACGTCTGCACCGGGGATGCCGGCGAGCCTTCCCTGGCACAGGATACTGCTTCACTTGCCGGGAAGATACTCCGCCTGACAGATTCCGGTAGCATCCCTGAAGACAATCCCCTGCATAATTCCCCGGTCTACAGTTTCGGCCATCGTAACCCTCAGGGAATTGCCTGGGATGAACATGGAAGACTATGGGCAACCGAGCATGGGCCTACTGCAAGGGACGAGCTTAACATTATAAAGCCAGGGAAGAACTACGGATGGCCTGTGATCACCGGTGATGATACTGCTGAAAGTATGGAATCACCTGTCATCCATAGCGGCTGGAACACCTGGGCACCCTCTGGAATGTCGTATCTTAAGGGATCAGTATTCTTTACAGGGCTGCGTGGCCAGACCCTTTATGAAGCTGAAGTATTGGTCCTGGAAGATGAAAGTATCTCTGTAGAGCTGCATGAGCATTTTGCAGATGAGTTTGGAAGACTGAGGGATGTTGTTGCCGGTCCTGATGGTAATCTCTACATGCTCACAAATAACCGGGACGGAAGAGGAAGGACAATTGACGGCGATGACAGGATCATCAGGATAAATACGAAACTGTTGTAAGAGACGATTGTTGTAGCATATGCTATACATACATGGATATTAAGAAAATATTTATCCGGATATTAACCTGAAATCATAACGTATCTGTATTATTATATATAATAGGATTAACAATTAAAATTTATTCAATGGGTATTTATAACTTAAGTTCAAATACTCTTTAAGGAGCAAAAGAATATAATGTTGAAATAGGGGTTGGTTTTTACTTCGTGACTAACAGAATGGTCAGTTCGGTTAGTATCCATTGCAAAGCAGTACTTCAGTCTTTTGCATTATTTGCAATTCTACTATTGATAGGAGCATGTATGTTCCCGGCGTTAGCTGCAGCCAGCAATGAAGAATATTACAATAACACCGGTGAACCCGAATCCATATCTCCTTTTGATGTTTACGCGCTCAATGCCGTGGCACAATCCATCGCCTTTGCCAACCAGCGGGACACAGGCCTTGATCCTGATGCTTTGATGGCTGCCATACCTATTGAAAGTGACGGGGATGGCTCCCTATCCGGACCTGTGACCCTTGCAACCGACCTGTCAGATATAGACATGAGCCTTGAAAAATATGGTCCTGACAGTGACGGGGACGGAATACCCGATTCCATTGAAACGGTGCTTGGAACAGATCCACATAATCCGGATTCCGATTTTGACGGACTTAATGACCTTTTTGAGATAGAGCATGGACTTGACCCGCTTGAACCGGATTCCAACAACGACGGACTTATTGATTATTATGAGGTAACTGGCGTCCATCCGGACCTGGACGGTGACGGAATTCCTAATGCCTGGGACCTTGACAACGACAACGATGGTGTTATCGATGCCCTGGACCTTTCACCTTTCTCAAGATCCGTTATCAGTGATAGTTTTGAATTCAACATTACAAGCAACGGCAACCCCACTTACCTTAGCTTCCAGGTACGACCTGAAAATCCCAAACACCTTGACCTGCTTTCCCAGAGCTGGGACTGGCCCGATGATGCACATGGCACGATGAAAGACCTTGACGATTCAAAGAATGATGTCACCGTAACACCAATGCTTGAACTCACCGTACCTGTAGACGCTAAGATAGTTTCTGTGGACAGTGGGGAATACCTGCAGCTGAATGTAAGCCAGAAAGGACACGTAAATGTTACCACAGGTAATTACACCGGCAACGCCTATCAGATATGGAGGCTGGAGCAGGTTGAAGGGAGCTATTACAGTATAATTTCAGCTGAAAGTGGTAAATGCCTGGAGGTATTCAACGCCAGCCAGGAAGATATGGCAAATCTCACAGCAGGCAACTACACCGGAGAGGACCATCAGCTGTGGAAACTTGAACTGAACAGCGAAGGACATTACAGACTTGCTGCCAGACACAGCGGGAAATACCTTGAAGTGTATCCCGATGCCAGCAAGACCATGATCCAGAACACATCCCGGGAAGATAACCAGCAGCTGTGGGAAATAGAACTTGTGGGCGGCATCGCCTCAGATACTTCCGCTCTTGAGGATTACGGCATTACTGTAACCTTAGGTAAGGCATACGTCCCTCTCTCACCTGTGAAGGACTTCGGAAAAACTGTTGCCCTTAACGGTCGAATGTTCTATCCCGGTGATTCCGCCATGGATACACACACAAAGGCAGAACTCACCTGGATGGCGATCGGAGAGACCGACAGGCCAAAGAAGGTATCTTTGAGAACATACAAGGGACAGTATGTTTCAGTGGACGGGACAACATCAGAACTTGTTGCCAGAAGCTCTTCAGTTACAGATGATGAGATATTGGAGCTCGTTTACATCAACAATAATAAGGTAGCACTCAAAACCTCTGATGGAAAATACGTATATGCTGCAAATGGCGGAGGAGAAGAACTGGTAGCAAACAGCACAGAGATCGGAAATTGGGAGATCTTTGAGCTGCAGGATCTGGAAAATGACAGGATCGCCTTGAGAGCAGGTAACAGCCAGTACGTTTCTGCAGAAGGTGGAGGAGGAGGGGGAATCGTTGCCAATAAGGATGAAAGGAAGGACTGGGAATCATTTACCCTGACCATCCATGAATATGAATCCGTATCAACAACCCTAGCAAAGTATAATGACAGATTCATGCTCACAGGATTTAATGTTGAGGAGAACTATGGTTCGGATTTCGGCCTGTTCTTCAGTGAAGACAGGGAACGCACCTTTGAAGCCGGTTTTGTCCTTTCCTATGCGTTCTTGAGAGAACAGACATCTCTTGAACAGATGTCCCAAAATATACAGGATGAATACAATGTAACCATCAGTTATGAAACCGGTTCTGCCAGCCACCAGGATGAAGCCCTGGCAAAGATAAGCGGTGAATTGACCCCTGATATACTATCATCCCTGCCTGCAGGCACGATCCTGCCTGTCATCGGGGTATTTAAAGACGATTTCCGTTACATTGCAATGGATGATGTTGCTGCGCTTTCATATATCACAGGGAACACTTTTGATATCATGCTTAAGGAACGACCCTTGATAAGCACAAAAAGCATGAAGATGAGCTGGTATGACACAGATACGGCCACAGCTATCACTACAGAGGATATGCTGGAAGAAGTTAGGCAATGGGGACAGGCCGGCGGGCTTGATGAGCTGACACTTACAACCTTCATGAACCTGATGATAGCCTGGGAGACAGGTGAATCCACTGTCACTAAAGTAGGAACTGTTGAAACCGATTTCAGCTTCCCTGAAGGCAATGAGGTCCTTGATACCATTGACAGTTATGGAATAGCTGCAATCGACCTTGTTTGTAACCTTGTGATAGGTGGAACTGCGCTCTATTCCTTCATCACTTTCACAAAACTGGAACCCCTTGCACCGATAGCAGGCCAGACTAACTGGAAACTCATGAAAGCAATGACAGAGTCGGTCACAAAGATACGCAATGGTTTCATGGGAGCCGTTAACCGGACTACCACCGTTCTTGGAGCTATCGCATGGGTTGTTGTTGGTGCCATAGCTTTCTATGCATTCTGGTCAATAGCAGCCAGCGAAGGCTGGTCAGGATATGGGATATTCGTCGGCACCCTGTATGCCATACTTATGGTGTTGTATGCTGTGGCTTTGTGGGCCATATCCCTGATACCTGTGGTCGGTTGGGCCATTGCGGCAATTGTTGCTCTTTCAGACCTTATATTCGGATGGATATTCGGTAAAGGCTGGTCGCAGATGCTCTTTGAATGGCTTATCGGCCTTTTCACAGACGTAAGGATCAAGACCGAAGCCGACCTGAAGATGCTGGATACTTCCGTGAATGTTATCGATCATACTGACAACGGCCTTACAGAAGGTGACCGCATAGAGCTAGAAAGCCAGTTCAGGGGCATCATTACAAGAACATCACGTGGCTCATTCACAAATATTCAGAATAGTTATATAAAGCCCCAATACAGGTACAGCTCCGCTTACACGCTTACAGGCAGCAGTAATACCACTGAAGGAGCAACTGTTTATTATGACAATAGCCGGAAAAAAGAAACAGAATATGAAGCAAAGCTATGGATCGAGCCAGAAGCCGCGATCAACTTCCCTTTCAGGTTCTGGCTGAACTCGGACTACCGGGTATACTATGATAAATGCTGGTGGTTCTTTGGCTGGCACTGCAGCGAAAAGAGCAATACGGGAACATCCGATTCAGACCCGTCTACTCTCTATTTCGATGTCATGCCTGCGGATATAGAAAGCTTTGTACTGTGGAAGGCCATATCCTCAAATGACATTGACGGTGACGGCGTTCTCAACCAGGATGAACTGCGCTATGGCACATCAACCCTCAGGTGGGATACTGATAATGATGGACTCTCTGATGGCTACGAAATAGAATATGGCACCTCTCCGGTCAACAAAGATAGCGATGGGGACGGACTTGATGACGGACTTGAGCTGCGCTATGGTTATGATCCTCTCAACTGGGACACCGATGGGGACGGACTCAGCGACTTTGTAGAACATAATGGATGGGAGATAGAATTCGAGTTCCATGGAGAGACATTTACACAGCATGTGTGGTCCAGCCCCCTGAAACAGGATACCGATGACGACGGCCTGAGTGACTTCAGTGAATTCCTCAAAGGCCTCAACCCCAGGTCAGAGGATACCAATGGTAATGGTATCCCGGATGCAGATGATCCTGACTTCGTCGCAAAAGCATATATCAGCAATGTGGACATGAACGAAATGGGAAGCAGTATAAAGACCGATCCTGACACAAATATCACAGCCGTGATAGATTACACTCTGACAGGTAAGGAAGACACGGCTGCCAATATAACAGGTACGCCTGCAAGATGCTGGCTGTTTGTGAGCCTGGATAATTCCACGGTACATGAGGAAATATATAATGGGACACCTGCCATAGGCACTGAGACTTTTGACTCTTCCACAATCTGGTTCAATGCATCTAACAGCATGGGTATCTTTAAGCTACGCTTCTATCAGACATGGAACATATCCCAGCAGGTTCCCCCCGAAGAAGAGAGGGAGGTCATAGGAATAATCGACACCCATGATTATCCTGAAAAAGAGGGCTGGGAACCTTTCGGAGAGGACAGGGACAGGGACAGCCTCATAGATGTGAACGAACAGATAGGCTGGTATGTGGAAATTACCAATTCCACAGGCACCCACAAGATCCATGTGACCAGCAACCCGGGATTCAGGGACAGTGATTTTGACGGCCTTGATGACCACACCGAATGTTACATCACAATGACTGACCCCCTTAACCCTGATACTGATGGCGATGGGCTTGGTGATTATGTAGAGTACATTCTTGGCACCGACCCGAAGAATTACGATACTGATGGAGAGGGACTTGACGATGGAACCGAGATATTCTTTGGCAGCAGTCCCTTTAATCCGGATACCGACGGTGACGGTCTGGATGATCTGACCGAATATCTCCTATCCACAGATCCAAATAATGTAGATACGGATAATGATGGCATTACAGATCTTCAGGAATATGAGTTTGGCTCCAATCCGCTCAAGCCGGATTCCGATGATGACGGCCTTTTCGACTATCTTGAATGGGTCTACGGTACAGATCCGCTTGACCCTGACAGCGACAAAGACGGACTTGAGGATGGACATGAGGTGCATGGCACCGGAACCGATCCTCTCTCAGAGGATACTGATAATGATGGTCTCACAGACTTTGAGGAACTGGGACTGAAAACAAATCCCCTTTCAGCAGATACGGACAATGACGGATTGACAGATCATCAGGAAATAATCCTCGGCACAAACCCATTACTTGAGGATACGGATGGTGATAATCTCATAGATTCACTTGACATGGATTCTTTTGTAACAAATGTCAGGAACATCACTGTGGCTTATGATATGACCGAAGCCAATGAAGAACTGCTGGATTCTTTGAGCAGGTATACGAACATAACTGCCTGTTCTGCAGATGAACTTCTGGCAGATCATTATCATGAACCCTACATCCTGCTGCTTGGAAGACCAGGAACTGTAAATGGCACTGCAGGAAAGATCACCTATGATGTGCTGGGCGACGATGGTGAATTACTCTCAAATATGATCACATCAGATCATGAAAGAATGGCCGTCAGGTATGGGGTATGGAATGAGACCCAAACAGTGATAATGCTTTCAGTGCCTTACATGTATGACTACTGCAGGATACTGGACACTTTCAGAAGCAAACAGGTCACCACCACAACCAGTTCTGTCCTGGTGGAATACATGGCAGCGAAGGATATTTTCCTTGTAGAATCTGCTGATTCCATAAAAAGAACTGATCTGTCGGCCGGTGTTGTCCTTGATGCAAATGTCACTCCATGGATAGAACTAAGGAGGGCCACCTCTCCACCGGTCCCGCTATCCACAAGATCCGGACTGGCATCCGGAGAATACGCTCTTGGAAAGTATTTTGACATAGAGGTCAGTGAGAATATACAGAATACTACTGGCAGTATAATGAACAGCACTCTGCTGAAAATCTACTATCGAGCCGGTGAACTGGACAGGAATGGTGACGGTGACACGTCCGACCCTAACGACATAGATGAGAAAACATTGTGTGTCTACTATTTCAACGAGGACACACGCAAATGGATAAAGCTCTCCAATACCGGAGTCCATACAGGTGATGTTGAGCTATACGGTGAGAGATACGCAGGCTATGTGTGGGCAAAGGTCCCACATCTCTCCAGATTTGCCCTTGCAGGAAAGACAACAGGGTCATCCGGCCCTCTTGATTCAGACCTGGACGGGTTGCCCAATGTCGTGGAGTACAGGCTTGGCACTGATCCTTTCAATCCCGACACGGACGGGGACGGAATCATCGATTCACTTGATCCGGACGCGCTGGACCCATTGATACCATTGCGGACATTCCCGGAAGATGAGATAAAAGGTGTGGATATTGCTGAAGATTTAACGGATGATACTAAAAAAGAGTACACTGATATAGATGAAGTACCCCAGGAACAGGATAAGCCTGATTCCGCCTTATTCTGGATTGTGCTTGCCGGAATAATTACAGGCATTATAGTCTTGCTTGTCTACGTTGGGCTCTACGGAAGAAAAAGATGAAACTCAGGCCCATATTAAAAAACAACGGAACAGGAAATGAGCCTTATGGCATTGAACAACAGAAAAGGAATAGACAGGCAGCTGCTTGTTGCTCTGGGACTCGCCTGTTTATTGATCTTTTTTGCGGTCTATTATGTAGAGCACAGGGAAGTGAACGATGCCCGCACACTTGCAGGCAAGACACTCTCTGCTTCTGCTGATGTCAATTCCTACCGGTTCGATATCCACAGTAATATCTCAATGATGGGGGAATATTTCACCCTTATCCGGGGGAATGGTTCTGTGGATTACCTGAACGAAAAAATGGCTGTAAGACTGGGGTCAGTCGATGATTCGATGGACATGATAATAGTTGACGGTAAAACCTATTTCAAAAGCGCAGACCATTCGTGGGAAAGTAGGGAGCTTAACCGGAATATCTGGGAAAGTTACGATCAGTTGACTAACATGAACCTGCTTCTGGCCAATTCAACGAACCTGAGCATGGAAAGGACAGATGCATATTTCATCCTCACCGCTTTCCCGGACAAAAATGCGTTTATCAGAGAAGCTGAAAATGCAGGTCTGCAGCTTAAAGGTAATGAACGTCTTAATGAATACAGTATAAGGTACATTATCCAAAGGAACAGTTACCATATCAGATCCATAGAAAGCCACATGGAGTTCATGATGAACGTGCAGGGACTTATCACTCCGGTAGCTATTAACAATCGCGTTGATGTTTATGATTATAATATAAAGGTAGGTATAGAAGCACCTGTCCTGGAAGAAGGATAGGACATTCTTTTGCAAAATTATAAAATGGGCCTAACCGGATTCGAACCGGTGACCGCTCGGTTATGAGCCGAGCGCTCTAACCTGGCTAAGCTACAGGCCCAACGTGAAAAAAGTTTGAAGCGCCGCAAACAGGGCTCGAACCTGTGACATTCTGGTTAACAGCCAGACACTCTACCAACTGAGTTATTGCGGCTCCAAAGCATGGCGCTCACGCGCGAATCTCTCTAATGCATTTATTGCTTTTAAACCTTTTGATTGTATAGTTGATTTTTCCCTGATTTTCACCCTGATATTCCGTATTTCCGGGCAAAAACAAATATCTATCATCATTATGATAATGATATATGCTGTAACATATATGTTCCACTAGAAATAAAGGGGTTATATGATAGAGTTCATTCATATAGTGTAACCTCTGACAGTTACATAAACAAAATATTACATGAAGCGCCTTTTGATGGAAACAGCAACCTGTGACCTTATTGCCCCGAGATAACGCTGATATGTTCACCACATCGCGGGCACCGCTGTTCGTCTGTCAGCCTGTTAACCTCAATACTGAAAGCTCCTCTTTTGATAATTAACTCCCCGCATTCCGGACAGAAAGTATCCTCATGTCCCGTGCCGGGAACATTGCCCAGGTACACATACCTAAGTCCTGCATCCTTTGCGATATTGTAGGCATTTTCAAGGGTTTCCAATGGAGTGGCTGGGATATCCTGCAATTTGTAGTACGGATGGAAACGGGTAAAATGCACAGGCGTGTCTTCACCCAGGTTTTCACGGATCCATACTGTCATTTCCTTTATCTCCTCCATTGAATCATTGAGAGTGGGTATGACAAGGTTCACAACCTCCACATGCATTCCAATCTCCCTTGCAAGCTTTGCAGACTCAAGGACAGGAGCCAGTTTAGCACTTGCTATCTCCCTGTAGAACCCATCTGTGAATGCCTTTATATCGACCCTGAAAGCATCCAGGTACGGGGCTATCATTTCCAGTCCTTCCCGGGTTATGTAACCATTTGTCACATACACAGTTGCAAGTCCTGCCTCCTTTGCCAGCCTAGCACATTCATAAGTATACTCAAACCATATGGTAGGCTCATTGTATGTCCATGCAATGGCCCTTGCCCCGGATGCAACAGCCCTTTGAACTGCCATTTGGGCACTCATCTCAATGGCATTGGCCTCATCCATACCTATCTGGGATATAGTCCAGTTCTGACAGTGCTTGCACCTGAAATTACAACCGATGGTTCCCAGGGAATATACAAGGGACCCCGGATAGAAATGGAACAAGGGCTTTTTCTCTATGGGATCCAGCGCCTCACTTGAAACAACATTATAATTGAGAGTATAAAGGATTCCCTCCCTGTTCTCCCGCACCCTGCAAAATCCCTGCTTTCCCGTTAAGATCCTGCATCTGTGAGCGCATAGTTTACACTGCACCTTTCCATCTTCAAGCCTGTCATAAAGCATTGCTTCCCTGATCATCAATATCCCCGGTAAAAGATGTGATCTCATCATTGATAACTTAGGCGTTCACATGAAATGAAATGAAATAGGTTTATGCGAACATTTTTCAGGAGAGGAGATTCAGCCTGGCATCCAATGATGTCTTTGTTGCATTTATCACTATATAAGTTCCAGGATTTTCGATGATGGTAAAAACAGCTGGATTGGCACCTTCAGATACCGAATAGTCCAGTGGATCAAGCCCGGAATCGATTGCCAGCCTGTCAAAGAACTTTTCCCATGCCAATGGGTGTGAACTTTCAACTGTAATCTCCACCCTGGTGAAAACTTCTTCTTCCCAGTCCAGTGAATCTTTTTTATTAGTCCTGATATTCAGCTCTTCAACAGTGTTACTGGAAATGCTTCTTATGGGACCATTGATATTAATGGAATTGATGTCCATGGAGATATTGTTACCATTATCGATCATTCTCAGGTTGATCTGAGGAGAAAGACGCATCAATGAATACTTTTCCTGTGAAAGGATCAGGGCACCGTTCTCATATAGGTATTTCTGGTCAACGAAATAGTTGTTTGAAGACATATAGCTTACAGTTCCCATGTCCGCAAAAAAAGTACCACTGCTGTTAGGACCGTTTTGACCTGTCACCTCAATATACATGCTGAAGGAATCATCATTTATCGCCAGCCTGCCACCGGATCTCCCTGTACTGAACACGGGCAGGTCCCCTCCCCCCATCCTGAAAGGAACGCTCAATGAAAGAACCGTTGAAGACTCTGCCATGACATAGGCAGAAAGCATGTCAACGTCGTTCTTCATTCCTGCCATATCATAGAAGACATCATCCATATGGGATTGCTCAGCAGCCGTTTTCCATTCGGGGATATACTGCACGTTCACAACGGTTATGACAGACACGATGATCCCAAGGAGAAGCACAGCCGATATTACGGCAGATACGGCATTTTCACAGGACATCATTGATCTTATCTTCATTTCCATTTCCCCTTTCTCCTTATATCATGCATAGAGATCGTATCTTTGCTGTACTTCATTTGCATTCAGTGCATAGTCATAGATGGCAACCTCATCAAGCCGGCCATGTAGTCCGTAAACAGCTCCCCCTGGTAATTGTGACCCGATTTGCAGAGAACCGGATGATGGATTTGCCGCGATACCTGTACCTGATACGCTGTTGTCAATACTTCCATTTATATAAATTATCAATGATGTCGAATTCCATGTGGCTACAACATGATACCAGGATTGTGTAGCCAGTTCTGTGTTCGATATAGCTGAAAATTCCCCATCGTTCAGGGCAAAAAGAATCCTTTTATTATTGCCCAAACCAGGTCCGCCGAACTGCAGACTATAGCTTTCATCTGAATGATCGTTTTGTTGGCCTTTATGCACAATTCCGGCATAGTTCCTGTAATTCTGGATGTATACCCACGCTTCAACGGAACCTTCTGCTGTGAGGTCAAGATCTGAGCTATGTGGGACCGTTATGTATTGGTTCTGATTGCTATCATATGCCTGGCCGGCTATACCGGCTACAAAATTCCCTCCGTTTCCGGCTCCGGAACGACTACCATCATTGCTACCCACATAATCCTGTGCATTGCTGCTGTTAAAACTCCACAAAGAGACAGGAACTGGTAGTGCTGTATCAGGATTGCCCGATTGCCCTGAAGATGAGAGCTGGTAGTAACCGCTACATTTAAAATATGTGCTTGCAGGATTGAAATTGATCTGAGTGTTTCCCGGACTGTAAAATCCTATGTTTGTGATGTTGATTGCAGAATCGTTGGTTTCCCAGTTGATTATGATATCACCATCTGCTTCAAGATATGTCTGGCTGTTATCCGATGGAAGCTCATATCTTAAAGTCGAATAATAATTCGATATAGGCTGGACATAAATACTGGTGACCTGTCCGGTGTCTTCCAGATTGCCATTTATGTACAGATTGACATTCAGATCAAAGGTTGATATCTGGGAATTACCGATATCCATGGAAATTGCCCCTGCCGTTTGATCATTAACGATTTCAAGCTTTATGGAATCACTTTGATCCAGATCGTACCTTACACCATCTATGTCGACATACCTGTAATTCCCATCGTTTGTAAAACTGACATAACCACCATCTTTAATGACACCTCCCTTTGCAGGTTTATTAAGGATTATCCTGTCTGCATAGGTCCCTGGAGTGTCAATAACTGTTACTGTTTGGAAACTACTATCTGTGTTCCCATCATCATCTGTGACTGTCAGAGATACAGTATAAGTCCCCGCAGCAGAGTACTGGTGAGAAGGATCCTTGTCAGTTGAAGTATTTCCGTCACCAAAATCCCACGACCAGGCAACAATGATGCCATCTGGATCTGAAGATTGGTCCGTAAAGTCAACTGTTTCATATATAACTGGATTCTGAGGGATATATGTGAGATCTGCAGATGGTGACTGCGGTCCACCATTCCCATTTGATCCTGAAACGTTTCCCACTACTATTTCATCACCAAGGAGAGAACCGCTCTTTATAACGATATTCGAGCCTGTCTGCAGTAGTATGATGCCTACATGATCATCCTCATTGATACTGGTGTTCCAGAGGACATCGGTCTCTATCTCAATGGTCTCACCCAGGTTCCAGCTATCGTCTCCAAAAAGCTGTACAAGCTGTGATGGAGAAATATCCTGACGAGTCCCGTTCAGGTTAAGGATTACTTGAACTTTGCCCAGGTCCACCTGTTCGCCACCTGTGTGTCGAATGTAGATGGTATCAGATTCCACATCCACCCAGCCGCCGACATTTACATGGACCCTTTCATCTGCGCCAATATTAGAGAACAAGAACGCAGCTATCACAGAAAATGCCAGTACAGCTATAGCTGTCATCAAAACCTCCCCTATTACTTCGGAGACGGCATTATCATCTTCTGTGAAAGTTCCTCTCATTGTCCTCATAATTTGTTTGCTCATGTTTGCCTCATATGAATAAAGCGAATAGCAGATATGCTATAGACATCATAATTATCGAATGCTTAATACCAGACTTAATGCTTCCACTGCCCATTTTTCCTGCAACCAGCCCGGAGAAGAATCCCTGGATCATTGCAGCATGGAAAAATAAAAGCGTGTATTTTTCCAGGTCAAAATCAAGTAGCAAAGACATGCCTGTAAATGCACCTTCTGTAGATGCCGGCATGACCGGAAGGAAATAAGCTGCAAGAATATATACGATGAATAAAAAGACCATGAAAGATATGTAGATTATGAAAACATAAACAAACATCTCTGCATTACGCTCTTTCTTTAGCTGCCTCTGCATGTCTGCATCATGTGCTGCTATTGTTAGTATGCTTTTTATATCACTAGTTGTTTCATTGGCTTTTATGATAAGGGTGATTATACGCCTTGTCATTTCAGTACGTATGCGATATTCGAATTTCCTCAATGCATCATCCAGCTTTGTTCCCCATGATATGTCATTGACAAGGCGCTTTACCTCTGTGTGCAATACACCCACCTTTAAGTGCATACTCATAACGATCGCATCAACAAGGAGGATACCTGCCTCATTTATACTTGCAAGATTGCTCAGGAAATCAGGGATACTGGATTCTATCTGCTTTACACGATAGTTGCGTATCTCATCGAATATTACAAAAGGTATCAAGAGTATGAGAAGACTGATGAATATATGATCATCGACCAGGGACAGGGTCGCAGGATCAAATGACCTGAAATAGATTACATTACCAATATTGATATGGTCATCCATGCTGTAAAAAGCATAAGCTATTGCCAGTGGTACCGTGATAAAGAAGACATAAGAGGGATTATTGCTAAAAAGACTGAAAGGATGAAGTAATGTATCCTTCAACCTTGTGAGTGCAGCATAATACCTGATCATTCTCCTTTTTTGCTCTTCATTCTTATCCCCATGCTTAAGAGGGACATGGGAGAAATTATTAAGTTTTTTCTCTACGACATAATAATCATGTATTTTAGGATTTTCACTGGTCAATGAATTCAGAATGATCAGGAAAACAACTGTACCTGCGGGTATAATGATATAGACCACAAAATCAAGTATGCTTGCGGAACCAGGATTAATAAGACCCAGAACCACAAGGATAGTTATAAGGAAAAGCGGACCTGCAACAAAAGCTGAGATATATACTTCCGCAAGCACCCCAAGGGTCTCAAAGAATACCTTTTGTTCTTTAGTAGCTGTCAGCCTATACTGGTCATTCTTGACCTTAAAATAGGAACTTACATCCCCGCCACTTGTGACAACAGAAGTGAGTCCTTCCAGAAAATCCCTGAACTTGCCAGAAGGGGTCCTCTGGCCAGCTTTATCGAGAGCGTCCAGAAGATCGGTACCATAATATTCCATGTCTTTTACTATAAAGCCTATTTCTTCTGCAGATGAACCGTAGATATGATAGTTCTCTGATAGTGACCTCATTATATCAAGGAGGTTCATTCCACCTCCACGGCTCATTGCATAAAGATATGCTGTTGAGTACGGAAGTGACTGATTTATAAGAGAAGCTCTGACATTTGCCTGGACCTCAGGTATTGACATGAATATATAGTAAGTGAGATATGCCGCAACAACGAAAAAAACTAGGGCTAGTACAATACTTAGCAGAAGATGAAAATTTACCTCAAGCCATTGGTAAGGAAAGGATATGCCAAGCATGTATAGCTCCAGGTCGGCCAAGAAAAGATAACCTAACAAAAAACCTGCAATACCAGCAAGAGAAGCAAACAAAAAAGAAATAAAATATGCCTGGGTAATGTATTGGTCTATCAGGACACCCATGCCGGATTTACGTATCATTGATCTTTGAACTTCATACCGGTGAATATGCTTTCTCACATATTTTCCAAATATCAGATGTGCAACAGAATCTATGATATCCATTTAAAGGCACCTACACGATCCGTTCTAATATCTCTTCAAGATTATCGTTCTCAAGGGCATTGAGAACATCCTCAGGATTTGCATCATATGCCTGCACCACCTGGGATATACGCACATAATCCCTCATATTATTATCACTGAGATACTTGAGGATACGAGCCCTTCTGTCAAGCTCTTCATTGAGCTTATCCTTACTCCAGCCTTTTGAGACCATCACTTTGTTAAGTGTGTATGAATCCCCGGCACGTATGAAAGTATCTTTTACAGGGTCCCATCTGTAGAGTTCATTTATGCGTATGTACCCGGTCTTTGAGTCAATCCCGGTAAATTCCACAAGGCTTTGGGTTCTGCGTACCCTTTTGTCACCCACAATTGTCTGTACCTGAATGCTAAGTACATCAAGTGACTGCAGCATGACATGAGGTACATTGAGCGGAGGACTGTCGAGCCTGTTTACAACTGTCTGCACATCACCTGCATGCATGGTGGAATAGGTTGCATGGCCGGTGGATATTGCCTGGAAAAGGGTCAATGCCTCTTCACCCCTTATCTCTCCCACAAGTATGTACTCCGGTCTTTGTCTCAGTGCTGAGCGCAGCAGATCATACATGGAAACCTCTCCGGCACTGTTGACATTCAATGGCTTTCTGGTGACACCTGCAATCCAGTTGTCATGATGTAGGGTGAGCTCCCTGGTATCCTCTATGGAAACGACTTTGGAAAGAGGAGGAATAAAAAGAGAAACTGCATTGAGCATCGAGGTCTTTCCTGATGCTGTTCCACCTGCAAATATTGCGCAATCACCGTTCTCTATTGCCAGCCAGAAATATGCCATCATTTCGATGCTGCATGTATTGTAATTGATAAGGTCTATAGGGGTTATCGGGTCACCCCTGAACTTACGGATGGTGAAAGAACTGCCCCTTGTGGTTATCTCCTTGCCAAGGGTTGCCTGAAGGCGGGAACCATCAGGAAGGGTTGCATCAACCATGGGCTCACTTATGGAAATATGTTTCCCGCTCTTCTGGCAGAGCTTAATGACAAGAGAGTTCAGTTCTTCTTCAGCAAATGAAATATTGGTCTTTATGTTACGATATTTGGTATGATACATGAAAACAGGTATTTCGATACCATCACAGGAAATGTCCTCTATATGAGGGTCCAGCATGAGTGAGTTTATACGATCATGCCCGAGGAAATTACGTTTCAGGTAGTAAAGTATGCGATATGTTGACGATAATTCCAGACTTGCATGATACCTGTTGAAAAGCATCAATGCATTCTCCATGAGCACAGATTCTTTGTCCTTCCCGGAATTCACCCCTCCAAGGCTCAGGATGTCCTGCAGGTCATCATAGACCCTCTCAAGTATATCCTTTTCATATGGAGTCAGCATTGGCTCAACAAGATGATAACGATGGATGTTGCCTCTTTCAAGTATGCAGATAAAAGAATAAGGTTCATTTACCCAGTAACGTTCAACTTCGATGAATCCTGCGGGAACTTCAAACTCAACAAGTGAGCCATGCAATTCCGGATCATATTCAGGAAAATTTGCACGTGGGTATCTTATCTGTTTGATCCCGAACCTGATGATCTCCAGAAATGATGATATCTTTGAATTCTTATTAGTACCATCGCTTTTTGACATAGCATCCGGAATTATATCCTCAGCTTTTGTAATTTTCATTTCTGAATCCACCATTTAATATTATAGAGTTGTTTGTATATAAAAATCCTTTGATAATTTATTATTATAATAAACCGGAACTACAAGATGAAATCCTCTTCTTAAAAAGATAAAAATCAGCTCTGTAGAAAACCTATTATCAATAATTTATGAACCGCAGATACACTCAACTCCGTAGGAGGCGAGTGTATCCGTATTTATGTGTGGTTTATTAATAAAGAAAGGATTTATACAGAGCCTAAAAATCCTAAATAACCGTTAAAGAAAAGACTAAGTCAATATAAACTAGTATAAATGAAATAAGAAATGAAAAATAATAAATCGATTCATTGATCGAGAGATCAATCAATCAATCAATCAATCAAAGGGAATTACAGGGAATTTCCCGAAATTCTCTTCATATCTCACTTTCATGGCATCCCATGTAGGAAGGTCGGTCTGACAACCGATGTTCTGGACTGCAAAGGAAGCAACCACAGACCCTATCCTTCCACATATTTCAAGAGAATAGCCACGTGTGTAGGCAAGCAGGAATCCTGCCCTGTAGGCATCTCCAGCCCCGGTGGGGTCAAGGGCTTTGACCGGGACCACTGGTATTGTAAACTCCCTGCCACTGTTGTATACTTTACTGCCACTTGAATCATATGTGACAACAACGGTCTCTATCATGTTCAGGACATCTTCAAATGAACTGCCTGTCATGTTACATACACGCTGTATCTCATGCCTGTTAGTAAAAAGGATGTTGGTGTTTTCAAGGATTCTTTCCAGGTTTTCCCTGGAATATGTCACCAGGTCCTGACCCGGATCAAAAGAAACAAAACCGGCTTTTTTGGCTATCCTTGCATTGTATGTGGAATCAGAAGTTGCAAGATGGACAAGATCCACTTCTGGTGGATCAAGTTCCTGCAGCTTTGCTGAGGCACCCCAATGGAAATAGGTGCCCTGGTGATGTTCACGGTCAGTGAACACAAAGGCCCTGGTGCTTTTCTCATCAGGGAACCTGTATAACAGGGAAAGATCAACACCATGCCCTTTAAGTTCAGCCTCATAACCCGATGAGGCAAAATCACCACCAACCGCAGATATCAGCTGGGCTTTCCCTCCAAGTATTGCAATGGCAATGGCGATATTTGCAGCACCACCTCCATAATACTGGTTATAATCGATTATGGGATGAGATTCATTATGGACTGCAATATTCTCAACATCAAAGAGCAGGTCTATGGCAGCATGCCCTACAACAGTTATCGTCCTGTCCATCTGACAGACACCTCCTGGACTACTCGAATTCCCCGACATCCACAACATCAAGAGGTACATCCCTCAATGCCCTGCCTATTACAGATTTGGCAATTCTGGATGCGTGCTCCGGGCTTTCCGCATCAAAGACTTTCATCTCAAGGACAAGTCCCACTATTGCAGTATTTGCTGCAAGGAAAACACTGCTGAAAGGCTCATTGCATGAGGGACAGAATGTTGTACCTATGTCAACCTCTACATAGTCAAGTTTTGGGTTGAGGCGTTTTCCTGCCTCAGAAATTGCAACACCGATGGCATCATCGGCAGATTTTACATCCCTTACCAACCAGGCGGCTTCAAGTGTAACATGATAATTTGGCATTAGATCTCTCCGGTTTATACTTCATTTCTTCTTCGAACTTCAAATATAGGTCTTCATATCGTAAATAACACATCGTCATCAACATCGAACAGGCCAAGCCTTGCCCCTGCATCAAGCCATGCATGCCCGTAACTGAAACAGACAAGTGCATTGACCGGATCATCGGTCCTCATAAAGTGAAGACCGTCATTGTAGTATGAACTTGCCATATTATGATAGTCACCCGCGATTGCGAACATATGTGACTGTGGAATAGGGGCAAATCCGGCCTTTTCAAGGGCTTGCCTTAATAGTCGTTCATACCTCTTAACTTTTTCATTCAGGTCAGCAGCCATAACAACCTCAGTGTCTCAACTGTACTTATGGTTAATTATCTGTTCGCCCCGAAAAGCTTCTTGAACAATTTCCCTCCACCTTCGCTTTCATTTTCGCTTTCAAGCCGGGGAGGTCTTGTGGGTTTCCTTTTCGGAGGGGGGACAGATACAGGACCATTCCCGGGAATATCAATTACGGGTACGTCAACAGTTACATCATGTCCATGAGTATCCGCAATACTAACCGGAGGGACAGTCCTGCGAACCGCCGAAGGTGCCGATACACTGCTCTCTTCCGGTATGACCTGCGGTGGCGGAGGAGGTGTTACAGTCTTTGCAGCCTTGAGCACGTTCACAGACTCACCACCATGTTTTGATTTCCTAATCCTTATATCTATAAGGACCGGGCGTTCGATCTCATTGCTCACAAGCATTGCAACTCCCGGAGGAAGCCGCATCAGTTCTTCTTCAACATAGGATGTCACACCCTCCAGCCCCTTACTTATTGCTTTAAGATCATTGGGATTTGTGACCTTCATGATGACCTGGGTCCCACATTGGGAAAGAACGTTCTTATCAATCCTTGCAGGCCTCTGGGAGATGACCATCATACCAAGGCCAAACTTTCTTCCCTCAGATGCTATGGTCCTCAGTATATCAGTGCTTGTAGTCTTGCTGAATCCTTTTTCCGGTGCATAGTTATGGGCCTCCTCAACAACCAGCATTCCCGGAGGGATCCTGTTTAACTTGCGCGCCTCAAAGAGAGAGCTGCACAGACTTGCCACTATCATACTCTGCAGATCAGGCGCCACTCCTTTAAAATCAATTACTGCGGCTTTTCCTTTCTGGAAGAGCTCCTCGATGGATGTGGGATTGGGAGAGAGTATACCTGTTTCCCTGATCTGTTCAAGTACATTTATCACATTCCACTTGGCCTTGCTTTTATCGTTGCCCACTTCAAAGATTATGTCATCGATAGTATAGGTTTCCATCTCCGTACGCAGTTTCTGTATAGCCTCATACAATATGCCGGTGTGGGTGGTGGAAAAGTTATCAGGGAAAATGGATGTCAGATCCCTGACAGTCAGGTTCATCCCATTTAACCTGAAAAGTTCATCTGCATCAGGGTTTATCGACTTGCTTGCAGGCGTATATACCTTGATTACAGAGCCATATCCTTTTGGAGTTACACCAAAACGTGAAAAATCTTCTGCATCTCCTTCCCCGGCTACTTTAAGAGAAGAGTATTCACTGTGCGGATCGATTATAAGAAGGGGGACATTCTGCTCAAGCAGTTCTTCTAGCAGGACAGATGCCGTGTAAGACTTACCGCTTCCTGTCTTTGCAAGTATGCTGCAGTGTTTCTGCACCAGGCTGTTTACGCTTAGCTGTACCTTGATACAGGTACCCTCAAGCATACCGATATTCATTTCATTACCTGTCAGTCCCAGAACGGACCTTATAAGCACTTCATCGGCTGCAAAGATAGGACTGCCAGGGCTGAAGGGTATTACAGGAGCCCTGAGCATACCATTTTCATCCCTTGAACCGATTATAATTACCTCAGCAACGATCTTATCATCACTTTTATCGACACGTTGTCCCTTCATAGCCTCTTCAATGGAAAAAGAATTGCTGTATCTTTTGATAGCCATGACCTGGCCAAGCACCCAGGTATGGTCCTTCTCTTCGGATGAAGCATCATGCCATACCTTTATGTATGCTCCCCTGTATACCTTGGAACTATCAAAGACCATTACCTTGAACTCAAATGTCCCTGTTTCTCCGAAAATAACGCCTACTGAACCTCTTACCATTCTTCATCCCTCAATATTCATGGTCTTTTATATTATGTTTATTATGTGTTATTATATCTTCCCTCAGTCGTCAAAGCCTTCAAGTAAATGCGATGGTGCCCCTGCAAGCCTTACAAGGGCCTCAGCCTCTATAAAATGCAACGACGCAGGAATGACCAGTATGTGAAGTGGTTCACCGAAATCCGCATCCTGCAGCAGACGTGCATATCCGGCCTTCACAACTGGCAGATCCGAGCCCGCCCTGGCAATCCCAACAGCGAGGGCATTATCCATGACACCTTCACCTCGTCTTTTCTCTACCTCAAGGAGCAGGCTTATGGCCTGGTTGACTGTCATGTACCCTTTATCCTTATCAATATCCAGGAAGACAAGGGTATGCATATTGTGTTCTTTATTGAGTTTGATAGTATCATAGGGAGTGTCCGAAATGATAGTGTTACCCCTGCTGCTGGTGTATGGATGAGGTATTGTGGATGCTTTTCCAAACCGGTAGTTCTGCAGCCCAGACAGACCACAAACTGCAGAAGAAATAGAAGCTCCATGTATCAGTTTTGTGGGAATATCCAGATCCCTGGCACGAAGCCTCAGGTCAACATGGGTGGTGGAGACCATTGTATCCCCCCCTGTGAGGAAAACCACGTTTTTTTCCCTGTTTTCTGCAAGCCATTTGGGAGATATCTCTACATCTTCCCTGGAAAGTACATGCACTTTTTTCCCGTAGAGCTTTTCAAGATCTTCTACTGTACTACCCATTAACCGGGAAGTGTAGAATTCGGCAAATACCATATCAGCGTTTCTTATAGCTTCAAGTCCTTTCAGGGAGATATCATTCTCATCAAAAAGACCCAGTCCTATGAAAGTGAGCATACTCCGCAGATATGTGCTTATGGCTTAAATGTTTTGAGAATGGTAATGAAATGACAGCAAATGCATAACAGACTCGCAATGTTTTTATAGAACCACATACAGTTAGTTTCACTCATACACTAAGATAATATATTACATCATTGGAGGTTCGAAATCATGGCAGGATATGGTAATAATCAGCCTATATATATTGTTGATCCGAGTAAACAGCATACAGCAGGAAAGGACGCATTATCAGTGAACATAGCTGCTGCAAAAGCAGTTGCAGGCATTGTCAGAACAACCCTTGGCCCAAAAGGCATGGACAAGATGCTTGTTAATATCATGGGAGACATAACCCTCACTAACGACGGTGCGACCATCCTTGAAGAGATGGATATAGAGCACCCAACTGCAAAGATGATAGTAGAGGTAGCCAAAACCCAGGAGAAGGTCGCAGGTGACGGGACCACAAGTGCAGTGGTCATGGCAGGTGCACTTCTTGAAAAGGCGCAGAAGCTCATCGAATCAGGGGTACATCCCACCGTTATCGTCAAAGGTTACACCATGGCAAATGAGAAGGCGCTTCAGGTCCTCAATGATTATGCCATTACCGTGGACAGGAAAGACAGGGAGATGCTTGAGAGAATAGCAAGTACCTCCATAACCGGAAAAGCATCGGAAATGGCAGGGGACCACCTTGCAAAGATCTGTGTGGATGCCATATATGCTATCGAGGAAGAAGGTGTTGTCAACGTTGATGAAGATATTGTCATTGCAAAGGAAGTAGGCGGTACAGTACATGACACAGAACTTATAAACGGTATAGCCATCAACAAAGAAGCCCTTCACAGCGAGATGCCACGTCGCATAGAAAATGCAAAGATAGCCCTTATTGACACTGAACTCTCATTTTCACAGACCAGTACCAAATCCAAGCTTCAGGTTGACCGTGCCGAGCAGCTAGCCGATTTCAAAGAGAAGGAAAAGGCAAATTTCAGGGCGATCATACAGAAGATCATCGACTCTGGTGCTAATGCCGTATTCTGTTCCAAGAAAATAGAGGATTACGCACTTCACTTCTTCAAGGAAGCTAACATATATGCCACAAGACGTGTCAGAGACGAGGACATGAAGATCCTTTCCCACTCAACCGGGGCATCACTTGTCAGAAATGTCAG
>JARVGJ010000011.1 GCA_029762595.1 Methanolobus sp. | reverse complement strand
ACAATCTAGGATAGCGTAAGCTATCCTAAAATTAAGGTGAAAAGGAACAAAAACATAAAAATATGGGATCAAAAGGACGAGTTACAACTTGAATTTATCAGATGTTTAAAATAAACAGGGTTAATCTGAATCCTCTTCATTTAATTATCTCATTTTTTACACATTCTCCACTTTCGTTCTTTTCGTCCACTTTCGTATTTCGTATTTTTTCTTCACAGCCGACCATGCTACGCAGTGAGCTCTTTTAGCTACATGATCCCATCACAGGATAAAAGTTATTATTGCCAGTATTATAAAGATTATAACAAGCCACTTTGCGATGTTCATTGACATTCCGGCAATCCCTCGTGCGCCCAATACAAAGGCAATAAAAGCCAGTATCAAAAACACAATAGCCAATCCTATCAGATCTGCCATACTATACCACTTCCTACACATTCCTAAAGATTCATGCTATATTTCTAATATTAAAGTTAGTATTTAGAGAACTTAATTAAAAGAAGCTATCAAATTCTCTTCCGTAACTCTTTTTCTGGCTGAGGCTCCCTCTCAGCGATGTCATTTACAAAAAAGAGTTGTGGGAGTTTTCACTCCCTATGACTAAATTGGAGGTATATAATGTGATGGTTATTTCTTTTTTTCAGACCCCTCCGCAACTTCCATCGTTTCTTTGCGGAAGCCTGTTTCAAGAATCATATTTTCCTATTTTGGCTACAGTGGTTGGTTGGTTGGTTGTATGAAATATACAGGAACTGATTCTTGAAACAAGCTCTAGACCTACGCTGACCCGCTCAGATCTACAACTATGGTTGTACCACCGTTTGAGAATCCCACTCCCCAAACCGCATATGTGTTCAATTGAGACTCACATTTCTTTCTCAATCTTACATGTTTACTTATGCTGTTTATCTACATAACATAACTTGAATGAAATATAATACCTGCTATCAACTTATAACGGAATTATAATTTACAACAACGTTATTATTTATTCCGTATTCAGTAATTAATGAAAAATATATTCTCCAGGGGTGTGGGAAAACAAATAATGATCTATTTGTGATCAATGAATGATTGATATTTTCAGGTCCCTGTCATAGCGGGCAGACCTTGATGCACATCCCGCACCGCAGCCCTCCCAGTGTGTTGAACATATAGTCCGCACATTTGTGTTTGTCAATTGTGCCGTCCTCTGCAAGTGCCTGGGCAGGACATATCTCTATGCATTTCAGGCAACTTCTGCAATGCTCATGGATGAGCGGCAGTGTCATGTCCTTTTCATTTTCAAGCTCTGCATCGGTCAGTATGGCAGTCATGCGGACCTTTGGACCAAAGTCCTTGCTTATGAGAAGATGGTTCATCCCGTAGTTACCGATCCCGGCACAGTATGCAGCATATTTGATGGACATGCTGGCCTTCAGTGTCCTGCGATCAGCATACCAGTATCCGAACTCACTCCCCTCAGAAGGCAAAATGGTTGCCTTATACCCCTTCCTCTCAATAAGCCTTGCAAGCTGGAATGCTATCACCCGCAACGTTGCAGTACCCGCCATGAGAGTATTGGTATACTCCGCCCTTCCCTGTGGCAGTGTCTCAAACGCCCCCCTGGGAACCCCCACACCCAGCACAAGCACCGACCTTATATCCGGCATGATATCCGCCGGCCTGTTCCCCGTATAACTCCTGTCCATAAAACACCCCGGATCAGCAAACCCGATGATATCCGCATTCATCCTAAAAGCCGTATCCTTCAACTCATCTGTGAGATCTTTATCTGTCATGTCCAACTCCTGAAGCTTGTGTTTGAACAACTTTGTTCATGGAAATGTAAAATGGTAGCTTTGGACTCTTTACTGTTGTGGTTGTATCTGGTTTACAGAACCAAAGGGATGCTTTATGATCCAGTAACAGTGTCACGATGGTTCCCGGAACTGGCCCCTGCCATAATGCTGTAGCTTTTCACACAGCTATGCTGATGGATGATGATACGTGTGTTTGTTGAAGATGAAGCGGTTTTGAAGAGGAAATATACAATTAGCTCTCAAACTTCTTTCATTCTAATAAGACAGCCTTTACATCTTCATTTGTTATTGATTAATTATATTCATTGCCTCAAGTTAGACTGAATCAAAAAACTTCACAGCAAAATTACAGAAATCGATTATCACTTCTTTGTCTAACTCGAACTCATTTCTACTACCCAGGTAATTACGGGATGTCGGAGTTATCTCTTTGCCGTTTTTAAGTTCTTCATAAGAAATGCACTTTATGTGCTTCTTTGACACGATAACAAAATAACAGTTCTCATATGGATAATCTTCAGGCAGGTCCTTGAATTTGAACTCCTCACTTTTTCTAAATTTGACTTCTATGAAAAACACATGATTATTTTTCTGAATTACAAAATCAGGCATTCGCCTTATGTTTGTTGCAACATCACTTCTGACACCTTTTAAAAGATTCATAATTCCTGGTACTGTATTTTCCATTCCGTACCTGAAAACGGAATAATCCAGGGACAAAAAGAGTTCTTCAATTAGAGTTTCAGCAATCCTGCCCTTGATCATGCTCTCTTTGAAATAATGGTCTCTTTTTGTTAATCCTTGTTGGGTTATGTTTTCAATTTTCACTGTGTTTTTTGCTACATCATCACATTTATTTACTGGAGTGATGGAACTCGCAAAATCCGTTTGATGTTTTCGGCATAAGACTTGTTTGTATCTATTGATTGAATATTCATATTCTCTGGAAGTAATCGATTCTTTACATTTGGAACAAAAATAATCCATAAACTCACCTGCACAATATTTATATGCATTTTAATTATATTTGCATTATATTTAATACTTTAGAATGAAACGTTGGTATATAGGCATTAATCACATCTACCAAAATTTAATATATCTGTATCACTTAAATTTATTTACTTATAAGGCTCATTAAATTAAATGACACATTAATAGGAAAGATCATGCCTTCAATAGCATCACTTGATTTTAATCATTTGGTTTTTTCGATTCAATGGTGCATCTTCTATTTCAGTGTGTCTGCGAAGCTGAAATGAGCTTGCAGCTTTGCCGAACTGCGTGACAAGCTGCTGCAAAGGCTATTTCCAGAGACTTGCAGATTAAAGCCTTATAGCAAATTGTCAGGAGTATGCCTGACGATCAATACCAAAAACTACCAATTTCTATCGGATTGGTAGTTAATGTTTTATTCCACTAACTACTAATATATACCAAAAAATAACGGATCGGTATTTGTGAAGATTCCACAGAAAGCGCCGGACATGTGGGAGATATTCAGGAAGGATCCTGGGATGCTCCACATGTTTGTTGATCCTCAGATGCAGGAAATGGTTGCAAAGTATAATCAGGAATATGTACACTGGGATGAGCTCAGGCACCGCAAACTGCCTGTGGAAGCTGAAAAGCTCTGGGCTTTGATCAAAAGTTCAAGGGCGCTACAAGCCAAAAGTGTTGAGTTTGGAGATTGGACATTGCGGTATGTACTGTCCGGCGATACTCTAAGGAGATTACACCTGCTGGACACCAAAGGTGCCGGGAATCTTGAAAGCGGGCCTGGAGGAGTGAATGCTGTGGATAGAAAGCGCTATATTGTCAACTCGCTCATGGAAGAAGCGATTGCTTCCAGCCAGCTTGAAGGAGCAGCCACCACAAGGGAAGCAGCGAAAAAAATGCTGCGCCAGGAGCGAAAACCCCGGGACTACTCTGAGAAAATGATCCTCAATGGTTATCGGACAATGTGCCGGATAACAGAAATGAAGGATAGTTCCATTGATGTGGAAACACTCCTTGGGATACACAGGGAGATAACCCATGACACTTTTGACGAGCCGGAACATGAAGGCAAGTTCAGGGACAACAACGAAATAGTAGTGGCAGACCCCCGGGACGGCAGCAGGATATATCATGTACCGCCTGACTACCTGAAGATCCCCTCGCTCATGGATGATTTCTGCAGGTTTGCCAGCAACGATGAAGGAGAGTTCATCCATCCTATCATCAAAGGCATAATTCTCCACTTCCTTATAGGTTATATTCATCCCTTCATCGATGGTAACGGACGCTGTGCGAGGTCTATATTCTACTGGTACCTGCTCAGCCGGGGCTACTGGCTCTTTGAGTATATGCCAATATCCAGGATACTGCTGCGCTCCAGAACAAGTTATTCACTGGCCTATCTGTATAGCGAAACCGATGAGAATGACCTTACATACTTCATAAACTACAATCTCTCAGCAATAGAAAAGGCATTACAGGATCTTGAAGAGTATATTGCTCTTAAGAAGCAGGAGCATTATGGTGCAATGCGCATCATCGAAAATTCTGAGAGCCTCAACCTCAGGCAGGCTGACATACTCAAGAATCTGCTCAAAGAACCTGAGAGGTATTTCTCCATTGCTGAGATCAAAGGAAAGTACAACATTGCCTATGACACCGCAAGAAATGACATGCAGCACCTCGCAAAACTTGGATATGTTAAAAAGCTGGAAAGAGGCAGGAGCTTTATTTATAAGTATAAAGGAGTTGAGCGGATGCCGTGAGTACCGGCAAATACGAATTTCCACCGTACTCAGAGTAAACACAGTTCATAATGGGTCCCAATTGAACGAACTGAAAAAGAACCGGACCTCCTCCCAAAAACAGCATCAATGTCCTTGCTGTATTTTGGTAGTCCCGGCCGGATTCGAACCAGCGTCTTCGGCTCCAAAGGCCGGAAGGATTGACCACTACCCTACGGGACTACTATGATGCGGATGTTCCAGCTGAATAAATGCATAATAATACTTATTTGTTATGCCGCAAAGAGGGGGTTTTCATCACATTGCGATGATGAGTGTTAGCAGATCCCTGTCGTCAAGGACGTGATCCAGGCCCGCTCTCTGGCCGGGGTGTTTTGCGGATGTGCCCCAAACTTGTGAATATCTGAACTTTCTCTTAAAATCACGGTGCAGGTGGTCACATACATCTCCCACTGTCGTTCCTTTACGCACGATAAGGGGCTCTTCCATATCAGCAGGTCCGCCCTGGGGTTTAAGATAAATGCGGATAAAGTCCAGTGCCTCATATATCAGATCCTTGACAGCCTCAAGGTTCTCCTCCTTGTCAGCCGATATATATGTGGCGTGAGGATATTCTTCCTTGCATTTCTTCAGCACATACTCATCTGCCATATCCACTTTGTTCACAACGACAACAGCGGGGATGTACACCCTGTTACCCATGATCACATCGATCAACTGGTCAACATCGATGGCCTCCCTGATGAGGACATGCGCATTGTGTATCTTATATTCGTTAAGTATTGCCTTGATGAGGTCCTCTGTAAGGTCAAGTTCCTTGGTACTGCTGATGGTGACCCCACCACGGTCCTGCCTTTTGATAACAACATCAGGTGCCTTCTGGTTCAGACGCACTCCGGCATCGTACAGTTCCTGGGTGAGGACGCCGTGATGGTAATTCTGGAACACATCCAGCATAAAAACCACAAGGTCACAGTTCCTGACAACTGAAATGACTTCCCGGCCACGGCCTCTGCCACTGGCTGCGCCCTTGACCAGTCCGGGTACATCAAGTATCTGTATAGTTGCGTTATTATGTTCAAGCACTCCGGGAATAACATCAAGGGTTGTGAACTCATAGGCACCCACCTCTGAATTAGCACCTGTGAGCTTGTTGAGCAGGGTGGACTTTCCCACCGATGGAAAACCTACAAGCGTTACCGTGGCATCTCCTGACTTTCTCACGGAGTATCCTTCGCCACTACCCTTGCTTGCAGACTTCTTGACAACCTCATCGCGCAGGCGTGCAAGTTTTGCCTTCAGCTTACCTATATGGTGTGATGTCGCCTTATTGTAGGGAGTCTTCTTGATCTCCTCTTCTACTTCCTGTATATCCTCGTGTATTCCCATTTGCAACCTACCATAACGTCAAGATAAAAAAGATTTTCCCGAATATCAATGACAGGACTTAAAGTCAAAAGGATGATATTATCCTGCCGGTCATCTCATAGGTGTACATTCCTGCAGGCAGCCTCTTTGAGAACTCTTCACAGCTCAGTGCATCCAGGAATGCCCTTATCTCCTTTATCTCCAGGAGATCTTTTCTTATCACAAAGTCAAACTCATCTTCTGCAACACATATAAACCCAAGCCCTGCCTCATCAGCTGCTGCCCGCAGTCCGAATCCAACATCAGCCCTTGCATTTTTCACAGTGTCACAGACCGACCGGTGGGTCTTTGAACCGGAATTATAACCGTTTATGTTCTTAATGAGTTCATTTTTGGTGCTACCCATCTTTGCGGCAAGTTTCCCAAGCTCCCTGTCCAGCAGTGCCCGGGTGCCTGAGCCCCGGTTCCTATTGATGAGCCGCACACCGGTGATAAGGTTCTCAAGTCCGTGGACCGGATTGTCAGCAGCAAATATAAGGCCTTGCTCACGCCTGTATCCCTTGACAAGTACCACATCTTTAAGGTCCATTTTTGCAAGTACCGATGAATTGAAATTGCCCTGCGGGTCTACCATATTAACACATGCGATATCGGCAGTTCCTCCGGATATCGCTGTAAAGCCCGCACTTGAACCCATGTTCAGTGTCCTGATAACAAGCCCTGTCATCTCCTCCAGCAGGTCGATCCCCGGGCATTGCCCCCCGACAAGCATAAGGTCTGTGCTTGTGACGTTGCCAAACATGGTGACCTCAAGCTCTGAGCCAGCTTCGATATACTCTGTATGTGCCCTTATCTCAATTATACCGTCTGCATCCGAAAGTGTGGTGATGGCACCGGATGTCTTATCCGCAGGGTACACTTTGCCCCGCACCAGGCCTACCGGGAACAACTCCTCCCTTCCTCCTGAACGGATACCTGTACCCATGACTGCCCTGACCTTTGTCTTAAAAGATGGCCTCACACCCAGTGAATTATGGATGACCGGAGCTACGAACTCATTGAATATGCTAAGGGCAGAAGTAGGGTTTCCGGGTAAACCGATGACCGGCACATTGTCTATCATCCCTATCACAACAGGTTTTCCGGGCTTGATGGAAATGCCGTGTGTAAGTGTCTCTCCCTTCTCCTCGATTATCTTATACATGATGTCGCCAACACCTGCAGAAGTGCTCCCTGATGTCAGGACGATATCACATTCCACTATAGCCCTGTCAAGGGCCTCTTCCATCTGTACAGCATTATCTGCCACGATCCCATATATCTTAGGACTGCCTCCGCACTCCTCTATTGCAGTTGCGACGGCATAGGAATTCGCATCATATATCTTTCCTGGTCCAAGATCCTCTCCGGGTCTTATCAGTTCATCACCTGTTGATATTATTCCAACGAGCAGTCTTTTTACAGGCACCTCGCTCATACCGATAGAAGCAAGCACTCCTATCTCCCGGGAGCCAATGCGTCTGTTCTTCCTGAGGATCCTCTCCCCCTTCATGATGTCGCTTCCGGCACGCATTATATTCTCGCCAATGTGCACCGGCTGGTAAATAAACAATGTATCTTCTGTCTGTTTTGTATTCTCTACCATGACAACCGCATCTGCACCATCGGGTATCGGTGCACCGGTTGAGATCTCGATCGCCTCTTTGTCACCAACATAAAAAGTATCTGTGCAACCTGCGGGAATAGAGGCTGTACACAGTAGTTTGGCAGGTTCCGGTTCAGTTGCCATGTATGTATCTTTTGCCCTGAGCACATATCCGTCCTTGACAGAACGGTTAAAAGCAGGCACATCCACATTTGAAAGTATGTCCTCTGCTATTATATGTCCTGTAGCTTCTTCAATAGGTACACTTACGGTTTTTGGAGTAGCCCTTATCTTCCCGACCAGTGCCCTTGCATCCTCTACGGATGTCAGTTCTCTGAATTCCTTGCGTTGCATTCCAGTCGGCCTATTCTTTGTTGATATAAGCTATAAGCGTTTTGTTAAGCTTGAATACCCTTGAAGCCACATACCACAATCCCATCAGGTACACTATCCATGTTGCGATGGAAAGCAACTTAAGATTATGTGTCTCGTCCAGTGCTTCAAAGGTGATAACAAGCGTAACCGGCATCAAAAGCAGTATTGCCAGCACCGAGTCATTAAGGTATTTCAGGTTCTTTAATATTATTTTGTCCTTGTCTCCAGTTTTTTCCATGCTGAAACCTCTGTCTTTCCTATTATGAAACAATTCAATATAATATTATTGTTATATAATTAACAAAAGACCAATGATAGGGTTTTAAAACGGAAATTTACAAAAAAAAGAAATTAAAAAACAAGCACGAAAAATATTGAAGGAATCCCTTCAGATCAAGGGTAAATAGGTGTGCCTGTTGTAGTGGTTATCCTCTCAAAGGCCTCTACCATTTTTTTGGTAACAGGCCCTGGTTTACCATTGCCGATGGGTCTCCCGTCAACCTTTACAAGAGGTGCTGCTTCAGCTGCTGTTCCTGTGACAAAGATCTCATCAGCGGTATACAGGTCGAACATCCCCAGGTTCTCAACATGGGTCTTGATCCCCATATCCGCCAGCAGCTCAATTGCCGTTGCCCTGGTTATTCCCTTCAGGTTATTGATGGTCGGGGGCGTATATACCTTTCCGTTCTTGATGATGAATATATTATCCCCTGAACCTTCGGATAGGTAACCGTTCTGGTCAAAGAAGATGGCCTCATCTCCGCCTTTCTCATTTGCCTCTATCTTTGCAAGGATGTTGTTCAGGTAGTTCAGTGACTTGATATTTGGTGAGAGTGCATCACAGGAGTTCCTCCTTACAGCAACGGTGACACCAGTGAGCCCGACCTCATAAAGGTCTCCATACATTGCACCCCATTCCTGGGATATTATGAAGACATTTGGCTTCATACATTTCCTGGGATCCAGCCCAAGATCCCCATTGCCTCTTGAAACTATGGGTCTGATGTAGGCATCTCTAAGATTGTTCCTTCTCAGTGTTTCCAGGATAGCCTCTTCCATTTCTTCCCTGGCCATGGGTATGTTCAGGGCGATAGCCCTTGCAGAGTCATAAAGCCTGTCAACATGCTCACGTAATTTAAAAACACGCCCGTTGTAAGCCCTTATGCCCTCAAAGACACCATCACCATACAAAAAACCGTGATCATATATGGATGTCCTGGCTTCTGATTTTGGGACAAAGTCACCGTTGTAATAGATCAATAGTTCACTCATCTGTAAAGCCTCAGCGTTGTAATAGTTGGTAGTGTTCATGTCAAACTATTATATATTTGTATTCACAAGAACATTAGATGGAATGTGAAAGTGTAATTATGATCCTACAAAAGGCTTTTATGCTTGAAAACCTATTTCACACCCCAGCCAAACCTTACGCGGTCCCGTGGCTTAGCCAGGATATAGCATCGGGCTTCTAACCCGAGGGTCGGGGGTTCGAATCCCTCCGGGATCGCTTATTTTCATAAGATTGCCACACAGGATTGCCATAGTTCTGAATTTTGATGTTTCATTCTATTCTGGCAAGTACCTGATATTTGGCAGTTGTTACGGATTGATGACAGGTAATAAGGGAATAACGCTCTTCTATCCATATGGTAAGGAATGGATAGGTAAAAATATCTCCATGATTTTGGATACATGTAATATCTATAGTGCCAGACGATATGATACCACGTTGGTGTGTTGACAAATAACAGAAATAATCTATCTTGTATCTGTAATCATTCCCATATCATCAGTTAAGGCCCAATATATTCTTCTTATCCTTCTTTTTTTCTTCCTTTTTATCGGACTCTTTCTTCTTTACAAACTCATCAACTTCTTTTAAGCGATTCATCTCTGCTTCATCTTTGCCCATAAACATCACCTTAATGCACTGTTATAAATTATCATATCTTATCTGAACCTTATCTCCAAAAATATAATGGATATTTGAAAGGAGCAATGACCGTTTCTTCTCAAGTTCTTCTTCCAGGCTGTTCAGATGTTTCTTCTCAGAATCTATATCATGGTTTATGGATACGATTTTACTATGATGTTTTTTAATTTCCCTTTCAATTTCCTTCTTTTTCTGGTGAATGCTAAGACTTTTCAGCTCATCCAGTAAAACATTTCTTTCTGAGATACAATCTTGCCTCTGATCATTCAGGGTTTTGATAAGATCTTTATCCACAACGTTCTGTATATGTTTTAGTGTCTTATCACTCATCTGGTCCTTTAGACCAAGCTCACCACTTTCAACTCTTGTCTTTATTTCCCTGAAAAAAGGCTCAAGTTCAAATCCTATTGCATTTAACGGCTCATCCTGTATGGCTTTGAGCCTTTTCCTGTTTTCTGGACTAAGCACGCATATCTCATTCTCATCCTGCTTTTCCATTCTTGAAATAGCTTTTGAAAGGGGTGTGAACAATCTCCTTGCCTCAGATTCTATCTCTGCCATTCTGTTATCGATTATATGTAAATCATTTTCAAGCTGCTTTGCCCTTTCAAACTCTTTGCTGCCTTCAAGTTCTGATAATCCTGATTCATCCTCTGAAAGTTTGATTTTAAGGGACTCGTACTTTGATTCCATATCATCCATCTTTTTGATACTGCGCTCTATCTCTTTTTGCAGGCTTTCTATACTATGTATCTCTTCGATGATATTGCCCAGGGTTTCTATTTTCTCATTCCCTTCACTTACAGAAGACTGGAGCTCTCCCAGTGCATCTTCAAGACCTGAAAGACCCTGATTGATTTTCTGGTGCTCCTGGGGATATATTGCTTTTATGTACATGAGACTTCTTGTAGTATTATCTGAAAAGGTCTTCATTAAAGCCCTTGATTCTGCATAGAATTCTGAGGCTTTAGTGGGCGAATCGCTTCCTGGTATCTTTAGTTTATCATGCAGGAGTTTAAGGTTGCTATCAACATTATCCCTGTTGGAGTCCCCAAGTTTCTCGCCTCTTTTGCTTGCACCTTCAATAGGTTCTGCCCTTAGGAACTCATTTCTTGTTGCCTCTAGCTCTTTAAGGATACCTTTTATGTCCTCATAAATATCCTTTACAAACGGTCTAAGGATGTTTTCCTGTTTTTCTGCCTCAGCTTTGGCAATATCCTCAAGTTCACTGAACTCTAAGACCGACTCCTGAGGCACTTCTCTTCTCTTACGTTTCCCAAAAAGCTTTTCGATGAATTTCATAATCCACAGCAAATGATGTTATCCCGGTTTAAAAGATTATTGGCAGTATCCAGGCAATGAAATCCTGCACAACGGATATGTTTGAAGTGGCACAACTTTAAAACATAAATTTAAAACATAACTATCTTAGTTCTTTGGATACTTGCAAGACACTCATCGCCTGTTGTTATCTCCATTTCCTCAAATGAATGGTTTGCAATTTCAGCAATCAGAAATCTCCTGTGCTCTGCGATCTCAAGTGTCAGTACCTTACTGGCCCCTTTGTTCATAATACTTTTGATATGTGCACGGAACAGGTTCTCCCCTTCTGTGCAGCACTTGTCCTGTAGTGGCAGTATGCGCAGATTCTCCGGGCGTATTCCCCAGGATACTGTATCTGAAAGTATTTTCTCTGGCTTATCTGCAAGCACCTGCAGATCCCCACACTTGAGTCTCAGTGTTTTATGCATTTCATTTACATCATGCACAAGCGCATCTTCAAAGATATTCGATAATCCCACAAGCTCGGCCACATGCCTGTTCTGTGGGTGATAGAATACTTCTTCCGGTGTCCCTATCTGCTGTATGCGCCCATCATGGAATATCACTACCTTGTCTGCTATTGTGAAGGCTTCCACATGGTTATGGGTGATAAAGAATACCGGAATGCCCAGTTCTCTCTGGATCTCCGTGATGATTTCCCGAAGCTTCATACGCACAACCATATCAAGAGCAGAGAATGGTTCGTCAAGTAGCAGTATGTCCGGCTTGGGGGCCAGGGCCCTTGCCAGCGCAACACGCTGTTTCTGCCCGCCGGATAGTTGTGAAGGATAATTACTCTCCAGACCTTCTATATGAAGTAAATGTAGCATTTCACTGACCCTATTCTCTTTTTCCTCTGTGCTGAGTCCTTTTAGCCCGTAAGCGATATTCTTTTTTACATCCATGTGCGGAAACAGGGCATAGTTCTGGAAAACGTATCCGAGGCTGCGCTCTTGTACCGGGAGATTGACTCTTTTATGGCAATCAAAGTACACTTTGCCATTAACGGCAATCTTTCCTCCGTTAGGCTCCAGAAGTCCGGCTATACATTGCAGTGTAGTTGTCTTCCCGGAGCCTGAGCGTCCAAAGAGCACCACAAGTTCATTTTCTGTCTCAAAACTTGCATCCAGCATGAAAGCAGGGTCTATTCCCTTTTTCTTGTCACTCTTTCTTCTATAGTACCGCTTCCTGATGTCCACTTTGATGCCCATGTTACTACCTCATATCTTCCAGCTGTTGACCAGTTTTGCTGTTATTGCCATGGATAAAAGGGATATTGTCACAAGTATGATGGCAAGCAGGTTGGCAAGCTCATTGTTCCCAGCCTGGAATGCGCTGTATATTGCAATTGACATTGTGTTGGTCCTTCCGGGAATATTACCTGCAACCATCAGCGTTGCACCAAATTCTCCCACAGCCCTTGCAAAACTCAGGACTATGCCTGCAAATATTCCTTTTTTGGCAAGTGGAAATGTGATGAAAAGTGCCGTCTCAAGTTCCTTTCTTCCCAGGGTGAAAGCCGCATACTCAAAATCCCTGTCTACTGCTTCTATGGCTGCAGTGGTTGTCTTTACCATGAGTGGCAGGGATACGATGAATGCTGCGATCACTGCCACCTGCCATGTGAATAGTATGGTCCAGCCTGTAATATTGTATATTATTCCTCCGATGGCTCCGTTCTTCCCCAGCAGCACCACCAGGACATATCCTGTAACTGTAGGGGGAAGTACCATTGGAAGCGTGACAAGCACGTCTGCCAGCCACTTGCCCATAAACTCCCGTCTGGCCAAAAAGTAAGATATGATGCTACCCAGCACCGCCACTATGAATGTGGACGCTACAGCTATTTTTAATGTAATTAACAGGGGAAACCAAATGTATTCAAGCATTTTATCATCCGTTATCTGGAATAATGAATCCATATTGTTCCATTATGGATCTGCCTTTTTCTCCTGTGACAAAATCTATGAAAAGCCTGGATTCTTCAGTGTACCGGGTGGATGAGACAATAGCTATGGGGTAGGTGACTGGTGTGCTCACTGGTACCGAAGTGATGACTTCGATCGATCCCGGTCTTGCGGATGATGCGTCGGTGCCGAAGACAAATCCCGCATCAGTCTCTCCACGCTCTACATAGACAAGCACCTGTTTGACGTTTTCACCCATTAGCATCTTGCCAGATACGCTGTCCCAGATCTCAGCGCTCAGCATGGATTCCTTTGCATACTTGCCTGCGGGAACAGTTTCAGGATTTCCCATGGCTATGGTCTTCACTTCGTGCTGTGTCAGGTCTTCCATGCCTTCAATTCCAAATTCGTTGCCCTTGGGGACTATCAGCACAACGGAATTCTCCACGAAATCCTCTCTTGTATCGTTATAGATGAGGCCCTTTGAGGCAAGTATGTCCATCTGGTCCTGGGCCGCGGAGGCAAATACGTCTACGGGTGCTCCACCCTCGATCTGTGTCCGAAGTGCACCTGAAGCTGCAAAGTTGAAAACCAGGTCAATGTCAGGATTCTCAGTCTCAAATCCTTTCTCCATCTCTGTAAAGGCCTCTGTGAGACTTCCGGCGGCGGACACAGTTATGGATGTCTTTTGTGCCTGATCTTTACCCATGTCTGTACACCCGCTTACAAAGAGCACAATTGTCAGTATGACTGTAATGGCCAGGGTGGGTTTTTTGTTTAATTCCATGGTCATGGTCCTTTTTTTGTTGCTTGGAATTAAGTGAGGGCATTTTAGGGCAGTTCAAATATCGTTATGTCTGATTATACACAACGCATATCCTCCGCTTTTTTGATATAAATACTTTTTTAAATGGTGATCCTCTTAAATTTGGGAATGCACAGCTAAAGCCCGAACTATGTAAAAGGCTTAATGATCTAATAATTATATTTGAAAAACAGGAATTGCAGCACCATTGATGCTGCAAGAAAGAGTTTATTCCTCAACGAGGGTGACTTTTTTCATCACATCTTTTGCCTTTATCTTGTTCACTACATCCATGCCCTCAATGACCTGCCCGAACACGGTGTGTACGCCGTCAAGGTGTGGCTGTGGTGAGTGGGTAATGAAGAACTGGCTGCCTCCGGTATCCTTGCCTGCATGTGCCATTGAAAGTGCCCCTTTGCCATGTTTGCGGGGATTGCCCTTTGTTTCGCACTTGATGGTATATCCTGGCCCACCACTGCCGTTACCTTTGGGACATCCTCCCTGGATGACAAAATTAGGAATGACCCTGTGGAAGCTAAGTCCGTCATAGAATCCTTCCTTTATTAGTTTCTCAAAGTTTGCCACGGTCTTTGGCGCATCCTTTTCAAACAATTCAATGACAATGTTGCCTTTATCGGTCTCAATGATAGCTTTTTTCATGAGTTTCACCTTTATGGGATTGGTAAATGGGTGTGCCTCATATAAGTTTTTCGTAGACTTTGATTATTCAGGCCAGATTTTCCTAGATTTGATTGTATAAGAACTATCTTATATTGGTATTTATATATACTTTATGCATATATTCAATATTAATATATTATACTTAGCCTGTCAGGTTGGTAATAAAAGGGTGATCTTGAGGTATATTGCATGATAAAATTTAAAAAAATATTATACGTCTTTGCTATATTCATTATTCTTTCAGCGTCTGCTTTTGCTCTTCAGGTGGAGTTTCTCACAGGGGAGTTCCAGGTCGGGGCCGGTGAATCGGCCAATATAGATGTATTGATCACACATGACAACGGCACACCTTTGAACAATACACTGGTTAATTTCACAACAGACCTGGGAATACTTTCCCCTTCATCCACACACAGCAATTTTTCAGGGGTCGCAGAGGTAAATATCAATTCAACTATTGCCGGAATTGCTCATATCAACGCCAGTTCAGGTGCTGCCTACGATCTGACAAACGTTACCTTCCTGCCACTAGCTCCCGTTTCGCTTCTTGCAGATGCCGACTCCCCGGTAAATATCGCAGGCCAGATCACAAATATTACTTTCACTCCTGTTGATATTTACGGCAATACCAATTCAAGCGAACAGGTTTACCTGGATCTTGTCCTGACAGACCGCTCAGGAAATATGGCCCAATATAATGATCTTCCAGTCCATACTGATAATATCACGCTACTTGAGATTAGCAGGGATGATGAAAACGATATAAACTGGACGATATCCGTGCTTCCCTTTTCTTCCGGATCTGGAAGTTCCTTTTTTGGTCTGAACTCAACTATAGCAGGGAACATTACGGTCACCTCTGCTGCAGGGTCAGCCACAAACATAACAGAGCTGGTGTTCCTGCCAGCGGAACCTGCAGGTATAGGAGCTGTGTTTAATGATGAATATACTGTCAACACCAGTTCCGGCATGTACATCCGTATCTATGACGCATACAATAATCGAGTTCCATATGTCGATATGACATTCATTGTAACCTCGCCTGAAGATACTGTTCGCAACAGTCCTGTTATTTACAATTCTGCCTCACTGAACTCTTATAGCGGAACCACTGACCTTAACGGGCAGCTCTATAATGTGTTCAGGACCGATAAAAGAGCAGGTGATAATGTCATAACCGTGTCTGTAGTTAACAGTTCACTTAAAGGCAATATCACTATAAAGGGCATTGCAGATGAGATCGATAATCTGTATCTCTCCTATTCCCCAAGTTCTGCCATATCAAATAACAAGGATTTTTATACACTCTCAGCACGACCAGTAGACCAGTTCCTCAATCCCATATTGCCACTTACAACTCCTATTAAGGAGATGGTCCGCTTCACAACAGAAAGCGGGAATCTGGTTCTGGTGCCCCTGAACAGCCAGGGCCAGGCAAATACAAAGGTGGGCCCGACCCCTTATGTTGAATCTCTTCTGGTATCGGCGAAATACAGGGATGCATCAGGTTATACGAACTTTACAAACAGTACCACACTCTATTTTGTAGCAGGACCTCTGTATGCCATGGATCTGTATTCTGTTCCAAATGCAGTCCTGTCCCAGGATCTTAATGGGAACCATGAAGCAACTGTTTCTCTTGTCACACTGGATGAATGGGGTCATGCTCTTCCCAATGTAGAAGTGACACTGAATATCACAAATACTTCTGTAGGGACACTTTCTGTTAATGGTGTCAATGCTACAGGTCCTGTTAATGCAACAACCGATGCAAATGGCAGGATAAGTGCGCTTTTCACAGGTAATGTTTCAGGGAACACGACCATTATAGCTATAAGTGGTGGTATCAATGCTTCCACAGATATCAGTGTTAAATCTGAACCTTTCCTGAGTGTGGGTCTGGACGTAAGCCCCAAAAATGTAACATCCGGTGGTATAGTCAACGTAACAACTATTATATCGATAGAAGGGGAGCTCCCAATAATACGTCCGGCGGCAAGTGCCATGCTGGTCCTTGACCGTTCAGGCAGTATGGACCCGGATTATTATGCCGGGTCACCACTTGATGTTGTGCTGGTTATTGACAGGTCCGGGAGTATGAAATTCCTGGGTACTTCCCCCGAACAGCCAATGACAGATGCAAAGATAGCGGCTGAGGAATTCGTGGACAATCTTGTGTCAAATGCCCAGGCAGGAGTGGTCTCATTCTCCACATTCAGCAGGATAGACAAAGATTTGACCCTTCTTAATTCATATAATAACAAGACAACAGTAAAAGGAGCTATAGATGTCTTAGTAGCGGACGGCTCAACTGCTATGGGGGATGCAATGGCAGATGCTAACAGCATGCTTATAAATGGCAGACCCGACTCAAAAAAAGTAATGGTCGTGTTAACGGATGGTGTATCAAATGCAGGTTCTGATCGTGAGGGCCAGACGGCCGTTGCAACAGCAAAGGCAAACGGGATAACTATCTATACAATAGGTCTGGGAGCTACAGATTATATTGATGAACCGGTTCTTCAGCGTATAGCTTATGAGACCGGCGGAACCTACTATAACGCACCCACTAGTGCAGAGCTACGTGATGTGTACAATTCCATAGCACAGGAAATAAGTGATTATGATATACGCTCTGTTGAGTACGGAGTAGAAGGCTTTACCCCATATAGTTATAGTCACAGCGGCTCATTGGAAGTTCAGGAATACATACTCAAATTCGAAGGTTTTGATCTTGACATGGTTTTTGATGCTGGGTCCAATTATGGTGGGTCAAGTGCAGGTGAGTGCCTTGTACAGGTAAATGGAGTTAACTTTACATTGATCCCTTCATTCAATACAGGTGTCAATAGGCAATGGGAGGACTATGAGTACGATATTAGCAATTATCTGGAGCCAGGAACCAATACAATAACTTTATACGACTATCGCCATTATATAACCGGTTCTACATGGGAAAACGAGGTTCGCCAAGTAGAGGTACTGTGGAACGGAACCAGGATATCATACTATCCTGCAGAGGTAGATATCGATGGTTCAGGATATGATTGCTCTTTTGATGTAACAACAGTGGTGGATGAAACATTTGAAGCTACTTTCAACATCAATGAAACCATTAACGATCTGAAGGTACAGCTTGACTGGGAGAACAGTTCTTCTAATCTCAATCTGCAACTGACAAGTCCTTCAGGCAGGGTCTATGGACTTAATGATGATACCACCGGATATTACCCGAATGGAAATACATCCGAATACATCTGGGTCCAGCCATTATCTTATCTTTATCCTGATAGTGACTCGGTAGAAACGGGTAACTGGACAATAAATGTTACCGGTAGTGGGACAGGAGCAGAGCAATTTACCGTATCCACATATATCGACAAGATCAGCGCTGCAAAGCTGTCTTCCCATGCATTCATCTCCAGTTTTGATGAAAGCCGCGGTGACAGGGCAGGGCTGGCACTTTATAGTATTGAAGGTACTTTACTTAGTGACAGTCAGGCAAGTTATCTGCTCGACAATGGTAGCTGGTCCGGTTACTTTGATGTTGGAACAAATGGGAATTATGTATTCGATCTTTCATGGGATGATACTTCCCAGATAACAGTCTCTCTTTATGAAGGCATAGATCTTCTAAACTCCACAACCACTGATGCAGGTGCTTGTCAGGTGAGTTCTCCTCTTTATTTAGGAAAAACCTATCTCCTGGAAATTAGCAAAGGACCGTATTCAGGAACTGATACCCATTTCACAGTAGATGTCTCAAGTTCTCCCCTGGATACCATTATGACAGCATATTATGATGGAAGCGATGAAAGCGGTAAAGGTACACCTCGTTTCAGGACATGGGAAGGTTCACAGTGGTCCATGGAGGGCTATTCTAATTTCATAAATGGTGTCCCATATTTTGTGCGTTTTGAGTCAAGTCCCGTAAGGAATGAGATAATAATGGTCACAGGTGATGACCAGAAAGATGTGAATGCCCAGATATGGGATGGAAACTCCTGGGATTCGGTGAGGGAGCTAAGTACAGAACTGAGTCAGAGCACAAGAAGAGGTTTTGATGTAAAATATGAGCAATTATCCGGTGATGCTTTAGTTGTCTATATGGATGTGAACCAGCATTCCCGTGTACCTCGCTACCAGGTATGGGATGGATCTTCGTGGAGTTCTCCGGAGTATGCTGATAGCACCTACACAGGTTCCGGTGAAGTGGGATGGGTAAGACTTGAAGCAAGTCCGAATTCTGATGAAATGATACTTGTAACCCATGATAGTAACCGGAATATACGTGCACAGGTATGGGACGGTGATTCGTGGGGAAATACTGAAATTATTACAAATAATGCAAGAGCCTATAGTTACCAATGTTTTGATGTTGTTTATGAACAGGAATCCGGGAATGCAATGATAGTCTGGGCAGATATCGGCTCAGGTTATGGTTCACCTAGTGATGTTAAGTATCGTATATGGAATGGTAACTCATGGGAAAGTGAGCAGACCATCTACTCTTTTTCAAATGCTGCTTACTGGGTAAAGTTAGCAGCTGATCCTAATTCAGACATAATCCTCATGGGTTTTCAGGATAACGCTTATGATGTCTATGTAGGTGTCTGGGATGGCTCATCATGGCCTTCTTCACAGTTCGGAATCATTGAATATAGCACATATCGTACTGATGTCAGATCATTTGATGTCGCATTCGAGCAACAGTCAGGCAAGGGGCTGGTGGTTTGGGGAGACCGCAGTACTGTTCCTAAATACCGGACATGGTCCGGTTCGTGGAGCAGCGAGTCATCAGCACTGGATCTTGGAAGCAGTGGGTATACCAGGTGGGCACAGTTGACTCCCGATCCGGCTTCAAATGAGATGTTCCTCATGACATCCGATGGAAACACTGATCTGAACATACAGAAATGGGACGGTTCTTCCTTTACTTCGCTTACTCAGGTTGAGCCATATTCAAGGTGGAACTATGAATGCTTTGACATTGTATTCTCCACACAGAGTGGTTCTTCGCAAAGTACTCCAGTCTCATGGAGCCAGTGGACCGCCAGTGTGACCTCATCTTTGCGAAACGATTCCGTCTCACACCTTAGCAATTCTATAGATACGATTACTGCAGATGGTCTGACAGCTATAGATGAAGGTCTTTTTGTTGCAAACAATGAATTATCTTCTGTAGATGGCGAATCAACAATTGTCCTTATGACAGATGGAATTGACAATGCAGGATCACGCTCAATGCTTGCAGAGGCATACAGGGCAAAGGCCAATAACACCACGATATATACAGTGGGCTTTGGTAATACAGAATCTGAAGTGGACCCCATACTTGCAGAGATCGCAAGTATTACCGGTGGACAATATTATTTTGCTCCAAACTCCAGTGCACTGGTGGATATTTTTAAGGGAATAGCAATGCAGATCACTAATTTCTCAGCAGGTGGACCGGAATTGAATTTGCATGTTCCGTATAATTATGTGTCTCCTCTGTCTGTGGCCAAGGTTACGTATGTTCCCGGAAGCAGCAATGCTACAACCGGCAATCTTACTGTATTCAATATCCCGGGATCCCCGGGAATCGGGAATGCAGAGCCTGCCATCTCAACTTCCGGAACAAAATCCATCTTTGAATGGAAGTTACCAACTCTTGGTCCGGGTGATAAATGGGGTATCTGGTACCAGATGAAAGTAGATGGTGCGGGCTATGTGCCTATCATCATGCCAACTTCAACTGTAACATATACTGATCTCAGTGGTGAGAACATAACTGTTGTTGTGGGTGGTGTTGGTGGTATAAGCGCTGGTGGTTTTGGAGGTGGATTATCTTCTTTCCCATTGGCTTACCTGGATATAGTCCCCGACAGTAATGTAATTAGTATAAGTGAAACAACAACTCTAACTCTGACACTTACTGATACTAACGGTGATCCGGGAAATGCACATGTGTATCTTTATAGTACTATCGGGTATTTCGATGAAAACCTGCTCATCAATGTTTCCGGATCAGATACAGTTGACTTCACAAGTTCAATTGCCGGCAAGGCTTACATCACGGCGTATGCGTACAATATGAACAATGTGAGTGATATTCTGGTGGCAAGCGATGTGCTGCATGTCAGGCCAAAAGGAATGATCAGTATTAGTTAAAACTGACTGCTTCGGACTTTGTCCGGAGCATATTATCATTTATTTATCTATCTCTTGTGTTTATTTATCTTCGCCTTAGCAGAGATGTAACAGATATGCAAACAGTTTGCTTGTTAAAAGCAGTTGCAAGCTAATATGAACCACGGGTCCATTCGTTACCATGAGCCTAAGTTTTTGCCCAAAATAATATTTTACATATGGCATGAGGTGATGCAGAGGGGATCTGTCTGTTATTCTCAGCATTGATCGTCTGCATTATACGCATATAATACAAATATGAAACCAGCAAATATAAAGCAGTCTTTTTAGGCCATGCAAAGGCACAAAGAAATAGAAAAGAAGAAGGCTACTGTCAATACCAGATAGCCTCTGTATATGATCCTTGCTTCAGGATATATCCACATCAACCACATGCCGGCTTAGGATCAGCATAGTATCGTTCTTATAAGCTGTAACGGATGTCGCTGTGGAGCTGGGGCCAATGTCAAAACCTATGTCCTCCAGGTATTCCGCCCACTTTGTGGCATGTGAACTGTTTATGGCAACTGTCACATTTGTTAGTGTGTCGGTCATTTCCATGTTACTTGAGTTATGTCCAAGGGTAAGTGTGGCTATACCTTTACCTGCGATGTATGAATTCCCATTTACCGAAACAAGTCCTATGGTCACAATGTCCTGATTGTTTATCCTGCTTGTATATATAGGCGGTTTTGATACAATCACCGTACCCTCCCGGGGATATTTCTTAAAGACAGCTCCCATTTCATAGGTCAGTGTCTTGCTGTCCTTCTGGAACTGTATCTCACCTTCTCCCGTTACAGTTTGGCTTGCCCCGCCCCAGTCTATGGTCATGGAGGATTCGTTGTTCACTGCAATTGCAGAGCTCTGGAGCTTTAATTTGAGGACCTTTACAGGTGTCTGGTCAAAGGCCACCCTGTCCATATTACTCTGGAGTACAATGAAATTCTGTTCCGCACTCTCAAATATGTTAGCATCGATATTCGATTGTAATGCTGGATATCCAATTGCATAGATTGTGCCCATTGATAAGGTTACAATTCCAAACAACAGGATATATCCCAGAGTTTCGGAAACCGCTGCATTACTTCTATCTTCTCGAGTCATAGCTGATCACATGATTTGTTGAACTGCTCAGTGCAGTACCTTCGATCGGCAATATTGTTGTAGCAATCCCGCTGATCGTAACTCTTACTTCCTTTCCCGATGATGAGGAGATAAGTTCTATTATCTGATCCTCATAGTAAATATCCGTACTTGCCTGGATGATGTACTCTTCACGGCCTGCTTTTGCCGGTATCCTGTATTCTGTAGCAATCTCCCCGTTCTCAGGGAGAATAAGGTACATGTCAGTTATCATTGTACTCATCATGTTGCCAATGTCACTCATCTCATCCTGCATTACAACTTCATTCGGATTCTTCATGAAGATATCATCGGCATTTACACTTATTATCATGAAAAAACCAATGCATATAAGAGAGAACAAAATGTATTCGAATAAAAGTGATACTCCTTCTTCATTTCTGAACAGTTTCCTCATCATCTCACCTCAATGATCTCCGGTTCTGATATGTAGTGGGTTCTTCCGTCATTGTATGTGATATTGACAAAGATCAGGTCTATATCATTAATTCCAAAGGTGCCGTTTGTGGAATTGATGGAAACCAGTGATACGTCTACGGTTTCCCCGTGAACTGCGTACAATGCCTGCATTTGTGTGCTATAGTTATCGAATAACTGTTCAAAGATGAAAGGTATTGTTTCATTGCTTGTACTGTTGATCTCAAAGGATAGGTCCTTTATGATCATGGCACTATCCCTGGTATGTGAGTTCAGCTCACGGATATTATCCTTCGGGAATTCAAGGACTGCATTGGATGAGTGATATCCTGCTATAACTGCCTGGTTTGCCAGTGCAGCAAGTCCTATGATTATAAGTGATATGACCAGCCCTGAAAGAGCTATCCATTGGGCCTTTGTATCCTTTTTCATACTTTCCATGCTGTCATCCTCACTTCAACAACCTTTAGTTCATCATCCTGCAGACTCCATCCACCGTCCATCATATGCACAGTCTGGTTGGTAAGTGTCACATAACGCCTGGAAACAACTGAATTATCACCCGGTGCTCCGTTGATGATCACTTTTTCAACGGTAAGGTTCCCGTTTTCAATATATGCAAAGTCCACATTGTATAATAATCCGGGTAACAGGTGCCAAAGCGCATCATCAAGTTTTTCATGCTTTATTGTGGGATATGTTGCCTCTGTCTTATTCCAGCCTGCAACACATTCAGTCAGATTGTACTGCACCAAGGATATCGGAGCCATATCAAGGACTCCAAGGGCATCAGAGCTCATCTGCTCAAGCTGCACATTCACAGCCAGAGAGTTCTGGGGGGTAACTATCATGGTGCTCTGTGTGATGGCAAGGACTGTCAGTGTCATCAGGACTGCAGCAGCAAGTCCTTCCAAGGTATGCAATTGTGCCTTATTATCCATCACCACACCTCCACTATCATATATGCAGGCTCGTAAAGCGGAGTGCTCCGTTTATTGTATGAGACAAAAGGGGGTCCGGGATCAAGTGTCACATTGCTGAAACTAAGGTCCAGCCTGTAAGTATTACTTGAATTGAAGAGTCCATGGTCAAAGTCCAGACAGATGATATCATTTATGTGTATGCTGCCATTAACTTCTGAACTTGTCCATCCGGTCTTACGGGTTATGGTAAAATCAGAGTGTTGTGTAAGTGTGACATTTTCAAGTGTCGCATTCAGGAAGGAAGGATTTGTACCATTAAGATTCCTTATCTGTATGGTAACATTCTCCTCATATGGTCCCTTTATATTAATGGTGTCTGTCAGTTCATTAGCATTGAGAACGGCAGCATGCCCGGTTTCCACAAGCACTACCCGTGTAATCTTTGCAATCTCCTGGTCATCAGGTGCTGTACTTCCCCGGACTGTAGCATTACCGTTGATGACAAAAGGTATGCCATTATTTTCAATGGACACAATGGATATGTTGTAACCATAGGCAAAGAGGGTCCCATCAACGTTATTGTAGAGCCCCAGCTTCTCGATTATTCCGTCCTCATCGATGAGCATGAATTGCTCTATCTTGGTTTTAGATAAAATATTAGGGCTGTTGGTCAGTTTAGATCTTGGTTCATCGTCAACTGCAAGCCCGATTCTCTTTATATCTGATGTATGTGCTTCCCAGTCCGTTCCGCTACCGCTACCTGTATTGTTCACCCACCATCCGGTGTCTTCTGCAAGGATCGTTGCTGTGCGGTAAGCTGTGTAGTCCAGACTGCTCTCTCCCGCCGAGCCGGACATGAACATGCCAGGAATGAACTGCACAGTGAAAGTAAGAGCAATAAGGAACAATGATATTCCAAGTAGGAAGTCTACTGCAATCTGCCCCTTTTCATCCATCATTTTAAGTATATATGTAACATTTAATATAAAAAAGATTTGTTAAAATAAAAAATATAAAGTTTGATATCTGCACAATTATGGATCACGGCCATAATAGCAAAGATGGCTATCAATTCAAATCTACGATAAGATCATTCCTGCTCACATGCAGATACGTTATACTTCCTGGCATCCCGTCATAATAAAGCGTAAGTGTCGATTCCTCATAATCCACGGGGTCAGATTTTCCCGGTTGCTGGAGATTGAATACCACTGATCCGTCCTTTGTGATGAGTTTCATGTAATGCTGGGTCAGGTTGTGCAGGGATTCAACATCACCATTATGGTACTCGATATCTGGCCCGATGCTGATGGCTGTATCATTTCCCCATGAGAATTCTGTGCCTTTTTTGTCACTATATATCATATTCAGATCTTTGGAAAGCATATCCACGCTTGCAGACTGGTCTTCTTTTGAGCCGCTTACCGTAAATACCTCATTTCCCTCCCACGTCTCAACTCCTCCCCCTGGAGCTTTTTCCTCATATACAAGACCAATCTCAAGCTGATTGGCTCCTCCTTTCTTTGCAAGGGTGTATGTAAGGGTTTTAGTGCCGGATGTTGTGGTTATCTGATAGTTGCTCGGATTGAGTCCCTGGGATGCCCTTGCTTCAAGAGCGAATGAGAAATTATACATGGGTTCAGGATTATACCGGTTAACAGAGCCAACCTTAAAAGCTGTTTTCAATGTGTCTCTTCCCATAGCAGGGATAACTTCCAGTTCAACTACAGCTGTATTGTTTGCATCATCGGTTCTTGCACTGGCATATGCAAGCGAATTCGCATAATCTGCCCAGGCGTTGTAGAATTCACTTTTTATGTAGATGATAACTTTATCCGATGTGAGGGGGTTGGTTCTATTTGCATCTGAGGAAGGGTCAGGATACAATACTGTAGGCATGTTGTCTGAGCTCACAGTTATACCTACATCCGATCTTCCGCTGTAGACCTGGTTTCCTTCAATCCTCATTATAGGTAATGTCAGTGTTTCTCCGTTGTAGTGGAACTCCGGAGGAGATATCATAACTGACTTTCCGCCGGGATATCTGGACCAAACGCCTCCTCCTTCATATCCTATCATTCTATTCTTGTTAGTGTAGACTATGCTTCCAAGGGATGCATTGAATTCATTCATGCCAGGTTCACCAATGTGTGGATACCAGCTTCCCCATTTGTATTTGTTATTCTTGAAACTGTTATACCATGGCGCACCAATGTCAACTGATATGACCACTATCCTGCTATCTTCATAGGATATGTTGTCGCCTTTGACCCTGATGTCCCCGTCCATCATGGAAAAAAAAGTGGTCTGACTTGGGGATTCTCCAAGTGCAACCTTACTTGTCCTTGAATCAAATACTGTAAATGCCTGTTCCACCTTCTGGGCATTTGCCATATCCTGCATCTTATATATTGTAGGGACACCATACAGGAAAACAATACTGATCGATGCGATCGTAACTGCAAGTATCATTATCATACCAACGACTGCAGAGACTGCATTCTCCGATTCCAGGATTCTTTTCATTTTCTTGCCCATCCCAAACTGTCAATTATCACTCTACGCTCACACTCATGGGTGATACTGTTATGAATACCTCGATCTGAGGATTGTGATCCTTTCCTGCAAATACGGTTCTTGTACTTGTGTTCACATCTATTATCTGCATTTCAAGTGATTCGCTCAGATAGCTCTCCCATGCATGGTAATAATCACTCGATAACGTTATTTCCACCCGGGACACATTCCTGTAACTCTCCACTGAAAGATGCCCGCCATCTGATACCACTCGAATGAGTCCTGCTCCTGATATTGCTTTACTACCTGTGATCGTCACCATCGGTATTATCATTGAACTATTGTCATAGGCAAAAACAGGCTTTGAGACCTCAACGGCTCTCCCGGCAGGATATTGTGCCCATGCACCGGTATTCTCATAGGCTATGGTGGTGCCCTTGTACTCGTTCTTGATCATGCGCAACTGTCTTTCGTGCGAAACCCTTTCCATGGAGGATGTGCTCTCATTCCATATATCCACAGTAACATTCATGTAGCTGTCACCTGTGATAGAGACCGTGCCTCCGTGCATCTTCAGTTCAACTGACTGGGAGGGCGTTTTCCCTGCTACTATTTTGTTAATGTTGGGAGTGAGCACCGAGAAACTTTGCCTGATATTCTCTGTGTGCCCCATTTCTTTCATATGTTCTACCATGGGATATCCTGCAACACCTATAATGCCAATTGCCAGAAGCATCAAACCAAGTGTTATGCTGAAATCAACAACTTCTGAAACCGCATCATCGGAAAGGAATGATCTACCTTTGTTCTTCATTTTTATCATCGGCTGGTCAGGATATGCTTATTGAGTTTGCTGCGGGGTCGTATGTCATGACATACTCGCCCTTTGGGCTGTGCAAAGTAGTTGGAATTACAACTGTGTTATCTGCATAATACGGGACTTTTACTTTTGTTCCCTCTCTTTCTTCAGATACGAACACAATATCTGAGCTAATGTTATCAAATTCGACTGAATATGGTTTTCCTGCTATCCTTTGTGGCAAGGACAGTCCGTACTTTACTTCCATTATCTGTGATCCGGAGTCATCTGCAGATCCTACCATTGTGTCAATGGTTGTAATACGCACTGCAATATCGTTTCCATGTATCTCGAATTCATCCCGCATCACCTTTTGTTCTGCCTGGTCCATGAGTGTGTAGAATGAACTGAGGATGGTAACTAGCATCAGGACTGTAATCGCAAATGTAAGTATGAAACCTATTGATATTGAAACCGCATTCTCATCCTCATCAAGCCCTCTAAGTTTCATGTTCTTCCCCCTGGCAAAGATACGGGAAGATCACGCTTGATATATATTTGACTGGAAGACATCGTGACCCTGGGATCTACGACCTTATGCCTTGCAAAACCGAATTGCTCACCTGAACTCATACTGCCTGAAAACGTGCAATATCCTAAGGCTTTGCTGCCATTTATCACATTGATGGAATAATCATGGCCTGTGGTAAGTGCTGAGAAATGGAATGCAGCAGAGTCACTCCCAAAGTCTTTCGTGTCTCCTGTGATGTTTACCTGGCTGGAAGCGGTATATGTTCCAAGTATTGTTGTCCGGTCCCTTACCGTTATATTGATCTTTCCGCCTGAATTGTACAGTTCTATGGCCCAGAGAAGTCCTGAACTATTGGTGGCTGTTATCATCAGTTTCTCAGAGCTGTTCCCAAGCTTTGATACATCCGGTAATTCCAATAAGAACAGATCAGTGCTGTTTATATTTGTGGCAACTGTCCAGTTATCCCTCCCATTATCAAGACCGTTCTGTGTGAAATATGGGTCATGCAATGTATTGTTCTCAAAGTTGAATGTGATTCCTGATATGGCGAAGTTCCCGGAAGCCATAAAAGCGTATGAATGCAGGTATTCTTCAAAAGCAGTATTGTTGAAAGTTCCTGTTTCCATGGCATAGATATAAGCGTCCTGGTAGGACTCTGATGTTATCTGGACTGCATTTGCAATTTCGTAGCGTGAAGTATCAATGCTTGATTCTGAGGCAATGTTGCTGGCGTATATCACATTGTTCAGCATGATGGTAAGCACCACTATCCCCACGCCTACTGCAAATCCTGCTACAAGGAGCAATTGTGCATTTTCATCCAGTTGTCTCATTTGGTCACATCCTTCTGTTCTACATTCTCCAGAGCGTCATCCTGACATTGACGATGTTGTAAAATCCACTGTTTGTGTCTGCATCAGGTATGCCCGTATTAATAAAAAATGATGATGAGTTCCCGATTTCCTTGTCTGAAAGGACTACTTTTTTAGATATTATCACTGCATTGTCGGATGGGTCTCCATTGTATATGTAAGGCCTTCCAATCGTAATGCCATTCGTATCTATCCATGTGAAATGAACATTATGTGCAATTCCTCGCGGGATTGCAATAAAAAGGAGCATATCCTTCAGGGAACTGTCTGCCAGAGCTATGTTGTCTGAATCTCTTGACTGGTATGCAGTGCCGTTCCATACATATTCCCTGCCATCCCAATTCTTGATATCATCCTTAAGTGGGGATTCATGTCCATAGGGAGCATAGGATAGTACATTTAACATATCCTGTCCCATTGTCTGTAGCTGGGCTTCAATGTGTGCATTTGCAGTTGATGATGTTAGTGGTGTGAGGGATGTTGCCTCAACAGCAAAAACGATCACTCCTATCATGATAAGTGCCGCCATCACAGCCTCTAGGGTGTGCATCTGGGCTCCTGTATCTTTGTTAAAAGAAAATATTTTTATGTTCACATCACCACACCCTGAATGACATAATAGCAACCTCTGTGTCTCCGGTATCGTCTTTGATCAGAATTACCCTTCTAGTCTGCCCCACATTGACGCGTGAAGGCATTGGTTTTCCTGCCATGTTAATTATTCCGGTCCCGTTTTCCAGTGTAACGTTAAAATCATATCTGGCAAATGACCCGCTCAACCCAAGATAGCTGGTTGTATCCGTATAATTCGTGTTTAGTTCAGTGAAGAAAATCTCGGCTTTTTCCTTGCTCACAAGGTTAGGAACAGTTTCATCTCCTTCACTAAGGATATTTTCCACCAGGGCTGTTGATGTTCTGTCGGCGATCAATGTGGTCTCTTCAGAATTTGAGCTAAAAGGCGTAAATATTCCTGAAGTGTAGTTAAATATAAAGATAACTGCGAAAAGGAAAATTGTGATACTTATGAGGTAGTCTATAGTTATCTGTCCTTTGTTATCCATGGTGCCCCAATATATTTAATACCTAATTATATAAAAACAAATTGTTATATGAGTTTTGTATATTTAACTAGCTATAGTGTATTCTCATTTCTTCCCCAAACAATTAAAAACTGCAAAAGCATATTGTAATGCCTGATGGATGAAATAAGGATAATCCACACAGGGGACACACATCTTGGATATCGGCAGTATCACAGTGATGCGCGCCGGCAGGATTTTTTTGATGCTTTTTCAGCTGTGGTGGATGATGCTGTTAGTATGGATGCAGACGCAGTGGTGCATGCAGGTGACCTTTTTGACTCCAGGAATCCTACGCTGGATGATATACTGGATGCAATGGGGCTTTTCTCGAGGCTGAAAAATGCAGGCATTCCCTTGCTTGCTATTGTCGGCAACCATGAGAGTAAACAGAGCACACAATGGCTTGATCTATATGGCAGTCTTGGTCTTGTGACCCGCCTTGGTGCCAGGGCATACAGGCTTGGAGAGGTCGCAGTATATGGCATTGACAGTGTGCCAAAGACTAAGATCCCTCTTTTTGATTATTCGGTGTTCAGGGATAAAGGCACCGATGCGAGGTATAACCTGCTTGTGATGCACCAGCTTGTAAAACCATTTCCCTTTGGGGACTGGGACATAAAAGAGCTAATTGATTCTCTGCCAATTGAGTTAGATGCGGTTCTACTTGGTGATAACCATAAACAGGAGACTATCAAAGTAGATGACGTGTGGGTAACTTATGCCGGTAGTACTGAAAGGAACAGTACTTCAGAGCGTGAGCCAAGGTCCTATAACATAATAACGGTCAGGGACAGTGGTATCGAGATAAGCAAAAAAGTCATTAATACCCGTGATTTCCTGTTCATTCCCGTGACACTGGCTGAAGGGTCTGATGCACATGAAGAGATATTCTCCCGGGTAATGGAATATGATATTGGAGGGAAGGTCGTCTTTGTAGAGATATCAGGAGATGCAAGGCTTAAGGTGGATCTTAGTGAAACGGAGAGATTCCTCTTATCAAAGGGTGCCCTGGTCCCTGGTGTCAGGGATCTTCGCACGGGAGTGGATACTCTGAATGACCAGACTCTCAAAGTAACCTTTTCAGACCCGAACGATGTTGTCAGGGAAGAGATTAAGAAAATGGACCTTACAGCCGGAGGGCTGTTGCTCGATGACATAATAAGGGACCCTCTGATCGTGAAGACAAGGGTGGGTGATGAGACTGAGGCTAAGCTTGGCCAGTTGCTTGAGAGTATCGATTTTACCGGTCCAACTCCTTTAAGGCCGCTATCTTTAGATGTTTCTCCTGGATCAGAAGAAGCTGCTGATGATAAGCAGGTTGTTGGGCAGTCAGGACGAATCGAGGAGAAGAATGTTTCATCAGGAGATGTATCTGATGAGGTTTCGGATGAGGTTTCGGATGAGACCCCTGATGAGGTTATGGATAAGGTTGCGGATGAGACTTCTGATGAGGGTTCCAATATGCCTGTTCCAGGGCAGAAGCATACTTATTTAACTGAAATGCCAGGTGAAAAGATAGTTCCCACAGAGAAAAAAGATGCATTTAATGATGAAGAGGAGTCAACGACAGTGAAAGAGGAAGGTGCTGGCAAATCCGGAGTTAATGGAAAAGCCCCTTCCGCTGAGAAAAAAACCGGGCGTGATGCCGCAAAACCCCGGCAGTACAATCTGGGTGATTACCTGTGATGCTAAAACGTCTGGCAGTTGAGAATATCCGAAGCTACAGGCAGCTTGATATCTCTTTCAGCAATGGTGTCACTGTGGTATCGGGAGTCAACGGCAGTGGTAAATCCAGCCTGCTGGAAGCATGCTTTACCGGTCTTTTCGGCAGCAAGACACTGGACCGGGATTTCGTGTTATCAGATATCATTACCCGGGGGGCAACAAAAGCATCTATTGTGCTTGAATTTGAGCAGAATGGTCATGATTATTCAGTGGAGCAGTCCTTCAGGAACGATCCTGAAAAGGGCAGGGCTTCTAACACAAGGTCGGTATTTATAAGGGACGGGGAGATAATATTTGACCAGGCGACCCGTACCTATGAGGCTGTTACCTCTCTTCTTAATATGGATGAAGAGGCTTACCGGAATTGTGTTTACATACGCCAGGGTGAGGTCGATGTGCTCATCAATGCCAGACCCAGGGATCGCCAGAAAATGATAGATGACCTGCTGCAGCTAGGTAAGCTTGAGGAGTACCGTGAGCGTGCTTCCAGTGCCCGTATAGGTGTGGGAAGGCACCAGAGGGACAATGAAAGGAGGATTAAGGAAATCTCAAAGGAGATGGGATCCCTTGAGGACTCCGATCCAAGTGGCAGGCTGGCATCCCTGCAGACCAGGTCAGGACAGATAGATACTGAACTTTCCTCCCTGAATGAGAAAAGGGATCGCACGCTTTCCCTTATAGATGAGTTGTCTAAAAAGCTGTCCGATCTAAGTGAACTTTCCTCAAAGAAAGAGGCTTTGCAGCAGCAGATCAAGGAACTTAAGGACAAAAGATCAAAGTCCTTCCTTTCTATTGACTCGCTATCAAAAGATATGAGCTTGCGCAGGGGACAGCTCAAATCAAAAAGGGAGCGTGTATCTGAGATCGAAATAAGGCTCAGTATCGATCAGAAGCAGGCAGATCCCTTTGTTTTGAAACTGGATGGGCAAGAGCGCTTTTTGAGGGATGGACTGGCTGATATTAAAAGCAAGAAGGCAGTATATGAAAAAGACCTGCTCAACACAGCTAGCTCTATTAAAGAAAATGAAAAGCAGGTAAAATCCCTTGAAGATGCCCGTAAGGATGCAGTATTAAGGATAAAGGCTGTAAATGAGGATATCAGCAAACATCAGTTAAGTATTGAAGAACTTGAGACTCGCCGTAAGGAAGCTGTATCAAAACTTGGTTCATTGGGCCTGACCCCGGAGAAACTTGAAAACATAGACGACGTGCTTGACCTTGTAAATGACCAGCACAAAAGGCTCCATGGTCGTGAAGCAGGTCTTAAGGTGAAGATATCAGAGATCAGGGAAGGACTGGAGAGGTCAAAAAAGCTGCTTGAGGCGGGCAAGTGCCCCACTTGCGGTCAGGACCTTAAGGACTCCTGTGTGGAAGAATCTACATCATCATACGAGAAAACATTAGCAGAACTGGAAGCTGATTTATCAAAGCTGAAAAATGATCAGGCAGATACCAAAGCAAGGATCGATAAGGTAAGGTCGGCACGAACCTGTAAGTCTGAACTTGATGCGATCATGAGGTCACTTGAGTCTGAAAAAGAAGCTATTGAGAGGGGCAGGGCAAGGATCGAGGAATACCAGCTGAAGATAAAGGAAGATGAGTTGAAGGCAGAGGAGCTACTTTCAGGCAGGGGAGAACTTGAAAAGACCATGGCTGATGCCCGGGCAAATATAGCATCGATGAAACAGCAGGAGGAATCTGTTTCAAAGGAACATTCAACTATCCTTGAAAAAATATCTCTGGCCAGGGAAATGCAGAGGATTCTCATCGAATACGATAAAACAGATTCCAAAATAAAGCAGATGGATGATAAGATCAAGAGTATCAGGGAAATGATCTCTCTTTATGATGGGCAGATTGGGGAGAAAAAGACCTCTCTGAATGAAATAGACGGGAAGATAGGGCAAATAGATAGAAAGGAACTTGAATCCCTTAGCAGTCAATATGACCTTGCTTTCAGGGCGATCAATTCTGAGATAGGGCGACTTAAGCTTGAAAAGGATGATGTCATGAAGAAAGCCGGAATGGCGGAGAATGACAGGAAACGGCTTGCTGGCATAAGGGGGGACCTTAGAAGGTTTAAGAACCGGGCTGATTATCTAGATGCTGTGTATTCCGATGCAGAAGAGCTTGAGGCTATGTATATGCGCATACGTGCACAGCTGCGTTCAAGTAATATCTGCACGCTTGATATGCTCATCAACGAGATCTTCTCCTTTATGTACTCCAATAATGCATATTCTCATGTGCAGCTGGATGCCGATTACAATCTGACGGTATTTGAAAAGGATGGTACTGCCCTTGAGCCCAAACTGCTCAGCGGTGGTGAGAGGGCGTTGTTCAATCTGGTGCTGCGCTGTGCGATATATCGTTTGCTGTCGCTTGGTACTTCTTCCCAGGATGGCAGGGGTCTGCCTCCTCTTATAATGGACGAACCCACGGTCTTCCTTGACAGGGGGCATGTGCACCAGCTGATAAAGCTAATAGATATGATGCGGGACATTGGTGTGGCACAGATACTCATAGTTTCCCACGATGAATCCCTTATAGATTCTGCTGACCATGTATTTGCTGTTGAGAAGGATCCGGTTACCAATACTTCTGATATATACGCCAGATAAGCTGGAAAACAGGTTATATTAAATAATTATTTATTGTTTGAAATAATAAGAGTGACAACCATAAGGTATATTTATACTTTTATTCATATAATAACATAGTATTTTCGCACAATCGCGATGAGGGACTGAATGGATTTGCGAGGATTTTCATGAACACTGAAAACAGGGATTTTGTCATTGAACGCCTTGAGCGGCAGCTTAAGGAAAAAGAATCAGAACTGGATGATATTAAGAACAATCTCCGCGAGTCTATCCTGCGTGAGATTAGGAAAGATCTTAAGAACGATCTTGATTTTCACAACAGGATAGTGCAGCTTGAACACAAGGTCCAGGCTTTAAGCAGTAACCTGAATGGTATAATGGATGAACTCCTTGACCAGAAATCTATGATCCGCTCCCTTGGGGAACTATCCGTTTCAAGGGAAAAAAAGACAGAACAAAGACCTTCTGTTGAACTTCCTTTAAGTGAAAACACTGCTCCGAAGGTCTACAGGCCTGAGCCTAAACCACTGACATCTCCGTCAAGTCCTAAGGGATCAGTACCATCGCCCTCCTCCTCTTCAATTCCTGCATCCTTTCCCCCTGTTCCGGGAGAAACGGTATCCACCCCTAAACCGGTGAATCCGAAGGTATCTGTCAGGTCTGCTGACAAGGGCTCTATTTCAGCAAATTTACGGGACTCCCCTTCCTCAAATATGCGTTTTAATGTACGTGAAGTCCCTTCTGTAAAGCAGCCTGAGATGCCAGAACCGGAGCACAGGTCAGAATATATAATCGCAGAAACCGATGATGAACGCAATCTTCGTCTTGATAGTAACTCGCGCAAGGCAGTTGATAAGTGTAACTATATCGTTGCAGAGGAGGACAAACCTTCCTGCAATGATCAGGATTCAGAATATGAGACCGTTGAAGCGCGTGAGGACGAAGACGCGGTGGTTACCATCACACGAAGAAAATAGTCCTTTTGATAAAAACCGAGGAATCACGTGTACATAAAGGAACTTGAGTTCATAAATTTCAAATCCTTCGGAAAAAAGGTTAAAATACCTTTTTTTGATGGTTTTACCACAATTTCAGGTCCAAACGGGAGTGGTAAATCTAACATCGTAGATGGTATCCTCTTTGTGCTGGGTCTATCAAGCTCAAGGACCATGAGGGCTGAGAAGCTCACTGATCTCATATATAATGGTGAATCCTCCAAAAAACCTGATTTTGCACAGGTAACGATACGTTTTGATAATACTGACCGTGAGATGCCCTATGATGCCGATGAGGTGACGATCACAAGGAAAATAAGGGAAACAGATTCAGGATATTACAGTTATTTCTATTTCAACGGCAAGGCTGTAAGCCTTACGGATGTCCATAATTATCTCTCAAAGGCCCGTGTCACGCCCGAAGGTTATAATGTTGTTATGCAGGGTGACGTTACACGCATCATCAATATGACTCCGACAGAGAGGCGCAAGATCATTGATGAGATTGCTGGTGTTGCTGAATTTGACAATAAGCGTGATCGTGCTCTGAGTGAACTGGAGATTGTGCGCGAGAGGGTTGAGAGAGTTGACATAATCATCGATGAGGTGGGCCAGCAACTTGGGAAACTGAAGGCTGAGCGGGATCAGGCCCTGAAATACCAGTCTCTTAAAGAAGAGAAGATGAGATTTGAAGGTTTTGTCCTGCTTGCAAAACTCAAGGATGCAAAAACAGAGCTTTGCTCAGTTGCAGATGACATCGTGGCAAAGGAGGACGTCGTTGGCAATCTGGAGCAGGAGCTTGAGACCAGAGGATCTGCTGTGGATAAACTGGAGCAGGAACTTGAGGCTATGACCCTGAACATCCAGAGGATGGGTGAAGATGAGCAGATCAGGGTCAAAAAAGAGATAGAAGGTATCAGGGGTGAGATCTCCAGGTGTAATGATACTATCGAGCTATCGGATAAGGAGTCCGAGGAGCTTGAATCAAGGCGCAGGAAAGTATTTGTTGAGATAGATGAGATAAAGGGCAGGCTTGAGGGGCTTGATCAGAAGATATCTGAAGAATCAATGAGGAAGGAAAGTGTTCTTGCTGAGATGTCCGAACGCAAAACAGAGCGCATGTTACTTCAAAGCAGGATCGCGGATGTTGATGCGAAGTTCGCCCAGACCAGGGATGAGCTCAGTACCCTTAAGTCCGGGCTGGAGGCAGCCAAAAATGAGAAAAATGAGCTGATGCGGCAGGAAGATCGCATCCTTGATTCGCTGAGAAGGAAATCTGCCCAGGCCCGGGATATAGAAAGTGAGATCGCAGATGCCAGGTCCAAGGCAGAATCTTCGGGTAGTGATACTCTTTCAGTTCAGTATGATATCGAGAAGCTGAATGAGAAGATAGATTCCCTCACAAAGGACATCGATGATCTTGAAAGCAACCGCTCCCAGTTAAAGGCCATTGTCAAGGAGTTTGAGGATGATCTTCGTAAATATGAGAACGATTATGCAAGGATCGAGGTAAGGGTCCGTGCCGCAGAGGATCACAGTAACTATTCCAAAGCTGTTGAAATGGTGATGAATGAAAAAAAACACCATGGTCTGCCGGGCATATACGGCACCATCGCAGAGCTTGGCAGTGTGGACCAGAAATATTCCAATGCACTTGGGATTGCTGCAGGCGGACGGATGCAGGCAGTTGTTGTGGAGGATGATGAGGATGCTGCCAGAGCAATATCTTTCCTGAAACAAAGGCGAGGTGGAAGAGCTACTTTCCTGCCATTGAACAAGATGGAACCCCGCAGGCCATACAAGGACCTTTCAGACAGGGATGGCGTAATAGGCTATGCTATGGACCTTATTGACTTTGACAGGAAATTCGAAGCAGCTTTCTGGTATGTCTTCAGGGATACACTAATTGTGGACACACTGACAAACGCACGCCGTTTTATGGGGGGTCTTAGGATGGTCACTTTGGAAGGTGATGTTGTTGAAAAGAGTGGTGCCATGGTGGGCGGTTCCCAGCAGCAGAGCTCTGGCCTTTCATTTGCTGCTTCAGAGAAGAATAAGCTTGTGAAGATTGCTGAGAAGATCACCGAGCTGGATTCAAAACGCAGTAATGCCATAAAGAAACTGGACCAGGTTGAAGGTCATATCTCCCAGATAAACCGCGAGATACATGAGCACGACAAGGAAATTTCCAAAAAGCAGATGCAAATTGAAGAGATAGCAGGGCGTGGTGAGCGCCTTGGCCAGCTCATAGATTCCAAGAGCCGGGAGCTTGAAGAGATAGAGGGATCTCGCAGGGAACTCAGGGTTGAGATGGATGAGACCGTTTCAAAGAAACAGGAGCATGAGGAGCTTGTACGCTCCCTTGACAAGGATATCGGCCTGCTTGAGGAAAAGCTTGCAGGTTCTGAGGTACCAGAACTCAACAGACAGGCAGAACAGCTTGATGAGGAGATAAGGCGCCTTGATGGCAGGGTAAGGGATATCGATTCGACCCTGAATGCCCTGAATCTTGACCGTGATTACGCTTCTTCAAAGATCGAGGAGAACAGGGAACTGATAGTATCCATGGATGAAAAGAAAGCTTCATTCAAACAGCGTGTTTCCGATCTTAAGAAGAGGATAAGTGAATTTGAAGCCACTCTGAAGGAAAAACAGCAACGTGAGAGTGAGCTTGCAGATGAGTTGAAGGAATTGCAGCAGGAGCGTACCCGGTTGCATGATGAGCATATTGCTGCAAAGAAGGAATTTGAGAAAATACGCCTCAGATTCGATGAGAGCAACAGACAGATGATGGCTTTGAAGGCCACAAAGGATGCCCTTGATGAACAGGTCACAGAACTGAAAGAGGAAATAATCAGGCGTGGTATAGAGGAGACCGAGGAGGTTCCAAACTATGAGACCGTGCGTACCAGGATAACTTCTATAGAAAAGGCCATGGAGCGCCTTGAGCCTGTGAATATGCGGGCAATAGATGAGTATACGGAGGTAGAGTCAAGGCTTGACGAACTTGTCACAAGGCGTGATACGTTATCCACTGAGAGGGAACAGATACTTGATCGCATCATGCAGTATGAAAAGCTTAAAAAAGACACTTTCATGGAAACCTATGAAGGTATAAATGAACCTTTCAGGGAGATCTTCCACGAGCTTTCCGATGGTATAGGTGAGCTTGTTCTTGACAATTATGATGATCCGTTTGCGGGGGGGCTCACACTCAAGGCCCAGCCAAAGGAAAAGACCCTGCAGCGCCTGGAAGCTATGTCCGGTGGTGAAAAAAGCCTTACAGCCCTATCCTTTGTTTTCGCTATTCAACAATACCGTCCGGCTCCTTTCTATGCTTTTGATGAGATCGACATGTTCCTTGACGGTGCCAATGCCGCAAAGGTTGCCCGGCGTGTGAAAAAAGCAGTTGCTAATGCACAGTTCATTGTGGTCTCCCTCAGAAAACCGATGATCGAAGCCGCTGAACGTACCATTGGGGTTGCAATGCAGGAAAATAACATTACAAGTATTACGGGTGTGAAATTACGTTGAACGAAATAGCAGAAGATATGGAGATTGTCCCGGTAGTGGATATTGTCCCAAAGGAATGCGTTTCTCTGCCCTGCACCATTGACCCGGAATTTATTGAGACCCTGAGGGCTCTGGGTGTTGATGAATCACTTCTGGATTTCCCCGAGGATGTGCTCAGCGAGCCAGTGGAGATACTCATGAACCTTGCAAAGGACGGTGCCATCAATCCATGGGATATAGACATTGTCAATGTGACAGATATGTTCCTTGAACGCATCGAGGTGATGGAGATGCTGGACCTTCGCATATCCGGTCGTACCCTTCTTTATGCAGCCATATTGCTGCGCATGAAATCCACAGGGATAGTTCAGGAGGAAGTGGAAGACGACTGCTTTGAAATGCTTGACAATGAACTGGATTTTTATGAGGTTGATGAGTATCCGGTGCCTAAACTTCCAATTCGCCGCAGGGCCACACGACCGGTCACTCTCCAGGAACTTATCGTGGAGCTTCGCAAGGCCGAAAAGGTTGAGACCCGCCGCAAGGATCGCAGTGTCCACCGTAAGCTTGAAGTAAGGTCTGCTGTGACCACCGATGAGGTCCTTGGTATTGCCCATGAGGAGGACATACTTGGCAGGGTCCGTGACATGGGGGAGTTCCTGAGTGAACATTTCAGGGAAAACAAATGTGCAATGCTTTCCGATCTTCTGACAGCTGACAGGTCTGAGAATATCATGACCTATATATCTTTGCTTTTCCTTGCCACTGATAAGAAGGTCTGGTTGTTACAGAAGGAACTCTTCGGTGAACTCTATGTTTACCCTGTGGAGCCTTTATATGAAGCTGTTTAAGAGGTGTGTTCCTGGCAATGAGCGACATGAAAAATGACAGGGAAATTATCGAGGCTGCACTCTTTGCTGCAGGTGTGGCCCTGGATGCGGCAACACTGGGGAAGCTAATAGGCAGGCCAAAAAAGAGTGTGATCCCGATAGCTCTTGATCTTGTAGGAGCATATGCTTCAAGGGAGAACGGTATTGAGATTATCGATCTTGGTGAGCGCTATGTCATGCAGGTAAAGCCAAAATATGCAGACGTTGTAAGGCCGCTTGCTCCAAAGGAGCTGAGTGCACCTATGCTGCGCACACTTTCCATGATAGCATATCATCAGCCTCTGATCCAGTCCGATCTTGTGGATATGAGGGGCAATTCTGCCTATGATCATATAAGGGAGCTGAAAGAAAGGGGGTTTGTTGAAGCTGTTCCACACGGCAGGACTAAATTGCTTCGGACGACTTCTTTGTTTGCCGACTATTTCGGTCTGGAGTCCAATGATCCTGAACTGGTTAAAAGGAAGATAATTGAGTTGTCCCGCCTGCAGAGCGGACAGAGTGGCCTTAATAAGTGGCTTGGAAGGAGGTTCATTGGTGTTACTCCTATGTACGAGTCACTTATGGGTATGTGCGGCATAAGGGAATACAAGGTTATCAATGCCTATGATCCCACAGAAGAGGAAATGGACGAACTTGAGGATGTGTACAAACTGGTGATATCAAAGGGCTATGCTGAAAAAGTGAGCAAATATTACGATGGTGAGGTCATCGAGGTGCGCTCCACTACATTTGACGACCTTATAGATTCAATTAAGCAGCTTGAGAATGTTGGCGATGAAGACAAAGTCATCTCAAGTATGGAAAAGATAACAGAACTTAAGGAAAGGTATGTGTCAAAAGCCCTTGTAATAAGCAAGAAAGTACAGCCTGCCACGGAGATGGTTGCGCGCATTGTCAGCGACCTGCACCTGGGAGTGTCCTCTTCAGGGATAGTTATAGCTCCTGACTATGGCCGGTCTGCAGAGGGTGTTGAAGTTTCTGTGGGTGCGGATATCCTGATACCGACCCACCGCAATATGGAGGGTGACCTTCTGGTGAGAGTATGTGGTAAATACGATGCTGTCATTGACGGGCTTAAGAAGTTAGAAAATAATTAAAAGACATGTGATCTATGACGCATCTTATAAATTTATTTATCCGTATGTTTTCTTTAAAACCTTATATAAATAAGAGGGTATAACTTTATATACTGAATTGTTAAATATAAGCTCGCTTTAAATATGAGGATTATACTATGTCAGATTACAACATCAAAATTGAGAATGTGGTCGCATCTACCAAACTAGCAGAAGAGTTTGATCTTACAAAGATAGAGGCTGAGTTTGAGGGTGCTGAATATAACAAACAGAAATTCCCCGGTCTTGTTTATCGTGTCTCTGACCCAAAAGCTGCATTTCTTGTATTCACTTCCGGTAAGGTTGTATGTACTGGTGCAAAGAATGTGGCCGATGTTCATACTGTCATAGGGAACATGGCTAAGAAACTCAATGCTATCGGTATAAAAACAATAGAGGATCCTGAGATAACCGTGCAGAACATTGTTGCATCTGCAGATCTTCAGGCTGTGCTTAACCTTAATGCCATTGCAATAGGCCTTGGTCTTGAGAACATAGAATATGAGCCAGAGCAGTTCCCGGGTCTGGTCTACCGTATCGATGATCCAAAGGTGGTAGTGCTTATCTTCAGTTCCGGTAAGCTTGTGGTCACCGGCGGAAAATCCCCTGAGAACTGTGAACAGGGTGTTGAGGTCGTAAGACAGCAGCTTGACAGCATGGGTCTGCTTTAAGGCCTATTATTTCTATTTTCTATAAATGACAAATGAGAATGTTTGTATCCTGTTGCCAACTCTCAATGAAGAGGCTACCATTGGTCAGGTAATCAGGGATTTCCGCTCTGAAGGCTTTGATAATATTCTCGTTATCGATGGTAACAGCAAGGACGGTACACGTGAGATAGCTGCGGCAGAGGGCGCACGTGTAGTTATTCAGACAGGTAAGGGCAAAGGCCAGGCAATAAAACAGGCCTTTGATCTTATAGTGGAAGACTATGTTGTCATGGCAGACGGGGATGGTACGAATCTTGCAAAGGATGTGCATGCGGTGCTTGGTCCCGTTCTGGCAGGGGAGGCAGACCATGTCATGGGCAACAGACTGGTGGACTATGAGAAGGGTGCATTTACAAGGCTAAATCTTATAGGTAATAAGATCATCAATAAGATGTTCGGACTCGCTTACGGGGTGTGGCTTGAGGATATTCTCACAGGTTACAGGGCATTTAACAGGAAGGCTATCAGATCATTTGAATTGAAAAAATCAGGTTTTGAGGTTGAATCGGAGATCACTATTGAGAGCGTCAAGAAAGATCTGAATATAATAGAGGTGCCTACTACTTATCTTGCAAGACATTCAGAAGGTGCAACCAAACTGAGTCCTCTCAGGGATGGCTTAAAGATTGGCTCCACTATCTATAAAATGGCCAGGCTTCACAATCCGATGTTCTATTTTGGTATCATTGGCGGGCTCTTCATTATATGCGGTCTGCTGGTCGGTACCTTTGTTGTCATGCAGTGGTTCCAGGGAGTCACGCGTATACCCATGACCATTCTTACAACCCTCCTTATCATTGCAGGTTTTCAGATGTTTGTCTTTGGTATGCTAAGCGATCTTGTGGTCTCGCTCCACCGGGAGAACATGCGGCTTCTAAGAAAGATAAACGAAGAGAAGAACGACTGATATTTGCAGTTCTTTTTCCCGGACCTTTCTTTAGTTTATTTTTCCAGCAAATGTGGTTTATTTAAAATCAAATCAATTTTATTTGTTCAAAAGACTATCTATGAGTGCTGATTGTCTTAACACTCTTAAAAAACAGCCATAGGATAATGTTTTAAAAAATGTGGTACTTTTTTCCCGACATTTGCTTATTAAAAAAATATCATCTATAAAGTTAACTTGACTTTATCTAAAGTTTATTTTTTGACAAATATTATATACGATTTAGTTATTGTAAGGTACATCAAAACTTGAGGTATAAACATGACAATCGTAACAGATGCAAAGAATGGTAAGATCACAGAAGAGATGAAGATCGTTGCCCAGGCTGAGGGCAAAGACCCTGAGTTCATAAGGCGCGGAATTGCTTCAGGAAGGATCGTTATCCCTATGACCCCTTACAGGGATATCAAACTGTGTGGTATCGGTGAGGGCTTAAAGACAAAGGTAAATGCATCCATTGGCGCATCATCTGACATCGTTGATGAGGAAATGGAAGTTGAAAAGGCAAAGGCAGCAGAGGCAGCAGGTGCAGACACGCTCATGGAACTGGGTACCGGTGGAGATTTCCTTGGCATCAGGAAAAAGGTATGTGATGCAATTTCCCTTTCCGTAGGTTCAGTACCGCTCTATCAGGCATTCATTACAGCAGCAAAGAGGGACGGTTCCATTGTACACATGACCGAGGATGACCTCTGGTATGCAACAGAGGAACAGGCAAAGCTCGGTACGAACTTCATGGCCATTCACACAGGTATCAACAATATTGTCCTTGACAGACTCAAGGGCCACGGCAGATACGGTGGACTTTGTTCCCGTGGCGGTGCATTCATGAGCACATGGATGCTGCACAACGAGAAGGAAAACCCGCTCTATCAGGACTTCGACTATCTCTGTGAGATCCTCAAGGAACACGAAGTCACCCTTTCAACAGGAAACGGAATGCGTGCAGGTGCAGTTCACGACGCAACCGACAGGGCACAGGTCCAGGAACTCATCATCAACTCCGAATGCGCACAGAAAGCACATGACAACTACGACCTGCAGGTCATAGTAGAAGGTCCGGGTCACGTACCACTGGACCAGGTAGAAATGAACGTCAAGCTCATGAAGGCAATGAGCGATGGAAAACCATTCTACATGCTCGGTCCACTCGTATCAGACATAGGTGCAGGCCGCGACCACATCGTAACTGCTATCGGTGCATCAGCTTCCGCAGCAGCAGGCTGTGATTTCCTCTGTTACGTAACACCAGCAGAACACCTTGCACTTCCAAACCTCCAGGACGTAGTTGAGGGTGTCAAGACATCAAAGATAGCTGCTCACGTTGGTGACATGGTCAAGTACCCGGAAACCGCCCGTGACGTTGATCTTGCAATGGGCAGAGCACGTGCAAAACTTGACTGGGAAGCACAGTACAAACTCGCACTCGACCCACAGCTTGCAAGGAGCATCAGGGATAGTAGGGCACCTGGCGACGAAGATGCATGTACAATGTGTGGTGACTTCTGCGCACTCAAGATCGTAAACCAGAACTACGACCTTTGTAAATAATGCCGAAAGGCATTATTTTTCACTTTTGATATTTTGTTTTTTTTTCCCCTTTTTTCTCCCCATTACTCCTGTTTGCAGGTCTGTTGGAAAGTACATTTGTTTCCATATATCTCTTATACTAAAAACAGTAAAGATATATTCATGTCTATTATTACTCTGACAACGGATTTTGGTAACCTTTACCCCGCATCAATGAAAGGGGTGATATTGAGTATCGATCCTGGTGCAACAATAGTTGACATCACCCACTCGATACCGCCTACGGACATAAGGGCAGGCGCATTTGCCCTTTATTCGGTTGCCAGGTATTTTCCTGCGGGGACCATACATGTTGCAGTGATAGATCCTGGGGTTGGGACTGATAGGAAGCCAATAGTCATCAGCTCAGGAGGTCAATACTTTGTGGGTCCTGATAATGGCCTGTTAATACCTGCAGCAAATCTTATTGGAGAGATGAAGGTCTATGAGATAGTAAAAGAAGATATTCCGGATAGTATCTCTTCCACTTTCCATGGCAGGGATATATTTGCTCCGGTGGCTGCCCATATATCAAGTGGTATGGATGTCAACGATATCTGCAGGGCAACGAAGGAATACGTGGATCTGGATTTTTCAGGTTATGTGATAGAGAAGGACTTCATCAGAGCAAAAGTGATATACATAGATGCTTTTGGCAACGTAGTCACCAATATTCCTCATGATGAGTTTCTCAGGATCATATTCCCTGGAACCACTCTGTCCATCTCCGGAAGGCAAATGCCTTTCCTGAGAACCTATGGAGAGGTGTCCAAAGGCAGGATGCTTTCCCTTATAGGAAGCCATGGTTTCCTGGAAATAGCAGTGAACCATGGAAGTGCTTCACGAATGTTGAGTTTGAGCAACGGGACTGAAATTACAATAGGTATAGTGAAAGGTTCTCTGTAAGGTGACACATAGAACACTTTATGAAACCTTATGGGCACCTATTTCCTTTTTAGTAAATACAGGCACACCATTGCAAATACCAGGGTTATGAGGCTATTCTGTCCTGATCTCTGACTCTCGTTGCTTTGTTTTAGTTGTTCATCGCCAGATGCATTCACATCTCCTATCATTATTTGTGCATTTTCAATGGTCACCGGTAAGCTGTCCCCTGCAGAGTTACTGATGAGCACATCCATAATTTCCAGCTCTGCTATCCCAATACTATCCTTTGAACTAAGTGCAATGGTTGCGAAGGCACCCGGGCCCGGAAGGATCTCGTCTCCAATTATCACGGAATATATTCCGGTAACAGTACCCGGTTCATTATCAATGTTCCCACTTGAGAATATTGTACTTTTTCCTCCGTGCCTGAAAAGGTCCCCTTCCTGTATTGATGTTATGCTGAGAAGTGCCGGATCGTATGATATTTTGAGCTCAGCTCCTGAGATCTTTACATCAGATGATATTATCATGTCAAGTGTGAAATTCTCATTCTCACCAACATTAAGTTGCTGGGGGTAAAATTCAATAAGAGCCTGAGAACTTGAAACACCTGATAAGCATAGTACGCTGATCAGGAACAGGAAAAAAGTCACAATTTTTCTGTAGCAATTTTTGTCTGGCACAGTAGAACACCTATTACTTATAATTTGTGTTATATTATATTATATTATATTATATTATATGATACTATATCAAATCATATTCAAAAAAAATACATTAAAACCAATAAATATATTAAAAACATATTATATTAAATATATTGCCACCGATTGAAAATCCCATTCACATCCATTCATAATGCTGTGCTACTTCCAGGTTGAAATTATACATCAGGCTGTTCTCCACGTAACCAAAGAACAGGCACTTGTCGCATTCACGGGCTATATCCTTCCTGGTTTTCCTTGTTCTCTTCCACACGTTCCCGATACCTTCACTGATATGTCCTAATGGGTTTTGGTGAACTCTGCAGTTCTCTATCATCCCTTCAGAGGTAATATCCAGTATTATGTCATTGGCATGGCAGTTAAACGCTGGCTTGAGATCACGGATCATTTTCAGGTATGTATAGGAATTAATGACTGGATACCCTTCCTTTTTCATTTCGATTATCCTGTCCACAATCCTGCGGTATTTCTCCATGTCCCTGATCCCCATTTCGTTCCACGTGTCACTGTCAATTCCCTGGAACTCGTACATGGGCTCAAAGGATATCTTCACATCCAGGTCCTTTGCCATGGTGATGAGCTCTTCGATATCATCAAGGTTCTTACCATTTATGACGCAGTTCATCAGAAGGGGGTTGCTGATAATGCTCTTTGCTTTGATGATCCCTGGCATTATCCTGTCAAGGCTGACTCCCCGTATATCCTGATAGCTGGTAGTCCCGTCCACGGATACGGAAAGGTAATCCAGGTCCACAAGCTCATCTGCTCTCTTTTCCAGCAGTAAGCCATTTGTTATGAGTGATGTCACCATGCCCAGTTGTTTTGCATGTTCCAGTATTTGCGGGAGGTCTTTCCTTAACAGGGGTTCCACTGTCCATGCGTTGTATACCAGTATCCCGAAATCGCTTGCCTGGTCAAGGAGCCTGAATATGTCATCAAGCTCCATTTCCACACCTTCGTTCTTCCAGTACTCACAAAAGGAACAGCTCATGTTGCACCTGGAGTTGATTGCATGTGAGAGGACAAAAGGACGTTTTCTTATCCGCATCTGCCAGACAGCCTTTGCGGCAATTAGTGGGGAATATTTGCTCATAAAAACAATCCCTGTTAAGTATTTCTTTATAATTGAAACTTTGGATAGGGTTCATCCCTTCCCCACCATGCTCACAAAGAGATTTTTGATATGATACATTATTATGACCCTCTTGTGAGAAAGACGTAACCATCATCATGAGAGTTGAATAAAATATAATTGCAGTAAAATTCTATAATAATCTATATCTACTAACCGGTCAGACATAGTGTAAATGTTTCGAAAAATCCGTAGATATATCACTATTTTGAAAGTGTTCTCAAAATACAATCTATTCAGCCTTCTGTATAGTGAGGTCAACCAGTATTATATTTCCAATAGAAGAAACCCTTGCGTATCTGATATTAAGAACAGGGAAAATGCAGTAAAACTCAGAAAGGCTCTGGAGGAGCTTGGTCCCACATTCATAAAACTTGGCCAGATCCTGAGCAAAAGACCGGATATAGTTCCGGCAGTTTATATCGAAGAACTTGGGCACCTTCAGGATAATGTCAATCCCCTTGACTTTGACACAATGAAAGTGGCCTTTGAGGGCTTAAGGTGCGGTATAGGGACAGAAGAAGCATCCGAGGGTCTGGAAAACCCGGGATTTGATATACTTGAGATATTTGATGAGTTCAATACTGAACCAATTGCCTGTGCCTCTATAGCTCAGGTATATGGGGCAGTGCTGAACGGAAATAAGGTGGCTGTGAAAATAACAAGGCCAAACCTGATAAATACCATAAACCTGGACCTTGCAATACTTGATGATTTCAAGCCTCTTATTGTAAGGCTTATCGGACTGGGGAGCAATTTTGACATCGATGCCTTCCTCTACGAGTTCAGGGAGCTGCTCAAACGTGAGCTTGATCTTAGTAACGAGGCAAGGAACATAAAACGTTTCCAGGAGAACTTTGCAGATGTAAAGGAAGTTCATGTGCCAAATGTATATGATGAATATTCCAGTGAGAATATCCTTGTGATGGATTATATGGAAGGAGTCACTATAAGGAAGCTCTCACTGGTGTCACCCGAAAAGAAAAAATGGTATGCAAAAATTATCAGTACCAGCTACCTAAAGCAGGTGTATGTGGACGGTTTTTATCATGCAGACCCTCATAGTTCCAACATAATACTCCAGGAAGATGGCATTGCCTATATTGACTTTGGCGCCACAGGGACAATTGATGATGAGCTGCGACGCAATATGCTAAATCTTTTCTATGGTATCTACAAGAAGAGGTGCGATGTTGTCTTTGAGGCTTTCCTTAAAATAACGGGTATAAACAGGGAAGATATCAATGTCAGACGCTTTAAGCTGGACCTTGATGATATCATCTCCAGGCAGAACTATTCTGTTGGTGAGAGACAGAGTGATAATTATGCAACATTGGCATTGAAATATAACCTTTCATTGCCAAGTGAGTTTTCAACACTTGAGAGGGCATTGATACTTATAGAGGCGAATTGTCTTGATCTTGATCCTAAATTCAACCTCCTGGAAAATGCAAAACCGGTTATCACAAAGGTGCTGATGAAGCGTTATTCTCCATTTGAGGCATTCGAATATCTACAACTGGAAGGGGACAGGTATCTTGAGATCGTTAAGACCCTCCCTGAAGGGGTTAACGATGTCATTGAGACTATCAGAGGTTACAGGATCGAGCGGCTGGAAAAGAAAAGTGATGAGATAAGGCGATACAGGACAATTGATTCAATTGCAAAATATATATTCCTGTTTGGAATTCTGGTCTCGTCTGTATATCTGGCTGTAAATGGAAGTGGCTATCTTCCTTTTATGGGTGCTGCAGGTTTTGTTACTGCTATACTTTTCTTTGGGGTGATATTCCTGAGAAGATCATAGGATGAAAGTATAACCTATAAGTTTGTGTCAATAGGTCTGTGTATCTTTGCCCAGGGAAGTGTTGCAATCAATTATACAAAAGATAATGACTCTTCCTTTATTTAATTTTACGCAAAATCAAATAGCTGAAATACAAATTCTTCAAAAAAGCATGTTAAAAAAAGATGAGGTCCGCACTATGGCGGACATGAAACGATTTTATCCGAAGAGTGCTCCAAGACCGGCCATGCCGTTCTCTTCGGAGTGGTCTTCTTCCTCAGCTGCTGCTTCTTCTGCTGGTGCCTCTTCTGCTGCGGCTGGTGCTGCTGCTGCAGCTGGTGCTGCTGCGACTGCTGCTGTTGCCATTGCTTCTTCAATGTTGACACCATCAAGGGCTGCAACCAGTGCTTTTGCACGTGCATCGTTTACTTCTACACCTGCTGCCTGAAGTACGGCAGTAACTGTTTCTTCTGTAATGTCTTTACCTGATTTGTACAGTAAAAGTGCTGCGTATATGTATTCCATGTAATATCACCTTTTATTTATCAATATAATTCAAATAGTCTGAAATCCTGCTCATCCGAAAAGTGCTCCAAGGCCGGCCATGCCATCCTCTTCAGAACTCTCTTCTTCTTCCTCTTCTTTCTCTTCGACGACTTCCTCTGCAGTTTCTGTTGCAACCGCTGCTGCAGCGCTTGCTGCTGCACCAAGTGCCTCTTTCAGTTCATCGTCAACTGCATCCTCGTTGTTTGAAGAAGCAGCTGCTGCAACCGAAAGCATCTCTGACTGGGCTTTAGCAAGGAGTAAGTCGACGATACCTGGTTCAAGAACAACTGCATTCACACCAAGGTTGCGTGATTCTGTTGTAGCCTTTGCAATGAGTGTCTTGATGTTATCTGCAGTTGGGTATGCTGCAAAGACCGATAGGTTGAATGCCTGTTGCGTTGCCAGTACGATATCTGAGAAGTATTTCTCTTCGTCAATGGCCAGTACGTCAGGTGTGAATACCAGTCCGTTCTCAAGGGTTGCTCTCAGATCTAGACCAACTTCCATGGGGTAGATCTCAAGTCTTGTGAGCATGGCAGCTAATTTCTGGGGAACTGCTTCTCCTTCCTTTGCAACGGTCTTTGTTTCCTTGATCACGACCTTTCCTGCATCGATAGCTGAAGGTATGCCAGCTGCCTGCATCTCTCCGAGTATCGGGCCAGGAGGGAATGATGTGGGTCCTTTCTGTACTACAATGTCACGTGGTGCAATGGTACCTGCTTTAATAGGTGAAGGTGTCTTGCTTTTTTCCAGGGTCTTGTACAGTTTGAAAGGATTCTGTTCTGTGAAGACGAGAGCTGTCTGTACGTCGATGTACTTATCCATTTCCTTGACATCGTCCGATTCCTCAAGCGCCCTTCTGATAAGGGTGTTCCTTGATACTTTCAAAACAGCATTATCCTTAAGGTCCCTTCTCATCTTCTGAAGTTGTTTTGCAGGGATGCCTCCTATACCGACAACACCAAAGATAGGGTACTTTCTGATAAGTTCCTTTATCTCTTCAACTTCGTCCTTCTTCCACTGCGGGATGTGGCTGCTGTGGTGTTCTTCTTCCATTATAGCACCCTCACTGATTTGCCCATGGTGGTTGTAACATAAATAGCTTTTATGTTGTGCTTACCTTTATCAAGGGATTGCTCAACTCTGCTAAGGACCGTTTCAATGTTCTCTGCAAGTTTCTGGATATCCATGTCCTTGCGTCCGACAGCTACATGGAAAGTGAGTTTGTCCTTGGATCTGATCCTTATGGACCCTCTTGCGCTCTTAATAAGGTCTGCCACATTCTTTCCAGGTGCCAGTGGTGCAGGCATCTTGCCTCTGGGACCCAATATGGCACCAAGGCTCTTACCGATCTGTGCCATGTACTGAACCTCAGCAATGAAGAAGTCGCATTGATTTGCAACTGTTCTTGCACGTGCCTTATCGGCACCTATCTCAGCAAGGTCCTCTTCTGAGTATACATAATCTGCGCCAGCTTCTTTTGCCTGGAGTCCGACCTCACCCTTCGCAAAGACTGCGATCTTAAGGTCTTTCCCGCGACCGTGTGGAAGTAATATCTCTACATCAACACGGTTTTTAGGCTGACTCATATCCAGATTCTTTAAGTTTATTGCAAGGTCCACACTTTCCTGGAATTTCCTTTCAGATGAATCCGCAAATAACTTTTCAATAGCTTCTATTATATTTTTGTCTGCCATTCTTTACCTCCCGTAGTGCGAACAAAATGTTCAGGCAGGACCGCTTCGGTCTACTACGGCTGTGTTTAGAGTACAGGTGTAAAACCGGACTCTGTCTATAGTGGCACTCCAATAATATGTATTATTTTTATACTTATTGGTCAAAGCATGTTATTACCATGCTTCTTGTGCCAATGCATCATCAAACTGTCCCTCATCGATAGCTTTCTGGCATTCCTTTGCAGGCATACCTTCTGCTGTGATTCCCATGGGGACGCAGGAGCCAAGCACTTCTTTCACTGCAGCCTTCAGGTCATATGAGAGGATATCATCCTTTTTCATACGTGCTATCTTTGCTGCCTGTGCGATCGTAAGATCCCCGACTATGACGGTCTTTGGTTCTCCTGATCCTTTCTTGATGCCTACTTCCTGCATAATAAGAGCTGACGTTGGCGGAGTTCCGACTTCTATATCAAAACTCTTGTCGTCTGCAACTATTACTTTTACAGGGACTTGCATCCCATTATAATCTTTTGTCTTCTCGTTGATCTTCTCAATAACATCTTTTATGTTAATTCCAAGAGGACCTAATGCCGGACCAAGAGGTGGTCCGGGATTTGCCTTTCCTCCGGGGACCAATGCTTCAACAACACTTGCCATTTGAATATCACCATTGAATTATGAATAAATATTAAGCTCTCAGGTTCTTTTCTTCCTCATCTTTCCTGAGGACTCTTACAGTATCACCACGGATAGTTATAGGTATCGGTACAACTGCATCGAATAATTCCACAGTTATCTCCTCATGTCCCTCATCAACTCTCTTAACACGAGCTTTCTCTCCCTTGAACGGGCCGGATGTTATCTCTATTATAGCACCCTCTGATATTCCGGTGACTGTTGGTTTTGGTGTAAGGAAATGTGATATCTCTTCTATGGATGATCGTCCTTTCACTAATGCTCGTGCATGGGGAACTGTCTGTATCGCTTCCTCTACATCTCCCGGGGAGACGGCCTCTATCAGGACATATCCTTTCAGTTCATCCGGGGCCAGGATAGCTCTTATGTCCAGATGTTCTTTCCTTGCAACCTGTGTAATCATATTTGCGACTGAACGTTCCTGGTTCGCAGTTGTTTTCACTACAAATATTACAGACTCTACAGACTCAGCTGCCATGATCACACCCATTTAGGCATCTCTACCAATAATAAATATATGATAAATCCTACAAAACCAATTGCAAGGATTCCTATGCCTGCTACCTTGGAGATGGTCAGGAATTCCTCCCTTGATGGTTTCTTTGTAAGTTTTAGGACCCTCAGATATGTCTTCCAGGATTGTTTAATGCTACTACTGTTGATTTTATTTAGATTGAATGAATCTTCTGCCAAAGTACTTCACAACCGGTTATGATCATTTATATTGCATGGAATTTTTGACGTCAAGATTATGTCAGAACATTACTGTCTGCTAATCTGTAGCGCCATCAAAACAACGTCTTAAATAAAATACCTTTCGATTGGATTGCTATAATCTGCAATCCAATCAACGGGCCAATTTGTTAAAAAAGGGAGAGGTTCTATTTAACAAAATCGATTCCGTATTTCCTTGTTACGTTCTTTGCTCCGCCATGGCCGTATATCTGCGGTGACTTGACACCTGTTACCACTATCATGGTGCGCACAGTATGTTCAAGTTCATCATTGACCTGAGCTCCCCATATGAGCCTTGCTTCCGGATCGATTCTGCTGTACACTTCCTGTACAACACTTTCTGCCTCTGCAATAGTCATATCTGGTCCGCCTATTACATTTACCAGTGCTGAGGTTGCTCCTGATATGTCTACGTCCAGTAGGGGGCTTCTGAGTGCTTTCTGCACAGACTCGACAGCTTTCTGTTCACCGTCTGCCTCACCAAGTCCGATCATTGCCACACCACCATTCTGCATTACGGTTCTGACATCTGCAAAGTCAAGGTTTACAAGTCCGGGTTTTGTGATGAGTTCTGTGATACCCTTAACTGCTCTCATGAGCACCTCATCCGATACCTTGAATGCAGCCTGTAGCGGAAGTCTTGGTACCACTTCAAGAAGCTTGTCATTGGGTACTACTATTACAGTGTCTGCTACGTCTCTCAATCTTTCCAGACCTGCCTCTGCGTTTGTTCTTCTTACCTGGCCTTCGACGCTGAAAGGCAGGGTGACAACAGCAATAGTAAGGGCTCCTGCGTCTCTTGCAGCTTCTGCTACAATAGGTGCTGATCCTGTTCCTGTTCCTCCTCCAAGTCCGCATGTGATGAACACCATATCACTACCGTTAACGGCAGCAGCAATGTCATCCACACTTTCAAGAGCTGCATCTTCACCTATCTGGGGAAGACTGCCTGCTCCCAGTCCCCTTGTCTTTTTCTTTCCAATAAGGATCTTCTGGTCAGCTTTTATATTAAGGAGGTGCTGTGCATCGGTATTCATTGCAATGAATTCCGCTCCTTTTATTCCTTCATCTACCATTCTCTGCGTACTGTTGGAGCCGCCGCCGCCACAGCCAATGACCTTGATATTGGTATGTAACTGGCGTAGCATCTCCTCTAATTCCGCATTTATGTCTTTATGTTCCTTATCAGCGCCAGGACTGCGAAGATGTGTCTCCTGCTCAGACCTTGCCAGCGCCTCTTCTACTATGGATCTCATTCTTTTTCTCCCTCAAATGAAAATCGTATGTTGGATTACAGGTATCATCATTTATATCTCATTGGACAGTCTGATTTCCTTTATGCTTTTTTTGTGGGCCATGTAAGGTTCAATTGTCCTTCCTTCAACAACAATCGGCTTTCCTCTTGCAAGTTCACCTAACATTGGTCCTGCCGGAACGCCTAGTTCTTTTGCTGCTTTTGGATCGAAATTCTCACGAACTATATAAAGTATATTCTCATCAGGAATATATTTAATTTCATAATGCTCTTTTAGTATTTTAATGCATTCATTTGTAACGTTCTGCATAGCAGTTTTACTTTCTTCTTCAATACACAGCATGTAGCTTGATATGTTTCCGTTCTTTTCCTCAATATAGGCAAGTGCCTGTCCTATAAGTATTTCAGCTGTCCTTTTACGGTCTGCGTTGATGGCTTCCCGAAGCAGATCCCTGCTGGCAGAACATAAGGACAGGCATGGTAATTCAGGATATGGGTCCTGTCGGAGGGCATCTGCAATCAACAGTCTTAAGGGTTCAGTGATCCTGAATCTTCCTTCAGCACATAATCTATTGCATTGCTCTTTAATTCCAATGAATATGTCCCATGGGATATTTTGCATTTCTTTGATCTCACTTTCTCTGAGTACCGGATATCTGAGTTTTTCAATTATGATGCTTAGTCTTTCCCTTTCTTTTGAGCTAACGGATTTCCTGTCAAAATAGATAAAATCAGCATTTGATCTTTCAAATGCCTGTTTTAACATGCTCTCATCTACATTTGGCAGCTGGTGGTCAGGGAAGTTATGTCCGAATGTGACGTCTGCTTTCAATATGAGCTCTGTTTGTCTGGCAGCATAATGTCCTCCTCCCAGTCCTATCCCTACTGGAACTTCTCTTGGGCATGCATTCATTATCGCCCTTGCAACGATATCTCCTGCAATAGGGTCTGACCACTGTTTTTCTGAACTGCCTATCTCTGCATAGACCATGGGGGTTCTGATTTCCGTGGGTCCGTGGTGGGTGGATTCCATGTTGGTGATATATTTTGTGTCCCTGGCCATACTTTCCATGTTCCTCAATATGGAGCACATTATCTTTGGCGCAGGTATGGACAGTTCACCAGGCCTGCCACCAAAATCCGCATCTTTTGTGTTTCCTGTGAAATGAGCTGTAAGCAATGATCTTCCGTCCATGCTTTTGTGTTTCGATGCCACTATTATAAGATCGGTGTCATATCCGCAGGAAGCCATTTTCTCATCAATCCTGTCCTGGTATATATGATGTTCTTTGATCTCTATGATCCTTTGCTGTGCATTTTCGTGAACTGATACAAGACCTTCAAAGTCACGGGGAATATCTTCCAGTTTCTCCCATCGGGCATGCATGAGCAGATGTTCCTTTATGTTCTGGCTTGCCCTGTCCACAGTTGAACAAAGTATGTTCGTCTTTTTTTCTTTCATTGTCCTTCCCCTAAAATGGCACTCGACAATTTTTCCGGCTATCGCTCTCTATATATCTGCTACGATGCAGATGATAATATTGTCTATGGCCAATATTGCCTACGTCCTTATGTTCCTGTATCTTGTGGCTCTGCAGGTTATCTTTTTCCTCTCAGCAGCTTTAATGCATATCATGTCATAACCGGTGCATTAGCTTTGAAATTTGCATATTGTTGCTATTGTTGTACCAGCATATTAACAATAATATTTATGATAATATTAACAATGGACAATGAACAATAAAAAATGAACCATTTACACAGGATGTGATATTCTGGATAATATAACAATTGATGGTATTCTTATCAAATGGCTTGGAAATGCAGGTTTTATGATAAAATGGAATGATATGATCATATACATCGATCCTGATGATCTTCCGGAAAAGATACCGGATGATGAAATGGCAGACCTGCTTCTGATCACACATGAGCATTTTGGACACTGTAACCCTGATTCTATAAGGAAGGTCCGCAGATCGGATTGCACTACCCTTATACCGGAGGATATGGGTCTGCAGTTCAGGGGGGATGCAAGGCGTGTCATGGCCGGTGACTCACTGACAGGAGATCTCAGCATCAAGGGAGTTGATATTGAGGTGCTTCCTACATACGTTTCATGCAATGACGAAAAGTCTTATGGTGCTGGGGTTGGTTACCTCCTGACATTGGGCGGATCAACGATATATCATGCAGGTCATACATGTGCGATCCCGGATGTGGGTCTGCATTCAATAGACATAGCTTTGTTGCCTATTGGTGGTCACATGGCCATGGACAAGGTACAGGCAGCAGAAGCGGTTTCATATATGTCGCCTGATGTGGTGATACCCATGGGCTATGTGCCTGTAGGAGAGGGCACTTCTGCAGCTGAGGATTTCATGTCCATTGTAAAAGAAAGATCACCGGCTACAAAAGTTATGATCCTTGAAGTAAGGGGCGAGTAGATGGCAAAATCCAGAAAGAAGAATAAAACCATATCAAAGTACATTGCACAGGAAAGGATCGTATACCTTTTCAAACTGGCAAAAAATGAGCTTTCACAGGACCCTTCCAGAAGTCACAGGTATGTTACCCTTGCAAGAAAAGTAGGTATGAGGCATCGTGTGAGTATACCTGCCAGTCTCAAGCGAAATCTCTGTAAAAAGTGTGGGTCCTTACTTGTACCTGGCAATAATTCCAGGACTCGCCTTAAAGATGGCCGTATCACGGTGACCTGTCTTGTATGTGGTGAGGTAAAAAGATATCCGTTCAGGCCATCAAAAACAGAACTATCATCCGTTCATCCAGCTTATGATCCTCATTACTAAGTAGGCTACAGTGAACATTATTATCCCTGAACCTACGTACAGGAATAAATTCCTCATGACCACTTCTTTTTTCGAACCAGCCACGATCCCAAAGCCACCGCAGCAGCCTCCTGTGCTGCAGGATGTACATGATTCTTCTTTGTTTTCAGAGCAGGAGATATTATCTTTTAGTAGTGGAATGCTTGTTTTCTCAGACATTATTGTATCCTCTTTTGTCCTTTATCACTATTAGGTCCTTTGCCTGCAATTAATGCGATAATACATACAATGGGAGATACGATAGAAAAGCTCGATAGAAAAAGCAAGTGTACGACGAGGGGGGGATTCGAACCCCCGAGATGCATAGCATCACAGGATTAGCAATCCTGCGCCATACCGGGCTTGGCTACCTCGACACAATTGGTGTTTTAGTGTTCGTTCCTAAATGCAATCCAGCTATTTAACGTTTTTCCAGGTTCAAGTGGCAGGCACGCCTGAAGTCGTTGTCCTTTCCATGGTCAGGTGGTCTGCAATCTCTTCTCCACCCCGCAACCCTCCAAGCGACAATTGTCTGCGGTTGGTCTGCTCCCTTCCGGGCCTGGACTGGTTCCCACAGTTAAGGTACAAAGACAAGCTTTCCAGCAAGCCCTCATATCAACGTCATCCAAGCAGGACGGGGCTTCTCAGTCGGGATCACAGATTTGAAAATGGTCCAAACATCTTCCCCAGGCTTCGTCTCCCGCATATCGGCGATTTCGGGTTACAGGTAACGCCGGCCTACCCAGACTAGCCTGCCACCCTTAGATATGCATTACAGGTTATAAAAGTATCCTTTACACATATCCTTCATGGGCATATATCAGGCCATATGTGATAAAATATGTAAAAGTAATTATATAGCATGTAGTCCAATCCTATAATGGAGGCAGTATGATGGATATGGAAGAATTGATAGGATTTGTGACAGGTAACAAAAATCGTCAGAAGTTGCTTTCCCTGTTAAGTTCCAGGCATGAACTGGGTGCTGAAAAACTTGCCGGGAATATGCACATTGCCCGCCCTTCTGTGGATAAGATAGTAGAGGAACTGCTTGAAAAAGAACTGGTAGTCCGGGAAAATGGTATGTATCGGCTGACTGAGCTGGGAGAGGCTTTAGAGCGCAGGGTTCAGAGTATCTGATATTCTATCTAGTGATCCCATTTCTCACATATTTTTTATAAATTCACATTATTTTTTTGCAGTTTTTATATAAGCGTATCCATTCTTAGTTTTATTCCGCTTTCTGTAATGGCATATTCCTTTACTGAACGTTTATGCCTGGTTCCTCTTGATTTGGTGACGCACATATATCTGCGGTCCCTTGCCCGTGAATTATGGAGCAGTAGTACAGAATCCATTATGGATGCTGAGTCTAATCTCTCATGCCCGGGCCATTCTGCCGGGGTGGTGTCTGTTGTGAAAAGAGATGTTATGTTGTGGCTTTTAAGGTAATTTGTCATTGAATGGATGTATTCCCGAAGTTCCAGTTTGTCAGGCATTGATAGCTCCAGGTGATTGGTTCCGTCAAAAAAGATCCTTTTGATGTTCTTTGTTTCAATTACGTCTCTTATCCTGGAAGCATGCTCTGCGGGGTATATCTCACATGGGTTGTCGCATATTATATGCAGGAGCCCATCATCAATATATCTATTAAGGTCCCAGCCCATTCTTTTTGCATCCAGCAGCATCTGGTGTGGGGTGTCCTCAAATGATACCAGGATTCCCGGTTCATTGTTCTCAAGGCCGTGAAGTAAGAACTGCAATCCGAATATTTTCTTACCCGTACCTGGTGTTCCGGCTACCAGGAGGCTGTTGTATCTTGGAAGGCCCCCCTCAAACATGCTGTCAAGGCCAGGGATGCCTGTTTCCACTCTTGTGTCATCTATTAAGATCTCTTTTCTGGGTTTTAGGTGGGGGTAAACGGTAAAGCCAGTGGAACTGATGTCGTAGAGGTACTTGCGGGAGGTTATATGGGATCGTTTTCCCGGATCGATGCCTCTCATTTTTATGAATTCCATATGATGGTCGGCCCTTAGGTTCCTCTCCTCCCGTGTAAGGTATATTATTCCGTCTGAAAGGTGGCTTATTACGGAATTATGGAGTTCTGATTTTAAGAGTTCGCCAACAAGGAATGTGAGCATGTGACGTTCCTGAAGCATGGAATCAAGTGTGTAGAAGAATCTTCTTTTTTCCTGCTCGATAAACCCGAATCCAAGGGGTGTTACAGGGTCGATGACCAGCCTGTCCGGTTTGACAGATTCTATTATATTCCCGATCTCTATCAATGTTGTAAGGGGGTCTTTCTCGGCAAGCTGCCTGTTTATCGGATGCATCTCAAATGAGTCTTCAAAGAAATCCAGCGTGGAATTGTATATCTTCAGTTTCCCGGCACTTTCTGTGCTAATGGGTATATAAAGTGCCTTTTCTCCTTGCCGGGATGCATTTGACAGCATCTGGAGTGACATTATTGTTTTTCCCACGCCTGCCGTTCCTGCCACCAGGATGGTTGAGGGGGACATCATACCTCCCAGTATCGTGTCAAGTCCTTTGATGCCACATGGGATATGTTTTAACTTGTCCATTCTATCTTCTTTTTGGATTTTGCTTTGATCTACCGGTTAATTTTTATTCGTTAATTTAATATACATTTTTATATAATTAACTGTTGGTGAATCAGATGAACTACAGATGCCCTGAATGTGAAGGAAAGATGAATCGATGGAGATATCCTGTGCTTAAAAGGCATGATCACTTTGGCCGCACGCTTGCAATCTATAAATGCGTGGAATGCGGCCATGAAGGGATGTACCCGGATTATTGATCCTGTCAGAACATGGAATAGACTTCTTCGTGCGGATGGATCACAAATCCACCGGGGGTTATGTCATATGGATGGATCTTCTTACTGTGGTCCGATCCTCTCATCTTGTATATTTCCATGCTTCTCATCCTTACGTTCTCATGCCGCTTATAGTAAAGTACTATGGTCCCGTCGGTAACGAAATTCTCCACTCCGAATCTTGAGGGCTTTGAATCGTCGATGAGCTCACATGTCATCATGGAGGTAAGCCCTATCACTTCAAGGGTGGTGCTGAGCTTGAGGAGCTCTATCCTTATCTTTGCAGGGTCCTGCAGGTAGAAGCTTACCGATGTAGTTGAGTCGATAAGTGCCCTTTTAGCGTTGATCTCTTCCTGTGTTGCTATTATCTGGTCCATCATGGACCTTATATCAAAGGGCCGCACATCAACGTGTTTTTCTTGTGAGGGTATGCCTATTTTGGTGGAACATGCGTCAATGATCACGAGCTTGTTCTCGTCCTCAAGTGCCTGCAGGTCCCATCCGAACTTAAGCACGTTCTCCCTTATCTGCTCGGGCCGCTCTTCGGTTGCGACAATTATCCCGTTCTCGCCATACTTTGTTATTCCGTTATAGATGAACTGTATGGAAAAATTGGTTTTACCGGCACCGGATGTGCCGGATATGAGGTAGGTCCTGTCCCGCATAAGTCCTCCTCCGCATAGTTCGTCAAAACCCGGGATTCCCGTCTTGACACGATTTGCTTCATCTTCCATGGATATCTCTTCAGAAACTGCACCATCAAACATCTTATTATTACTCCTTGTGATCAGTGATTCTCTTATTCTGGTAATGCGGATTGAAAATCTTCTAAAATTTCATTAAATTTTATTAAATCTTGTATTTACTTATAATATAGTGCTATTGCACATTACTATTACTATTACACTATTAAACATATTATACTTAAATATATTATAGTCATTAAACATATTATACTTTCATCAGACTTTTATTTCATGTCTCTTTTATGTTCTCATATATATAAATATGTTGAATTATTTCCAATGCGATCCGTTCTTGCAATGGATTAATATGTATGCCTTCACTATAGACTGATCTACCCTAAAAGCGCATATTCTAAAATCGACGATATATTAAGTTCAGTTCTGTATTTGACTGTTTTTTCTCTATCAGTCAGTCATAAGTTCGACATTTCCCGTCAATTGCATCGGTGTTTGCCATTGCAATGCGATAATAGTTCGGATTTTGACCACAAAAGATTTAATACGGCAATTGTGTAATAGAACACTTGTAATCCAATATGACGGGATTAGGAGGGTGATGAAGTCTCCTTCGGCAATAGACGAATTATCTTCGTCGTTTGTCAGAAGATGATAAAGCAAAACTTGCTTTATTCCCTGATTCTCACTCTAATAATTAGAAAATACGGAGGAAAATAATGAATAAATTAATTACAACTGTAATGGTTGCAATAATGGTGCTGGCTTTAATCGCAGTACCTGCAAGTGCAGCCGACAAAGTTGAAATCAGAAGTACTGTTCTAACAGGTGCTGGTACTTTAGATGCAACCAACTTTGCAGGGTTCTACTATGACCTTGATGATAATCTTTCCACAGAAACTCTGACCATCAATGCAATTTCCACTCGTACAATTGAAGCAGATGATCTTGAATACAACTCATCTATCGAATCAGTAGGCTTTGCAAGTGCTAACCTGCCAGGTACTTATAATATAATGGGACTTTTCGCAGAGAAATATGTTCCACTTACAGCTACATCTCCTGACAAGCTCTCAAAGCTTCTCCTTGATGAAGATGAGAAGTACACATTGAGGACCGGCACAGCTCTTGAGCTTTCTAACGGCTACGCAATAACTGCCAAGCAGATTGATGTTGAAGGTAACAAGGTCTGGATGGAGTTCACCAAGGACGGAGACTTCATTGAAGATGAGATCCTTGATCTGGCAATTGCTTCACCACAGGTATGGACCTTTGAGACCGAAGTTGCCGATGAGGATGATATAGTTGTCATGAAGGTAGCAGTCACCAATGTTTTCCAGGGACAGGTTGACAGTCTTGCAATCATTGATGGTGTATTCCTCATGGACTACGAGAACGTACTCGAGATTGAGACCGATGATACATTCGATAAGCTAGAGGTTGCAACTGTAGGATCCGATTATCTCCTCATGACCAACCCCGACGCTATGACCCTTACCCGTGATAAGGAAATTTCACTTGCAGAGGGAATGAGCTTCAAGGTCGCTGATGATGCAGCACTCAGGTTCTATTTAATGAAGGAGTTCACCGAGCCGGGAACATATGAGGTTCGTGGTGAGGTTGTAACAGGTGCACAAACGTGGACAGCTGCAAATTTTGCAGGGTTCTACTATGACCTTGATGATAATCTCTCCACAGAATCCTTGACCATCAATGCAATTTCCACTCGTACAATTGAAGCAGATGATCTTGAATACAACACATCTATCGACTCAGTAGGCTTTGCAAGTGCTAACCTGCCAGGTACCTATAATATAATGGGACTTTTCGCAGAGAAATATGTTCCACTTACAGCTACATCTCCTGACAAGCTCTCAAAGCTTCTCCTTGATGAAGATGAGAAGTACACATTGAGGACCGGCACAGCTCTTGAGCTTTCTAACGGCTACGCAATAACTGCCAAGCAGATTGATGTTGAAGGTAACAAGGTCTGGATGGAGTTCACCAAGGACGGAGACTTCATTGAAGATGAGATCCTTGATCTGGCAATTGCTTCACCACAGGTATGGACCTTTGAGACCGACGTTGCCGATGAGGATGATATAGTTGTCATGAAGGTAGCAGTCACCAATGTTTTCCAGGGACAGGTTGACAGTCTTGCAATCATCGATGGTGTATTCCTCATGGACTACGAGAACGTACTCGAGATTGAGACCGATGATGCATTCGATAAGCTAGAGGTTGCAACTGTAGGATCCGATTATCTCCTCATGACCAACCCCAACACCATGACCCTCACCCGTGATAAGGAAATTTCAATTGGAGAGGGAATGAGCTTCAAGGTGGCTGATGATGCAGCACTCAGGTTCTACCCATTCGTCGAAGTAACCATCGAAGATGACGGTGTAACACAGCCTGATGAGCCAGTCGATGAGACTCCTGTAGATGAGACCCCTGTTGACGAGACCCCTGTAGATGAGACTCCTGTAGATGAGACTCCTGTAGATGAGACTCCTGTAGATGAGCCTGAAGCACCTGTAGACGAAGAGCCTGCTGAGCCATCACCAGGATTTGAGATCGTCTTTGCAGTAGCTGGTCTCCTTGCAGTCGCATACCTTGTCAGAAGGAACTAAAACAGATAAATGAATAAACAGAAGGGATCTTTCCCTTCATTCTTTCTTTTTTTGAGATACATTCTATGAATAGCTTTAAAAACTTATGAGTAGCTTAGGCGCTGTTTTCAGCTTGAGGTTTTAACAGATGAAGTTGAATATCCATTTAGTATATTGTATTGCAATTATCATGGTAGTTCTATCTCTGTCCGGCTGTGTCGGAAATGATGGGATAAAGGGAACTATGTCCGGTGTGAATGCTGCTGAGATCGTGTCAGTGGAAGATGCCTATGGTTTTGAGTTCCTGGGGCAGAGGGAGCTGACTGGTGAAGAGGTCAGCAGGCAGTACGTGGAAGTTTCAGGCCTTGTGGAAGGTGCAGAAGGCTTGTATCAGGCCGATGGTGTGGACTTCTATATCCATGCGATGGAATTTGCCAGCGACTCTGAGGCAGAGGATTTTGTAGGTCAGTATATGGCAACTTTCAAACCTCTCCAGTCAGGTGAGCGTTTCACTGAGGAGTCATTCAATGAGCACAGTGCTACTCGTATAAGCACTTCAACCACGCGCAATGGTAAGCAGGTTGCCAGGTATCATTATATATGGAGCAACGAGCACTTTGTGATCGTTGTGGGCGGAAATACAGCAGATCCTGCTGATATTATGGATCTGGCTGAGGCAACAGGGTACTGATCCCTGTGATATCTTATTTTTTATTATGTGTTCTGGAAAATGTTTATGTAATGGTTATGTAATGGGCTTTTCAATCGATATGCTTTAATATGACTTTGTCCTTTTACATGCTGCACTGCCCGGATAGCCTAGTTGGTTGGGGCGCCAGACTCATAGGGTAATTTAACCGTGCGTCCAAATCTCCTGAGATATCTGGAGGTCGCGTGTTCGAGTCACGCTCCGGGCATTTTATTTTTTTGTTATTAACTGTTTTTTGATTTTCGGGCTCTGTAGAAAACCTATTATCAATTGTTTGTGAACCGCAGATACACTCACCTCTTACAGAGTTGAGTGCCTGCTAAACATCCGTTTAGCAGGTCACGCTGATGCACACAGATATTTTTCATCTGTGTTTATCTGTGCTTGATTAATTTCGCTAAGCATTAAGGTGGATCTCAGGTATATTCTTCAGGTACATCTTTAACGCAAAGCATATATGCTGCAAACCTGTAAGGTAGGTCATGGACTTTCAGATACTGGACGCTGATTATACAGGGACTGAAGATGGCCCTGTGATCCGTCTTTTTGGCAGGGCTGAAGATGGCAGAAGTGTCTGTTGTTTTGTACCCGGGTTTGAGCCATATTTCTATGTCAATGCACAAGGCGATCTTGACAAACTGGCAGTCATGCTTAAAGAGCGCTTCGATGTGATCACAAAAGTGGACATCGTGGCAAAGTTTGAACCCATAGGGTACCAGCTCTCAAAAAAAGCCATGCTGAAGGTCACCACCCTGGAACCAAGGAACGTTCCGGAGATAAGGGACGATGTGTTGGCAGCTCCGGGGGTGACTGATATCTATGAAACGGATATCCTTTTCAGGAACCGTTTTATGATAGACAGGGGTATGCATGGTATGGGCTGGGTGAGGGCTGAACCAAAAGTCGCGCAGTCCAATGGTCCGGTATCAGAAGAGAAGATATATTGTGATTCTATTTTTACTGCAGGCTCCCTTGAGGAGATCGAAAAGCTGTCCATTGCTCCATTGAAGTATCTTTCATTTGACATTGAATGCCTTCCAATAGATGGTTCCATGCCGGTTCCTGAAAGCTCTCCAGTGATAATGATCAGCATATCCTTCAGTCCTGCATTTAAGGGACATGACACGCTCGTCCTTGTTTCAAAGAAGGTGGAAGGGGCCGCTGAAGATGTTGAGGGCCTTGACAATGAGACCCTGATGCTTAACCGTTTCTTTGAGGTATTCCAGGAATACGATGCCGATATAGTGTCAGGCTACAATATCAACGACTTTGATATCCCCTACATTGCAGACAGGGTTGCGATTCTGGCTGCCTCTGGGGAAAACGTACGGCCTTTTGTGGGTCGTGACGGCAGGGTACTGAGCTATCGCAGGATAGGCAACAGGACCATGGTGTCCATTCCCGGAAGGGTTGTTGTGGATGCTCTTCCAATGCTCAGAAGCCAGTACAGCCTTAAGCGCTACACTCTGCGTAACGTCTCAAAAGAGCTTCTGGATAAGGAAAAACTTGATGTGGCACCATCGGAGATGGAAGAATACTGGAAAGATCCAGGCGAGAAATTACTCAAGTTCATAGATTATGCCCGCAGGGACTCCGAACTTGCCATGGAGCTGTTCCTGAAACTGCAGCTTCTGGACAAGCATATTGCAATAGCCCGGGTAAGCGGCTCCCTTCTCCAAGAGGTAGTGGATGGCGGGCAGACGTCCATGGTGGATAATCTCCTCCTGCGGGAGTACGGGAAGCAGGACCGTGTAATCCCTCCAAAACCCAGCGATGAGCTGGTGAGCATGCGCAACCGCGGCAGTGAAGGTCTCAAAGGCGGTGAGGTGCTTGAGCCTAAAAAAGGCCTTCTTGAAAATGTGGTCATACTTGACTATAAATCCCTTTACCCAACCATCATGATGGCACACAACCTCTGCTATACCACTGTTGTGGTAAAGGACCGACCGCAGGCTGATACAATAAAGCCACCTTCCGGGGGTGAATTCGTTCCTGCAGACGTTTCAAAAGGCATAATGCCATCTATCCTGGAGAACCTGTTGCAGCGGAGAGTTGAGACCAAAAGGCAAATGAAAAAAGCCTCCAACGATTCAGAATATCGTGTGCTTGATGCTACTCAGCTTGCCCTTAAGATATTGCTGAACAGTTTTTACGGTTATTCCGGTTATACCCGGGCAAGATTATACAGTCTCCCCCTGGCAAATGCGGTAACAAGCTTTGGAAGGAACAATATTCTCAATACAAGGGCTCTTATAAACGGCACCATAAGTAAGGTCATCCTAAGGGATGGCAATGCCTTTTTCACAGAAGAGCTGTCTTCCCTTGATCCGCAGGATAATATTGTTTCCCTTTCAGTCGTATACGGTGACACAGACAGTGTGTTCGTCCAGTGCAGTTCTAAAAAGGGCATATCTCTTGATGATGCCGGGCTTGTGGGAAGCAAAATAGCTGCCATGGTCTCTGCTTCCCTTCCTGATCCCATGGAGCTTGAGTTTGAATCGATTGCAAAACGTGCACTTTTCATTGCCAAGAAGCGCTATGCTATATGGGTGTTCGAACCATCTGCTGATGGCTGGAAGGACGGTATCAAGGTCAAGGGGATGGAAACCGTTCGCAGGGACTGGTGTGAACTTACTTCCAAGACCCTTAACAGGGTCCTTGAAATGGTGCTCAAGGAAGGTAATGTGGAGGCGGCTGTGCAACATGTGCGAAATGTTGTTGACGGTGTCAGGAACCTCGATGTAAGAAATGATGCTGAAATAATAGAGGACCTTACAATGACCCGTATGTTCTCTAAAAAGGCTGCCAGTTATAAGAATAAGCAGCCTCACCTGACAGTTGCGGAAAAGATCGAACGCCGCACAGGTTCTCCGCCTCCTGTAGGAGAGCGCATACCATTTGTTATTGTAGCAGGCAAGGACCTCTTTGTGAACCGTGCTGAGGATCCGGAATATGTAATAGAGAACAATGTACCCATTGATGTGGATTATTATATAAAGAAACAGGTCCTGCCCCCTGTGGAGAGGATCCTGGGTGTATTCGGGGTTGACATGGCAAACCTTGACTACGATTCCAGGCAAAAAGGCCTCTTTGACTTTTCAGACAAACTGCAGGAGCCCTCTGTAAATAATCTGCGGAAAAAGGAAAAGGATATTCAGACGCAACAGGCATCTGAGGATAACAAGTCCCAGAGCTCCCTCTTCGACTTCTAATTCAGGTTTATCCTTTTTCCGGATGCTATATAAACCACATTTTCACATATATTGCATGCGTGATCACCAATACGTTCAATATAGCGAATTGTGAACAAGAGGTGGGATGCATTGGTAATGATCTCTTTATGTTCTATCATCATCCCGATCAGTTCCTTTTCAGTCGCATAGAATATCCTGTCTATCTCATCATCTCTTTTTGCAGTGGACTCTGCCAGATCAATGTAATTGTTCTCAAAGGCTATCATTGCCTGTTCAAGCATATCCTCTGCGATCTCCGCCATCCTTGGAATATCTACAAGTGGCTTGATATGTTCTCCCTCTATCTTTTCAGTTATCTCTGCGATATTGACAGCAAGGTCACTCATCCTCTCAAGGTCTATGGCAATCTTGAGGCATGAAGTAACAAATCTCATATCTCCTGCAGTAGGATTTTGAAGTGCTATTAACTGGGAGACACATTTTTCTATCTTTAATTCGTACTCATCAATTACCTTATCTCCCTGAATGACCGTTCTTGCCAGATCAAGGTCCAGCTCTTTTAAAGCTTTCATGGAATTGCCCAGTGCTACCCGGGACAATTTTCCCATTTCTGTAACATTGCTCTTCAGGATGCCAAGCATTTCCTGATACTTAGTGCGTGTCATATCCTCACCCGAATCTTCCTGTAATATAGTCCTCAGTTGCTTTCTCCCCGGGGCTCTCAAATATCTGCTCGGTCCTGTCAAATTCCACAAGGTCCCCCGTCAGGAAAAAACCGGTGTAGTCTGATATCCTGGCCGCCTGTTGCATATTATGCGTAACGATGACGATTGTATATTTTTTCTTCAGTTCAAGGATCAATTCTTCTATCTTCCCTGTGGATATGGGGTCCAGTGCACTGCATGGTTCATCGAATAATATCACCTCAGGCCTGACTGCAAGGGTCCTGGCAATACATAATCTCTGCTGCTGCCCTCCACTAAGGTCCAGTGCCGAGGACCCTAATCTGTCTGATACTTCTCCCCATAAAGCACCCGACTTGAGTGCCTCTTCTACTATGCCATTTATGTTCTTCTTTCCCATGCCATGTATGCGTGGGCCGTAGGCAATATTATCGTGTATGGACATGGGGAATGGGTTTGGTTTCTGGAATACCATTCCTACTCTTTTTCTCAGGTCTACAACATCAACATCCTTTGAATATATGTCCTGGTTGTCAATAAGTACTTTTCCTTCTATGCGGCAGCTCTTCACAAGGTCGTTCATCCTGTTTAGGCATCTTAAAAAAGTCGATTTGCCACAACCTGAGGGCCCTATAAGTGCTGTAACACTGTTCTTCGGTATGTCAATGGATATGTCATGGAGTGCGTGATTGTCCCCATACCACAGATTAAGGTCAGTGACCTCAATTTCAGTTCCGTTATCGTAAGTTCCTGGCATATGATGTCCTCTATGTCAAATCTAAAAACTGGTTTGTTACTGGATTCATCTATTAATTTTTTTCCTGTAGTGTGATCTTATGCTTACTGCAATTATGTTCACAAATAATACGATAATAAGCAATATCAGGGCAGTACCGTATTGTATCGGTCTGGTCTGGGCAATGTTGGTGCCCGAGGTAGCAAGCACATACAGGTGATATGGCAATGCCATGAACTGTGAATATACCGAATCAGGCAGTCTTGGCAGGAAATATGCGGCCCCTGTAAGTAATATGGGCGCTGTTTCACCTGCAACTCGTCCAATACTTAGTATCGCACCGGTGACCATTCCTGGGATAGCGGCAGGAAGGACAATTCTGCGTATTGTTTCCCATTTAGTGACTCCCAGTGCCAGTGAAGCTTCCCTGTATTCTTTCGGAACAGTCAGAAGTGCTTCCTGACTTGCTCTTATTATCACTGGAAGTATCAGCAATGCAAGTGTCAGGGATGCGGAAAGGATGGAAGCTCCAAAACCAAGATATTTTACAAACATTGCAAGCCCAAAAAGCCCGAATACCACAGAAGGTGTACCTGCCAGATTATTTATTGCCATTTCAATTGTCCAGGTAGTTCTTCCTGGCTGGGCGTACTCTGTGAGGTATATGGCAGATAGTATACCAAGTGGCAGTGCAACGGCCATTGAACCTATTATCAGGTACATTGTCCCAACAATGGCAGGATAAATGCCGCCTTCTGTCATTCGATTCCTTGGCATACTGAATATAAAGTCTAAACTTATTGCACTGTATCCGTTGGATACTATGTAATAAAGGATTACCAAGACAAAGGCAACTACCATGCCCATAGCGAGTCTCAATAACCCAAAAGCTATTTTCTCATTGAGTTTTGCATTGGAAAGCATGGTTATCACAGGTTGAACCTATATCTCCTTTTAATGTGGTTGGCTATGATATTGATTATGAACGTGGTTATGAAAAGGACAGAACCGATAGCAAAAAGTGCATGGAAATGCTCACTTCCCTGGGGGACCTCTCCCATTTCCAGGGCAATGGTCGCTGTCATGGTTTTCACAGGGGCGAATAACCCTGATGGAAATCCCGGGATGACAGCAGAATTCCCTGTAACCATCATCACTGTCATGGTCTCGCCGATTGCGCGTCCGACTCCTAACATGACAGCTGCTGATATTCCTGAAAGTGCAGCAGGTATTGTCACTTTGTATATTGTCTGCCATTTTGTAGATCCCAGTGCCAGGGATCCTTCCTTTATAGCCCGTGGAACGGAGCTTATGGCATCCTCTGATATTGATATTATCGTTGGAAGTGCCATTATTCCAAGCATGATAGAACCGGTAAGTGCTGTCTGTCCCGTTGGTAAGTCCAGTGTTCTCTGGATTACGGGCACAAGTATTACCAGGCCAAAGAACCCATAGACTACTGATGGGATGCCTGCAAGTATTTCAGTGACGGGTTTCAAAATACCTGCTGTTCTGGGGCCAGCAAGTTCTGATATGTATATGGCTGCTGCTATTCCCAGGGGGACTGAGAAGATTATTGCCCCGGCTGTAACTATCAGGGATCCCAGGAGAAGTGGCAATAGTCCGAAATGTGCCGGATCTGACGTGGGGAACCATTTTGTCTCAGTCAGGAAGCTACTTATTGGGTATGCTTCAAACAGCAATAGTCCGTCACGGAATAAAAATATACATAGAAGGAAAAGGGCTAGAACAGCCACTATCCCGGATGCAAATAGTAAGGACTCAATGCCCTTTTCCTTCAGGTGTCTGTTTGACATCTATTCCTCTGAAGCGAGTGTTCTCACTTTACCGGGAAGTACCCTATCTCTGAAACTATGTCCTGTCCAGTGGAGCTCATTACATAGTCTATGTACTCTTTTGTCAAGCCTGTTGGTTCACCATCGGTGTAATAAAGGAGTGGTCTTGCAAGTGGGTATTCACCACTGATGATATTCTCTGCAGTAGCTTGGGCAAAACCTTCTCCTGCATCTAGTGCTATTGCACTGACGCTGTCGTCAAGATATGCATAACCTATGTATCCGATAGCTCCCTTGTTCTGGGCAACTTCCTGCACGATAGCTCCGGTTGCAGGCTGTACAAGTGCATCCTGGCGGTAGTTCTCCTTAAGGAGTACTTCTTCCTTGAAGTATTCGTAGGTTCCTGAACTGCTGTCACGTGTGATCACACTGATTGCACGGTCTTCTCCTCCTACGTCTGCCCAGTTACTGACACTGCCATCATAAATGCTTTTCAGCTGAGTATATGTGAGCTGTTGTATGGGGTTATCAGGGTTCACTACTACAGCGATACCATCTATTGCAATGGTGTGCTCAAGAGGATTTATGCCATTATTCTGTGCATTCTCGATCTCTGATGGCTTCATTGTCCTTGAGGCCATTGCGATATCCACTTCTCCGTCAATGAGTGCGGCAATGCCTACTCCTGAACCGCCGCCGATCACAGTTATGCTTTTATCGGGATTTGCATACATGAAATCCTCGGCTTCTGCCTGTGTAAGTGGCAGAACCGTATCTGAGCCCTTGATCATGATGCTTGAAGATTCTGTATCTTGTGTCGCTGTGTCATCTGGAGTTGTTTGTTCCTGATCTACACAACCAATTCCAATAAATGCAGTTGCAATAATCAACAGTACAACTGAACTTATCATTATATTCTTCAGTAATTTTTCTGATATCATATTCTGATTCACCGTTTATGGTCTTTACTTGCCAGTGAACCATTACAAAATCGATACATAAGGGTTATGTACTTACAATATATATTCATATTTTCCCTATTTATTAATATTGTAGATATATGCATTATATATATCATATATATTTTTTAAATCTAAAGCCTCAGGCTTATCATAAAGGGCATATACCTTAACTGGAATATTAGTTGACTATGCCCGATATTCTTATCAAGAACACGAAAGTCTTCTTCAATAATTATCTCCAGCCCGCCGAAGTCCTGATAGAGGATGGCAAGATCATAAAGATAGCTAAAGAGATAGATGTCCAGAGATTGAACAGGACCATCGATGCAAAAGGTGCACTGACCCTTCCGGCAGGAATAGATGTGCACGTACACTTCAGGGACCCGGGACTTACTGAAAAGGAAGACTGGTATACTGGTTCGTGTTCTGCTGCAGCAGGCGGTATTACTACTGTTGTGGATCATCCTAATACTATCCCTCCTACAATCGACGGGAAATCCTTCAGGGAAAAACAGAAGATTGCAAATCGCAATTCCATTGTGGATTTTGGTCTTTATGGCGGGGTAACGGGCAACATAGATAAACTTCCTGAATTATGGGAGCTTGGGGCAACTGCCTTTGGTGAGATCTTTATGGCAGAGTCAACAGGTGCCCTGAACATAAATGAGAAAACACTTGATGATGCTTTAGCGGTGCTTAAAAAGCTTGATGCACTTGCATGTATCCATGCCGAGGATGACAAGATAAGGCTTGAATGCGAGGCATTCCTGAAAAACGATATGTCTCCTGATTCTCATTCAAGGGCCCGCCCGAACCATTGTGAAGCTTTTGCTGTTGAAAAAGCAATAAAGCTCATTAGAAAGAACCGTACACGTGCTCATTTCTGTCATATAAGCGCATTCGAATCCGTCGGACTTTTACGCAGGGAAAGGTATATTGAGATGAAAGAAGGCATGTCCTCTGCTATCACAAGTGAAGCTGCGCCGCATCATCTGTTCCTTTCCACAAAGGACTGGGAAAGACTGGGCTCATTTGGCAGGATGAATCCTCCCCTAAGGGACCGCAGAAGTGTCAAGATGCTTCTGAATGCCCTTAACGATGGTAACATCGATGTTGTAGCCTCAGATCATGCACCCCATACAGAAGCTGAAAAAGATGTTGATATCAAAAGTGCACCTTCCGGAGTTCCGGGTGTGGAAACCCTGATGCCTTTAATGCTTGTTGCGGTGAAGAGGAACCTTCTTCCTCTTGGGCGCATGATAGATGTGACCAGTAAGAATCCTGCTCGTATCTTCGGGCTGGATAGGTTCTCAAAAGGCTCCTTTGCGCAAGGCTATGATGCAGACCTTATTATTGTTGACCCTGGTAATGTTTCTGAGATCAAAGGCGATGAGCTTCATAGTAAGGCAGGATGGACTCCCTATGAGGGAATGGATGGGATATTCCCTGAATATACGATTGCAAGGGGTGAAGTTGTCTGGGATGGTGATATTGTAGCTTCAAGGGGCCGGGGCAACTTCCTTCCAGGAAAAGGCCTGGTGTGGGAGTGACGTGTTCATAATATTTTGTATATGTTCACAATACCATAACATTTTAAATATATAATCACCTATTATGTACACATGGTGGCGTGATGAAAACCAAATTTCCCATTCATACTACATTAAGTGCGGATGCAATAAAAGTCCTTGAAAGATATGAGAAAGAACTTGGTGCTAAGAACGTTGTCCTTGAAAAAGCACTCCTTAATCTGGATTCAACGCGTTTTAAAGCCAAGCTTGATACTCAGAACATAGATCGTCTTATAAAAAGAATTCCTACTGGTATCCCCGGCATGGATGATTTTCTGGAAGGCGGCTTCCCTAAAGGATTTACCGTAGTTGTCACCGGTCCTCCGGGGACAGGAAAAACAACTTTCTCAATGCAATATCTCATGGAGGGTATAAGGAATGGTGAGCGTTGTATTTTCTTCTCCTTTGAAGAGCGGGCACAACAGCTTGTTCAGCATTTTGCGAGATTTGGATGGGACGTTGGTAAGCATATTGATGACGGTTATCTTGAGATATTCGGGATATCAATGCTGACCTCTGAAGAAATGATGGAAATAGTGGATTCGCATAAACCTGATAGGGTGGTGTTTGATTCCATGAATGTTCTTACGGCCCCTGAGGATTTCAGGACTTCAACTTCATGGAGGGGACTGCACAGGTTGTTGAAAAAGAATATGACAACTGCTATTCTTGTTACTGAGAAGTCCCATGGCATTGAACAGAAACAGTATGACGATTTTGATTTCCTTGGTGATGGTGTTATCTTCCTTGACTTTATTCAGACCAACGATATTGATACCACTCCAATGCCTGTTATGTCTGTCCAGAAAATGAGAGCAACCCGGGTTGATCATACGCCTCAGCCTTTCCGCTTTACTAATAATGGTATAGCCAAATACAGGGCCCTGAACATTCCCTCGAAGGTCCTTCAGGACAGGATAGAGAAGCGCAGGGCAGAAAGGCTTGGTATTTCAGATGAAGTATGAGACTAAAGCTGCAATAATTGTTGTTACATAAATTGCCCTGAAACTTCCTGCCCCGCCAATGCTTATGAAAGCACTGCCGGTCCTTTCTCTGTTAAAGGTAAGGGCAGATATGGCGTTTCCTATCAGTATGCCCCCGACACCTGCTATGAATGTAACCACGGCAGCATTTTCCGGGTCTATAATGAGTGAGAATGGAACTGCTATCAATCCGATATATCCTGGTATTATTATTCCTACTCCTGCTCTCATTTCGGAGAGCAGAATAGCCCCAACTACTACAATGAGCATTATCTGAAGGGCAGTGTTGTTTGGTTGCGTCAGGAGGAGGTATATAGTTGCAAGAGCCGGGATCACTGCTCCGCCTATATTCATCGTAAGTGTAGTGTCAAAGACTCTTTGTTTGCCAATGTTGAGTTCTTTTACTATGGGTACAGAATAAATATCCTCCAGAACAGGTGCATATCTTGTAAGTTGTTCCGGTTTTCTGGAGCGGATCCTTGCTATGGGTATCTCTATAAAGGAGCCAGCGAGTATTAGTAAAAGAATGATCATTAACCATGTGGAGTTTATCGTGCCCAGGGAGAGGTATCCTTTGTAGCAAAGGGCTGCTGTTGGTAGCAGGATAAGCACAAAGGCTGCATACATTCTTATTTCAGTAGTGTTGATATAGCCTCTCATCTATCCACCATTATTATTTAAGCTCCACCTATATTAATATTTTTTGTGAAATATATATCATATTTCAGTAATAGTCCAGCTGTGACTGGACAAGTTCCTGTCTTTTCTTCTCAAGGTAGCTGTAAACACTTCCGTGAGTTGCTCCTTCTATCAGCATTTCGATTGCAGTTCTTGCAATCTGGTTCCTTTCGGGTGTGCCTATAATGCTCACGGTCTTTCCGTAGACGGATAGCTTTACACCTGTCAACCTTTCGGTTATTTCCCTTGTTTTCCCGTTCTTGCCTATGATCCTGCCTTTTAGTCTGAGCAGCTCTTTTTGTGTGCTTGTATATTTAGATATGTCAATTACATCAAGCATCAGCAGATCCTCATCAAACATTGAAAGTGTCTTGTCAGGATTGAAACCCCTGGCTATTGCATTAACTATGTCCTCAGCTCTCATGGCACCAACCGGGTCCTCTCCGGGAATTATTTCCACGGTACCGTTTTCACTGTCTATGTCCAGTTTAGCTGTCGATCTACTCTCGATGATCTGCTTGACGCGACCCTTTGGTCCTATTATGGCGCCAACCCTGTCTTTAGGAACTTTTATATGTGTCATATCGATCTACCTTTGATTATTAAGAATCAATTATTTGCGTTTTTTCTTTGTTGTTCCTGATTGTCGAGTAAAATTCCTGCGGATCTTCGTCAATTCCGTATTTTTTGAAATATCTTGTGATATTCCCGATGTCCCTTTGAAGGAATTCTCTTGATCGGGGGTGTTCATTTGTCACTGATTGTCCCATGTCTATGAATACGGGATCTTTTTTATTAGTGATTAGTATATTGTATTCGCTCAGGTCTGCATGTATCAGGTCTGCCTTACTGTACAGCAGTTCAATGTAATTCATGATGGTAGCAAATATCTTTTGAGCATCCTCCTTTTCAAGAAATGTGTCTTTTAGGAGAGGGTATGGTTTTTCATCTTCTCCCATAAACTCCATTACAAGGATGTTCCTTTCAGCAACTATGGGTTCTGGTACCTGCACTCCTGCCTCTTTTGCACGTATGAGGTTTCTTTGCTCTTTTTTTGTCCATGCAAAGATTATGTCACGTTTTGAATGCCTGATGTTCCTGAACCGGGGGTCTCCCAGTATGTAATCTTCCATTGAATTGAATGTACTTGAGGATATCCTGTATATTTTGACTGCAACGTCTTTTTCTTCTCCTTCTGCAAGGAATACGTTTGCTTCTTTTCCTGTGCTGATGGATCCTCCCAATGCATTTATTATTCCTTTGTTGGAGAGGGTGTAAAGGGCTTTTAGGGTTGCTTCGTCAAATACGTTCTCCCTTACTTTCAGTGTATCTGTATCCTTGCGCTTCATGCGCAGTTTGTCCACTTTAGTGTCGATACGTTCAACTTTTCGAACTATTTCTTTTTTCATGGTCCGTGCTTATGATCTAAGGTATCCCTTTCTTTCCAGCCAGTTGACCTGTGGGCGGGTGTACTTCCATATTACGTCCGCTTTTTCATTCTGGATCTCCCATGGTACTGCAATAACTATGTCTCCTTCTCGTATCCATGTTTTCTTTTTCATTGATCCGGGTATTCTTCCCATTCTTACTATTCCATCCATGCACCTTAGTTTTACATGGTTTGCACCAAGCATACTTTCAACTATTGCCAGCACTTCCTTGTTTTCTTTGCGGGGAGTGCGTACTCTTGTAACCTCAGTAGGTTCTGGGGCAGTATTCTTTTTTTTGGTTTGCAAGCTGATCCCTCTCTTTTATACTGTATTGAGTAGGTTTTGAGTAGTGCTATGTCACTGGTATTGTTAAAGTTTGCGTATCTCTGCTTGTGTTTTGGTTTATGTTTTATTTACTGGTGCCCTGGAATGATTAACATACTAGAAAGGGAGTGTAAATTAATTACAGACGATATCTATATATAGAGAGTTTCCCCTATAAGACTTCCCTCCAAAGCGGTCGGATGTTTTCTTTGAAACGTCTACTCTGTGGCAGTTGATATATCAGTATTGTCGCAGACCGAAAATGCCATATAGGATCGTAACATAAAGTTGAAATCCGAGTGGAAATTCGGGCATGTCACTATTGCCTCAAAGGCATATCTTCGCCTTCGAACCCTCCGGTTCGAAAGCTATATATACGATAGCTGCCTTTGAAGGAGTCCGCGCAAATCGCGGCAAATCATTTACAATCACCGCCTTATACTATAAGTGGGGACAGAAGCTTTTTCTGTCCGACGTTGGATTTGGCAGTTCGGTTAATTCTGATCGGTAGTGTTTAACTACAAAATTCAAGGAATTAACCAAACTAATGTGCAGAAAGGAAGTATACTCTCAAAAGAGTTCTTTCCGATCGATTCCTTAATTGACTTCCAAAATTTGTGTGTGATCAACAATTCTGGTTGATCCTGCCAGAGGTCACTGCTATCAGTGTTCGATTAAGCCATGCGA
>JARVGJ010000010.1 GCA_029762595.1 Methanolobus sp. | reverse complement strand
GTTAAGTCGAAAGAAGGATGAATGTTCTTCTCTTTCTATCCATCGAGGTAAGAAAATTATATAAACTATTTCATTTTAAGCATTTGAATTTATTTAAAAAAGCAGATTTAAAAAAAAGAATGGAAAAACAAAAACTTGATTTCCCAAATGTTATAGTAATTGAAAGATAAAGCAACTTCGCCAAATGCGAATTTACTCAACACTTTGTTAACTGTAATAGTTACTTCATCACCGACTTCGGTGTTAGGGACAAAGGCCACAAATCCGCTTACTCTCGCGATTCCGTCTCCTTCCTTTGCAATGTCTTCAATTGTTACATCATAAAGGCCCGGCTAATGATGAGCGACGATGCGGACCAAAACACGTACATCCCATGGATAGGACAGACGGGCACAGCGGACTATTACGAGGGTGATGGCGGCCACATATACACCGGAGGCTATACTGGGAAATAATGGAGAGCCAGGATTTACTTTGAGAGCGATGGTCAGTACAGTCCTGTTTTAAAGGGCATGACATACACAATGTACCTGTACCGGCTTGCCAGGGATCCCATCCTTGAGCGGAGCCAGGAACATCCCAGCGGTGTGGTGGTTCACTACCCAATGGCATTTAGGAATGGGAACCATGTAGGCAACGATTACCTGCACATCTCAAAGCGGACATTTATTCGCAGACTTGCTTTTCTAATAAGGAGCCAGGAACATCCTAGTAAGGAGCCAGGAACATCCTAGTGGGGTCATAGTACATTATCCGATGGCATTAAAATACGCAGACAACATAGAGAACAACCAATTGCCCCTGTTTTATAGGTATTTCCTTTTTGCCAAATTCAGGATGGATAGAAGCTGGGCCGAGAGTGCTGTCGGGGTCTTTATGAGCGGCTACGCCAGAGACCAGAACGGGGATCTGATAAAGGACGCATACAAGATCGTTATAGAAAGCAGCCAGGTACCGGACAGGGATATCATGGGCCAGGTTGACCCGGAAACTGGTGTATTTCAGGTATTTGTTCAGGAAGTAATATATGATCGCAGATATCTGCTGGTCGAATATCAAGGCAAGGCTGCTAACATAGCTTTATCCGGATATGGCAACCATCGGTTTTGGATGCTACCAAAGGTCCGGTAGACAATCAGGATCTACACTTTTGGAAAGCTCCGGTATGTACAACGGTGGCACATGTTGGGTCTCTTGTTGATTATTAATACTCAAATTACCTGAAGAAATTTAATATTGGTTAGCTATGAATATTACTTGGGTTCGAATGAAATCCTTCGCATATTTATGAGGGGAGTACCTCATCCGACATTTCAAGGGCTGAAAGCAGAGCCGTGTTATCGTCTATGCGAAGGTCACGCCGGAATATGAAAAGCGACCTTTTGAAACGGGAACTCATTCTACCTCCACAGCAAGCTCATTCCGTCTGAACATGGGAAGCACCCAGGGAGCATCGTATCGCATGAGGAAGAAGTTACCTTTTTTAGTGATATTGTTCTTCTGGATCTTTTCCTCAAGTGTCCTCGTACGAGATTCTATTTTGGAATTGGTCACAAATCCTGAAAAGGTCACAACCAGCAGCTTTCTGGAAGCTACTTCATGAATGGAAATACGTTCATCCACAGGCACAGGAGCATTGTTGGAATCATAATCAGACGGTAGAACAAAAGACATGTGCAGCATATCCCTCTCCTGTTGCGATAGAACAGGGGCGGTCATAGGGATCTTAGTACCATCCTTGTTGTTTCCGAAAATATAGCCGGAAAGTATCCTGAAACCTGAGTTTGAGTCATTCGCCTTTGCAGATATGAATGTACTATCCTGATATTGCCTTAGCTCAACCCCATCCCCAAGTTCCTCGATCACATCATAATTAAGTTGTTCAGTACTCATTGAAACCCATACCCCCATGATAAACCACATTACAAGAACTAACAAAAAAGCCAATATAACATATATCGACTTTATCCTCTCCATATAGAGATATCTGACTGGAAAGTTAAAAAGCTTTTACCATAAAACAAATATCCAGCAAAAATATAGCCTAAATTAATAATTCCACCATGAATAATATGGATCTAATTTCCTGATCTATGATAACGAAGTCTATCTACCCCATCAATTCAGCCCTGAATACATGAAGGATGGGAATTATGTCCCATTTGTAAGGATGAGTTCAAGAGGTTGAATAATAAGACTTGTTGGTATTGTCGAGCAGACGAAGAAAAAGAACAGACTCCTGCAACTAATCTACAAAAAGATTACATAGAATCTCTGATGAATGATTATATCACTACCGAAATTGATAAAAAATATGTGAATAATTTTATCACTATGATAAAAAAAGGTAGCTTAGATGCTTTGTATAAAGAAGAAGCCAGTCAACTAATAACTGAATTGCGGAGATTACCTGTTCCTGTAGAAATGCCTTGTGAGGATAGATCAGAAGTAGCTAAAGAAGAGTTAAACAGATTTAAATATTTTAGTAATCCAAAACGTTGTTATTATTACTGCCCAAATGAGATTTATGATTCACAGGAATGTGAGACGTTTCCTCAAAATGATAATTAAATGCCTTCCCACATCTTAAACCTCTCCCTAACATGAGAGTTTAGAGTAAATGGCTTATCATCTTTAGCATTCTTCTTCATGTAATGCAGAGTACCCTTAGAGAATTCCATGTTCTTCCAATCAGTATAAAATATACTAAGAATCTTTTGCCTTATATCCTCCGAATCCTGTCTTTCAACAATATAAGCAGGCTTACTAAAATCAATAGTCTTCCTTTTACCAACAAGATACTGTGCAAGTTCCCTAGTCTTCAGCAATAAAACATAACTCCACATAACAGACTGCTTCTTGTAGGGAACTTTCTTGTTCATCCATAAATTAAACTCTTCAGTAACCTTCTTAGCTCCTGAAGGCTTGAGCCTGAGAGAATAGCTCTCAGTCCTGATAAAATCCTTATTATCCATTTTTCCTGTCTCAATCAAGTTAAGAACTGCAATATCAACAAGGAATCTAAAAGGCTCTTGCAGGTCATAACCTGGACCAGTTTATGTGAAATTGAATCGCTTCCCCTTAGTCCAGAGGTCGTCGAATTTAGCCTTGAAACGCTTTGTATATGACTCATCATGAATTTGCGTCATACCGAGACTAGTACCCGTATTAATCTGATCTTCAATATCAAGCAAGAGAGTATTTGAATCAAAGGTTACAAAATCATGCTTTGTTTCCAAAATTCTTATTTCTATGAACTTCTGGAAATTACTTTTGACTGATTCATCTTCTATTGAATTAATAAGTTCTTTTATTGACGGTAACAGTTGAGAGTGGGAATCTAGAATTTTAACATGAATGCCACGTTGTGCCAACTTTAAGTAAGCCTTGCTGAATATTGACATTGAATCGTCATATTGTTCGGATACTCCTGGCTTATACTTAATGGGAGTAACAACACATATTTCATGCTCAATATCCTGAAAAAATGAATCAATCATCTCTTTTAGTTCATTATCATGGAACTTGTCGGGCCAGAATATTGTTTCAACATGCTTTGGAGAATCGCCATTGGAAAGTTGCCGTTCGATTTCAGCAAATGTTTCCCTGAGTAGTTTGAGCTCATTGAGTGCTTCTTCTTCTCTTCTTTTGTACATAAGTTCAAAAGCAATTTTCGGATCAACATTCCTGTATTTTCGTGGCCTTGAAGGTTGGATCTCCACAAGGCCATACTTGTTCAAATCCCTCAAAATCTCATAGATCTTTCCAATGGGAACTCGTGATAACTGTGATAATTTACTTGCTTCCAGAGCTCCTTTTTTCAAAAGCGTCCAGTAAACAGACCTCTCATATTTGTTTAAACCGATATTTGCAAGTAACCTTTCATCCATCTTTTCACTACTTCTGAGTTTATTGTAAAGTAAAATTGTTATATATTCTGCGTGATATTAAGAGTCACTGCTTGAACATATAAAATTGTAATTGTCAAAAAGTCACATTGAATTTCTTACATATCCATATCAAGCAAAATAAATGATGAGTAGAGGTGCAAAAATGGAATCACCAATTTTTGAGATATTTGATGGGTTACCTAGACAGGGTCCAGGTAGTAACGAATGTACTGAAAAAGCTTTTAATATGCTTTCTTCCCTTCCTGCAGGTACTAAAATCCTTGATATAGGATGTGGAGTAGGTATGCAGACAATACACCTTGCTAGTATCTGCAAGGACTGTCATGTCACTGCAACTGACATTTATCAGCCTTTTTTGGATAAACTGATGGAAAATGCAGCTAAAGAAGGCCTTGATGACAGAATTACCACAGTTTGTGCTTCCATGGATGAACTGCCTTTTGAAGCAGGAGAATTCGACGTAATCTGGGCAGAAGGCTCCATCTTTATCCTTGGTTTTGAAAAGGGAATCAGCTACTGGAAACAGTTCTTGAAAGATGGTGGCTATATGGCAGTGACAGAGATCACATGGTTCACAGATGAACCTTCTTCGAAAGTGCTTCAATTCTGGCAGGAGATATATCCTGGTATCATGAACATACCTGACACTGAAAAAGTTATCATGGCAGTAGGATATGATGTCATTGATCACTTTAAACTGCCAGTTTCTGTCTGGTATGAGTTTTATGACAATCTGGAAAAAAGAATTGATGAAATCAGTGATAACTATAAGGGAGACACTGAGGCAGAAATGATACTTGAGTTTAACAGAAGAGAGATAAAACTCTTCAGACAACGCCCAGATGAATATGGTTATGCGTTCTACATTTTTCAGAAGAACAAACCTTAATAACGTATATGTGGAGTGACTTGCTCACTAAAAGCAGGTCGCATCCGAATACAAATGATTTTTAAAATTTAACTTAACTAACCTTTCCCTTACATGAGTATTAATAGTAAACGGTTTATCAGCTTCAGCATTTTTCTTCATATAATGCAAAGTACCCTTAGAGATACCCATGTTTTCCCAGTCAGAATATTATATACTTAGTATCCTCTGCCTAATATCATCTGAATCCTGTTTCTAAACAATACATCTATAGTCTATTGTATAATCCTAACAGACAAGAAGGAACAATAAAAGAGTTTCATTTATCCTCGTTGGGTAAGAAGAGCGCCCTTTTCAAACTCCCGTTGAATCAGGTATTCAATGGGAGTTCCATTTCTTCTAAAAAGAACAGATGTACGATTCCTGTTTCAAGTAACTATTTTGTCTTCCGCGACTATATATATTTTAAACCCTATATGAAATAGGTGACAAAATGTTCTGCTACCAGTGTGAAGAAACAATGAATGGAGAAGGCTGCACAAATAATGGGGTGTGCGGTAAGAAGGGGGAGGTCGCAGACCTTCAGGACGATCTGATCTATGTGCTTAAAAGCATTGCATTCTACAACCAGAAAGCAAGGAAGGCAGGCATTTCTGAAACGAGCACTGATGATTTTATGCTCGATGCACTCTTTTCAACCGTAACTAATACTGATTTCAGGGCTGCCGGGATCCGGGATCGCATTGAAAAGGGTTTTAATATTCAGAAAAGTATCAGGCAGAAACTTCTTGATAAGAAGCTGATAGATGAGAATGACCAGCCAGGGATTGCGACTTTGACCCCGGAAAACCTCAGGGACAGGGATACAGGCGTACTTGCAACGGAGAATGTAGATATCCGTTCATTGAGAGAACTATTGATCTATGGCATCAAGGGAATTGCAGCATATGCATATCATGCAGGTATACTTGGAAATGGCGGCAAGAAGATCAATTCATTTATAGAGGATGGTCTTGTGATGACCACAGATGACAGTCTGGATGATCAGAAGCTCATCTCAGCGGTCTTAAAGTGTGGGGAGATAGGTTTTGATGTAATGGCAGACCTTGATATGGCACATACCAGCAAATTTGGGAACCCGTCACCTGTAAAGGTCGATATCGGCACAAAAGCCAATCCGGCAATCCTGATCAGCGGACATGACCTTTATGACCTTGAACAGCTCCTTGAGCAGACACTGGGCACAGGTGTCGATGTATATACTCACGGGGAGATGCTGCCTGCACATTCATATCCAAAACTCAGTAAGTACGAACATCTGGCAGGCAACTATGGCGGCTCATGGTGGCGACAGCAGCAGGAATTTGAGAGCTTCAACGGCCCGATCTTACTTACGAGCAACTGCATAGTTCCACCAAAGAAGACCTACATTGAAAGGTTATACACTACAGGCCCTGTGGGTTATGACGGAGCCATACACATCGTGGCAAAAGATGGTAAGAAAGACTTCTCGGCCATAATAGAGCAGGCAAAGACCTGTAAACCCCCGGTGCAACTGGAGCAGGGTAGCATCATGACGGGATTTGCTTATAACTCTGTACTATCTAACGCAGAAAGGATCGTTGATGCCGTCAAAGCAGGCAGGATAAAGAAGTTCATTGTCATGGCAGGATGTGATGGCAGGCACAAAGAGAGGCAGTATTATACGGATTTTGCAGCAGCATTACCAAAGGACACTGTCATACTTACTGCGGGATGTGCAAAGTATCGTTACAACAAACTCGATCTTGGTGAGATCGATGGAATTCCAAGGGTGATGGATGCTGGGCAGTGTAATGACTCCTTTTCACTGATAATCATTGCTCAGGGGCTCATGTCCAGGCTTGGGTTCATAGATGTCAATGAAGCACCGATATCGTACAACATCGCATGGTATGAACAAAAAGCAGTCCTTGTGTTGCTAACCCTCCTGAGGCTTGGAATACAGGATATTACCCTTGGTCCAAGGCTCCCTGCATTTGTCTCACCGAATGTTCTCAATGTCCTGGTGGACAAGTTCAATATAACAGCAAACGGCAGCATAGAAGAAGATATGGAAAGACTTGTAAAATAAAAATCAAAATAAGGACTGATAAAATAAGGGTTGGTAAATGTGGCTCTTTACAGTGGCTTTGCAGTTTTCCTCATTCTGCAAGCTTAACTGCGGTCAGATGCAGCCACAAAGTACACAGGGTTCATGCAGAAGGTCGAATATTTTCACTCTGTGCATTCTCCATGAACACTGTTTAAACCCAATTCAAAGGTTTTTAAAGAGCCGGATCTGGTCTCTATCTGATCATGGTCTGATATCAATGCACTGAAGATCCTTATAATCTTGCTTTTTTTGATAAGAGCTTTGCCTCGGCATAAACTAATATGGCTATGCAAATAAGCACTGTATAGATAACTACAGGATACTGGAATGCCCATCCATCAGCTGACACATGTTTTAGCAGTATTCCTGCATATGCCCAGACGATAACAAGTCCATAGGCAACATCCCTGTTCTTCAGCATTGTTGCAAGGGCTATGATCAGTCCCACAGCAAGGACCAGTACGGTCCAGATAGTCTCATCCAGGCCAAATCCTGTCCAGCCTATACTGACAAGCAATATGGTAACATTGGCAATGGTTGCCACGGTTATCCAGCCAAAGTATATGCTAAAAGGTAAGCGGACGAAAAGATAATCTCTTCCTGTAAGACTTCCCTTGCTCGTCATTTCATTTATCTTGATAAGGCAAATGAGCATAACAACGATGAGTAACAGGGATAATGGGATTATCTGGTAGTGCCATGCAAAGATCCAGGATGCATTTGCAATAGATGAAACAGAGAAGACCACACTGATCCTGCACAACAGCCCGCTACTGTATGATTCATTACCTTCCCTGAAGAGGCCTAGCTGGTAGAGCGTATAGCCTGCAAGAAGCAGATATATTAGTCCCCATATTGCAAAGGTCAGCCCTGCCGGAGCAAAAAGATTGGGATAAAAGTCAGAGACCTGGCCTGCGGTGACACCGTTTATCGGAAGACTATTGGCCAATATATTGACAATGACCATTGTCAGAAATGTCAGCAGTGTAATTATCTTTATTATCGTGCAGTTTTGCTCTTTTCCCATTCTTGTCCCCCAATGTTCAATGATAATAACTAACTAACTAACTAACTAACTAACTAACTAACCAAACAAATAAACAATCAACCAACCACATAAATATATCAATAACTAAATAAATAAAACATTTTCAATGATAAAGTTACTTTAAATATTCTCAATGATTAAATTACATTAGGAATTCAAATTTAATAAAAGTTCCTGTTTCCAGATGTATAATTTCCAGATGTATAATTTCCAGATGTATAGGGTATTTCCAGCCTCTGGCAGTCGTAGTTAAAAAAAGATCATGTGGAGGGCAAATATCGGACAGTATGCCTTCCTCTCATGCAAAAATGAAAGGGTGCAGGTGATCCTCTTAGAAGGTCACCCAATATGCACGGTCCTTACACTTATCCTATAAGGTATGTGACATAGACAGATATAGATACGCTTGACTCACCGGGCTCTACGGGTGTGTCCATAGCAGCTTCTTCCATGGGTGCCTCCATCATGTCGTAATATATCCTTGGCTGGGTACTGTCACTTATGGATGATGTCTGCACACCGACGATACTGACACCCAGGCTGCTGGCAAGCATCTCGGCCTTTGATGATGCATCGGCAACTGCCTCGTTTATAAGCTCTTCGCGCAGCTCCTTTTGTTTTTCATCGGATACTGTGAAATAGATACCACCTATCTGGTTTGCACCGGAGGCTGCAGAGCGGTCTATGATATCACCCAGGATATCCATTTTTGTAGTGGTCACCTGTACGCTGTTTGAGGCTGAATATCCTTCGATGGTCCGCTTTCCATCATAGTTGTATACCGGGTATACGGAGACGTATGATGTCTGTATCTCCCTGTCCTCAAGCCCAAGTGCTTTGAGCTCATCCAGGACCACGCTCATGATGGCTGCGTTCTGCTGGGTCGCTTCATTGGAAGTAGGGGCCTCGATAACAACGCCAATGCTTAGTTGTGCAGTATCAGGCACGATCATCTTTTCTGCCTTCCCGTTCATTTGTATGGTATTTGGTGTATCCGTTGAATATCCTGTCTGTGAATTGGCATATATCGTTGCTGCCATCAGTACAAGAACGACCGTCAATGCGATGACGATGTAATATGTCATATTATTGTTATTTCCCTGTGACAAATTTTAATCCTCCTTCTTAATGTATATACTATAGTATGACTCCTACATATTAAAGAATTGTCTAAACTTCAAACCGGTTCGCAGTTATGCAGGCGTTTTCTGCATCTCATGAGAGATAAAAACCATGCATTACATTCTCCAGTACGTGCAAAAATGGGAAGTACTGCAGGAAGGAAGGGGCTTGTTCATAGGGAAAGGACCATGCATACAATACAACTGTGATGAGCAGCAAAGCCTCTGCGGCATACATTGCATAAGCTGTAAGGTTGGAGTGACTGTATTCTGCAATGATATCAAGACCAAGGATTATTATAAGTGCCGGCCAGAGGTCAAGAAGGGCCCACCAGAAACCAGTGGGCAGCATCCCAATGTTATTTAAGAGGAACAGGATACCAGCTACGACCAGCAGCAATCCGCCAAGGATGCCTCTGTGATGTCTCATATACTCACCCGCTGCGTCTCAGGATGATCCATATTCCAAGAAGAACCAGTAGAAATGGCCACATAATGCTCCAGGTGAGCCACCAGAATATATCTAATCTGTCAATAACAAGAAGCAGACCCAGGACTACCAGACCGATTCCAAGCCAGATCCCTGAGCCGTTATCTTCTTTTTTCTTTTCGTTGTTTTCAGGAGCTTCTTCTTCTTGTTCTATCCCGGGCTCGTCCTCTTCCTGTGTGAAAGAGTCATTTTCAAGATCAGGATCATTTATAGTTACAGCTTCCTTTTCCTCTTCACCGGCTTTAAGCATCTTTTTTTTCTTTTCTTCTTCAGGAACGATTATTGCCATAAGTATGTATACCCATATCATTAGTCCCTCTGTTATAAACACCGTGATAACAAAGAGAAGTCTTATGAAGGTGGGATCGGTGTCAAAATATTTCCCAACACCGCCAGCAACCCCTGCAACAATGCGGTCATCCCGGCTTCTTTTAAGTTTCTCCTTTTCCTTCATTGAATCCCTCTTACATCCTTTTCTCTATTATATCCTTCTCAGTAATTATTTCATCAATCTAAATATGTTCTACCATTTGTTCTTTCATTATATCTAATTTTGGAATCAGGGATTCCTCTTGTGTGCAAAGTGTCATGTGTGGGATGAAAGTCATTTAATCCAGTCTCTCAGAGATAATCAGATATATTATCTGTAGGGATATATTATCTATGTCTGTCTGTGCGCCAAGTATATGTAAATTGAACTCCATTAATAAAATGGGGGTTAAATATGAGTGTAACTATTAAAAATATAGCCATAGCTACGGATGGATCTGAGAACGTTATGAATGCCGTGGAATGGGGTATAGAATTTGCCAAGACCAATGGTGCCAGGGTTGCTGCCCTTTATGTTGTACCGCCCAGTGGTGTGACTCTTGCCATGCGTGGCGAGATGTGGTCCCGATCACTTGAAGAACATCTTAAGGATAAGGGTAAGAAAGCCACAGAATATGTTATCGATGTCGGCAAACAAACAGGTGTTGAAGTAGAGCCGGTGATAATCGAAGATAAGACCCCTTCAGACGGTATAGTGGAATATGCTGCAGAGAACGATGTGGATCTAATTGTGATGGGAACTCTGGGAATGACCGGGCTTAGCCACATACTGCTTGGAAGTGTTGCAGAGAATGTGGTACGTCACGCTAAAAGACCCGTACTTGTAATTCCCTAAGAGTTTAAACTGATGGTCTTTGATCATGGTAGCATTTTCTAAACGCAGATAATTTCCTGCAAAAACCGAATGAAAGAGATGCTATGAAAATAGCTAGGAAATGTAATATCAGGAGGATTCAGATTAATCTCTGTTTTCAATTTTCTGGAAATTGTTACAGATTGAAAATCTGAAACTCCTGTTAAGAAACTCCTGTAAAACATTACAATAAAATCAGCTTCAACCTTGTTTACTGAACCAGTTATTTTTTTACATATATTCCAGAATTGGACGAAAATGTTTCGATTGAAACGTGGTTCTGTTTATTTGATCTTATTTCCAGCATTAAGCTTATATCCAGCAGACAGAAGGCAAATAAAAATGAATGAAGACGTTTATGTCCTTGATTAATCGCGTTTATATACTTGGTTATTCGTGTGTGAGGATGGGAAATCTGCAGTTAGTGGTAGGTTCCTCTGCAGGCCTCAGCTCACAGCGATAACGGTATCATATCTTAAAATGTTCACCTTCATATTAAATATTAAAATGAATTCCTAAAACCCTGAGTATATGAACTGATATAGGCTATTGTTAACGCTGTTACATCAAATCACTTCGCTACGTTCTTCTTTTTGTTAACGGTGTTAAGCATACAGTTATATGCCATTATCCATAAAGCAGATAATATCGAAGGTATTGATAATATCGGCAGCATCGATAAAGGCATTGGTTCGGACAAAGATTAAAGACTGGATCATATTTTCGTTGTTGTCTTTGTTAACACCTCTGATTTACAATTCATGTAATAAAGAGGAAAGCAAAATGACAGTAATCAACATAACTGGATGTCGGATGTTTGAGGATGAGATCATTGATACTTTATGCAATGATCCGGGCATAGATGAGATCATGGTCTTTCAAAATGATGAATGTGCCGGAATTGTGGAAAAGCTGGTCAAAGCAGGTCTGCCTCATAGGGTCATGTCTGTCGATAAGATTAAAAGGGCATACAGATCTGTCAGTATGGATAGTTATGTTGTAACGATCAATATTATGGGCCTTGAATTGCATGGGGATCCCAGATCCCTCAAGGACCAGGTCTATGAAAATGTGAAACATATCTCTTATTTCTCTGATGGTATCTTCCTGTTCTATGGTCTGTGTGGGAATGTGCTCAAAAAGATAGAAAAGGACCTGGAACAATTAACTTGCCCTGTTTCTATACTGAAGGACAACGATGGAAAGATAGTTGATGATTGCATCGGCGCTGTTATAGGTGGAAGGAAGTCTTTTTTGAAGATGACTGCCAGTTTTAACAGGAAGAGCGCACTTGTGATGACACCGATGTGGGCCCGCAACTGGAAAGAGATGTTCAAGCACTGTGGTTTTATTGAAAATACCGATGATATCGACATGGCAAAGTTTGTCCTTGATTCAATGGGTTATGAAACAGTCGTAACGATAAATACCGGTACTTCGTACACAGAAGGCGCTCAGGAAGAAATGGAAAAGTTTGCTGACCTATTCAGGCTGAACATATTGGAGGTCCAGGGCAATCGCGATCTGATCAAAGATTCATATGCCGATTTCAGAGAAATGGTAATGTCACACCATTCGATTTCCAGGGTTGCCATTGGAGCTTCGCAGGGCATCTTAAGTGAACAGCAGGCCACGATCGTTCCAGAGACTATCAGAACATCCTGAATGTCCGAGTATCTTTCCTGACCAGCTAACTGTAAGATCCACAGCGTATGCTCAGTATCTGCTGGCAAGATAGGCCACAGCCATGTACCTGAACAGTTTTCCTGCAAAGACAAGGATTGCAAAATAGCTGAACCTGTACTTTAAGATCCCTCCTGCCACTGTAATCGCATCCCCTATGCCTGGCAGCCAGGTAAAAAGAAGGGAAAATGCCCCGTATTTCCTGAAACTTTCTTCTGCACGCTTAAGATGACCTTCTGATATGCCCAGGTATTTGCTTATAACAAGGCTTCTCCCTGTGTATCCTATATAGTAGGAAGTACAAGCCCCCAGGAAATTTGCCACGGATGCCACAAGCACAACGGTATATATATTGAATTTGTTAAGGACCATAAGCACCACAAGTCCCTCAGAACCAAGTGGTAATAGCGTTGAGGCCAGAAAACTTGTGATAAAGAGGCTGATGTACCCATAATCTGTCAGTAGTGGCATTATATCTATCATGGCTGGTCCTTATCTGTTTTGTAAAAAGTATAGGCTGTTGTTAGTACTAAGTATGGAGAGAACATCATCGTTATTGTTAATCCTTTTGTTTATTGCATCTATGATATATTCTGAAGGGTATTGAATTCATCGAGCAAGAAAAGCAAGAACATAAAGACGCAATTGCCTTGACCCTCCAATATATCCAACCGGAATAGATTAGCAAAAGTGAGCTATAAGAATTGGGAATGATTTGGCATGGAAAAAAGAGCTAAAAAGCTGAGCATCTGTCCTGGAGGGAGGAAAGCGGGAACCCCGCCGCTTTCCTGAAATGCTGGCAATAACCCCATTTTGACAATAACCCGTTCCTAAAGGAACATAACCCCATTTTTGCTCATACTCCAGTTCATTGGATCGCTGAAAGTTCGAACGCCAACAGACCCTGCGTTTTTGTGTGGGGAGAGGGGGAAAGGGTCCGTTAACGTTCTTTTATTGTTATCCGTTTTTTGTTTCAGCGTTGTCCGATAAGTCCATATCGTACCACCGATTCCATGCATTCACTACCAACCACCTGGATTGTGTGACTGCAAATCCTAGTATTATTTCCAACTATTTAAATATATCTATTTTTTAATATATAATGAGCATCATTATTATGAGAAATAACTTAAACAGGCGTAAGGATAAGAATGCAAAAAGCCGGTTTCCACGTTCTGTATATTTTCCGCCAATGTCAACCCAAGAGTCGATATCCCAACCTTTGGAATTAATTCAATTGTCTTATTCATGGTAAGTTCCCTGTTCTTTATTGTCTGCTGTGTACTGGCCTAGTGTGAGATACATGAAACGACTGTAGGAGCCAAAGAAATTGTTCGTTTGCTTTTGTTGAAGAGGGACATGTGGGAGATTACCTTTTCGTGTTTTTAGGATTGCATAAATGATTATTTTTGTAGTCATTATTTCTATAATATTTATATGAGTTAATGAAGATGATTAACCAAGAATTCGTTGCTTAAAAACTCAGAACCTATTCTAAAAGGTATGCTTGATATCTCAGCTTATGTTATATTGAAAAGAACATGCTTTAATAAGGAAATCATAATAACAACTATCTAAAATACAAATCAATACAAAAGCTTAAATTTATTTAATGCATTATAACACCTAGTTAAAATATTCATTTAGAGGGGGAATTCAATGCCTAAAACTAAAAAGCCAAACAGTGAAGCATCTCAACTCCGAAGAAAGATCCTTAAATCAATCGAAAATGGAGAAACAAAATCAAGAGCATTGATCAGAGAAGAAATAGGAATCCCTGCAGAAGATGGTAAAACACATACCATTTTTGATGAAATGGAAAAACACAACATAGTTATCCAGAACAAAGTTTTACCATGGGCCGGACCAGGACCAAACCCAATAAATGTAAAAATAACGGAAATAGGAAAAGGATACTTAAGATGTATGATAGATTACGGTCTCGGACTTTAATATCAATTCGTAACCGCAATAAATACTAATGTAAAAAATCAGGAGCTAGCTCCTGACTATTCTACTTCTCAACAACCTTCCTGTACATCCTGGCCTGGAAGCCATGATACTTGGCAAACCCTTCGGCGTCCTTCTGGTCGATGGTGGCGCTGTCAAAGGACACAAGGTCTTCTGAGTACAACGCATACGGGGATGTCCTTGCGAGTATGATGACGCTGCCTTTGTGGAGTTTCACGGTGACAGTGCCTGTTACGCGTTCCTGGGTCTTATTGATGAAGGCGTTCAGGTCGTGGTAGAGGGGTTCGTCCACCAGGCCGTAGTAGGCAAGTTCTGACCACTGCTCGTCCACACTTTTCTTGAACTTGAGCTCGGCCCTTGTGAGCACCAGCTTTTCAAGGTCCTTGTGGGCTGTCAGGATCACGGTGGCTGCCGGGTGCTCGTAGTTCTCACGGGCTTTTAGTCCCAGTACGCGATCCTCGATCATATCCGTTCTGCCGACGCCGTGTGAGCCAGCGATCTGGTTGAGCTTCACGATAAGCTCCACGCCGCCCATTTTCTGGCCATCGAGGGATACAGGGACACCACTCTCAAAGCCTATGACAAGCTGCTGGCCTGCAGGTGCTGATTCAGGGGAAACCGTCCACTGGTATATCTCCTCAGGAGGGATAAAACCCGGGTCTTCCAGTTTACCGCCTTCAATACTGCGGCTCCAGATGTTCTCATCCACACTCCATGGTTTTGCGCTGGTGACAGTCACGGGAATGCCGTGTTTTTTGGCATACTCGATCTCCCACTCACGGGTGAGATTCATGTCCCTCATGGGTGCGATAACATCCATATCGGTCAGGCGGAACACAGCTTCAAAGCGCAGCTGGTCGTTACCCTTGCCGGTACAGCCGTGGGCAAGTGCCACAGCACCTTCCTGATTTGCTATCTCAACTACCTTCCTGGCAATGAGCGGGCGGGCGATGGATGTACCCATCACATACCCTTCATAGTCACCGTTGGCCTTGATCAAAGGGAAGATATAATCATTGACGAATTCCTCACGCGCATCAATGTTGAAGTGCTTGTCACTGATCTTCCGGGCCTTATCCTCTGCCTGCTTAACGTCCTCCTCCGGCTGGCCCACATCTACAGCTACCGTAACTACCTCATCGTAGCCGTATTCCTCTTTGAGCAGGGGGATGCACACTGAGGTGTCAAGCCCGCCTGAATAAGCAAGTACTACTTTCCTGGTCATTCTATCTTATCCTGAATGGGGATCTATGCGATCTCCCTGTGATATTCATTTATTGATTTAACTTCGCCCTCACCCTGTTTCATGGCCACTATGGCATTAGATGCGGCAACAGCTGCCTGTATGGTGGTGATGTAGGGCACCTTGAAATCCACCGCTGCACGGCGTATCCTTGAGCTGTCCTCTCTTGAGAGCTTGTCGTTGGGGGTGTTGATGACCAGGGCGACCTCATACCTGCGCATCATATCGATGACATTGGGGCTGCCGTCATGGACCTTCTTCACGATTCCCATTTCGATACCAAACTCTGCAAGGTAATCTGCCGTGCCTTTGGTACCAAGCAATTCAATGCCCGAGTCCACAAGTTTACGTGCAACATCAACAAGCTCTTCCCTGTCCTCATCCTTCACGGAGATGAATACATTTCCTGTAAGGGGAAGTAGGTTATCGGCACTGAGCTGTGCCTTGAAGAAAGCCCTGCCGTAATCGTAATCTATGCCCATGACCTCTCCTGTACTTTTCATCTCGGGGCTGAGCACCGGGTCCGCACCTGGAAGTTTGTCAAAGGGCAGAAGTACCTCTTTCACAGAGACATGGCTGACCTTTGGTTCATTGCGTGATGCATAACCCTGTTCCTCAAGGCTCTGTCCCATGATAGCCCGGGCGGCTATCTTTGCAAGGGGAAGACCAACTGCTTTTGACACAAAGGGTATCGTCCTGCTTGAACGTGGGTTTGCTTCAAGGACGTAGACCTTGTCCCCTTTCTTTGCCATCTGTATGTTCACAAGTCCTTTCACGTTTAGTGCAAGGGCTATCTTGCGGGTATATTCGCGTACGACCTTAAGGGTATCCTCTGAAAGGGACTGTGGAGGTATTACACATGCAGAGTCTCCGGAGTGCACACCTGCTTCTTCAATGTGCTCCATGATGGCACCTATAAGCACGTCTTTGCCATCACACACTGCGTCCACGTCTATCTCAACGGCCCCCTCAAGGAAATTATCAATGAGGACCGGGTGTTCCGGAGATACTTTGACAGCCTCTCGCATGTAACGCTCCAGGTCGTTCTGGTCGTATACTATCTCCATTGCACGCCCGCCAAGTACATAGGAAGGGCGCACCAGTACAGGGTACCCGATTCTGGTGGCTATCTCGATCGCCTGTTCCTTAGAGGTCGCATAACCTGCATCAGGCTGATTGATGCCCAATTTGTTCATCATGAGATTGAACTTCTCACGATCCTCTGCAACATCGATGTCCGCAGGAGATGTTCCCATGATAACGGTTTTCAGGTCACTGCGCCTCTTAAGTTCCTTCTCAAGGGGAAGTGCCAGGTTGACAGATGTCTGTCCTCCAAACTGCACAAGCACACCGTCAGGGTTCTCCTTATCGATAACATTCATCACATCTTCCAGTGTGAGAGGTTCAAAGAAGAGCTTATCGGAGGTGTCATAGTCAGTTGAGACAGTTTCCGGATTGTTGTTTATGATGTGGGCCTCGATCCCTGCCTCACGGATAGCCGCAACAGCATGTACTGTACAGTAATCGAACTCGATTCCCTGTCCTATTCGAATCGGGCCGGAACCAAGTATCATTATCTTCTTACGGTTTGTGGGTTCTGCCTCACACATCTGTTCGTAACATGAGTAATAATATGGTGTCTCTGCTGCAAACTCAGCAGCACAGGTATCCACCATCTTATAAGTGCAAGCTATCCCTGCCTTGCGCCTCTGGTCATTGATATCTTCACGTGTCTTGCCTGTAAGCTCTGCGATGCGTGCATCAGTGAGGCCAATGCGTTTTGCATCCAGCAGCAGGTCATCTGAGATCTTTCCGGAAGATCCTTCTTCCCTTATCATATCTTCCATGTCTATGATATTCTTCAGTTTTTTCATGAAGAAGATATCAATTCCCGTAAGTTCGGACACATCCTTAACAGAAAAACCATTGCAAAGGGCATTGTATATCACAAACAGTCGCTCGCTTGTAGGTGTCTGGAGCAGGGTCTTTGTCTCACTGGCTGACCACTCATCGCTTCCGAAGTTCATATTGATGTCAAGGGAGCGCACAGCTTTCAGAAGTGATTCCTCAATCGTTCGCCCGATAGCCATTACCTCTCCGGTGCTCTTCATGGCTGTGGTGAGGGTCTTGTCCGCATTTACAAACTTATCGAAAGGCCACCTTGGGATCTTGGTAACAACATAGTCAATGGTCGGCTCAAATGATGCCGGTGTCTTCTTTGTGACATCGTTTAGGATCTCATCCAGGGTCATACCGATGGCTATCTTTGCCGTTACCCTGGCAATCGGGTAGCCCGTAGCCTTAGAAGCAAGTGCCGAGGACCTCGATACACGGGGATTAACTTCCACGACACGATAATCGCCATCCTTTAAAGCGAACTGGATGTTACATCCTCCTTCTATACCAAAGGCCCTGATTATCTTGATAGCGGCGGTCCTGAGCATCTGGTGCTCCTCATCATTGAGGGTCTGGGACGGTGTGACCACAATGGATTCCCCTGTGTGGACGCCCATTGGATCCAGGTTCTCCATGTTACAGATAACTATACAGGTATCATTGGCATCGCGCATTACTTCGTACTCGAACTCTTTCCAGCCAAGTACACTCTCCTCTATAAGCACCTGGCTTATACGACTGCGGCGAAGGCCCCTTTCCGTGATTTCCAGGAGTTCTTCCCTGGAACGGGCAATGCCGCCGCCTGCTCCTCCGAGGGTATATGCAGGGCGGATGATAAGTGGCAGTCCAAGTTCACCAATAAGTTCCTCAGCCTCCCTGAGTGTTGATATTGCCTTGCTGCGGGGAACCTTTTCACCAATGCGCTCCATTGCTCTCTTGAAGAGTTCGCGGTCCTCGGTGTTCTTGATGGCATCGAGGTTTGTTCCCAGAAGCTTGACATCATATTTTTCTAGGATGCCCTGCTCTGCAAGTTCACTTGTGATATTAAGACCGGTCTGTCCGCCAAGGCCGGCGATTATACCATCCGGCTTCTCTTTTGCGATTATCTTTTCCACAGCCTTTGCTTCAAGGGGCTCGATGTAGACCGCGTCTGCTGTTTCCGGATCTGTCATTATGGTTGCAGGATTGGAGTTGACAAGCACCACTTCCAGCCCCTCTTCCTTGAGTGACCTGCATGCCTGGCTTCCTGAAAAATCAAATTCTGCAGCCTGTCCGATCATAATAGGTCCTGAACCTATCAGGAGTACTTTCTTAATGTCCTGGTTTTTTGGCATTATTTCTTCCCTCCTGCAAGTTTAAGGACCTTTTCAAAGAATATCTTCTCTGTATCCATAGGTCCCGGGTGTGCATCCGGATGGTACTGCACACTGAAAATATCCAGGTACTTGTGGGAGATACCTTCCACTGTCCTGTCATTGGTATTGAATTGTGTTACCTCTACTTCCGCCTGTTCAAAGGAATCGCCATCCACCGCAAAGCCATGGTTCTGGGATGTTATGTGTACGATACCCGATTCCAGGTCCTTCACAGGTTGGTTAGCTCCCCGGTGTCCGAACTTGAGCTTGTATGTCTCTGCTCCCAGTGCAAGGGATATGATCTGGTGACCCAGGCAAATGCCCACAATTGGCAGTTCACCTGCAAAGTGTTTCACTGCCGATATTGCATCCTGTGCACGCAAAGGGTCTCCAGGTCCGTTAGAGAAGAACAGGAGGTCCGGCTCATAGGATTCTATCATCGGGACCGAAGCATTACCCGGCACTACGGTCACATCCATACCCCTTGCCAGCAGGCTCCTTTCAATGCTCAGCTTACGGCCGCAATCCACAAGGACCACATTGAGAGGATTGTTTTTGTCCCTGCAGGGGCTTTCAAGCCTGAAGGGTTGCGGGCAGGTTACCTGTGATATCAGATCGATATCAGAGATGCTCTTTTGTGCGCGTGCAAGCCTTACTGCCTCCTCACCGTCATCACTTCCGTTGATGAGAGCCGCACGCATAGTTCCGTGTTCACGGGTCTTTATAGTTAACATGCGTGTGTCCACGCCTGCAATTCCGGGCTTGCCTTCGTCCTCCATAAGCTCAAAAATGGTCTTCTTTGATATGTGGTGGGACGGTTCGGGACACGCCTCCCTGACCACAAGACCTTCAGCTTTTACACCACCGGATTCAAAACAGTTACCGCTGACGCCGTAATTTCCGATGAGGGGGTAGGTGAACATAAGGATCTGGCCTTTATATGAAGGGTCTGTGAGTGCCTCCTCATAGCCAGTATATTGAGTTGTGAAAACAAGTTCCCCGGAAACGATACCTTCGGCACCGAAACCGGTGCCTTTTATAAATGTTCCATCTTCTAATCCTAGTACTGCATTCATCTTAAGAACCTGCGTATACATGTAAAGAATAGGCTATAAGCGTTGCGATGACATGTGAAATTTTAATAAGGGGTGCAGGTGTCATTTGCAGATCATGATATCTTGCGCATGAAGGAGCCAACTATAAAAACGACAAACCCGAAAGACAGCAGAAGTATTATACCTATAAACTTTCTTGGATCACTTACTGCATAATCCCTCAGTTTCAAAGCGTAGGTATTACGTTGTTCACTTTCCTGTACTTCTGTGATCTCTTCTGCAATCCCAAAAGCAATGTCCTCCAACCTAAGATCCAGGACCCATATATTGTATTCTCCGTCCCTGTCGGACACATATGCTATCCTTTTGCCATCTGGACTCCATGCAGGTGCCCGCTGCACATACCTGTCATTTGTCAGTTTAACATGTGAATTACCAGCGGGGTCCATTATCCACAGGTCATAATTTTCTCCTATGTCAGACACATAGGCTATCATTGTTCCGTCCGGACTATATGCAGGTTCAATGTTGTTGTAAGGGCTGTCAGTAAGTCTTACAGGCCCTTTTCCATTTACATCTACAGAAAATATGTCACCCATTGAAGAATAGACGATACTTTTGCCATCGGGACTCCATGAAGGTGAGCTCTCATCACCAGGAGCATCGGTAAGTCTTGATCTGCCTGTGCCGTCGATATCCATGGTCCATATATCATAATTCCCAGAAGCACGGGATGTGTATACCAGTTTTCTGCCATCCGGGCTTACAGATGCTGCCCGGCAATCCGATGTTCCGGTGAGCTTAAAGCTGTTGCCACCATCCGTATCCATAACATGGATGCTTATATAGCGGGCAGAATATGCATTTTTGCTCACCATGGCAAAATATATCTTTGTACCATTCTCATTGAACTCAGGATCCCCTTTCCAGGACATTCCGTCATATAACTTCTTCTGTCCCGAACCATCGCTGTTCATTATCCATATTGCCTGGTTAGCAGCGTATACTATCTTTGAACCATCCGGACTCCAGGAAGGATGATTGGCATTTGTGGTATTTGTAAGCTTTATATCAACATCTATAAAAGCAGCACATGATGCGCATGATGTAAGTATTATCAGAAAAAGAAGCAGGCAGGTTCCCCTGCTAAATGATCCGTACCTGATAAGGAAAGACGACCACATAAAAAATATATTATGTATCTATATATTTATTAATCTTTTGTTTCAGTATTTCGTTCAGGGTCTTTCCATCGACTTTTCCACGAACCTCTGCCATAGCTACCCCCATGAGAGGACCTACTGAAGCAAGACCTTTCTCCCTGATAAAATCCCGCCGTTCATCTACTATGGACTCAACTATCCTCTCCACCTCTGACATATCAAGGGTTCCAAGCCCTATCTTTTCAGCAACCTCTCTTGCAGAGAGCTCCGGCTCCTGCACCATGGCACGCAAAAGCCCGTCAACTGCCTCTTTTGCAATCCCTCCTTCGGCAAGGAGTCCGAATACATCTATGAAATGCCTGTCATCAAGCATATCTATCTGCACACCGTCACGTTTTAGTTCCGGCAGTGTTCCTGTAAGCGTTCTTACGACCAGGGTTGCATTGATATCATTGTTCTCTTTGAATAGTCGCATGAGCTTCTCAAAAAGCGGTAGATGCACTGAATAAACGATCATCTCGGCCAATTCCCTGTGCAGGTCAAACTCAGACTCGAAACGTTTTGCTCTTTCAGTTAGCAGCTCCGGCATTTCAACAGCATCAAAATGTTCTGTGCTTATGATGACCTGTGGGACGTCTGTTTCTGGATACATCCTTGCAGCTCCTGGGAGTGGTCTGAGGTAAGAGCTATTGCCATCCGGCAGTGACCTGCGGGTTTCCTCCGGCACTTCTCCCAGTGCTTCAATTGCACGGACGATAACACTTTCCATGGCACCCAGCGCACGCTCTTCAAGATCTGCTACCATAACAATCGCATCATCCGCATCGGCACCTACCTCTGTATATAGTACCCGGACTTCATCTTCGGTGATCCCGTAGTTTGGAAGCTCGTCAGTATGGAAGATGCCACCAACACCTGAGGTCTTGGCACGGTCTGAGAACTCTGTGCCCAGACGTCTTCCTGGCTGTACCTCCCTGCCCACAAAACCATTGAAACCCCGCAGCAGGATCGCATATACTCTGCCTTTGGCCAGGGCTTTTTTGATCACTTTGGACTCTGTTTTACTGAAGATCCTGCTCACATCGAATACCTTATCGCATACTGAGGCTCCTCTGTTCCGTAGCTCATCCCTTATGGCAAGCAGGTTCACCTGGCGCTGAACTTCCCTTTCAACGATTGTCTCGATCATATCAAGCGCCTGGACCCCTTTAAGTTCCACACGTGCGCCCTTTGCAATGGATATGTTTACGTCCTGGCGTATGGTCCCAAGTCCACGCTTCACCTTGCCGGTTGAACGCAGCATCATACCTATCTGCTGTGCAGTCTCCTTTGCATGTGCAGGGGAGATTATGTCAGGATCGGTACCTATTTCCACAAGAGGAATGCCCAGTCGGTCCAGGGAATATATAATGGAGTCTCCTTTGTCCTCTATCTTCTGACAGGCCTCCTCTTCAAGGCACAGTACTCCCACTCCAACAGGACCGTTTGATGTCTTAAGGTAACCATCTTTTGCAATAAATGCAGTTCTCTGGAAACCTGAAGTATTGGAACCGTCAACTACTATCTTGCGCATCACATGCACCTGATCAACAGGCACCATATTCAGTAATTTTGCGATACTCAGTGCTATGTCCAGTGCTTCCCTGTTAACCTCTGTGGGAGGTTCATCATCGTTTTCCACAAGACAGGTTGTATCGTATGCCTTGTAAACATACCTGCGCCTGAGCTTGGACTGCTCCAGTGCGGCCCTGTCGGTCTCACCCATCTCACTTGCCGTAGGGCGCAGATAACGGAAGAATTCATAGTCTGATTCCTCGATGTTCCTTATCTTTGTAGGACATCTGCAGAAAAGTTTCTCTTTTGAGTCCAGTTGCTGGTGAATTTCAAGCCCGCATTTCAGGCCAAGTTCTCTGTAATCGAATTTATCACTCATGAAAAATCTCACCACATGATCGGAATATAATTAACACATACTCGTCGGTTTATTCAAGAAACAGCTTTTGCAGGTATAAAGTTATTGTTGGGATGAACAATTGTAAAAGCGGATCTTGTGGTCATGGGACAAATTTCACAATTGTTGCCTTCTTCAGCTTACCTGCCTCAAAGCTTCAATGTTGGCCATGTACGATTATGACTTACTTAATAAAATAATCTACATTCAGCTGGTCACAAAGAGGGTATAAAAGCTTAATCCGAAGCATTTATAAGTTATAATCATGTACAATTCATAGGATAATCAATTATTAATCGTGATAGAACTATTCATTGAGAGGTTTTGTACTATGCCATCGAATATAGAAAAATGTTACCAATGTGGTCAATGTACCTCTGTTTGCCCCATGGGAGAACAGGAGCAAACATATAAGATCCGCAAGTTCCTTCAGATGGAAAAGCTGGGTATTGAAAATGAAGAGAGCATTATGACCCCTTTTATTTTCTATTGTACTACATGCTATCGCTGCCAGGACAACTGTCCCCAGGGAGTTAACATTGTGGATGGTGTACTGGAGATAAGAGCAAATGCCGTACATGAAGGCAAGATGCTTGATGCTCACAAGAAGGTCGCTCAGATGCTTATGGACTATGGTCATGCAGTTCCAAATAACACTGCAGGCCGGGAAAAAAGGCTTCAGCTTGGTCTTGCAGAGATGCCTTCAACGGCCCAGGGATCAGATGACCATTTGGATGAGATCAGGACCCTGCTTCATCTTACAGGCTTTGACAGGCTTATAGCTGATGAAATGCCTGATATGAAGGTAAATGAAGGTCTTACTCTGACAAAGGCAGGTTTTGATCAGCCTATTGCAGAGGAAAGTGCATGAGTGAGCTGTCACTCTTTCTTGGCTGCGTAGCCCCGAACAGATATCCAGGGATCGAAGCCGCAACCAAGAAGACTTTTTCAAAACTTGCTATCGAACTTGACGATCTTTTGGGAGCATCCTGTTGCCCTGCTCCGGGTGTGTTCAGATCATTTGATGAGGAAACATGGCTTACACTTGCTTCACGGAACATAGCCCTGTCTGAAAAACTGGACGATGATGTGCTTACAATATGCAACGGCTGCTATAGTACACTAAAGGAGGCCGGAGATACACTTAAAAAAGACCCGAAATTAAAAGAGACGGTCAACCGGAATCTAATTGAGATCGGACATGAGTTCAAAGGTAATCATGATGTGCGTCATGTAATAGAATATCTTTACCAGGATATCGGTATCGAAAGGATAAAGGAGATGATATCCAAACCCCTTGACCTGAAAGTTGCTGTACACTATGGTTGCCACCTGATACGTCCGCTAAAGGAAGATGGTTCCGAACTGGTCAATGGCAATATCTCTTTCTTTGATGAACTGGTCCAGGCAACGGGTGCAACCAGTGTGGACTATGAGGATAAGATGCTTTGCTGCGGCGCAGGCGGTGGAGCGAGGACAGCTATACTTGAGGCCACATTGAAGATGACAGAGAAAAAGTTGCATAACATGGCAGATGCACAGGTGGATTGCATTGTGAATGCCTGTCCTTTCTGTCACCTGCAGTTCGATTCAGGCCAGCAGGACGTCAATAGCCGTTTCAGGAAGAATTATTCTATTCCGGTATTGCATTACACCCAGCTTCTGGGACTTGCAATGGGATATTCTGCAGATGAACTTGGAATAGGCATGAACACCACAAGTACTGCCGATCTGATTAAAAAAATAAAGGACTGAAAATTAGGACTGAAAATTACAGCTAAGTTCTTTTTTACCATATTTTGATATACCTCATAGCTTTGATAAAATCTTGATAGGATCGGATCTTTTGAATGCTATATCCAGAGATACAGGCGCCATGAGCGAAAACAGGCGATTTATTATGGATCAGAAAGAAATTATAAACGATACAAAGGATGCGGATGAGCCCAGAATAGGGGTTTTTGTCTGTGAATGTGGAGTAAACATAGGGGGTGTTATCAACTGTCAGGAAGTAGCTGATTATGCAGGCTCACTTCCAAATGTTGTAAATTCCTCGGTCAATAAATATACCTGTAGCGATTCGGGACAATCGGAGATCAAGCAGGCAATCAGGGATAACGATCTTAATCGTGTGCTTGTGGCAGCATGCACACCCAAGACCCATGAACCTATTTTCAGGGCCTGTGTCGAGGAAGCAGGACTTAACCCTTATCTTTTCGAGTTTGTAAACATAAGGGAGCACTGCAGCTGGATCCATATGCAAGAAAAGGAAAAGGCGACCAGAAAAGCCAAGGAGCTCGTACGCATGGGTGTTTCAAGAGCAATACAACTTGAGCCACTTGAGTCCAATGAGGTTCCAGTTACAGACGCCGCCCTTGTCATCGGTGCGGGTGTTGCGGGAATGCAGGCTGCCCTTGATATTGCAGATATGGGCCATAAGGTCTATCTTGTGGAAAAGAACCCGTCGATAGGCGGAAAGATGGCACAGCTTGACAAGACCTTCCCGACAAACGACTGCAGTATCTGTATACTGGGTCCTAAGATGGTGGAAGTTGCCCGGAATAAGAACATTGAACTTATGACCTACTCCGAGATAGATGAAGTAGACGGATATGTGGGTAATTTTAAGGTAAAGGTCAGGCACAAGGCCCGCTATATCGACACCGTCTCATGTACCGGCTGCGGACTCTGCGTGGAAAAATGCCCAGTGGAGGTTCCTAATGTGGAATTCAATGAAGGGATAGGTACCCGCAAAGCGATCTATGTTCCTTTCCCACAGGCTGTTCCTCTCAGGGCGCTTGTTGACAGGTCGGTATGCATCGATTGCAATGCATGTGTCAAGGCATGCAACAGCAGTTCAGTAGATATGGAACAAGAAGACTCTTTTTCTGAACTTGATGTTGGTGTGATCGTGGTTACTACCGGATTTGAGGTATATGATCCGGAACCAACTCATGATTTTGGCTACGGGCTCTATGATAATGTGATTACGGGGATGGAACTGGAACGCCTGATAAATGCCAGCGGACCGACAATGGGTAAACTGGTACGTCCGGGTGATGTTACCTCTCCAAAAAGGATCGGCTTCATACAATGTGTTGGAAGCAGGGATAAGAACAGTAACAGATATTGTTCCAGTTTCTGCTGTATGTACGCATTAAAGGATGCACAGCTGATCCGGGAAAAATATCCTGACTCCGAGGTCTACATAATGTACATGGATATGAGGACCCCTTTCCGCAACTATGAGGAGTTCTATGACAGGGCAAGGGATATGGGAATTAAGTTCATCAGGGGAAAACCCGGAAAGGTCACAGAAAAAGAGGATGGCAACCTTATAGTTCGTGTTGAGGATACCCTGACAAATAGCATACTTGAACTTGATCTTGACATGCTGGTGCTCAGTGTGGGTGCGGTATCCGGGGACAGTAATGAGCGTATCAGGCAGATCCTGAAGGTAAGCCGGGCTGCAGATGGTTTTATGATGGAGGCCCATCCAAAGCTTAAACCTGTGGACACCACACTGGACGGGATATTTATCGGCGGTGTCACCCAGGGACCAAAGGACATTCCGTATTCTGTTTCCCAGGGAAGTGCATGCGCTGCCCGGGCAACACGCTATCTTTCCCAGGGAAAGGCGATAACCGAAGGAATTACAGTAGATGTAAACGAAGACGTTTGTGTGTCATGCGGGATATGTGTGCCAATGTGCCCGTTCCAGGCACTATCCCTGGAAGAAGGAAAACTGAATGTTATCAAGGCACTCTGCAAAGGATGCGGGACCTGTGCTGTGGCCTGTCCCACAGGTGCACTGCAGCAAAATCATTTCAGCAATAACCAGTTACTTGCGCAGGTAAGGAGTGTTTTTGCCTTTGAGGAGGAATAAGAATGGCAGATAATAGAGAATGGGAACCCAAGATAGTCGCATTCTGCTGCAACTGGTGCAGCTATGGTGGCGCGGATACTGCAGGTATGGGACGTTTCCAGCAACCCTCATCACTCAGGGTAATCCGTGTAATGTGTTCAGGGCGTATCGACCCTTTGCATGTTTTCAATGCATTCCTTGAAGGTGCGGATGCTGTGCTTGTCACAGGATGTCACATCGGTGATTGTCATTATGTTAACGGCAACTACAAGACCCAGGTCCGGCACCAGTTCCTTGAGGAGATGGTAAAGGAGATGGGACTGGAACCTGAGAGGCTTCATCTTAACTGGATAAGCGCAAGTGAGGGGGAGAAGTTCGCAAACTTTGTAAGGGATGTGACCGAGCAGATAAAAAAGATAGGTCCAAGTCCTCTGAAGCCTGAAGGAGTGAACTAGATGGTAGAGATTGGAGACAAAGTACTGGGATATGCCACAGATCCTGGAATACGCAACAGGGGAGCTTCCGGAGGTATGGTCACAGCAATACTTGCTGCTGCACTTGAAAGGGGTCTGGTGGACAGCGTTATCGTGCTCAGGCATATCAATGAGTATGAGGCAGTCCCTGTGATCACCGATGATGTGGATGAAGTGCTTGCATCCGCCGGCAGTATGCACACAGTACCTGTCAATCTGGCAAAGTATGCAGCTGGCAGGAAGGTTGCAATGCCGGGAAAACCATGTGATGTAAGGGCGGTTTTTGAGCAGGCCAAGCGTAATGAGATAGATATTGATAATACGTTCATAATCGGTCTCAATTGCGGGGGAACCATGCATCCTGTGCTGACGAGGGAAATGCTGGTCAGGATGTATGAAATAGACCCTGAAGACGTGGTGGGTGAGAAAATAGATAAAGGCAAGCTTTTCTTCAGGACAAAGGACGGGGAAGAGAAGGCAATACCCATTGATGACCTTGAAGATGCAGGATATGGCAGACGCGAAAGCTGTCGTTACTGTGATGTGAAGATACCGGTGAATGCAGACCTTGCGTGTGGTAACTGGGGTGTTATCGGTGAACTTGCAGGAAATGCAACATTCTGCGAGGTTATGAACGGAAAAGGAGTGCGTTTACTGGAAAATGCAATTGAATCCGGTTATGTCCAGATAGAGCCTGCAGGTGAGCAGTCAATAGCCATCAGGGAAAAAGTGAACAGTGCCATGCTCTCTCTTGGTGAGAAATGGTCAGCAAGGGTATTCACGGAAATACCAGAAGAGCAACGTATCAATTATTATATGGAACAATTTGCAGACTGTATCGATTGCGGAGCATGTAAAGAGGCATGTCCCGTATGTACATGTGATGAGGATTCAAAGTGCACAATGTACCACAGCCTGGCGGATGATTATAAGATGAGCATGTATCACATGGTACGTCTCCTTCATCTTTCGGACAGCTGTATAGGTTGCGGGCAGTGCTCAGATGTCTGTCCGGTTGACATACCCGTAACATCCATATTCAGGCGTTTTGCCGACCCTGCCCAGAAAAAACACAATTACAAAGCAGGAATGACACTTGAAAGACCACCATTTTTGGAGGTGATGCTCAAATGAAAGAAGAGATATACCAGACATTCTGTCCGGGCTGTGGAGTTGGCTGTGGTCTTTACATCAGGGAGGACCCGGAGGGTAATACCAGCGTTGATTTCATGAAGAGCAGCCCCGCAAATCTTGGGAAGCTCTGCAGGTTCGGGATGAAGGTGCCATATCATTATTCTAAAGCCAGGACCATGGTAACAGGTAGCAAAGCAGATATTGAGGATGCTATAAAGGCTGCCGCCCACAGGATGGCGGATGCCGACAGTGTGACCATGCTCTCTGTGGGGAACACGACCAGCGAAGAGCACATGGCCTTTTGCAGGATTGCCGAAACACTGGGTACCAGAGTAGATACAGGTGTTTTTCCGCTTCCTTCACAGATCACTTCTAAATGCGGTTCATATCCGGAGGGCATCTCTTTGGATGAAATGGAAAAGGCAAAGAGAATTGCCCTTTTCCTGGACCCTTATGTACAGTATCCTCTCATTGTCAGGAGACTGCTTGCAGCCAAAAGGAACGGTGCAGGGATCGTAGCTGTCGGAACAAAGGAGCTGCACCTTGCTGATGAGACACTTGACATCGGACCTGATCGCTACGATGAACTGGGACTTGATGATAAGTCCCTGATAGTTGCTGATATTCATCCCAATTCAGATCCTGTACATGTAAAACAGCTTTTGGACCTTGCCGGTCGCTGCGGAGCAAAGATCCACTTTATGCAGCCTTTCATTAACAGCACAGGTGTGAACCTTGCTTTAAAGGCAAACGGCAGCATGATGGCCCTTGCACAGATAATGGAGGACATAGAAGCTGGCAATATCAGGACCCTTGTAACCCTTGATAGTGATCCGGTGGAGCTTATGCCGGATGCTGCGGCTGCTGTTGAGACCCTGAAGAAGCTTGATAACCTGATAGTTATCAGCTCACGTGCAAGTCCTGTCACTGAACTGGCAGATGTGGTCATCGCCACAGAACCTGTTTACATGAAAGCGGGCACTTTCATGAACGTTGAAGGCCGGCTTCAGGAGAACAGCGGCAGCGGTGTGGCAGGTATTGATGCTATGTCCCTGCTCAATGGTGAGCTGGGAGGTAAACGTTTCGATTACCAGCAGCTGCATTATATATTCATGAAAAGTATCGGGGATCCTGGAACTGACGTCGGGGACGTTACCGCAGATAAGGCGGAACAGATGGAATGTGGTTCTGTTGATGTGGATAATGCAGGCTCTTCCGTCCCGGAGGGTATGTATCAGTTGAAGTATCTCTATAATCCGTTCATGTGGTTTGACCAGAAGGATGATAATGACTTTGTCCTCATAGACAGGAAGCTTGTTAAGAAGCTAGGCCTTAAAAAAGGCGGAATGGTCGTCCTTGGCAGTGAGAATGGAAAAATGAAAATGAGATACAGGGTAGAGAATATTCCCGGAGGTATGATTATGACCGCAAAGAAGATACCTGTGGCGACAGGACCTAACACCATCATATCCCTGGAGGGATGCTGAATGCCCGAGCTGGAAAAGGAAGAGCAGAAAGCTTTTATTGAGGAGCTGATGGCTGAGAATGAACTGAAAGGCGCTTCAAAGAAGAGACTTATCAAGTTCCTTGGTGAACAATATGAATGGGACAGGCAAAGGGTTCAGTTCAAGCTGAAAAGAGCCATACTTGCTGAAAAGTATGCACAGGGCCACTGATATGTCTAAAAGGCATATCATCTTCCCATAAGTGTCTCATAGAAGGATTTGGTATAACCTGACAGATATGTGTATTTGTACCTTATCATCCCTGTTTCAGTCCCCGGTTATCTCATTTACCTCTTCGGGACCCCCGCACTCAAACGATTTCCTTTTTTTCACATTGCTCAGCAGTGGTTTTGCCTTTTCAATGCGCTTCCTTGCAAGTTTGAGCAGTTTTCCGTCAACATGGGGCAGTTCCACTTCCACAGTTTCCCGGTGTTCTTCCTTTGCAACTTCAAGGGTCCTGGAAGTATCAGGAATGTGTCTCTTTCCTGTGACCATGGAATCAACCGCATCCCGCCACTGGCCTGCCCAGGGAGAGTCGGGAATGTCTGTGTGATTCACTTTTGTACGCAAGACCTTCATCACGTCCTTGGGGCATGCATTGACACATGCGCCACAGTAGGTACAGTAATCTTCTTTGATAGCGATCTTTGCGCCTTTTTCCGGGACGTACCACAAATGTGAGGGACACACATTAAAACAGCCATGACATCCCTGAGGGTCACATTTATCTACATTTGCTTCCACAAGGACAAGCTCCCCTTCGAATTGCTTTTTTATGTCCACCGCATCATAAGGACAGACAGCCTGGCACCAGGTACAGCGTGTACACTTTTCTTCATCGACAGTGAGTATGCCTTCTATCTCAGGAGCTTCGCCTCTCTTTTCCCCGGTTACCTTAATGGCATCCTCGGGACACAGGTCCTGGCAGATCACACAATAGTCACATTTGTCCTCGTCCACCAGCAGCAGCTCAAAGGGGAGAAGGTCGGTTGGAGTGGCTTCTTTCTCCACCAGCAGGAAAGCCTCGCAGAACTGTGCACACAGGCCACAGAAGTTGCACTTCTGGGTATCTATCTCTATCTCACCTTCAGACCCTTCCTTAAAAGGGGCAAGCTGCTCTTTTTTCGGGAAAGTGAACTGCACATCAATGGCATCCTCAGGACATGCGGCCCGGCAGAGTGCACAGGGCAGGCACTTCTCGTTCATGAGCACATAGGAGTCATATCCCGGGAACTCCTCCTTCTGCGGCAGTTCACCTTCGCTGCTCATTCTAAAGGCATGCACAGGGCAGAAATTGGCACACATGGAGCAGAAAGTACACTTCTCAAGATCCATCATCACAGGTGGTGCGTCCAGTCCTGTGGAGATCTCCTTCATGGGTCCAAGTTCAAGGGCTTTTGTGGGACAGAGCCCCACACATATACCGCAGCCTACGCACCTTTTATAGTCATAGTCCAGTAGCCTGACGGACTTGTTGCTGATCTGGCGATAGATGAAGTGGGAGCCTTCAATATCCATGTCCTTATCCACACATAGGGAATCCTTCCTGCATTCATCGCTCACAGTTCTTCCTCCCTGAGCTCAGAACCTATAGGGCCTATTTTTTCAAGGTATCCTACAAAGTCCTCGATGGAGTTTGCAAATCTTTCTCCTTCTGAGGCGGATATCCATTCCACTTTAAGGCGCCCCGGATCGATACCAACGTCATGCAGTATTTCTTTCAGGGTTTCCATTCTGTGTTTTGCATTATAATTGGCAAAGATGTAGTGGCACTCCCCCAGGCGGCATCCTGCAACGAGCACACCATCAGCACCGCTTTCAAGTGCTTCGAGCACAAATGAAGGATCCACGCGTCCGGCACACATGACACGGATCACGCGGATATTGGTGGGATATTGTATGCGTGATGTGCCGGCAAGGTCTGCACAGGTGTAGCTGCACCAGTTACAAAGAAATGCGACAATGAGCGGGAACTCCGACCGGACCTCTGTGGCTGCATGTATCTGGGCTATTATCTGTTCATCGGTGCTGTTACGCATCCATATTGCATCGGCAGGACATGATGCACTGCAGGCACCGCAACCCATGCAGGAGAGTTCATCGACCACGGCCTTGCGCTCGATCAGGCTTATTTTATTGAACTTGCATGTGTCCACGCAAATACCGCAGCCTATGCATTTATCAGGGTTGACATGGGCACTGAGCGGATCCATTTCCAGCTCACCCTTCGAGAGCAGCTGCATCGCCTTGGCAGCAGCCGCACTTCCCTGGGAAATGGATACCTGTATCTCTTTTGGACCGGATGCGCAGCCTGCTATGTATATTCCTTTCACATGCGAATCTACCGGCCGCATCTTTGGATGGGCTATTGAAAAGAAGCGGTCGGCGCGTCTTGTGAGGTTGAGCACTCTGGATAGTCTGGCAGCATCGGCTGTGGATTCCATACCCGTTGCAAGGACAACCATGTCTGTTTGCTCCTCAAAGATCTCTCCGGTGAGCGTGTCCTCATAACGCAGGTTAAGTTTGCCCTGGCCATCCTGCAGTATCTCACCTACCCTACCCCGGATGAAGTTGATGCCCATCTCCTGGCTACGTATGTAATATTCCTCGTACATCTCTCCTGATGCACGTATGTCGATGTAATGGATGCTTATGTCAATATCAGGATAACGTTCCCTGAGCAGTTGTGCATTTTTCATGCTGGCCATGCAGCAGACCTTTGAACAATACGGATTACCCACCTGTTCGTCCCTGGAGCCGACACACTGGATGAAAGACACTTTCTGTGGTATTTCCCTGGTTGAAGGACAAAGCACTTTGCCCCGCGTCGGACCGGCGGCATTGAGCAGACGCTCAATTTCCATGTTCGTTACCACGTCCGGGTAGATACCATGTCCATATTCCTGCTTGCGGGAGGCATCAAAGAGGCTGTATCCGGTTGCAAGGATGACTGCACCCACAGTGAATTCTATAGTTTCCTCATGCTGGTGATAGTCTATCGCATCGGCGGGACATGCCTGTTTGCACAGCCCGCAGCCAACGCAGTACTCGCTATCGATGTAAACTATTTGGGGCACAGCCTGTGGGATTGGCATATTGATGGCCTTTGTCTTCCCAAGTCCGTAATCGAACCTGTTTGGCACTTCCACCGGACAGACCCGTCCGCACTCATCCACACAGCCCTTGCACCTGTCCTCTATGACGTATCTGGGTTTTCTGGCAACTGTAACGTGGAAGTTCCCCACGGGCCCTGTTATTTCTTTTACCTCTGCCATTGTGATAAGATCGATGTTGGGATGCTGGTTCACGTCTGTCATCTTGGGTGCAAGCACACAGATGGAACAGTCATTGGTGGGAAAGACCTCATTGAGCAGTGCCATCTTCCCGCCGATCGTGGGCTCCTTTTCCACCATATGAACCTTATGGCCTGAGCTGGCAAGTGTCAGAGCCGCCTCGATTCCCGCAACACCACCGCCAATGATTAGCACATCCTTTGTCACAGGAACTTTTTTAAGCTGCAGCGGGTCCAGCAGTTTGAGCCTGGCTATACCCATCCTTATAAGGTCGAGTGCCTTGCAGGTTGCCATCTGAGGGTCTTCCATGTGCACCCAGGAGCACTGCTCACGGATATTGACCATTTCCAGCATGAAAGGATTGAGACCTGCCTTTTCAAGAACGCGTTTGAATGTCTGTTCATGAAGATGCGGGGAACAGGCCGCCACAAGTATATGGTTCAGGTCATGTTCCTGAATGTCCGTGACAATTGATTCCTGACCAGAATCGGAACACATGAACTGTATGTCCTTTGCCACTGCAACCCCGTCCAGTTTGCTGACCCTATCCTGCAGTGAACTGACATTTATGGTGTGTGCGATATTCAGCCCGCAATGGCAGATGTATACTCCGATTCGCATATAGATGGCTCCTTACAGCAGGAAATGATGACCTGGTTGAAGATATAGTTTTGGATGGATGGCGAAAAACCAATAAAAAGGATTTTCGTTTTAAGTTCTTGGCCTGTAAATTAATAACACTTTTTATTTTCAAGTATCCAACTGGAAACTCTTCCACTTATATGCAATCATGTACAATATAGCAGTATCAAAAAGATATCAAATATAGGAAGCATGGTGAATAGAATGTACTGTTATCAGTGTGAAGAAACTTCAAATGGAACTGCCTGTACTAAGAACGGCGTGTGTGGAAAGAAAGCTGATGTTGCGGACCTGCAGGATGACCTTATCTATGTCCTGAAGAGTATCGCGTTCTACAATTCAAAAGCAAGGGCAAATGGCCTGGACGATGCAAGGACTGATGAGTTTATCCTTGACGGGCTTTTTGCCACGGTCACGAATACCAATTTCAGCAAGGCTGACATTGAACGTTATATAAACGAAGGTTTTGTGATCAAGGACGGCATCAAGAAGAAACTCATGGATGCAAAGGTGATCAATGAGAACTCAGGATCCTCTTTCCCCAGATGGATAAAGGAAAAGCTACTTGGTGCAAGTCCCAATGCAGGTGAGGATATACCGGTCATGGCCAAGGTCACTCCACAGACGCTGGACAGTATAGATACCGGAGTCCTGGCCACAGACAACGAGGACATCCGCTCCCTCAGGGAATTGCTCATCTATGGTCTTAAAGGCATGGCTGCATATGCCCACCACGCAAATGTCCTTGGATATAAGGATGATAAGATCATGGCCTTTATGGAAAAGGCACTCCTGGCAACCATGGACGATAACACGGGTATTGATGAGCTGGTCCCAATGGTACTGGAATGTGGCTCAGTTGGTGTAACTACCATGGCACTGCTTGATAAGGCCAACACCACTACCTATGGCAATCCTGAGCCTACTGCAGTTAATATCGGTGTTAGGGATAATCCGGCAATACTTATCAGCGGACATGATCTGCATGACCTTGCTCAGCTTCTTGAACAGACCAGGGACACTGGTGTGGATGTCTATACCCATGGGGAGATGCTTCCTGCAAATTCATATCCTGCGTTTAAGAAATATGATAACTTCGTGGGCAATTATGGTGGCTCATGGTGGAAGCAGAAAGAGGAGTTTGAGAAGTTCAATGGTCCCATACTTATGACCACTAACTGTATAGTCCCTCCGAAAGATACATACATCGACCGCATATACACCACCGGTGTTGTCGGCTTTGACGGTGTGGCTCACATTAATGCCAGTGAGGATGGCGGCAAGGATTTCTCCGCGATCATTGAGCAGGCAAAGACATGCAATGCACCACAGAAGCTTGAGGAAGGCACTATAATGGGTGGCTTTGCACATGTGTCTGCACTCTCCGTTGCAGATAAGATCGTCGATGCGGTCAAGGCAGGCCATATAAAGAAGTTCGTGGTCATGGCAGGCTGTGATGGCAGGCATAAGGAGAGAAACTACTACACAGACTTTGCAGAGGCGCTTCCACAAGATAGTGTTATACTCACTGCAGGGTGTGCAAAATACCGCTACAACAAACTTGCACTTGGTGGCATTGGCGGGATACCCAGGGTCATCGATGCGGGCCAGTGTAATGACTGCTACTCCCTGGTAGTGATCGCACAGAAACTTGCCGAAGCATTCGGTCTTGAGGACATAAACGATCTGCCGGTTGTATACAATATAGCGTGGTATGAACAAAAGGCCGTCCTTGTCCTCCTTGCACTGCTAAGCCTTGGTGTCAGGAATATCATGCTTGGTCCCACACTGCCGGCATTTGTCTCACCCAATGTTCTCAATGTACTGGTTGAGAACTTCAATATCAGGCCAAACTCCACAGTTGAGGAGGACCTAAAAGTCCTTCTTTAAATATTTTGATAAATTCAGAATAAATATATCTTCCAGAGGAGGAATGCGATGAGAATTATAAGTTATAAGGATGCAGAGAAAAAGGACAACCCGCACGGTGTTACCGTGCACAGGCTCTATGATACCGAGCATGCCCAGGTCATGCACATGGAACTTGGTCCCGGGGATGCACTGAAGAAGCATTCCACACCTGTGGATGTTTTCTTTTACATCTTAGAGGGTGAGGGGATCGTTGAGATAGGCGACGAGCAGCAAACAGTGACAAAGGACATGCTTGTAGACAGTCCTGCAAAGATCCCTCACAGACTGATGAATGAAAGTGATGGGGTCTTTCGTTTTCTTGTAGTAAAGGTGCCACGCCAGACAGAGCAGACAAAGATGGTCTGAGCAGGCGTGCATCTGCCTACAGACCAATTTTTTTATGCTCATTTTTATCCGGGTCCCGGATGATGAAAGCACTGTTATGATGTTGTGGGAAATAGATAAATAATGATATCCTTAATATCTCTTTTATACTTATAATATGCTATATCGGAGGTCATTTATGACAGAACTTGCACCTATTATGGAAAAAACGCATGAATGGGCATCAAATTATGCAAAGAAAAAAGGTTTCATACTTAACCCGGATGAAGAAATGCTCCAGATGGTAATTGAGGGCCTTGCCAGGAACAAGCATGAATATGGGAAACAATACTGTCCCTGCAGACTGCGCACCGGTGATGCGGAACTGGATCGCAAGATAATCTGTCCCTGCATCTACCATCATGAAGAGATCGACACAGAGGGTAACTGCCATTGTTCTTTGTTCTTCAGGGTTTGATTTGGTCTGCAGGAAGTTCAGGAAGAACAGAAAAACGTTCATTAGATTTATGAATTCATCGATGGCTTGCATCCGGATAGGTGATAATAATGGCCAGTGTAATGGAAATATACCAGTTGCTCCCAAAAACCAATTGTAAGGAATGTGGCAAAAGTACGTGTATGGCGTTTGCCGTTGACCTGCTGGCACGCAAGGTAACGGTTGATGATTGCCCGCCTCTTGTCAATGAGGCAAAATATAAGTCAGGCTATGAGAAGCTCTCCTCAATGATAACACCCGTGGATGGTGTTACTGATACAGGCCTTATAGTTCATGATGAAAAGTGTATAGGCTGTGGTAATTGTGTTGTTGCGTGTCCTGTCAATGTAGCCAACGACCCGCTTGGTGCGGGCAGCGGAAAGGCACCAACTTCTGATAAAGTGATCTTTAAGGTAGAGGATGGTGTTGTCAAGGCCAGGAATGTGCAAGAGTGCCGGCGCTTCGGTGAGAACAGGATCCTTTGTGTTGCCTGCATAGATACATGTCCGACAAAGGCAATTGAGTTCGTTTGATTGCTATGTTCCTTATTAAATATTGTTTAATCCAATAATGTGGTGATCATTTGAGTGAATATTATGTGTGTACAGGTTGTGCACTTCTCTGTGACGATATAGAGGTTGAAACTGAAGGCGATAAGGTGACCGTGGTGCATGCTGCATGCCGCAAAGGTGTGGCGCGCATGAAAGGATGCAGTGAGCCTCTTGAATGTACTGTGGATGCTGAGGGAGCAGACATGGATACTGCTATTGCAAAGGCTGCTTCGATACTCAGGGATGCAAAGAACCCTCTGATATTCGGGCATGGGAATTCAAGCTCAGAGGCACAGAAAATATCCATTGGTCTTGCAAGGAAGACAGGTGCATACATTGACGACACCTCCTCATTCTGCCAGGGGCCGATAGTTGAGGCTATACTGCAGGAAAGACTCAGGACATGCACTCTTGATGATGTGCGTCACAAGGCCGATGTTATTGTCTTCTGGGGAGCTGATCCTTCAAATTCACATCCGCGTCATCTTTCCAGGTATTCCTATTTCCCCCGGGGTAAGGAGCGCCAGAGGGGATGGGAAGAGGACAGGAAAGCCATAACGATCGATATAAGGAAGTCCGAAACTGCCATTATATGTAAAGATGAACGCTTCTATCAGTTACCGGCTGGCGGGGATGCAGAGTTTATGGCAGCTCTTACCAATGCCCTTTCCGGGAAAGTGCCAAAGACATCCTTTGATCTTGACAGCAAAAGGATACTGGGACTTAGCAACATAATGAAAAAAGCAAAGTTCGGTGCTATCTTTGTAGGCCTTGGACTTGTCTATTCGCTTGAAGAACTTGACCCTCTTTTCGCGCTGATGGACAAGCTCAACGAGTTTTCAGACTTTCATCTGATCCCCATGGTGGGTCAGTACAATATGAGGGGTTTTAACCATAACCTCTTTGCAGAAACAGGATATATCAACCGCCTGAAGTTTGATGGCGACTCCAAAGAGCTTGCACATGGCCCCGAAAACTCGGTGGTCGAAGTTCTCAGGAACAAAAATATCGATGCCGCACTTATCATTGGCTCTGATCCGCTCTCAAGCCTGCCTCTGTCGATTGCCCGCCATCTTGCAGACATTCCACTCATAACCATCGACCCCTGCAATAACCTTACAACCAGCAGGTCAGCTGTGACAATACCCTGCGCACTGGGTGGAGTTGAATCCGGAGGCACTGCCATTCGTATGGACGGTGTGGAGGTAGAATTAAAAAAGATATTTGATAGTGACAGACTATCTGACCAGGAGATACTTAAAAGGATCACGGAGGCGATATGATGGGATTTGGACAATTCCTTGCTGCACCGGAAATAAAACTGAAGGTGGTCACTTACAGGGACGTGTTCCAGAACACAGCCCAGGAATCCTCGCGCTTTGGAGAGGATTATGAAACACTCTCTGCAGTCATAAGGCTTGACCTGAAGGACATTTCAAAGCTTTCCATCAAAGAGGGAGAAACTGTGATTTTGAGGAATGGCTCCGGAAAAGTTGTGGTCCAGGCACAGAAGTCCGGATATGAACAGGCTCACCCAGGTATTGCCTATATGGTGAACAGTCCCTGGTCAAATGTCCTTGTACCTGAAGATACAGGAGGTACTGGCGTTCCTAAGTTCAAGGACTTTGAGGTAACTGTCCAGAGTGCCAGAGGTGCCAGTGTAACAGGAATAAAGGAGATATTCTAAGTCCTAAAACCCTTTTACCTGTGTATTTTTTGGTCTGCCCGGTTATGTGGGAACCGGATCTGACATAGAAAGATGAGAGGATTACCCCTCTTACCGTTTAGTTATTGTAAGCATCGTATATCTGCCATATCCACACAATGAAACCCAGCAGGTAGCCTATGAGGATGATTTGCAATAACCAGCTGATACCCAGGACTACCCATATGCCGATAGCCTTGAATATATCGCCTTTGATTATCTGTCCCAGTCCCGGTATGAAAAAAGAAAGCAATGCCGGTATCCCGTATGTCCTGTTATTTCCCATGATGGTTACATCCTGTTTTTGTCCTACATATATTGATAGTAATTCAATCAATAATAGGACCTGTCGCTATAAAAATGTTCATAAGAATGTTATTGCTCCCACATGAGGATTGTGCAGGAATCGTACAAAAGGGTAAAACTTTTAACCCATGCAGACCTTAAGCAGAAATACAACGATATTTATGTTAACGATCAACCACACTATTATTCTCTCTTTATCTGCAGGTGATATTTTTCCTTATGTTCCCAACCTTTATATCATCTAAAAATATATATTTTATCAGAGCCATAAAAGAGAATGTAAAAAGCGGGATTAGTGTGAACGATATATCATTTTTATATCATAGCTTCTTTTTTACCGGAGGTTTACCTCACAATGCATAAGATTTGTACGGATATAATAATCGAAGCCCCTATACAAGAGGTCTGGGACCTCCTGACAGATTTTGAAGAATATGGTACGTGGAATTCATTCATCACTACTATAAAAGGAACGGTCGAAAAAGGATCAAGACTTGATGTCCACATGCAAGTTCCAGGAATGAAAGGTATTGACCTTGATCCTGTGATCACAAGGGTGGAGCCTTTGCATGAGATAAGATGGATGGGCAATTTGTGGGTCAAAGGGATATTTGACGGTGAGCATGCATTCAGGCTTGAAGAACTTGAGAACGGAAGGACAAGACTTATTCAGTGTGAAAGGTTCAGGGGTGTCCTTGCTCCACTCATATTGCATCTTATCGGTGACAGGACAAAAGAAGGATTCCGGAATATGAACCGGGAACTTAAAGGTGCATGTGAAAAAAGAAAAGGTTTCGAGCTTAAACGGAATGTGCCCTTGGCCTTATAACCTTATTGTCGCAATATTGCTCCATGCAGTGGGCTATCCATCCTGAAACCCTTCCCATGGCAAATATGGAAGTTGCAAGCTCGGAAGGTATGTCAAGATACTTGTACACCACAGCAGAATAAAAATCAACATTCGGATAGATTGGTTTCCCTCTGATTTCGATGAATTCATGATAAAGTATATGCTCGATCTCCTCTGCCATCTCATACCAGCCAGTATCGCCTCTCTCTATGGCCAGCCTTCTGGCAACATCCCTGTATATCCTTGCCCGGGGGTCATAGGTTTTGTAGACGCGATGGCCAAATCCCATTACTTTCTCTTTTCGCTCCAGTTTTTGTAAAACGTAGTCTCTGGCATATTCCCTGCTGCCGACCTCATCCAGCATGTCCATAACCCCTTTTCTGGCACCTCCGTGTAAAGGTCCCTTGAGAGTACACAGGCCGCATATGACTGCAGAATACATATCAGAAAGTGTCGATGCTGCAATCCTCAATGAGAATGTTGAGGGGTTCAGCTCATGTTCCGCACTCAGTATCAGATCTTTTTCCATTGCTTCGGCTTCAAGTTCTGTAGGGGGTCTACCTGTCAGCATGTAGAGGAAGTTTGCTCCATGGGATAGTTCTTTACTGGGCTCAATAGGTTCCTCTCCGATGCTGCTGCGATGCAGGGCGGCAACAATGGTCGGGAATTTAGCAACAAGCCGGACAGTTTTGTTCCTGTTCGCATCCGGTGAGTGGTGATTGTTCTCCTCATCAAAATGGGCCGTACAGGAAACAGCGGTCCTTAATCCGTCAAGGGCATCAGTTCCAAAGTCAAATCCCTTGAGTACTTCCACCAGTTTACCATCAATAAACCGGTCTTCCTTAAGTCGGTTGGAATATTCAGATAACTCTGTCTCATCGGGGATATTTGCATTTATCAGGAGATATGAAATAACATCATAGGGAAAATCTACAAGATCCTCTATTCTGATCCCCCTGTATTTTAAAACCCCCTGGATACCATCTATGAATGATATTCTGGTATCCAAGGCTACCACGCCTTCAAGGCCTTTCTTCATTTCTTCCATTAAAAATCCCCGACGGATAAAGTACACGTTTTGATAAAATATGCCCAATAATTAGTTTTGACTATCCATATATAAAATTTGCTACAAAATTATTAGCATAACACTGGTATTATATTCTAATATATTATAATATGTTATAATATAGTATAATATAATCGACTCATAAAATGCTTGATACTGGGGGTAAAAAGAAGAATGTAATGGTCATTCTCCCTTTATTTTATCCCTCAGGAATTTATGGAGGATCCCCCCATTCATGTAATACTCGATCTCGATGTCAGAGTTAAGGCGCACAAGGACGTTAAAGGTCTTTTCTTCCCCATTCTCTGATCTTGCTACAACTGTTAGTTCCCCGAAAGGCCTTAGTTTATCAGTACCTTTTATGTCGAATATCTCGTTTCCTGAAAGTTCCAGGCTTTGTGCAGATTCACCTTCTATGAACTGCAGTGGCAGAACACCCATGCCTACAAGGTTGCTGCGGTGTATCCTCTCAAAAGATTCGGCGATAACTGCTCTAATGCCCAAAAGCTGGGTCCCCTTTGCAGCCCAGTCTCGTGAGCTTCCGGTTCCGTATTCCTTTCCGGCAATAATCACAAGCGGTGTACCTTCTTCTATATATCGCATTGCAGCATCATATATAGGCATCTCCTGGGAATCAGGTTGGTGAATGGTCCATGAACCTTCTTTGCTTGCGACAAGCTTGTTCTTAAGACGCACGTTCCCAAAAGTACCTCTCATCATAACTTCATGATTTCCACGCCTGGAGCCATATGAATTGAAATTCTTCTCATCAACACCTTTTGAGAGCAGATATTGGCCAGCAGGATAGTCCGATGGGATTGAGCCTGCAGGGGATATGTGGTCAGTGGTGATACTGTCACCAAGCACTACAAGGGCCCGTGCTCCTGTGATATCTCCCTGCTTTTTGAGTTCAAGAGGGAAATCCTTGAAGAAAGGTGGTTCCTGTATGTATGTGGAATGGTTATCCCATTCGTAAAGCGTCCCTTCGGGTGCATCCAGGCCTCTCCAGAGTTCTGTGCCCTGATAGACATTTGAATATTCTTCCCTGAACATTTCAGGGGTGACCGAGTCATTGATGTACCTGTTAAGTTCTTCTGTTCCGGGCCAGATATCTTTAAGGTAGACAGGCTGACCGTTTGGATCACAGGCAACAGGCTCTTTCATAAGGTCGATATCTACTGTACCGGCCAGGGCATATGCAACTACAAGCATTGGTGAGGCCAGATAGTTGGCTTTTACCTGTGAGTTGATCCTGCCTTCAAAGTTCCTGTTCCCACTGAGGACTGCAGCAACTGTAAGGTCCTTGTTCTGTATCTCACTTGAAACAGCTTCTCTCAGAGGACCGCTGTTACCTATGCATGTAAGGCATCCATATCCTACAAGGTGGAAGCCAAGTGCATCAAGATATGGCATAAGGCCGGCAGCTTTAAGATAATCTGTCACAACACGTGAACCCGGGGCAAGACTTGTCTTGACAAATGGTTTAACCTTCAGTCCTCTTTCCACAGCTTTCTTTGCAAGCAGTCCTGCGCCTATCATAAGTGCTGGACTGGATGTGTTGGTGCATGATGTGATCGATGCAATGACCACAGATCCATGGGTCAATGCAATTGCATCATCTGCACACTTGATCTTTGTAATACCTGTGTGATGTGGATGCGTTACCTTTGCCACACTATAACCGCCTTCGCCCAGCCAGCGGCTATAATCAGGATCAGACCCGTTTACTTCTTTTCCAATCTTTGCCGAGAATACATCTTTCATCGTCTGATGGAAGGCTTTGGACATATCCTGCACAGAGATGCGGTCCTGTGGTCTTTTTGGTCCTGCAAGACAAGGTTCTACTATACTGATATCAAGCTCCAGTGTTGAGGTGAATTCCGGTTCGGGGCTTGAATCATCAAGGAAAAGGTCCTGTTCTTTGCAATATTGTCTTACAAGGTCAACATGCTCCTGGCTCCTTCCAGTCATCATCATATATTCAAGAGTGACCTCATCCACCGGGCAGAATCCCATTGTAGCCCCATATTCAGGAGCCATATTGGCCAGAACGGCCCTTTCGGTAAGTTCAAGAGCTTTGTAACCCGGCCCGTAAAACTCTACGAACTTGCCTACAACACCATGTTTCCTGAGCATTTCAACAACAGTAAGTACAAGGTCTGTGGATGTGACACCTTCTTTAAGTTCCCCTGTAAGCCTGAAGCCTACAACTTCCGGGATTGGCATGTAGTAAGGCTGACCGAGCATAACGGCTTCTGCCTCGATGCCACCAACGCCCCAGCCAAGGACTCCAAGACCGTTTATCATAGTTGTATGTGAGTCTGTACCAACAAGAGTGTCCGGATAAGCCACCAGTTCGCCATCTTTCTCTTTAAGGTGGACCACCGATGCCAGGTACTCCAGGTTTACCTGGTGTATAATGCCGCTTGCAGGGGGCACTACCTTCAGGTTATCAAAGGCATTCTGGGCCCAGTGGAGTAATTCATACCTCTCCTTGTTGCGGTGGAACTCATATTTCTCATTACAGTTACACGCATATGATGTGCCATAATAATCCACCTGGATCGAATGGTCGATCACAAGGTCGGCAGGTATCACAGGATTGATCACCGAGGGGTCACCACCAAGCCTTTGCATGGCTGACCTTATGGCAGCAATGTCTACCACAGCCGGCACTCCGGTAAAGTCCTGCATGAGCACCCTTGAAGGAATAAAAGGTATATCAAGGGCTGGCACTCCTTCTGGACTCCATCCTGCAAGGTTCTTTACGTCATCCTCTGTTATCACTTTGCAATCAACGTTTCTCAATACTGCTTCAAGCAAGACCCTGATGGAGTAAGGTAACCCGGAAATCTTAGTTATCCCCAGTTCATCCAGTTTTTTTAAATTGTATATGGTTACCTTTTTGTCCGCGATATTGATGGTCTGTTTGGATCCGAAAGGACCTTTAAAATCATCATATGTCATAATGTCACCTGTTTAATGTATACTTGATAATGATATTTATCTAGCTGAAACCGGCATTATTGCCGGGCTTGTTAGTACGTGTGCCTCGTGGCAGTCCTATCCCTTAGGTTTATTTTCTCGTTGGCTCTTGCTTATGTTGGCATGTATCATTCTGCCCTGATATCTGCTTATCAGCAGAGCTTTCGGGTCAGGGGATAAAAAACTGCGTTGGAATAAATAACTTTGCCCAACAGGGACATTTAAATAAATTTTCAATACTAAAAGGGACAAAAGATTCTACACGGAATGAAAAGAGGGGGAAGAAAAAGGAGGTATAGTTTTTCTGATCAGATAAGCTTTGTATTGATAGGTGTCACATCCTGACTACAAGGTTACCGAACAGACAAACATCGTTTTTGGAACACATTATTGCCGGTCTGAGCGCATCGATCCCTGAGTCCACTATGTGTGATGCCTGCAATACCTGGGCAAGTTGTGACTGCTCTTCTTCAAAAAGATCGCCCATTGCTTTCATCCCTTCCACAAATCCGTTCTCAATAAGTTCCACAGGATTGATTCCTGCTTCCATGGCCTCAAGGGCTATTCTTTCAACTAAACTTTCATCGAGATTCATCACAGCATTCTTTGCTCTGAAGATGATCTCTTCTTTTGTCGGTTCCATATCTTTCACCTTTGTCTTTGGTGTTTATTCAACTGTTTTATTTGTGGTCGTATTTGTTTTCTCTTACGGTCAGATCATGCCCATATCAAATGCCAGGGATAATGTTATGGCGATTATCGAAAAAGCAAAGATCATCAGGTAATTTGTACGCTCCTTTGAGACAGAGAGGCTCCATATGATGTATTGTAATCCATGATAGTCCTCTTCGTTCAAAGGTTTCCTGTTTTCTACTTTATCCAGCAACTGCAGGTTCTTCAGAACACCTACGCGACGTGTTGCTATACGGTACCTGTGTGCAAAGAATGCCAGGTAACCCAGGACCCCCAGGTAGAAAAGAACTTTTGACAGGCTACCATTGTAGTGGTCTGCAATTATTATCAACCTCAGGAAGATTGCAGACAGCAATCCTACCCAGAAATAGAACCTAATCCTCTTCGGACTGTAGCCCTGCGGGATGTACATATTTTTTAAGCTTGTAACCGTTTGCGTCATTATATCTTTCTACCTGATCTTTCTGCTATTCTAGATATGGCTTTTTAATGTCTAATCATATAGTCAGAATCCTTTTACCGTTTTATAATATAAAAACACATTGGTCAATATGCTCACTTTGCAAAATTCTATGGGGTAAGTTCTGCAAATAGGGTACTGCGTAAGGATGGAGCGCCCCTATTGAAAAAAATAGTGTAATAAAACAAGTAAAGTTTATTGAAGTTTATTACAGTTTATGAGAGAGAAAATAAAGGCCTTTATATTTCAAGGCAATCAACAGGTCTCTTAAAGAATGCCTTTATCATTCCTTCCTCATCGATATCTTCTGAGAACCTGATAAGTTCCCATCCATCCATTCCAAGTTTGTTGAGGTCTTCTTTTGTACTGTCCCACTCGCCGTAGCGAACTGATCTTATATCATATTCCCATGGTGCCATATTCTTTCCTCTGATTGGATTATTTCCTTATTATATCGTATTATCTTGTGATATATATAACTTGTGAAAAAATTCACTTGTGTTTAAAACAAAATCACTTGATTTGATGTTTACTCAAGAGATAGTGGCCCAGGCCGCGATGTCATGGTTTTGCATTCCTGCCAGTTTTTGCTATTAACAGAGAAGTCAGTTCAGGCAGGAAAAATCAGAAAGAAAAAGAATTGTATTGTTTGTTTCGTGCTGTTCACTGGCGTATCAGTTTTTTAATGCTTTCAAGTTTCCCTGTATCTTTTGAAATGCCTTCATACAGCCTGCCTTTGTCTATCCACATGTCGGATGCACTTTGCAGGCCCTGTGTCTTGTGGGGCATGTATGCTATCTCAAATCCCGGGGCGCAAGCAGGTTCACCACACATAGGGACATGGATCACATTCTGAAGCAACGAAGCTCCATGTTCTTTTATGTTGTTCTTCATTTCTTCCAAAATCTGCTCATCTGTTTTTTTTTCTGTCATGTGGTAGTATATTGGGATTATCATTATTAAAGGATTATGATTTCCTGAATGAACTATCATGTGGTTTTATCATTTGCCAGTAACCTCATAGCTTGTAACAATGTGGTCTTTGAATCAGATTTTCTAAAGATGCGGCATTATCAGGAATGCCATTTCTGCAAATGCGCCTGAAAATACCGGTATTGCCAGGTTATCATCTATTTTCACGAATGTGGTTTCGACATAGGTCGCAACAAAAGCCATAAAGAATGCTATTGCAGGGTTTCCAAGTAATATCAAAGCTATGAGGAGGTTCACCACAAATTCTGCAACACTGCCTTCCAGGCTTTTACCATTGCTGAATATTCGCGTTCTCCCATATCTTTTCCCTATCAGTGCAGCAGTCATATCTCCAAAAGTTGTCATGAGTATAGCTGCAAAAGCCACATCTTTGCTGAAAACAGAGACAGCTACAAGCGCACCGAGAGTGAAATATACATAGGAACCCATTCCCGCTAATTCTTTCCGGCGCAAAAGAACATGTAATACTGGCAGTCTGATCCCTCTGTCAAGCCTTAGATGCTCAATACCCAGTATGATGACAAGATATGCTATAAGTAACAACTGGGTTGCCTGCTTATCGAAAAGAGCGTAGACAAGTATAATGATAATTGAAGTGAGATGAATGCCTTTTCTCATTATTTCATTAGCAAAGGAAATAGGAGCCATTGCTTTCCCTTTTATCTATTGGTATATAAGGTGCATTGTTGCAGGACCATATAGCTGAAACATTAGATGGATGAAACATTAGATATGTAAAACATTAGATAAAATTTAAAATGCCAAGTGTACTTATTTGGGTGATAGGTGCGCTCATAGGTATCATTTCTGAAAAAAGCAAGTATGCCTGCAGAATTATTAAAAGATATTATCAGTGAAAAATTGATAGGTTTCAGGAAAAATAAAAAAAGATGATGACGTTATTCCAGTGTTATTGCTTCCACAGGGCAGACGTCGATACAGTCACCACAGTCAACACAGGCATCTGCGTCAACAACGGCAACATCTTTTTCATTCATAGAGATCGCTTCGACCGGACAGGAATCAATACACTGTTCACAACCGGTACATACACTTTTATCAACAATTGCTGTCATTTGAATATCACTACCTCTGAGTTTATGGAAATAGTAGCCTTTAGTCAGAAGTAATGGAATAAATAGTTGTCGAAGTCAGAGAATTTTCAGATGGTAGATTTTCAGGGGATATATAAGGATATGTCCTATACCTCTGTTCAATACTTCCAATTATAGAACTATTAAGCACTATCTTTTTATGAAGTATGGAATATCCTCTAAAATCCTGATTTCATTTCAGAAACATTAAATATATTATACACTGTACCTAGATGAGAACAAAATGCCCGATAAAAAACAAATTCCTACGGACATCAAACTGGTAATAGCGCTTGTGCTGATCACAGACCTCTTCGTACTCGTTCCTTTCCTGAGTGATAGTCCCATTCGTACCATACTGGGCCTGCCAATGGTTCTGTTCCTGCCGGGGTATGCCCTTATAGCAGCCCTCTTTCCCGGGAAGGATGACCTTGATGGTATCGAACGTATCGCCCTGAGTTTTGGCCTGAGTATAGCAGTGGTTCCATTGATAGGTCTTGGGTTAAATTATACTTCATGGGGTATCAGACTTGTACCGATACTTGTGTTCCTGACCAATTTCATAATCATTATGTCTTTTGTGGCAGTCTATCGCCGGGAAGCTCTGGGGGAAGATGCTTTTTCGGTCCCTTTCAGGGAGATGTACGAGTCTTTCAGTGCAGGGATAACGGAAAAGCCAGGTTCAAGGCTCGATCGTATCCTTACGATAATACTTGTAATTTCTATAATTGCATCGGTTATGACCTTAATATATGTGGTTGCCACTCCAAAACAGGGTGAGAAGTTCACTGAGTTCTATATACTCGGTCCTGAGCGGATGGCAGATAACTACAGGACACAACTTGTAATGGGCGAGAGTGTTGATGTGATCATAGGTATAGTCAACCATGAATATTCCGTTGTGAACTATTCTGTGGTCATAAAGCTTGATGATGAAATAATCGAGAGTCCGCAAAGTTTGCAGCATATAGCTCTGGCTCACAATGTAAGCTGGGAAAAACCCGTCTCTTTCTTACCGTCTGTCAAGGGTACCGATATGAAACTGCAGTACCTTCTGTACAGGGATGACAATATGACAGAGCCTTACAGGGACTTGCACCTATGGATAAGTGTACGTGAGGATGGATCATGAAAGAGGAACGATCGATCATTAATGCCGCGTCTTTGAAAAGCATTGTCAGTTCTGTGACTACCGGACTTACTGGCAAGAGTATGATCTCTATAGCACTGCTTATGGTAGTGATTGCAGAGCTTCTATTATATTCGGGCAATATCAGGACCGGTGTAATCATTCATGTTATTACGCTCTTTGTCCTGTCCATCTCATCTGTATGGGTAAATGGAAATCATGTGTCCCGGTCATTGCAGGTGATATCCCTGCTTCCATTGCTCAGACTTTTGAATATTTCAATGCCGGTTTTCTCAGAGATGACACTGTATATTTTTGTATTTGTATATGCTCCGCTCCTATTGCCTGTATGGTTGATAATACGTCACCAGGGTATGTCTAAAGAAACACTGGGAATACATTTCAGGGGTATGCTCACATATATACCTCTTGCTTTTATTGTTGGTTTTTTTATTGCACTGGGTGAGTATTTCACAATCGATGCCTCAAATCTTATTCCAGACCTCTCTTTTGTAAGCATTTTGAAGTTGTCCATTGTCATGATATTCTTTGTGGGTCTTGTGGAAGAACTTATTTTCAGGTCTATGCTCCAGACAAGACTTTCAGATTCATTTGGTCCCTTAAGAGGCCTGTTGCTGGCCAGTCTGCTCTTTGGGGTGATGCACTCGGGATATGGGGCGATAAACGAGATATTTTTTACCGCCTTTGCAGGTCTTGTGCTCGGTTATATGTTCATTAAAACTAACAGTCTTCCATTGGTGACCCTTACCCATGGTCTTGTAAATATATTCCTTTTTGGCTTCATGCCTTTAATGTCATGAGGGTCAATGGATGTTTTTCCTATTTTCTAACTATTCATAGATATGTATAATATTAAAATAATTTACAGTAATTATTAAATAAATGCATAAACACTATATCCAGGTATTGACATATGATGTCCAGTCAAATTCGGCTTTTAAAAAGCTCAATTTCGGAGATGAACTCTTGGTCAGAAAAAAAACAGTTCCTTCTTATCTTTGTAAATTCCCTGCTAAAATACCGGTGATATCCTTTTGCTTACTGGTACTTCTGTTTATGTCTTCCCCGGCCTTTGCAGAGGTGACTGAGATCACTATCTCTCCGCAGGATCCTTCTCCAGGGGACACTGTGACAATAACAGGAAAAGCATCTCCCAATGAAGAGATAAAAGCTTCCGTTTCATTTGGAAACTCTCTGGATGTTTCTGGCAATACTTTTGAGTACAATATAGGAAAAGTCACAATACCAGTGGGTTCAGATTCTTTCAGCCTGAGGGCAGAGGGAGTTGATAACCTTGATATCAGTGTTAAGCTACTGGGAATTCCTTTACCTGTTCCTTCCCGGTATATCAGTATAAATGATAATGTTGCCACATTTGGCACCGGGAAGATAAAGAGCGGGACTTATGATATCAAATTAAGCGGCAGTTCATCCGCTGATCAGGTGCTATTCTCTTTTGGTGCCAAAGCTACCATTGTTGCTGACCAGCAAGGCAATTTCGAATACACTTATGATACCAATAACATACCTGATGGAACATTCAATATCAATATAGGTGGAGAGGTCCGACAATTATCCATAGGTAAAACAGATGCCCCATCATCCCCATCTGCTCCTTCAGGTACAAAAAGCAGTAGTAAAACAGGAACGGATTTGAATATCGTTCCTGCAGATACACTTGACGATGCCGGTGAAACAGGCGACGTTGATGAGCAGGAAAATGCCCGATCCCCACCAAATGGTAATCGGGATTCTCCCGAGAACACTGTCGATCCGGCATATGTGGAAGGTTATGAGCTTGAATCAGAGTCTGCTGGTATACGGGAAAAGCTGCCGGATATTGGTCAAATGGGTTTGGTCCTTGGAGTTCTCTGCATGTTGGCAATAGCTGCAGGATACCGTAAGAACAGATATAAATAAGGCAAATACTGCAGGATTGGAATATAGATCTTGATGAATCCTGCATCACCTGTTGTTTTTAAAAGGAATGACCTGATTATGCTAAAACTGATAATACCAACAATACTAAAACTGATAATACTAACAAAATTAAAAATAAAAAGATATCAGATTATTTCCGATATCTTGAAGATCACTATTGCTACAAACGACACCAACAACGGCAATATTGTCATGTTCAAAGAACAATCCAGGGATTTGTTCCACTTCTGGGAAGCAGAAAGTATCTCCTTTGCCGAAAGCAACAAAATCAATGCAACTACTGCCAGTACACCGTATTCCGGCAGTCCTGGAGCTGTTGTCATTGATATTCCTGCCGCAGTTGAAGATATCGTACTGGTTGTTGTGGTTACTATTGTGCTTGTAAGCATAATATCCTCTTTACTTTACTAAAGAGTTTATGATATTAATACCTTATGGATTTATTTCACAGAACATGAAATCAATGACTCTTATTTCCCATTCTGTGAAATAGCAGGTGTTTTAAAAAAAATTGAAATGATTACGTTTATATATACATCAGGCATTGTATTAAAAGTAATTTTAATCTTTAAACAAGGTGATACGGTGCACTATGGTCTTGGTATTGATGCAGGTGGTACCTATACAGATGCAGTATTAATAAGGGGGTCAGATGGGATAGTCGTGGATTCAAAAAAGACGTTCACGACATATCCTGATCTACAGGAAGGTATAAAGAATGTACTTGATTCGCTTGATCAGGACCTTCTTAAAAATGTGAATCTCGTATCTGTATCAACAACACTTTCAACCAATTCACTGCTTGAGGGTACAGGGACGGATGTTGCTCTTATTATCGTTGGAGAGCAACCTGCACAGACTGATTTTCCTTCACAGTACACCTTATACGTTGCAGGTGGCCATAACACACGGGGTGATGAGGCCTTTGAACTTGATCTTTCTTCTGTTGAGGATTTTATTAACGGGACAAGGAACAAGGTTTCAGCATATGCGGTTTCGGCATATTTCGGAGTTCGAAATCCGGAGCATGAATTAAAGGTGAAGGACCTTATAAAGGAAATGACCGCAATGCCAGTAGTGTGCGGACATGAACTGTCCCAGGAGCTTGGTGCTTATGAAAGGGCAGTAACAGCTGTCCTTAATGCGCAGCTGATTCCCATCACATACCAGTTTGTTAATTCTGTCGTAAAGGACATAAGCTCAAGGGGAATAGATGCACGTCTTCTGATGCTGAAATGCGATGGTTCTGTCTACAACATCGAAGATGCTCTGGAGCGTCCCATCGAAACGATTTTTTCAGGACCTGCTGCCAGCCTCCTTGGAGCCTCCTATCTGGCAAAGATGGAAACCTGCGCTGTGATAGATATCGGCGGGACCAGCACTGATGTCTCCATGCTGAGCAGTGGTGTTCCTGAAATTAGCTCTTCAGGTGCAGTGGTAGGGGGCTGGAAGACACGTGTCAGGGCCATGAAGATGGAAACCTCTGCAACAGGGGGGGACAGCCATATCTGGATAAGCGAGGACCGTGTGAGGATTGGTCCAAGACGGGTAATCCCCCTTTGTGTTGCATCAAAGATATATCCTGATTTCTTAAACACACTGAAAAGAAGCAGAGTTGTTTCCAGGGGTCTTATGGATGAGAACATCCAGCCAACAAAGTTCTTTGTCAGGACAGCTTATGAGTCCTCAGTTATAGATGATACGGAAAGGAGCGTACTTTCCTTCATAGGTAAGGAACCGGTATCTTCTGCAGAAATATCTGCTGCATTGAATAGGAACACATCAACAAAAGTACTGGATTCCCTGCAGAAGAAAAGACTTATACAGGGCGTTGGTTTTACACCAACGGATGCGCTGCACGTGCTGGGCATTTACACAAAATGGGATGTGAATGCAGCTGATATAGGGGCAATGAACCTTTCAAGATATACGGGCAAAGGAAAATATGATTTCTGCACGCATGTTAAGGAGCTTGTAGCAAAGAACATGGCAGCAGACCTGATGTCTTACATCCTCCCCCATCATCCGCAAGGGATCATATCAGACCTTCTAAGCCACAAGTATCCGGCCAGGTTTAAAGTAGAGCTGCCGATTGTATTGCTGGGAGGACCTGCCAGTGCATATGACAGTGAACTCAGGTCCCTTATCGAGGCAGATGTGCTGGTACCGGAGTTCGCAGATGTAGGAAACGCTGTTGGAGCCCTTGCAGGAAAAGGGGTCAAGAGGATAGAGATATCAATAATGCCCGCTTCAATCGAGAATCCGGATGAGGATTTCCTGGTGTTTTCCCCCATTGGAAGAGAACGGTTTAAAGGATATGGTGACGCAGTTGAATTTGCAACAAGACTTGGAAAAGAGCTTGTTCTTGATTACGAGATGCGCTGCGGTATACTGAAAGAGGATACAAGGATCAGCGTGTCCAAAAAGACCATGTCTCCGGGCAACTGGTCCCATCCTCCCCTGGAAACACGGGTGATAGTCGTTGGCATAGGTAACCCTATGATGATCCTGAAAGACTAGGGTCTGTATGTTCTTGTATTGCAGGAAGTGTGATGTGCACTTTTGTTCCCACTCCTTCCTCACTCTCTATCCAGAGTTTTCCTCCATGGTCTTCAGCAATCCTTTTACAGATATTCAGGCCAATACCTGCTCCTCCGTATTTGCGTGACAGGGAACCGTCAAGCTGGTGGAAACTATCAAATGTCCTCATTATCTTTGGTTCCGGAATCCCTATTCCTGTATCTTCTACAATGATGTGGATCATATCTTCTTCATTGTAACCGTAAATACAGACCCTTCCACCAGATTGTGTGAACTTGAATGCATTATCTATAAGGTGGATGAACATCTCACTAAGGTAATTAGGATCACCATTTACAAAGTTCATGTCATCGGACAGGACATTACTTAAGATAAGTTTTTTATCTGTGTTTTCCATCTCTATTAGTGATAATGCCTTCTCGATTATAGGTTCCAGTTTAAGACGGGCAAGATCATATCGGTATTCCCTCGCTTCCAGAGAGCTCATAAACAATAATGAGTCTATCAGGCGTTTCAATTGTCCTGCATTACGGTTGACCACGTCCATAGCTTTTTTCTGCTCCTTACTCAGAGGGCCCAGTATTTCGTCCCCGACCAGCTCGCTGAACCCCATGATAGAAATGAGTGGTGTTCTCAGTTCATGGTTTATGGTTGAGAGGAAGTTGTTCTTCAGCTCATCAAGAGAATGCAGCTCTTCGTTTGCTCTGCTAAGTTCTTTGTTTATATCCATTAGTTCCCGGTTATACTTCCTGAGCTCATCTCCCCAGCGTTTCAGCAATATTATTCTTCCCATCATCTGTACAATGAGACTAAGTTGCCTGGCATCAGAAAAGCTGTATTCACCATCCTTATTCGCAACAATCACAAATCCCGCTGTCTTATTTTCGCTCAGGATTGGCACAGCAAGGAATGAATCAACGGAGAGCTTTCTGAATAATGCAAACCCAGGTGATTGATCCGTATTTTGTGCCTCATCGAAGAACACAGGTTTTCTACTTTCCCGTAACCTCAGCCACATATCCGAACTTTCGAGTAAGGATATAAATATCTCTTCATTGATCTTGTTTCGTGCAAAGAGGTCTGAAGGATATGTGTCTGCAATGAACCTCTGTTCTCGCTCATTGAAAAATACAAGAATAGCAATGTCACTTTTTGTCAGTTCCATCCCTTCTTCCAGTGCGAAGGATTTTATCTGTTCAGTTGAAAGAATATTCATCTGGCTTAGTTCATACAGGCTCTCAAGACATGATTCATCAACTTTGAGTGCTTCTTCTGTCCTTTTAAGAACTGTCAGGTCATTCAGGATAAAAACAATGCTATTATTTGTTCTTGTGAAGTAGAATGCTATCTGCTTTTCTGTTCCATCTTTGCATATAACGGTCCGTTCGCTAAATCCCGTATCTTTATGTTCTAAAAAGTGTACCCATTCATCAAAGGCCTCTTTCCTGTGCTGGCTGTCGGGATAGAATAGTTCCCACCATTCTTTGATCGTTGGCATATCTTGTGAAGTATACCCAAACATTTCAGTGAATTTTTTATTCCAGTATTCAAAATGACTATTTGAATTCATTATACCGATGGGCAAAGGCGAATTATCGATAAGCTTCTTGAAATTTTCTTCTTTTTCCCTGAGGGCTCTTTCTGTGGCCCTTATTTCTGTGATATCGTGGGCAATTTCAAGACGTGCATCACAGCCATTTGTCCATTTGATTGACCTGGCAGAGATAATATAATCACGAGATGTAAGAGGATTGTGATATTCACATTTTTGAACCTTGCTGTGATCATTAACAAGCGTCACGTCTGTACAAAAAACACAGGGCTCATCAAATCCATATATAATCTTATAACAGTTTTTGCCGATCACGTTTTCATTGAACTTTGTGTTCAGGTATTTATTGACATAAAGAATTTCGTGGGTACAGATGTCAGATACGCAGATGGGCTCATCTATACTGTCAAAAACAGACAATAATTGTTCTTTTTCCAGTTCCAGCTCCTTTGATATTGCTTTTTTTCTAAAGGCCATACCAAGTATGTTAGCGAAAGTTTTTAACACCTTAATATCGTCCAGGTTCCAGTCTCTTGTTTCTTCGACATTGTCAAACCCGATAAATCCTGCAGGTTCACCTTCTATCTTAAAGGGAAGAACAATGAGTGATTCAATTTCCTGTTTTTCAAGTAATTCTTTTTCAGCCTCTGCCTCAGGTGGAAGTTCATCCAGATACCTGATGCGGATCATTTCGTCATTATATGTCTTTTTCATCCACCAGGCATACTCAGAGCTTGGAATCGATTGTAAATTATCCTTTTGTGGTCTGACCCCTTCAGCACACCATTCATGGGTATTGTCCATGATTTTTCCGTGATCACGTAATTTGAATACATAGGCTCTGTCAGCATTAAATAATCGTCCAAGCAATGCAAGTGACTCTTCTATCTTCTCGTCCGGATCATCTGAAAATGCAAGGAGAGATGATATTTGTGACAATGTGTTCTCTATCTCATATTTTATCTTAAGGGTTTCATGGTTTCCCATGTTCTTTTTTATCTCGGCTTCAAGATCCTTCTTCAAACCTGTAACTCTCAGGTTATAGGCTATCATGGAAACGATAGCTAATGCAAGAATGATCAGCCATAAAACTTGTTGTTCGCCTTCCAGTATATATGTGTGTAACAAGATTATGAAAATGATTATCAATAACAAGAGATATACGGAAAATAACTTGATTAGCATTTTCTTATCCATTTTACCACATGTTCAAAATTATTGGATCCAGGCACTACTTCACCCAGACATTAAGGCAGGTATAGCATTCAATCTGGAAATAATTACATATATATCTATTTTTTTATCATGATCTATTAATGATGATCTTTATTTCTCATATTATGGATGATATCTGCATAAAAGACATTAAAGATACATGTATTTTTTCTCATAACTTGATACTGGAGAAAAACAATATAACCCTGGAATCTAACATATAGATGTGCAAAGACTGGCCGATCTGATAGAGAAATCCTCTTATTGTGTATTCCTGAGCGGAGCCGGCATCTCGACTTTTTCCGGCATACCTGATTTCCGTGGCAGTAACGGTCTATACACAAAATATGATCCCGACAGGATTTTTGATATCGATTACTTCCACAAGGATCCATCCTACTTTTATACACATGCAAAGGAACTGATATATGATCTGGATACAAAAGTGCCCAATCTGATTCATCATACATTATCAGTTCTTGAAAAAAAGGGTTATATCAAGGCTGTCATTACCCAGAACATTGATCTGCTCCATCAGCGGGCAGGTTCTGGCAATGTTATTGAGGTCCATGGCTCACCTGCAAATCATCGATGTCTTTTGTGCAAACGTAATTATTCCTTTGAACATATTTGTGAGATGCTAAAAAATGTTCCTGTTCCATTATGTACTGAGTGTGGGGGTCTGATCAAGCCCGATATCGTGTTTTTCGGGGAGATGCTAGATCAGAATGAATTCACAAAAGCTGTGGAAGCAAGTTCACAGGCCGATCTGTTAATTGTTATTGGTTCATCCCTTGTGGTACAACCTGCAGCAAGTCTTCCCCTTTATTCTTTAAGATCCGGTGGCAAGCTGGTCATCGTTAACAATATGCCAACACCTCTGGACAAATATGCATACTTGAAGTATAAAGAGCTTGGTAGTGTTTTTAATTACCTCTCAGATTATTTTAAAGAGAGATGATACTATTTAAGAGCCTGTTTTTCCTGATCGGACAGCTGATGCCTATGTAATCCTCTGGTAGCTCCTTTAAGCGCATAGAGTTTGTTCACGCAGGAAGTTTGATTTCGTTGGTTATTGTTCCATTCAGTCCCTATATACCCGTTTTCATCACATTTTCAGGAGTTGCTTGCAGCATCTACAAGGATGAACAGGGCATCACTGTCGGCCTGCACAACAATTGGTTCATTCTGGTTCAGGCGAGCCTGGTCAAATTGTTCCATTTTCTGGCCGCAGACAGTTAGCTCGCCTTCCAGCATATAAATGAACACGAATCTGGACAGGTCGGTCAGAAGATCAACAATCTCTCCTTTGTCGATCCTTGAAAGATAGATCGTTGCATTGGCACGCATCTTTAATGCATCTGAAAAACCCTGTCCTGATGCAAGCGGGATAAGACCCTTCTTACCGGCATCAATGTCAAAGTGTTTTTGTCTGGAGGCAGGTTCCATGTTTTTCCTTAATGGTTGTATCCACACCCTGAAATAATGCGCATCTTTTTCCCGGATGTTACTTCCTGTAATAGAAACCCCTTCACCTGCAGAAAGTGCCTGTACATCCCCGGCTTTTAGCACTTGTTTTGTCCCTGTAGTATCTTCCAGTGTCAGTTCTCCGTCAAATACAATGGTAACTATCTCCTTGTCAGTAAGAGATTCCGTTTTGAGTGCTTTTCCAGCTTTGAGTATCTCATCGTTAAATATCTTAATGTCCCCGAAATGCGTATTTTTCATGTCCAGATAATCAGAATAGGAAAAAAGCCAGTAACTGTGTATTGATTCGCTTTCCACAAGATGTCTTTGGTCTGATTTTATTACGGTCATATTTTCCATCCTTGTTTTTTCTATGTAATCTGGTATTGAAAGCTTAAGTATTTGATTACCAGCCATGCTCTGCAATGTGTTGATCTATAAGTCGGTCAGGTCTTACCTGGTCTTCTTCAGTCTCCCAGGTAAATCATCAATTAAGACCAAATTAAAATATAAGTTAAAATAAGTTCTATTGAGTCTGAATAAAATATGTTGACTTAAAAAAGATGTTAAAAGATGTTTATAGTTTTCTCTGAAACCTTTCAATATAATCAATATGCCGCTTATTGTGTATCAGCGGCATATTCAAATGCAAGTTCAAGCACACCGTTTCGGTAGCTTGTGACCATACTGTCCGGATCGACCTTGCAGGGGAGTTCTATAACCCTGGAATAGCCGGTACCCGGCGTAATAACGGTCATCTCAACGTGGGAACCATATGCATGATATTCCACATGCTTCGCTTCAACGCCAAGATCAGCCAGCATGAATACCTTGTTATCAGTTTCAAAGATATCTATGAATGGCTCCTGTTTGGACAGGTAGAAATCTCCGTCGTTCTCCTCTTCATATTCGAAGGGTTCAGTCTCCCTCTGGCTATTTAAGTCAAAAACCACAGGCTTTTTCCCGGGCTGGCCGATTATAGTAAATCCAGTTATAAGTGGCTTACTACCGTTCTGTGTAATGCTGTTGGAGAACATCTTCATAATATGTTCTATCAGTTCATCAATGCTTGTAATCCTATCATGCGAGTCATCATCACCGGCGTAATGATCCTTGTCGTTCATCTTTATATCCTCTTTTCACAACTCAGTTATTCTTAAACTGTTCTTTAGTATATACTACCATGACCCCAATTGTTCTATATTATGCGAACAAGTCGTATATATACTATGCGTTCTAAAAAAGAAAAGAATGTCTATAGTTCTTCTTTAATATCAAATGCATTCTTTCCAATCAACTATTTATCTGTTTACTGAGATTAAAAGAACCAGCAAATAAACGAGGGAGACAAATGGTGTCAAAACAACTTCCGTTCACTAAAGAAAAGATCACAGAGATAATCAGGGACAATCCTACTCCTTTCCACATATATGACGAGAAAGGAATTATAAAAAATACCAGAAAGCTTAAAGATGCTTTCAGTGAACTAAACGGTTTCAAGGAATATTTTGCCGTAAAAGCCCTTCCCAACCCATATGTCATGAAATTGCTCATGTCTGAAGGTTTTGGTGCGGACTGCAGCTCCCTGGCAGAGCTTTTGCTTGCGGAAAAGACAGGTATAGTGGGTGAGAACATAATGTTCAGTTCCAACGATACCCCGGCAGAGGATTTCATTAAAGCCAGGGAACTTGGAGCCATCATAAACCTTGATGATATAAGCCATATATCATACCTGGAAGAGGTTGCAGGCCTGCCTGATATTATATGCTGCCGTTATAATCCCGGTCCGCTTAAGGAGGGCAATGCCATCATAGGCAATCCTGAGGATGCAAAATATGGTTTTACAAGGGAGCAGCTTTTTGAAGGTTACCGCATTATGAAGGACAGGGGCGTGAAAAGGTTCGGCCTGCATACTATGGTGGCTTCCAATGAACTGGATCCTGATTATTTCATAGAGACCGCAAAGATATTGTTTGAGCTGATAGCTGAACTTTCAAGAGAGCTGGACATACATTTTGAGTTCGTTAACCTTGGAGGAGGAATAGGCATCCCCTACAGGCCGGATCAGGAACCTGTACCCTATGATGTTATAGCAAAGGGTGTCAGTGAGGCATATGATGAGATAATCAAAGGCAATGACTTGCATCCCCTTAAGATATTCCTGGAATGCGGCCGGGTCATAACAGGGCCATACGGATATCTTGTAACAACTGTCCGCCATCTTAAACATATATACAAGGACTACGTGGGAACTGATGCCTGCATGGCCAATCTTATGCGCCCCGGAATGTATGATGCATATCATCATATAACCGTACTTGGAAAGGAGAACGATGAAGCGACAAAACTCTACGATGTCACTGGTTCACTTTGTGAGAACAACGATAAGTTTGCCATAGACAGGCTTTTACCCGAGGTCACAAGAGGCGATATCCTTGTGATCCACGACACAGGAGCCCACGGACATGCCATGGGTTTTAACTATAACGGAAAGCTCAGGTCTGCAGAGATCCTCCTGAGGCCGGATGGCAGTTTCGTGCAGATCAGGCGTGCAGAAACAGTGGATGACTATTTTGCGACACTGGATATGTCCGGACTTTCAGATTTTGAATGAATACTCAGGTATTCATCAATTTCTTTTTAGAAATTTTCATTTTTCTTTCCATGCCTGTATTGTTAAAGACTTGTATTCATATTTTGAAGGGATAATATGCAGATACAAACAGAAAAGAGAACTGAACTTATCGATGTTACCAGCTGTGTGCGCAAATATCTGGCTGACAGCAGGATTGAGAATGGCATCTGCGTAATAAGTACAAAGCATACCACCACTTCCATTATGATCAATGAGAATGAGTCAGGTCTTGTATCTGACATAATGCAATTGCTGGAAAAACTTGTACCGGCACATGCGGGTTACCTGCATGACCGGATCGATAACAATGCAGATGCTCACCTTAAGGCTACACTGCTTGGAAGCAGTGAAACGATTCCTGTGGTCAATGGCGAACTCTTGCTTGGCACATGGCAGAGCATCTTTCTTGCAGAATTTGACGGACCCAGGACAAGAGAGATAAACGTAACGGTTATCGGAAAGTGAGAACTAAGGAAGAAAAAAGAAAATGAAATGAAATGAAATGAAAATAGCTCTTTTTCACTCTGAGGGAGCGTAGTAGCATCTTTTAGGAGAGCAGACAGCTCCTGTGTCCTTGAGGGTTTTGATTATTTTGCTGACTTCCTTGCTTTCAAGACCTGTTGCCTCTGCAATATCTCCGGGTCTGAGGGGTTTTCCTGCATCTTTCAGTGCATCAAGTACTTTCTGTTCATTATCTGCCATTATTTTATCTCCTTTTGGTCATTGTAATTAAAATGGTATTTGCATGAAGTATTTACCTGTGATGTTAATATGATATGTACCTATGATATCTACATATGCTATTTACATATTATACTTGCATATGATACTTGAGGATCCATGTTAATGATGATCACTCTGCGGGCTGCAATTGCAGGCAATTACTCAAATGATCTCCTTATTGTTTCGGCCAGCTCTGCAAGATTGCCCGTCGGCGGATGCAACTCTACAATGGTGTGCATGTTGCCTTCACCATCTCCTGCACGTCTTGGAATGATATGAACATGAACATGCGCCACAGTCTGTCCTGCAATCTCCCCATTATTGATACCAATGTTCATCCCTTCAAGTCCCATTGTCTTTTCCAGGTTCCTGGCTATTTTGTTCACTATAAAAAAAAGAGATGCTGCATCTTTTTTCTTCATATCCGTGAATTTTGCGATGTGCTTTTTTGGCAGAACGATAGTATGCCCCTCAGAACTGGGATATATGTCCAGGAACGCGTAAACGAAATCATCTTCATAGACCTTATGGGACGGGATATCTCCGACAACGATCTTACAGAACAGGCAATCCATGTGTATCACGCATCTTCTTTTGATGTTTTCAATATTTAATGATTGTTGTTGGTCGGGCTTATGGATCAGACATTTATACATTTTAATTTGATGTAAGTATTTTAATTTCATGTAAGTAACTGATTTAAATCAGACTAACTTATAAGAAAGTACTGTAGTGCCATTTAGTCACTATAACAATCCGTCAATAACAATCTGTAACTAAAAATCCATCAATAATAACCATCATAAGCATCTATCAATATCAACTGTATTATTCCCAGCGTGGCTATCAATATGAGAATCAGCAAAAACCAGATCATAATATTATCTGCCATCTGCCTGCTCCTTATCCTTTCTATGAGTTTGCTTGATGCAGGTATACGTTCAAGTAGCAGCAGTGCGGACTCATCTGTAAGCACCTATTCCATTGGTAACCCGGATAATCTTCTATATACTGATATCCTCCTTTATGTACACAAAGAAGGATCCTTAGATATACGACTGGAAACAGAACTTGTAAAAGCCTTTGAAGAGAACGGTCTTTCAGTGACCATCACCGATGAGATAAAAGATGACTATGGCTCACAGTTCGTTTTTGTGGATACAATAGATGTGTCAAAGACCTATACTCCTGTGTACTCAAAGTCAGATATGCATGTACGTTTTGGTTTTTCATCATCCGGGAGGACAGAGTATCTGGACATAGAAGGTCAGAATCTTGGCAAGCCTGTGGTTTTCTCCTCAGATGGTACGGAAGGTTACCAGTTGCTTATACAGGGAGATATGCATCTGCAAGATGAAAGCAAAGGTCTTTTCACCTACAGGTCATATGAGAATCACATTGTAAGGGAAACGGCAAATTCTGTTGCCTCTGAACTTAGTTCACACATAAAAAAGGGCAGGTTTTAGATCATTAAGATCTAAACCCGTGCTTACACAAGCATTATCAAAAGCATGGAAAGGTTAACAGAAACTGTGGAGTCATCCAGGAGCCCTAGCATGGATAAAAGAAACGATAATGATAATAAGATCCTAAGGCCTGTACTTCACATCCCTACAGATATCGAAGGCAAGGTCATAGAAAGACCAAACAGGTTCCTGGCAATCGTGGAGTTAGAGCTGGATGGTGTAAGGAAACACGAGAAGGTCCACGTGCATGATCCTGGCAGGCTTACCGATCTGATATATCCCGGTAACCGTGTACTTTTACGCAAAGCAGATAATACTAAGAGCAAGAACAAGAGCAAAATCAGAAAAACGGGCTGGGACATGATAGCCGGGCGAATTGCAGATGACTGGATACTTATCAATTCCGCATTCCACAGAAAAATATCCTGCTGGGCCATTGAGAACGGAATTATCGACTTTCTAAGCAATATAGAGAGTATCCTCCCCGAACAGAAATATGGCTCCAGTCGTCTTGACTATCTTCTTGAGAAGCAGGGTAGGAAAATATGGGTTGAGGTCAAAGGATGTACCCTGGCAGAAGATGGTGTGGCCACTTTCCCTGATGCACCAACTATCCGTGGGAAACGCCATCTTGAAGAACTGATACATGTTGTTGATCAGGGAGACGAAGCTGCTGTGATCATGCTGATATTCCGGCCGGAGGCAAGGTGTTTCACCCCCAACTGCAAGATAGATCCTGATTTTTCAGAAACAATGCTCAAAGCCTCTCAAAAAGGAGTGAGGATATTTCCTCTTCAGTTCAGTTTCAAAGAGAATAGTATCTATTACGTTTCAGAGATACCTCTTTGTTTTTGAAAACAGGCCATTTTGTTAAAAAGAACATCTTGATGCCTTTATCAGTAAGGATCTAAATATAAGGCAGGATCAAAATATAAGGCTCTCACAGAGCACACTCCATACCCCCTGCTTCCCCGCAGTATTCCGGGTCTGCTACAAGGCCTTCTTCCTCTTTCCTGAATCCATCTAGCACAAGCACCTGTCTTTTCTTACTCCCGTAGCGGTAGACTGTTATTCCCTTGCATTTCAGCTTATGTGCCATCATATAGATCTCTCTGATATCATCCATAGTGGCGCATGCCGGCATGTTCACGGTCTTGGCAACAGCATTGTCCACATGTTTCTGGAAAGCTGCCTGCATCCTGACATGCCATTGAGGTTCAATGTCCAGAGATGTGACAAATAATCGCTTTAGATCCGTTGGTATCTTCGCTATGTCCTTCAGGGTACCTGTCCTGGCTATATCTATCATGATATCGGTGCTATATAATCCCCTATCCTTTGCCACTCTTCTAAATACCGGGTTCACTTCCAGCAACTGCGTTCCCATGACATTCCTTGCAAATGATAAAGCAAAGATGGGTTCGATACCGGAACTTGTATCTGCTATCATGCTGATAGTCCCGGTGGGAGCTACTGTATTTACCGTAGCATTTCGCATGTGGTGGTGATCTTTTTCCCACAAGCTGCCTTTGAAGTTCGCAAAGGATCCCCTTCTTTTGCCAAGCTCTTCTGATTCCTTCAGGGATTCCTCTCTTATGAACTTCATGACATTTTCAGCTGTCCTTATGCCCTCATCGGAATCATAGGGTATCTGCATTATAGCCAGCATCTCAGCAAAGCCCATAACACCCAGGCCAATCTTACGGTTGTTCCTGGAGATGTTTTCGGTCTTCTCCAGAGGAGATCTGTTTGCATCGATCACATTATCCAGGAAATGCACTCCAAGGCGTGTGATCTCACTAAGCTTCTCCCAGTTTATCTCACCATTTTTTATCATCCGGGACAGATTTATAGATCCAAGATTACAGGACTCAAAGGGAAGAAGAGGTATCTCGCCGCACGGATTGGTGCTTTCAATGATACCCGTATGGGATACAGGATGTCTTCTGTTAATCTCATCCAGAAAGATCAGGCCTGGATCCCCACTACGCCATGCCATGGTCACTATCAGGTCAAATACCTGTTTTGCCCGTAGCTTTCCTGCCCTTTCCCCGTTCCTGGGATTTATAAGGTCATAATCCTTGTCCTTTTTGACAGCTTCCATGAAATGGTCTGTGATCCCCACTGAAATGTTGAAATTCTCCAGAGATCCCTCATTTTCCTTGGAAGTTATGAACTCTACAATATCCGGATGGTCCACCCGGAGTATTCCCATGTTCGCTCCCCGCCTTTTACCACCCTGCTTTATCACTTCAGTTGCCTTGTCAAATATACCCATAAAGGATACCGGTCCTGAGGCAACACCCATGGTCGACCTTACCATATCCCCGGCTGGCCTTAGTCGTGAGAAGGAGAACCCGGTACCTCCGCCGGATTGGTGTATCAGGGCCATATTTGTCAGAGCAGTAAATATATCCCGCAGAGAATCTTCAACCGGTAAAACAAAGCATGCGCTCAGTTGTCCAAGCTCAGTACCGGCATTCATAAGGGTCGGGGAGTTGGGCAGGAATTCAAGGTTTGACATTATCCTGTAGAAACCCTCTTCCGTCCTTTTAGTGTCCTCTCCATATCTTTGATCAATGGAGGCTATGGCCCTGGCTACCCTCCTGAACATGCCAGCGGGAGTTTCTGTTATCTTACCTTGCGCATCCTTTAGCAGATATCTTCTCTCCAGGACCCTGATAGCATTGACACTAAGTTTAAGTTCATCTCTGTCAACTCTCAAAAGCTTCTTTGTTTCCCTGACATCTGTTCTTTCCTGACGGTACAATATGTAAGCCCTGGCTGCCCTTGTACATCCGTTTTTTATCAGGGTCTCCTCAACTATATCCTGCACATCTTCCACATCAGGGATACTGCGCTTGAACTTATTCTCAATGATCTCTAGCACATCAGAAGATATTTTACTGGCCAGGTCTGCATTCTTTTCCCCCACAGCCAGGAAAGACTTCTGTATCGCCAATGTGATCTTAACGGGTTCAAAAGCTACGATCCTGCCATCCCGTTTCCTTATATTTTCGATCACTTGTTTCTAGTCTCCCTTTTTTCTCCTCTGAAAAGTACAGGTCAAAGTACAGGTCAATAAAATGATAATAGATAATTGAAAGACATAACAGACAATGTTAAAAGTTAAAAAAAATACTTTCTTAGTCTCATTTGTTTTTATCTTTCAGCCCCATTCTCTCCTTTTTCTTGATTTCCTCATCTGTTGGAAGATTATCACACCATGCATCTATTTCCACATCACCGGCACTCTTATTACCGGTGCTTTGCTCGGGTATCGTGCACCATGCATCTATCTGTTCGTCAAGATCTGGCAGCTCAATATCCTCTATCTCATTTTTCTTTTTTTCTTTATTACTGTCCTTATTATTATTATCCATCAGAGACCTCCGATTTAGGGTATTTTTGTCTTAATCACTTATCTTATCAATGGTCCTTATCTCTATTATCTGTCCCCACATGTGAAAACCCATGATGTCATTTCGCGGGTAAGCAACAAATTCAACTTCCATTCCATCACTGCGGAGATTCTCTGCAAGGTTAATTGGGTCATAACGTGCTTCATCTGCAGTTATTATTCCGTAAAATCCACCCTCAAGCTCAATATACTTCACAGTTCCACGGCTCTTTATCAGTTCCTGCTCTGCAAGGACAATAATGCTCATTTCAAACGTTTCTTCACTTCCTGTGACCTCTTCCCACGGACGCATGTAAACTGCAGATATTGTTTGCTCTCCTGTATCTATGACTTCAAATGTCCACTGGTGCACACCGCCTGCACCTGCAATACCTTCTGTTCCTGCTTCCTGCTCATAGCTGTCATCTTGAAGTTCAAGCCCTTCACTGTATGTCATGTTCCACAAGTAGCCGGTGCTTGGATTTTCCCTGAGTGTTACAATGATGATGTCATCCGGGATGGCATAGCTTGTACTCAGACTGTCACTTTCAGAATATTTATTTGTGACTGGCCCGACAATGCCTGTGGTGTCATCCTCAGCAGCGGTATCATTATTACCCGGTAGTTCATCCTGAGCTCCATTATCGTCAACCCCCACGCAACCGCATACCAGCAGTGCAATTAAAAGCACTGACATAAGAGCCGATAGTTTCATGCTTCTTTCTTTCAAGTCTTTCATCTCCTCTGGTACTATTATATATTAACTATTGTTTTCCCACTATATACGCGTTTATTTGACTACTAATGAGCTTGCAGTTATCATTGGATAAGTGACCCTTAATGGTCGATATAATACGAATTTGAGGAACACATGAAATAAATGAAATAAATTGTGAAACGAAAAAGAAGAAGAACCTTATGTGAAACCAGTTGATCACCGATTATTTACACATAATGGCAAATCGGTTTGGTTCCTTTTAATTATGCTTGATTCCAGAGTCATTTATCTGATGAATCTGTGTTTTTGTTCTGTCTTTCAGACTTCATCAAACTCAATGCTTACCCGCTCTGATTTTTTTGACAGGCTTTTAGATAGCATGCCTGTTTCCATGCGACATACATGAAGCACTCCGGCAGGCACCAGGCAGATAGGAGTACACTGTGCTTCTTTTGCCTTATCCATGACGAAATTATCTTTTATATCCAGGGTTTCCATCATAGGGATTTCCATATGCTCCATAGCCTTTATTTTCTGACAGGGTGTATCGATGTCGATAATTATGTTCTTTCCATCTAATTTTCCTGTAATCTTATGCGTAAAACCACAGACAGATGAATTTACTCTTACTGTTGTTGTCATATTATTCCTCATTTCTCATTGAATTCAATACTCACTCTTTCTGATTGCTTTGCCAGCGTCTTTGAAAGCATTCCACGTTCCATATTACATACATGCAACACACCTGCAGGTACAATACATGTTGCACAACAACTATCTTTTGCCTGGTCCATCACATAATTTTCTTTTATATTCATTATTTCTTTCTTTGGTATTTCCATATGCGATATCTTGGCTACTTTGCTGCAATTAGTATCTATATCCGTGATGATATTCTTTCCTTCAAGACGACCGGTGATACTGTGTTTAAATCCGCATATTGCTGAATTCACATTTACTTCAGATGGCATACTGTTTCCTTCTCATGTTTTAATGTATTATTAATTATAGTTATCGATTACACCGTTGTGTCAGGGTGACTTTAAACCGTTGTGTCTAAATTCGTAAATGTCTTATTTTCAGCAGTTCTGTTATTAAGTAGAAGCAAAGTCCAATCAGCAAGTTTAAGTAAATTCGTAATTCAATATCTATTATACATTGCACAATTTGGTTCACTTGCCAGCTGATGCTTCCGGACAGATCAGGACTTTTGAGCAGTAAGTTTTCCTTCATGCAGATTGATTGGCCCAATCGGGAAATGGGTGGTAGTGGTGACAGTTATCATTTCGCTGGAAAATATATGCAGGAACAGGACAACCGTATTAGCTCAGCAGGAAGGGAAAAATACGCGTATTTTTGTGAATACGACCTGTGAGAAAATTAAAAAATGGGGTAACGAATTCAATATCCCAAAAATCGATCTGATGAACAGGGATGTATCTTTTGACCTGCTTAACAGGAAACGGGAAATGTATTCCATATGCAGTAATTGCTATGTACCTCCAACAGTCATGAATGCATTCTGGATAGAGAATGAAAAGATTCCCAAAGATATTGCAACGGAGTATAGAACCATAAGTATCAAGTTTGAAGAGATCAGTTAATCCTGGTAATAGGGGAGTTAAAGAGGATAAGACATGGTTGTAACAATGTCAGTAAATCAGTTATGTGGGCATAAAAGCCTCGTGACAGCTGTTTCCAACGGTAGGAAAACACATGTCCATATTGAAACGGACTGTCAGCAATTACAAGAATGGGGTTGTGATTTTGATCTCCCGAACGTGGAAATGTCCCAGCAGACTATCCCTTACTATGAACTGCTGGTAAAGAGCATGAAGAAGGAGATATGCGATAATTGTTATGTTCCTCCAACTGTGATGAATGCATACTGGGTGGAAAACGAAAAGATATCAAAGGGTCTGGCAATGAAAATTGCAGAAATCCCAATAATTATCGAAGAGATAGAATGACTAATCCCAATTACTGATTTTCATTGAGAATATTAAGATGCTCTGCAGGGTTATCTTCATATCAGTGCCTGTTTTTAGACTTAAGATATATGATATATAGTACTCAGGTAACTGGAATGTATTCCGGATATCACCGGGCTTTTTTTTTATGTCCCTGACGTAATTGCCATTATTGCATTTAAGTTACCTGATATTCAAACTTAGTTTAGTTTAGTTTATAGGATAAGAGAATTCTATTGTATAATTTATATATTAATATTTTTATTTATTTTACGGATTATGTATATAAAAACAATCGCTATTCTTTTAAGCGATTTTATTTCTCATCATCACCGGCACAACTGCAGCATACGTTTCCTTTCAGGATCTCTTTCCAGTCACCCAGAACATCATGTGTCCAGCAGTCATCGGCTCCTGCTGCTTCTCTCATTGTGAGTGCAAGTATATACGAAAGTTCTTTTACTGTGGCACCTGCCTCAAGTGCACCTTTAAAGTGTTTAAGTACGCATGGTTTTGACCTGGCTTTGATTGAAAGGGAAAAACACAGGAATTGATATGTTTTTTCATCTATTGGCCTTTTTTGGGCATACATTTCATCGATCTCATCAAGTTTCTCAGTAAATTCAGGGAAGAACTCTTCAAGCATCCTCATAATATTGTCTCCACGTGTTCTATAGTTAACACTGTTAATTCTGCACCAGTCACTTATATTGAATGGCAGATACTTAAAAACATGTTAAAATGTCTATATATAATTAATTATTCCTCTTATGGAAGAACAACTCTTTGAAGATAAAAAAGAATCCTTTAAGATATGCATCATACCTGAACACGGAAATACTTTCCGAATCTGCGGGGACTCTTTTCTGTTATGGCAATGTAGGCACCAAGTAAAATGAATATACATCCTATTATGGTGTTGGCTATTAGCGGTGTTTGCAGAATGGTGTAATCAAAAAAGATACCACTTACCGGTTCTATCAATGCCAGTATGCTTCCTTTCTGTGCTTCTATCTGTGAGATGCCGTTTATGAACAATAGTGCAGCCATTGTGGTATTTACAACACCGAACAATACAAGCATGCTAAGATTGTCTGCAAATACCTGGACCGGCACTCCTCCGGCAAAGGGCAGGAGCAGTATGACACCTATCAGTGTATACCAGAATATCAGGGTCATGCCTGTATATTCGTCTTTCACATAACGAACAACTACAATAGAGCTTCCAAAAGAAAAACCCGATAGTATTCCTGCTGCAACTCCTATCAGGTACCAGCTTCCAATCATCTGTCCTGCAGCTATATTGTTTATGTCTACAATGAACAAAAGACCGATAAGAGAGAGCACCAGGGCAATTATCCCGTTTCGCCTGATGCTTTCTTTGAGTATCATTGGTGAAAGCAGGGTAACATACATTGGTGCCGTATAAAGCATAAGTATTGCAACTGAAAAACTGGTATACCTTATGCATACAAGGTATGCGAAAAGTGTTGTGGTGTTAATTATGCCAAGCAGCAAAAGATATCTTTTTTTTTTGCGCGGAATTATCCTGGACAGCTTTCCTGTGATCACCATGAAGAGAAACAATGCAATAATACCGAAAAGCTGTTTATAGAATATCAGAGGGCCCGTAGGTATGTCCTGGAGATAGAAAACGAAAACACCCATCAAACCAAACAGCACAGAACCCGTAATAAGTTCCACATATGGTTTTTTAGATCCCGGGTTCATCAGATTTGCAATGGCAGAATAGACTATAAAGGATTTGGTGCATTGCTGCAAGCAAAGTGATCAAGCAAAATGATTAATAGTTTTCAGCCCTATATTTTCCGGGGGTTATAAATGCCAACATTTGTTCACATGGATATACCAACAGATGATCTTGAACGTGCAAAGAAGTTCTATTCTTCCATTTTTGACTGGAAATTTGAAAAACCATCTCCTGAAATGGACTATTATCTCTTTGAAACGGCAGGTATAGATGGTGAAAAGGGGGTAGGTGGCGGAATGGGTCTGCGTGGTGAGCCAGAGCAGAGGATTGCCGGCTATATCGGGGTCCCATCTATAAAAGAATACTCCGATAAGATAGAAAAAGCCGGGGGCAAAGTGATAAACCAGATGCCTGTTCCGGGCTGGGGTTATCTTGCTATCTGTCTGGATACCGAGGGAAATCTTTTTGGCCTGTGGGAAGATGCCGGGAATGAGGATTGAGTCCTGATGGTAAATCATTGTAGAAAACTGTCATGATTTTTCTATTTTATCTTTTGTCCTAACGTCAGCTTTACATAGCAGATTTGCACTAAAGCTAGCCGTCAGTAAATGTGCATATAATATCAATTATTGCGTCTAATCCATTAACAGTAAACAGACAGGCACAGTACGTAAAACGCAACCCCGTTTAAGGAGGCTCAATGCTGGATATAGATCCAACAGGTATCCTTGTCAGGTACAACGTCAAACTAGAGAGTGAACTCTCTGCGGATGAAGTAGCAAGAGATCTTTTTCCTCCGGACATCCTCCTGCGCAATGTAGTAGAGGCAGTCTTTGAAGGTGATGAAGATGAGGTCATAGCTGCCCTTAAAGATGCAGTTGAGGCAGGAAGGGATCCAATTTCCCTTATAGATGATGCTCTGATGGCCGGAATGGATATAGTGTCCCAGTTATACGATGACGGACTTCTGTTCCTGCCAGATGTGATAATTTCATCCCATGCAATGAGTGATGGGATCGAATACTGTAAACAGATATCAGGGAAGAGCCATGAATACAAGGGAACGGTTGTTTCCTATGTTGTAGAAGGGGATATTCATGACATCGGAAAGAAAATATTAACGGTCCTTTTAAGATCCAACGGATATGATGTCATAGATCTGGGAAGTGATGTACCAACGGATGAAGTTATCCAGGCTGTGCTAAGATACAGGCCTATCATGCTTACAGGTACTTCCCTGATGACTACGACAATGTATTCTTTTATGGAAGTCAATAACCGTTTACTTGAGAATAACATAAAGATACCATTCATATGTGGAGGTGGTGCGGTAACGCAGGACTTTGTGATGAATTACCAACTGGGTATCTATTGTGAGGATGCTGCACAGGTGCCAAAGATCGCAGATCTCATACTCAAGAAGAAGAGTATTGAGGAATTAAGGGAACTGTTCCATATGCATTGAGGTTTGCAGAAACAATGAAGGAAATGGACAGGTGGCTCACACCTAAAGATTATATGTTCCTCTTGTGTAGATTGGATTAAAGGAAGTACGAAATTCAGATGAGAGCCAGATATTAATCTGTACTTTTAATCTATTTAATGTCTCCTTTTTTGCCCGGTTGCCTGAGAATGTGTGTAATGATATGTCTTTCATATAATCATATATGATATTTACAGATTTACATCTGTAATTATATAATAAATACACTTTATGTCCTAAGTGCATGATAATAATTGAACGGGAGGCCAGATAATCAGCTGCAAAGATCCACTGGAAACCAGACATATTTCATGCCTTAAGGCTGAGGAGCTCAGATCTGCCGGAAATGTCATGTCTTTTCTATGGACAGACAAGGTAAAAAGGCCATTGATATCGGTTTCAGAAGAGATCTCTCTTTTAGGTTATTTGCCCGGGGATTTTATTTCAGGTGAGCTGACATATCCGGATATTGTTCATCCTGATGATCTTCAGGAACTTGAGAAGGATTTTGCCTGTTTCATATCTGAGCCTGAAAATAGATATTTTTCATCCGGATACAGGATCCTGTCAAAAGAAGGCCGTATTTTAAATGTAACAGAAAGGACCTTCAGAATTCCACAGGAAGGCTTTGATCTGATCCACGGACTTGTCTTTGTGGAAGACAACCCTGGAAACGGAAAAGTCAGTGATGTGAAAGACGATTACTGCAAAAAAATAGTCGATAAGCTCCAGAACCCACTTTTGGTGCTGGACCGCAAATTCCATGTAATCTATGCCAACAGATACTTTTATGAGCTTTTTGGCATTAATCCGGCAGATGCGCAAGGATCCTTTTTCTTTGATCTTTATCAAACCAATGACAATATGTCCCGCTTGAGGAATTTCCTTGAAGAGAGACTGAAAGGCAACACTTCTTCTGAGAGACTTGAAATTGCTTTTGATATGGAAGGTGCTGGCAGCAGGGTATTGTGCCTCAGTGCACAGAGACTTGATGCAGCAGAAAATGAAGATCGTTGCATCCTTCTTTCCATGGAGGATATCACTGTTCAAAGAGAAGCCGAATCCCTGCTAAAAGCATCAGAGGAGAAGTATTCCACACTTGTGGAAAAAGGCAATGATGGCCTTGTTATCATCCAGGATGGTATGCTGCGCTTTACAAATTCCAAATTCGGTCTTATGACCGGGTTTAAAAAGGATGAACTCGATAGGCAGGACCTCTTTGTTCATCTGCCAATGGAATATCATCGTATGGTAGGTAAACGTATCAAAAAGGTACTGAAAGATAAAAGCAGTCTCAAGAGAAATGATGAAGTAGAATTTTTCACAAAAGATGATAGCAGATTCTTCGCAGAGATAAGTCTTTCATATATATTATATCAAAACAGCCCTTCTGTAATGATGGCTGTCAGGGACATATCGGTAAGAAAGAAAGCAGAGGCTGAACTTAAAGCTTCCGAGGAGAAATATTCCACACTTGTTGAAAAAGGCAATGACGGTATAATCATTCTTCTGGATGGGATGTTCAGGTTTTCAAATTCCAAGTTCTCGGAATTGATAGGATATTCAAAGGAAGAATTGCTTGGCAGTCTTTTTACTGACCATGTGCCTGTGGATTATCAGCGCATGGTAGGTAAACGTGTCAAAAAAGTGCTCAAAGATCGTCTTAGTATTCGTCGCAATCATGACATAGAGTTTCTTACAAAGGATGGTGAGATATTCCCGGCGGAGATCAGCCTTTCTTTTATAGTATATGAGGAAAAACCCTGCGTTATGATGGCTGTCAGGGATATCTCTGACAGGAAAAAGGCGGAAGCAGAACTAAAGGCTTCCGAGAAAAAGTACTCCACACTTGTAGAGGAGGGAAATGATGGGATTATCATAGTTCAGGATGATCTGCTCATTTTTGCCAATATGAAGTTCTGTGAAATAACAGGTTTTTCAAGGATGCAAATCATACGAAGGCCATTTGGAGATTTCCTGTCAATAGAATACAAGCGCCTTGTAATGAACAAGTTCAGGAGAAGCCTTGATAAGAACCGTAAAGCTTCGTTTAAGCATGAGATCGAACTGGTCTCAAGGAATGGAACTAATACTCCTGCAGAAATCAGCTCCTCGATCATAGAACATGAAGGCAGACCTGCAATAATGGCTATTATAAGGGACATTACAGAGCAGAAACATAAAGAAAAGGAACTACTTGAACTTATTGAGGTCCAGAAAGTCCTGGAAACTGTCATAAAAAGCAGTCCTGCAGTTGTCTTCTTCTGGAGACCTGATGAGGGCTGGAAAGTGGATTTTGTCTCAGAGAATATATCCCAGTTTGGTTATGATGCGACTGTTTTTATTTCAGGTGAACTGCTTTATGGTGATATTGTGCATCCGTCGGATATGGAAAGGCTCACCATGGAGTATGATACGTTTTCAGGGAACGATAACCTTTCGTTTGAATATCGTATACTCACAAAGTCCGGCGAGATCCGGTGGGTGGATGAAAGATCTGTAATAAAGCGGGATCATGAAGGGAATGTTCATTACATACAGGGCATTATTGTTGATATTACTGAACGGAAGAATGTCAAGAATTTTATGCAGATTGGCTCTGATATGGGTATGTTATTAAGTCCGCTTGGTGATGTTGGGGATATGTTCTCTCAGCTTGTAGAGCTGACAGCCAGCATGGAAAATCTTGATTGTGGTGCTCTTTATCTGGTTGACGGGGATACCGGTGACATGAACATCGTCGCTCATTCCGGCCTTTCTTCTGATTTTATTAAAAGCACAAGGCACTACAGTGGCAGGTCCATTAATGCCCGCCTTTTTAAGACTGAATACCCTCTTTACACACGATATTATGAACTGACTGCAATGATACCTGGTGAAAGATCAAGCTATGAGAGGCTTGAAGCCACGGCTTTGATACCCATCAGGTATGGAATGGAGCTTGTGGCAATATTGATGCTTGCATCACATAGTGCTTACGAGGTTCCTTTTGAAGTCCGGGATTCACTGGAAGCTATCTCTTCTCAGATAGGTCCTGTGATCGGTCGCATGCGTGAGCAGGCAGATGTTCAAAAGAACATAAGGAATCTGCAGGTTATATTTGAGTACATGGAAGAACTTGTTTTCATGCTTGACACGGATGGGTGTATACTTTATGCAAATCCGTATTCATGTAAAAGACTAGGATACACAGAAGATGAACTTACAGGTGTTAATCTGCTTAATCTCTATCCACAGAAAAAATTCCTTGAGGCAGCGTCTGTTCTCAAAGAGATTCTTAATGGCCGTTCAAATGTTTGCAGGATACCTTTTGAGGCATCTTCCGGAGAGGTTATTTCTGTTGAGATGCGTTGTTCAATGGGGCAACTTGGAGACAGTCAGATAACAATATGTGTCTCCAGGGAAAATCCCTGATTTTAGTTGTTACTTTACAAATATATCTATATTTCCACACATCAGTCTGAAATAATATTGATGAGTATTTGTGATTTTTTATGTGTGCTCTATTAAATTAATGCTTGTTTTTAAAGTCAAATTCTCAATTTAACAGTTACTTTTATAATTTTGTTATATCTTTTAGCAAAGTTGTAAAACACTTGTATTTAAACTTTTCTTTTGATTTTTGAGTAACTTTTTTTTGAAAAGGATTTGTGTATTATATTCAATATGTGTAGGGTCATTAATCTAATTTGATTCTGCTTTTTCTTATTATGTGTATTATTTACTAAACATTAGTTTTTATATGATTAAACTATGATATCCTTTTAGTAATTATATATAAAGCTTTTGTACTTCTTTTTAGAATCATAATGTCTTACAAATGTATTTTTTATTTAATCAACATCAGTAGGCACTTATATTTACTTTTATAAATTATCTATTATTTATTTTTACTCGTATGGTTTATATAATAGTATTCATTAAACACAACGTTTATATAGTATCATATGATGCATATTTTGAGGTTCAACTGAACCTTTTGTGTAGATTGGATTGAGCTTGACCCAAAGCTCAGCTAGTTAAAATACAATGAATTGAAGGAGGTATAGAATGTTAATAGTAGACAAAGAAGGTATCCTCATAAGATACAATGTTAAAATGGAAAAAACAATGACCCCCGAAGAATCAGCAGCCGAACTCTATCCAAAAGATGAGTTATACAAGGCTATTGCAGAAGCGATCTTTGAGGGTGAAGAAGATGATGTTATCGAAGGTCTTGAAGCAGCTATTGCAGCAGGCAAGGACCCAATTGCACTCATTGACGATGCACTCATGGTAGGTATGAAGGTAGTCACAGACCTTTACGATCAGGGTGTCATCTTCCTTCCAAACGTAATGATGTCCGCAGATGCAATGCTTGAAGGTATCGAGTTCTGTAAGGCTGAATCAGGTGCAAGCCCTGAGACAAAAGGCAAGATCGTTGTACACGTTGCCGAAGGTGACGTACATGATATCGGAAAGTCAATTGTCGCAGCTCTGCTCAGAGCAGCAGGTTATGAAGTGGTCGACCTTGGTCGTGACTGTCCGGTCGATGAAGTTATTGAAGCCGTAAAGAAGGAAAAGCCAATGATGCTCACCGGTACAGCACTTATGACAACCACAATGTACGCATTCAAGGAGGTCAATGACCGTCTCGTTGAGGGTGGACTCAGCCTTCCATTTGCATGTGGTGGCGGAGCTGTGAACCAGGACTTCGTTGAGACATACTCACTTGGAGTATATGGTGAAGAAGCAGCAGATGCACCAAAGATGGCAGATGCTATCCTGAAAGGCGCAGATATTGCAGACCTTAGAGCTAAATTCCACAACCACTGAGGTGACAAAAATGGCAATTAACAGATTCACAACAATGGCTTACGCCGAAGCTGATGAGATGGTATTCGGACGCGCAAAGAAACCTGTAAAAGCAGGTCTTGACCTTGAGATCGGTGCAGGCTACACAACTGCAGAAGTAAACTATGCACCAAGGCCGGAAGCCGGGGAAACCAAGGAAAAACTCGTAAACGAGTACCAGAGGATCACAAAGGACATCATGTCAAGAATGGTCCAGGTCGGTTTCCCATCCGTAGTACTTGAGACAGAACACGTCCAGCAGATGACCAACAATCCTGAATGGGGAGCAGCTGTTGCACACGCACAGAAGACCATCATGGAAGAGTACAACGAAGAATACGGGATCAAATGCGCACTGAGACACACACCTGGTGATATCAGGGAAAACAAGGAATTCCTCGATCTTAGAGGCGACAAGATGACAGTGGTCATGGAGTCCTTCGATCAGGTTGCAGAGAGCGGCGCAGACCTCCTGTCCATTGAGTCAATGGGTGGAAAAGAGATCTTCGACTACGCAGTACTCAGGAATGATGTTCCAGGTATGCTCTATTCTATCGGCTGCCTTGGTACCATGGACATGAGCTACCTCTGGCAGGAGATCGCAAAGGTCGCACAGCAGAAGGGAGTAACCGCAGCCGGTGACACAGACTGTGCACAGGCAAACACTGCAATGTTCATTGCAGGTGGTCTCCTTGATAAGAACCTTGCACACACCCTTGCAATCGTCGCAAGAACGATCGCAGGTGCAAGATCACTTGCAGCATACGAATCAGGTGCAACAGGTCCGGGTAAGGACTGTGGTTACGAGAACATCATAATAAAGGGAATCACAGGTATGCCAATGTCCTTTGAAGGTAAGACATCAACCTGTGCTCACTCTGATGTCATGGGTAACCTTATCATGCAGTGCTGTGACCTCTGGTCAAACGAATCCGTTGAATACCATGGTGAATTCGGTGGTACAACCGTACAGTGCTGGTCCGAGTCCCTCAACTACGACTGTGCACTCATGAACACTGCACTCAAATCCGGTAACGAGAAGATCCTCAGGGACCTCCTTATGGCTTCTGACAGGTTCAGAGACCCGCAGTCCTACATCCTTGCATACGACAATGCATACAAGGTAGGAGAGGCAATCGTAAAGGACGGAGAGGACATCTTCCTCCGTGCAAAGAATGCTGCAATGGAATGCTGCAACATCCTGAACACCTCCGAGGGTCTTGAGATGACTAAGTTCGAGCTTGGCGCACTTGCAAAGGCAACCGCAGAACTCGAGGCACTTACATCCGAGTCCGAAACATTCGCAACCGAATGCATGGAGAAGTACAAGGCAGAAGTTCCGGTCTTCAAGCCAGAGAACTACGGTCTTTAAACGTAGTACTAAGAAGTTTTCTTCGGAGAACTAAAGCAAATGGGGGTTTAACCGATAAGGTTAAAACCCTTATTTCATATTAAGGACCGCTCTCATAATCATTGCCTTACCAATCATAAGTCCAAATTATATCCGCAATCCAATTCACAGGCTTTACAGATCATTAAAATATCACAACGCCATCAATTCTACCTCCACCTCCACAACCTTCATTTTTATGGCATGTGCATTAAAAAATATTCTGTAAAGCCTTTGAAACCTTCACATCAGTCAAGTGTTTAGTATATGTTTTTAGTATATGTTTTCATATCTGTTAGCTTATATGCTATCTTTTTGGTTCGGTAGATGCAGGTGGTCCGGGTCTTTGGAACGATAGGTATGGAATGACAAAGCCTGCTTCAAAAAAGATAATAAGTTTAATGAAGGGTTTAAGATCAAGGCCGGTTCGGTTAATTACAGTTTTCGGAACCCGTATTCTCCTTTCCTTTTCTCGATGACATCACCGACTTCCCATTCAGGTCCAAGTTCCATTTTTTTGATTTTGCCGTTATCCAGCCTGACATAAGAATAGGTCCTGTACTGTTTGTAGGTTGTGACGTTATCATTCTCGTCATAATCCTTCTGTATGTATTTTTCCTCTTTCTGCTCGGTGATGGTGCCTCTCCAGCTGTCGTTGAGTTTCTGCCGGTATAATACAACCACCAAGGATACAGCAATAGCAGCTCCCAGGGCAGCCAGTGGCTCTGCTGTGAGTACATATACTATTGCCACAAAGACCAGTGCAAAGATGATTGCTGCGTATTTTGCCATGATACCACCAGTTTGGGCAGAATTATATATATATATATAAAAATTGGATTAATTTAGTTAAATATAATTTTTTGCATTGTGTTTTTTTGATGGTGGATGGTATTTTTCAGGCCTGTACCTGATATACAATTCTCCGTTTCAGCTTCTTTCTTTGTATTCCCTCAGTTTCTGGCACTTACATGCATTCTTTGTACTTTTTCTTTTCACCTAAAGTTGCAGGATTAAGAATCCTGGAAATCTATTATCTACATCATCTACTATACTGTTATCTACTTTAGTGCTAAAAATGGTGTGATAAAAGGAAAAAGATTTAAAGTCCATTGCAAAGCTGAATGCATATGGGCACCATTAAAAAGGGTGGCAAGTATGGCTCAGATGAGGAATCATAACAGGGATTATATCAGTGACTTTTTCGGGTTTATGAAAAAAGCGACAACATCCGTTCAGACAGTGGATACCATAAGAGAACGTCTGGAAACGGAAGGTTTTACCGGACTGGAAATGAATGGACCATGGACCTTGGATCCATCGGGAAAATACTATCTGACCCCTTATCCTTCCATGCTGGTTGGCTTTAGTATCGCAAGTGTCAGATCTGCGCCAAAAGGAGTGAAGATCATCGCTGCTCATACAGATAGTCCCGGATTCAGAATAAAGCCCGAGCCTGAGGTGAACAGTGAAGGAATGCTGACACTGAACGTGGAACGTTATGGCGGCCCCATTCTGAATACCTGGTTCGATCGTCCTTTATCCATTGCCGGAAGAATAGCTGTGAAGTCCGACAAGGTTCTAAAGCCCGAAGTTATTCACCTGGATCTTCAAAGACCTGTACTTATCATCCCCAATCTGGCCATCCATATGAACCGCGAGGTCAATAAAGGAGTGGAGATCAAGGTTCAAAAAGATATGCAACCACTCCTGACCCGGCTGATAGAAGGTGAGGTCAGGGAAAATTATCTGCTGGACCTGATTGCCCGGGAAGCCGGGGTTGATCGTGAAGATATCCTGGACATGGACCTGAGTGTCTACTGTAGTGAAGAAGGCATGCTGGTGGGCTCAAAAGAGGAGTTCATCTCCTGCCCGAGGATAGACGATCTGTCCATGGTGTATGCTGCGATGCAAGCTCTTACAGAGTCACAGCATAAGGACGGGATCAACATGGTGGCATTCATGGACAATGAGGAGATCGGTTCTGCGACCCGGCAGGGTGCTGATTCTGTGATGCTGAGCAATATTGTGCAAAAGATCCTTATGGAAGTGGCAGGAGCGGAACAACAATCCATCCATCAAAAGATGAGCTTCTTTGTTATCTCGGCAGACGGGGCCCATGCTTTACATCCCAATTACAGTGAAAAGAGTGATATCACTAACAAGCCGGTAATGAACAAAGGAATGGCTATTAAAGTAAGTTGTAACCGTTCCTATGCATCGGAAGTTGAGACCATTGCAGCTTTCCAGCAGCTGTGTGACAAAGCCGGTGTGAAATACCAAAAATTCGTGAACCATTCAGACCATCCCGGAGGCACGACCTTGGGTCCGTTGCTTAGCAAATATATGCCTGTTCATGTGGTGGATGCAGGTGTGCCGATGCTGGCAATGCATTCAGCCAGGGAGCTGATGGGTAAACAGGACTTCCTGGACTCCATCAGGATATTCAGGACTTTTTTCCAGCTGGAAGAGTGATGTACAGACTGTGGGAAAAGTCAGACAGAATGTCCTGAAGACTCAAAGACAGAGGACCAAAAATACTTTTATTTATACCCCTATTTGTACCTATGGAAGAATCTGCGATTTTTGAGATATTTGATGGTTTACCGCGCCAGGGTCCCGGTCTTGATGAGTGTACTGAAAAAGCCTTCCGTCTGATCCCGGCCCTCAAACCTGGTTTCAGGATAGTTGATATCGGTTGTGGAGCCGGTATGCAGACCCGGCATCTGGCAAGGATATGTGATAAATGTCATATCACTGCCGTTGATATCTATGAGCCATACCTGGAACAACTGATAGAGAAAGCCAGGGAAGAGGGAATTGCTGACAGGATATCCACAGTTTGTGCTTCCATGGATGACCTGCCTTTTGAGAATAAAGAATTCGATATCATCTGGTCCGAAGGTGCGATCTTTGTCATGGGTTTTGAAAAAGGACTGCAATACTGGAAGCGTTTTCTTAAGGATGAGGGGTTCATGGCACTGACCGAAGCTGCATGGTTCACCGATACTCCTTGTGCGGAGCTGTTTCAGTTCTGGCAGGAATGTTACCCGGCCATGAAGACCATTCCTGCGAACGAAAAGATAATTGAAGCTGCCGGTTATCGTGTAATTGACCGGTTCAGGCTGCCGGCTTGTGCATGGTGGGATAATTTCTATGTTCATCTGGAGAAAAGACTTGATGAGGTCGCTGAAAAGTTCAGGGGCAATGAAGATGGAGAATCCACAATAGCTTTTTCAAGAAAGGAAATAGAAATATTCCGTAAATACCAGGACGAATACGGATATGTCTTTTTTGTCCTGCAGAAAAAGACGCAGGAATAGGGCTCTGTAGAAAACCTATTATCAATAATTTGTGAACCGCAGATACACTCAACTCCCTAGGAGGTGAATGTATCCGTATTTATTTGTGGTTTATTAATAAAGAAAGGATTTCTACAGAGCCAGGAATAGGGGTATTAATAGTCGTATTAATATGAAGCCAATATGAAGTGCATCATCATACAAGCATATTAATCAGCACAGTGATGATCTTCACTGTGCAAACTGTTGATTGTGGTTTTTCTGATTGATTGCAGAAACAGGAAGATCGAATCGGAATAATATCCGGTCTTCTTTCCAGTATCTGCTCTTAAGTACCTTTAAACATAAATCTCTATATTTCCATCTTCAACACGTGTCTTAAAGACCTCTACTTTAGGGTCCTCCATATCGATGTACTCTCCGGTATCCACGTTCTCCCCGGTGCGTATGTCAAAGCCCCAGTTGTGACAGCCACATTTGAGCACATAATCTTCCAGGGTGCCATTCTTGAGCGGACACCCCTCATGCGGACACTCGTTTACAAGTGCATACACCTCTGAGTCCTTTTTTATCATGGCTATTTTTTTGTCCCCGGTTTTCACAACTTTGATCTTTCCTTCTTTCAGGTCTTCTTCTTTTATGGCAAATACCCAATCCGGCATAATTTCACTCCCTTTTATGTTTAAAATGTATTAAGTCATCAGGCAGTGTTTACCTGCCTGCGGCCATAGGATGCAATGGCAGATTAATCTTAATAAAAAGCAAAGTTTTCCGGCTATAAATACTTAATGTTGGATGATTGATATAGGATGAAATCGCAAAATACATAAACCTTCAAAATAGAGAAAGAAAGGCAAAATAATTTTTAAATAACTGTATTGAGACTTTAAGCCTCTAATTAACAATGATATATTCCAGACCAATAAAAGAACTGGTAAAAGACCGCCTTTCAAAAGATATTTTGAAGCTGTGGATCGCAAGGATCTTGTTCTACTTTATTCTATTTATCCTCATTTTTGGGATATCGCATTTTATTGTATTGCAATTTGGCCCGGATGATTATGATATGACCAGTGCCCGGTATATGATCAGTGCACTGATACAGAGTGAAGCAGCCATAATGGCCATAATAGTCACATTAAGTCTTGTGGCCGTGGAACTGGCTTCAAGTTCCTATTCCGTTAGGATGATGGACCTGCTTAAGGGATATAACCCTGATTTCTGGATACTCGTGGTTATTTACATTGTATCCATGATCTACGGATTATTCGTTCTCAAGTCAATAACAAATGAGAACATTGTTGATATGCATTTCCGCATCTCATTTGCATTCTATATTGGAGTTTATTCATTCCTTATATTGTTCCCTTATCTCTTCGTGACATTGAACATGCTTAAACCTTCAACGTTGCTTGGTATGCAGGCCATGAAAATAACAGTCGGGAACATAACAGCAGCCATAGGTTCGGATACCCGCAATACCCGGGAAAAAGATCCCATACAACCAATCATCGACATTATAAGCAGTTCTCTTCTAAACCATGACTTTGAAACCACAAGGAACGGTCTGAACATCATAGGAATGCGTGCCAGGGAGATATTCGTATACAACGATCTTGAACCTACAGAGAGAAAAGTACTTGCCTATTATATCTTTTCACGTCTGGCAAGATTTGGAAAGTTCACTTTGAATCATAGTGATGAAGATGCCACATTTATTGTGATCAGAAATCTTGAGATCCTGTGGAAGCAGTTAGAGAAAAGCGACCCGTCTGAATCTGTATTACAGGCTTCCTCATCTATTGAACAGATTGGAACAGTTGCAGCAGGACATCATCAGAAGAATGTACTGTCTGCAGTAATAGATCATCTTTATTATATTGGCCAGAAAGCACTCGATAAAAACTATGACGGGGAAGCTTCAAAGGTTATAGATTCTCTTAGGTCAATTGGCATTTCATGCATAGCGCAAAAGGCAGACCCCCTGATCCTGGAGGAGATTATCAATTATATAGGTAAACTGGGAACAAAAGCATCAAAAGGTGGGCAGACAGCCTCTGTATCTCAATCACTTGATTCTATGAATGCTCTTAAGCTTCCAATGGAACTCATAGAAACACCTGAATACCATCGGTTATCAATGAAAGCGGAGCAAATATCAAAGACAATTGATCAGGAAAAAATTAATTTACCATGAGCGAACGGTATAAGTAATCGGAATTACGGCTCTGTAGAAATCCTCATTTTGACAACAAGTATAACCTTGATATACCTGTCAAGGTTATGCACTAATATCTTT